>NZ_JBWBDM010000005.1:0-413439 GCF_056135975.1 Natrinema sp. LJW11 | reverse complement strand
CGCAAGTACGCCCGCTTCATCGCCCAGGAGGTCGAACGCGACGGCCGCCTCCCCCACTTCACCGACGACGCCGTCGAGGAACTGCTCCTCGAGGCCAAGCGGCGGTCGGGTCGGAAGAATCACTTAACGCTGCACTTCCGTACCCTCGGCGGGCTGGTCCGCGTCGCGGGCGACATCGCCCGCGCCGAGGATCGGGAGTTCACCACCCGGGACGACGTTCTTCGGGCCAAAGACCGCTCGCGCTCGATCGAGCAACAGCTCGCCGACGACTACATCGAGCGCCGCAAGGACTACGAGCTGCAGGTCAACGACGGCGGCGTCGAAGGCCGCGTCAACGGCCTCGCCGTTATGGGCGAGGACTCCGGGATCATGCTCCCCGTCATGGCCGAGATCGCGCCCGCACAGGGCGGCGGTCAGGTGATCGCGACCGGTCAGCTCAAGGAGATGGCCGAGGAGTCGGTCCAGAACGTCTCCGCGATCATCAAGAAGTTCTCCGACGTCGATCTCTCGGAGAAGGACGTCCACATCCAGTTCGTTCAGGCCGGCGAAGGCGGTGTCGACGGCGACTCCGCCTCCATCACGGTGGCGACGGCCGTCATCAGCGCGCTCGAGGACATCCCGGTCGACCAGTCGATCGCGATGACCGGCTCGCTCTCCGTGCGCGGCGACGTGTTGCCGGTCGGCGGGGTCACCCACAAGATCGAGGCCGCCGCGAAGGCCGGCTGTACCACGGTCATCATCCCCGAAGCCAACGAGCAGGACGTGATGATCGAAGACGAGTACGAGGAGATGATCGAGATCATCCCCTGTTCGAACATCAGCGAGGTCCTCGACGTCGCCCTCATGGGCGAACCGAAGAAGGACTCGCTGGTGGCCCGCCTGAAGTCGATCACCGGGACGACGTTCGACCAGGGCACCGTCGGCTCTACCGCCGGCTCGAACCCGAGCCCGCAGTAACCGACTCGGTAGTCGCCGTTCGTCGGTAGTACGAGTATCGGGCGATGACGACTGATCGTGGGAGAACGGCGGATTCGATTTTTCACACGGTGAACACGCCGGGTTGCAGCGGACGGCACGTTCCAGACGCGGCGTCCGAGAGGAAGAAGCCGGACTCTCTTCACCGTCTGACTCCCCCCCTTCAGGCGGATTCAGGGCGAATTCGACGCTACCGTTGCATTCGGGAGGAGGAGGGTTCCAGACGTGATTTGATTACGTCCATATGGCCGTAATCAAATGCCGCACCAGTACTAATTAAGTAGTTAGTCAGCGCACGTATATCGGTTACGACCTGGCGCGGCTGAGGGCAGTCTTTTTCGCTGGTACCGACTCGAGGGAGAATGGGAGACCGAATCACGCGGAACTGCTTCGTCGTACCCGTTCACTCTACTGGACCGCTGTGTTCAGTCGCGACTACTATCTGCTAGACTCTCCGAGACCGTTTCCGTACCGAACGCTCGCAAGGAGCGTCCGTCGACAGCGGACGAAAGCTGTCGGAGCGCGTGATCCGTTTCTCGAAGGCGTCGGTTCGCGTGCTGACGGAGTCGTCGTTCAGTGACTGCTCTGTCCGTCCGGACGGATGGCCCATCGGAAGCGAGGATGTCCTGTATCTGCCATACCGTGCCGAATCCGCGCCCCAGCGTCGCAAAGTGGTCGCCGTCCGAGTCGTCGATATCCGCCAGCGTTGCACCGATAACGGCCGCCCCTCGACCGAGTGCCCCGGCAGTGGTGTCGATTAACGAACAGTAGTCGGCCGGTGACGGTGAGGACTGCAGACAGTCGCTTCCTAACGCCTCGATGATCGACTCCGAGACGGTCGTGAGTTCTTCGACACACTCCGCGATGCGATCAGCGGCGAGGGTTCCGAGCGTGGAATACGCCGACGTATAGAGGTAATCCGAGGCCAGCAACGCAGGCGTCACCTCCCGTCCCGATGAGTCGGTAGCCTCGTCGCCGAGTTGGAGTGTCAGTTCCTTGCGGAGTTGAACGTATCCGCGAAGCAGTTCGATTGCTGACGCTGCGGGAACCACTACCGGCCGATCCGGCGTCGTCGCCAGCGAGTTGTGTGAAACGGCGACCAGTTGCCCGTACCACCGAGTATCACGCTCCAGAACCGTCGTCGAGGCGGGAGCTAACCGGCCGATATCCGCAGCGTCGAGCGCCACCTCGAGTCGGCTGTCGATTTCGGCCCGCCGGTCCGCGAGTGAGAGTTTGTAAGCCATCGTCGTTCGTCGTTCCTATTGGACGACGAGACACTTATTGACTGATTAGTCAAAAGCGTTCGGAAACGGGATCGTCTCGAAACTCTCGCTTCGGTTCGCGTTCGTTCAGTCGGCGACCGAGGTGAGGCCGAAACGGTTCATCCTGACGAGCGGGTCACAACTGTTATCCCTCGGCCACGTGAGTATCGGCACGATGGCTGATCCGTCGACAGAGACGGTCTCTGATCCGAACGAGGCAATCATGCAGGCCACGTACCGTGCGCTTCGAGAGCACGGATACGCCGATCTCACGATCCAACGGATCGCCGACGAATACGGGAAGTCGACCGCCGCGATCCACTATCACTACGATACGAAGGAGGATCTACTCGCGGCGTTTCTGGACTACATCCTCGAGCAGTTCAAGAATGCGGTCCACGAGGTCGAAACGACGGACCCCGAACGGCGACTCGAATTGCTACTCGACAAACTGCTCGTCGACCCCGAGGACCACCTCGACCTGCTCGTCGCGATACTGGAGATGCGCAGTCAGGCGCCGTACAAGGAACGGTTTCGCGAACGGTTTCGGCAGAACGACGAGTACGTCCGGTACATGCTGCAGACGGTGATCGACCACGGGATCGACGAGGGCGTGTTCGCAGCTGTCGACGCCGAACGCGAGGCGCGAGCGCTCATGACGATCGTCGACGGTGCCCGCACTCGAGCGGTCGTGCTAGACGAGGAGCGCGCGCTGACGACGGCGAGACGAACCGCCGACGAGTACGTGACGAACGTGCTGGTAAACGAGCGTCAGTAGGAGTTGGGTCACAGCGCGGCCAATGAGGAACCTGTTCACTGCCGTTCTGACGCTTCCGCTCGCCCCCGATCGACGTCCTCGACGGAATTCGTACACCAGTGACAGAACTCGAGTTCCGGATCGAGGTCGTATCCGCAGTGGGGGCAGGCGACCGTGCGTTCGGCGGCATCGTCGGCCGCACTTTCGGCGGTGCTCTGTCGCTGGGCGATCCGATACGCGTCGACGACGCTGAGTCCGATGACGATGAACATCGGTGCGACCGCCAGTACCGTTCCGAGCGTCCAGCTCCCGGCCAGAAACGCGTCGACCGCCGCCGGATCGACGAACAGTATACTCGCGCCGAAGGAGGCGGCGAGCCATCCGATCCCGCGACTCCACCGGCGGAGATAGAGGTGGCCGAGACCGGTAGCGAGCGCTGCGAGGAGCGCTGCGAACCACGGTCGTTTCTGTGGTAGCGACTGGGCCATGTATTGACTAACCGGTTAGTCAGCCATAAGCCTTCTCCCTGGACGGCCGACGCTACGATGCACCTCGAGACGCGCGGCATCGAGGCGAGCGCTGGTATCAATCGTCGCGGAACGGATCATCGGAAGCACGTCATCCAGTCGCTACCGTCTCGCTACCTGGTCTATAGTAGTCACTGAACGTCACTGGACCCCTGATCGAACGATGGCGATCCGATCAGCGTGTCACTCGTTTCAGTGACTACCGTAGCGGGACGAAAATAGGCACGACTTCGACGAAGATCTCGGAAGGCAGGCTATCGCTCTATAGAATCATTAAAAGGAGACGAGTCGGTATGGTCGGGCAATGGTCCTCGGTGGTATACTCCCTGACGTGCCCGTCGTCAACGGGCTCGTCATCGTCGTCGCAACTGCCCTCATCTGGTTCGGCAGTGGCTGGCTCGAAGAGTCGGCGGAACACCTCTCGGCATACTACGGATTACCAGCCGTCGTGCAGGGATCGATCGTCGTCGCTATCGGCTCGAGCTTTCCCGAGTTGTCGAGCGTCGTCTTCACGGCGCTCGCCGGAACGTTCAACATGGGCATCGGGGCGATCGTCGGCTCCGCGATCTTCAACATTCTCGTCATCCCCGCACTCTCCGGGATCGCGACGGACGGCGACCTGGACGCGAACCGAACCATCGTGTACAAGGAAGCCCAGTTCTACATGATCGCCGTCGCCGCGCTGATCATCACCCTCGCCCTCGCCGTGATTTACGTCCCCGTTCCCGACGGACCCGAACTCGCCGGACGGCTCACGCGTCCGCTGGCGATGCTTCCCCTCTTGCTCTACGGGTTGTATCTCTTCATCCAGTGGCAAGATGTCGGCGATTACGAGGCCGACGACGCACCGACTGGAATTTCCGTCGGCCGCGAATGGGGAAAACTCGTCGTCGGCTTACTCGTCATCCTCGTGGCCGTCGAACAGCTCGTCGGCGGCGTCGAATCGCTCAGCCGGACGTTCGGTATCCCCGAGTTCCTCGCCGGTATCACCATCATCGCGGCGGCGACGAGCCTTCCGGACACGCTCGTGAGCGTCCGGTCTGCCAAGGCAGACAAGGGGATCACGAGTCTCGGGAACGTGCTCGGCTCGAACACGTTCGACCTCCTGGTCGCGATTCCGATCGGCGTTCTCATCGTCGGGAGCGTGGCCGTCGATTTCGCGGTGGCCGTCCCGATGCTCGGAGTCCTCACCCTGGCCACCGTTCTCTTATTCACGTTTTTACGGACCGATCTCTCGGTTACGAGATGGGAGTCCGTCGTGCTACTCCTGGCCTACGGCCTGTTCGTCGCGTGGATCGTCGCCGAAACCGCCGGCGTAACACATCTCCTCAAGGGAACGTAGCGGGCGACAGGCGTATCTGGGCCGTGGGTCAGATGACGTTGCGAACGGCTCGAGAATCCCGCGGTGAAACGAGTCGTTTGCCCGCCTCTCACTCCGCTTCGAGGAGACAGTCCCGCACGTATCGCTCGAACTCGGCGCGGGCGTCCTCGAAGACGTCGCCGTCACTCGTCACGCGCTGGGTCATCGCTCCGGAGAACACGATCTGGAAGAGCGCTGCCGTTTCCTGCGGATCCACCTCCTGGAAGACGCCCTGTTCGATACCCGAGCGGATCGTGTGGACGACGTGTTTTCTGACGAACTGGTCGCTCCGGGTGAAATACTCGCGGTAGTCCTCGTCGTGTGCGGCCTGCGTTCGGAGTTCGACGACCGCTTGCGCGAAATCGGTGTCCTGGCTGCAGTCGCCGAACGAGAACGTGCTCTCGACGATCTCGTCGATGTGGTCGTCGGCTCCCCCCTCTCGGTACGTCGGCAGCTGTTCCTCGAGCTGGTCTAACATGAACTCGAGGAAATCGAGGAGGAGGTCGTCCTTGCTGTCGTAGTGATGGTACAACAGCGACTTGCTCTTCGAGAACTCGTCCCCGATCCGTTGGATCGTGAGGTCGCTGTACCCGTGTTTACAGAGCGCGACGTACGTCGCTTTCATGATCGCGTCCCGCGTATCGTCCGGTTCCTCGAGGAACGGTGGAGGGTGCGTCATATCGGCATCCCTCCCGCGCCGACGCGTGCGCTTTCCAACTTCAGCACGGGACGCCGGACGGATCCCTGGTTCCCGGGGACAACGGCCCGCCAACCGGACGGAATCGAGGTACGTGGCGCGGTGGCGATTTCGGAGCGGCGCCGACTCCGATTCGGTTCGATGGCAGTTCCCATTCTGAAAACGGTATACTACCGCCACCTATAAATATTGATTGAATGGTCAGTTCTACACTTGGGAGACCCTCTCATCCCCCGTATCAACCGTTGTGCAACGATCTACAGTGAGAAGGTTGATAAGTGCTGACTGAATAGTCAGTCACAAGATGGCCGAAGAACCGAGACGGGCGACCCAAACGAGGTTTCCGGCGTGTGACGCCACGGGATCCTCGCGCCCATTGCGAGGTATCGTATCGGGACGAACGCGAATCGCGCTCCAGTACCGTCGATTCGAATCCGGCTCTCGACGGAGTGGGTGGCAATGAGCCCGGTGCAGACCCGACGGTTATCGATCGCGGTACCGACCCATCTACTTCGCGAACGATTCGGGTTCGGTGCGAGTAGCACGCTCGGAGACGCGGCTCACGGGGACTGGTTCGACGCATGAGCTGGATCGACCGCTTCTCCGAGGCGATCATGGCTCACAGTCGAGCGGTGATCGCCATCATGCTCGTTCTCACGGTCGTCATGGGTGTCGGTGCCGGTTCGATCGAGCAGTCCTCGTCGCTCGACCAGTTCCAGAGCGATTCGCCGGAAGCGGAGAAACTGAGCTACGTCGAGGAGAACTTCACGACCGGGCAGGAAAATACGACGTCGGCGCAAGTGATCGTCAGGGGCGACAACGTCCTCTCCCAGGAGGCGATGGTCGAACAGCTCCGATTGCAACAGTCGTTCCGCGAGAACGAGACGATCAATCGGACGCTCGTCGACGAACAGCCGACTGTCGGCGCGGCGAACCTCGTCGCGCTCGCGTCGCTCTCCGGGGGGCAACAAGCGGCCCAAGAGAACGGCTCGAGTCAACAGCAGGCGGCCCAAGAGAACGCCACCAGTCAACAGCAGGCGTCTCAGGAGGCCCCCTCGTCGCCAACGTTGCAACAACAGATCGACGCGCTCGAGTCGATGAACGCCACGGAGTACGAACGCGCACTCGGTGCCGTACTGGGTGAGGACTCCGCCGGACAACTGAGCGGGGAGGCGTTCATGCCGACGAACTACGAGACGGGTTCGACGAGCGCGAACGCGACGATGCTACTGGTCACGCACCAGACCGAGGGCGACGGCGGCCAGGGCGGAATGGTATCCGACGCGATCGTCGACGCACAGCTGGCCATGCAGTCCATCGCGAACGACAACGTCGAGGCGAGCGGATCGGAGGTCATCGTCTTCGGCGGCGGGATCATGGGCGAAGAGATCAACAACTCGATGGGCGATAGCCTCGCGATCGTCGGTCCGCTCGCGCTGCTGTTCGTCGTCGTCGCCCTGATCGTCGCGTACCGCGACGTGTTAGACATCCTGCTCGGCCTGTTCGGAATCGCCGCCGTCCTCGTCTGGACGTTCGGCTTCATGGGCTGGGCCGGAATCGACTTCAACCAGATGTTCATCGCGGTCCCGGTTTTGCTAATCGGGCTCTCTATCGACTACGCGATACACATATTCATGCGCCACCGCGAGCAGCGCCAACACGGTGGTGCATACGGCGACGATGACGCTCGAGGATCGATGCGAGTGGCGCTGGCCGGCGTCGGCATCGCGCTCGTGCTGGTGACTGCGACGACGGCTATCGGATTCCTCTCGAACCTCACGAGCCCGGTCCCGCCGATTCAGGACTTCGGCGTCGTGAGCGCGGTCGGCATCACGGTCGCCCTCCTCGTGTTCGCTACCTTGGTTCCAGCGCTCAAGGCCGAACTCGACGAGTTCCTCGAGAATCGCGGCTACGATCGGAAGAAGCGCGCGTTCGGGACGGGCGGTGGCCGATTCAGCCAGACGCTCTCGATCGGCTCGACGGCGGCGCGACGGATCCCGATCGTCATCATCCTGATCGCGGCTCTCGTGAGCGCGGGCGGCGCGTACGGCGCGACGCAAGTCGACACCAGCTTCAATCAGGAGGACTTCATCGCGGAGGACCCGCCCGAGTGGACGAAGAACCTCCCCGAGCCGTTCAAGCCCGGCGACTACTCGATGAAAGAGAACCTCGAGTTCGTCAATAAAAACTTCGTCCGGGAGGATTCCCAGGCGCAGATCCTCATCGAGGGCGATGTAACCGATCCCGAGACCGAGACGTTACAGCGGGTCTCGGCCGCCGAGAACGAGACCGCCGACAGCGACGTTGCCGTCACCCTCTCGAGCGGCGAGGCCGACGTCCAGAGTCCCCTCCGGACGATGCGACAGGTCGCGGCCGAGAACGAGTCGTTCAACGCGACGTTCACCGCGGCCGATACGGACGGCGACGGAGTGCCGGATCGGAACCTCGAACGGGTGTACGACGAACTGTTCGAGGTCGCTCCCGACGAAGCGGCCGCCGTCATTCATCGGACCGATGACGGAGACTACGAGGCCGTTCGAATGGTCATCTCGACCAGCGGGACGGCCGCCATGAGCGACGTCACGACCGAAATGCGATCCATCGCGGACGGGATCGACGGCAACGGGCTCGAGGCGACCGCGACCGGACAGACGATCCTGTTCGACATCGTGCAAAAGCAACTGATGGATACGGTCATCCAGAGCCTGCTGATCACGCTCGTGGCCGTCTTCGCCTTCCTGATGGTCAGCTACCGGATCAGGGAGGGGAGCGCGACCCTCGGTGCGGTGACGCTACTTCCGGTCGTGTTCAGCGTCTCGTGGATTCTCGGGACGATGTACCTGCTCGAGATTCCGTTTAACGTCATGACGGGGATGATCACGAGCCTCACTGTCGGACTCGGCGTCGCCTACAGCATCCACATGAGCGAACGGTACAGCCTCGAACTGAAACGGACGGGGTCGGTCTGGGAAGCGATGTCCCGGACGGTCACCGGGACGGGCGGCGCGCTGCTCGGCAGCGCCGCGACGACCGTCGGCGGCTTCGGCGTCCTCGCCTTCGCCATCCTCCCGCCGCTACAGCAGTTCGGGATCATTACCGGGCTGACGATCATCTACGCGTTCCTCGCGAGCGTGCTCGTCCTCCCGAGTCTGCTCGTCGTCTGGACGAAGTATCTCGGCCCCGATGTCTCATTCCAGGCACCGAGTAGCGATTCGACCGCACCAGCAGCCAGCGACGGCGGACGGATCGAGGAGGCCGGAACGGAACCCGCTCGTTCCAACGACTCGGACGACTCGTAGACGCGCCACAGACGCCGGTGGTATTCCGGTCGATACCGAACCGCTGGCTGGTATCCGCTGACACCGTTTCCGGGCCGTTCGGAACCGTTTCGGAGACTGCATTTTCGATCCGGCGGCGAAACGGGCCCCAATAGCAGACAGAGACGTACACGCGAGCGAGCGCCGGCTGATTGAGGAGCCGAACGACCGTCTCGAGACGCGTTCTGGGCAAGCGACGCCGGATCGAGCGTCTCTTCGTCCATGGTGTCTGTCGGTGGTGGATCTAACGCGTCGGTTCCACCGTCGGGACGAATGCGATCCTTCTCGGTCATACCCGCTCGTCGAAATCCACGTCCCTCAGACTACCGCCGACTCGACTCCCCCTCGGGGTGCTCGAGTAGCCACATCGTCACACCGATCTCGAATCCGCTCGGGGTGCTCGAGTAGCCACATCGTCACACCGATCTCGAATCCGCTCGGGATCGACACGTCTTGGCGGATAGGACTCAAACGCTGCCCGCTACCCGCTGCCTGGCGTCTCCGCGGTGACACAGCATCTCGGAGACGCCCCTGCCGACGTATCGTCCTCCCCATCTCCCTTTGCGAGCGATGAGATCCCATCGCGCCGAGCCGGAGGCGTATAGACGACGCCGCGCGAATGACGACGCTGATAGTCGGCTAGTAACATCGGTGTTACCTGCGTATGTGGCCAATGGGCTTACGGTGTGATATGCGAATTACCTACGTGGCGGGGGGAGAGGATTCAGTCGTTGCCGACAGGATCCGCCCGACTCGAGACAGACGGTCCCTCGCCCGCCGAGATCGGCGTCGCGTGAACTCAGTTGTCACATGCACCGGTCTCGAACCCATCCCTGAGACAGATCACCTACAGGGGGATGTAACGCCGGCTTCCGGCCGGCGTTTCTCGAGACACCGATCCACGTAGAAGACGGATCTATCCGTAATCGCACAGACCCCATCGGAGAGACATCACTCGAAGTTCGGTGGTGATCTTCTCGAGAAGCCTCAAACGGCCGGAGGCCGGGGGAAACGGCCACCGCCGAGTGAGACTAGGACACTATCAGGGGGTGCAATTGGATCGTCCGCGTCGCGTGGTGGGAAACGCGACAACGAATCTATCCGGTGGAACGGTTATCAACTTCGTCCCGATTCCGACTCTCTCGGAATCGTCTTTGCCTGCCACGACAGCCCCCGTATTACGGGAGTCGAATGTCATACCGATTGTCTAATATATCGGTGTCGGAGTGTCACTACTAGCCGTTAGAACTAACTACTCGAAGATCGGTACTGCACACAGTGGATCATCTCGACGAAATCACTGTCGAGGACTTGCAGGATGCCCTCGACAACGTGGAGCGGAAAAAGCCGACAGAACGGCTGTTAGCGGCAATAGCGTACAAAAACGGTCTCACGCAGACCGAGCTGGCCGAGTGGTACGACGTGCAACGACGGACGATCTACAGCTGGCTCAAGCGACTCGACACCGATGGACCACTCGAACAGGCAGTAACTGATGCTCACCGATCTGGGAGGAAACGAAAATTATCAAAGAAAGAGCAAAAAGAATTCGAAGAAGCAGTCCACGAATCACCCGAGGAAGTCGGTTTCGATGCGCCGACGTGGACGCCGGCGCTCGTCCAGCAGTATCTCGACGAGAGCTACGCTGTCGAATACTCGATTCCGAGTTGTCGGCGGTTGCTCAAAGAGGCGGGGTTGCGGTATCAAAAGCCACGCCACAAGGCCGCTGAAACCGATGCTGACGGGAAAGGAACGTTCCGTGGAGAAACCGAAAAAAGCGGCGGGGAGTGGACGCCACAGTAATCTCTCTGGAGCAAACCGGGAACCCAGTTCAGGTCCAGGCGCGTACCGCGTAATTCCCGCGCGGTTCGTGGCAGTCTGGCGAAGTATCCGTGAAACGGGGTCGGACAGGTCTCTCGGGTGCGATCACCGTCCACTGTGATCGCATTTTCCGTCGATCCGAAGTGTGAGCTACCGCCGATAATTCAAAATGTGATTTGTGGAGTATACAAAAATTTCAAAGATGATTCGATCGTATCTCCGGCGCAAGCGCGGTCTTTCCCGGCGTCGGTCGTCATAGACCTCGCGGCCGGTTCGACTCGCATTCGTCACAGTATCGACGTATTCGACGGAACCGAAGCCAGGCGAGGCGTGTTGCCGACGGCTATACTACCCTCTCGGGGATCGGTTCTTCGATACCCTCGGCGAGTTCCCACCACCGACTGCCACTACTCTCACTCACCTCCCGGTTCAGAAGCGAGCGATTATATCTAACGTATACTAGAGACGGCGCTTCGAAGCACCACGAGTCAGTCAGCGGAGAGACAGCAACGAGAGTACTGCGTTAGACGGCTCGCCGTAGCGCGTTTCGCCCATACTGTGTCTCGGTCAGAAGCGCCGTCACCGCCTCTGGAGCGGGAGCGTGTCCGAAACGAATGCCGTACCCGGTTCAGTTCAGTTCCGCAGCCGTAATCTGCGTATACTTGTCCGTGATTTCGGACGCGTCTTCGGGGAGCAGTGCGACGATGAGATACGGTGCGTATTCCGAAAAGTAGTCGATGAGGTCGGCGATACGCTTCGAGTCGATCGCCTCGAGGGAATCGAGTAGCATGAACGGCACTTGTTCATACACTTCGTGCACGAGATAGCCGGCGAGTGCGACTATCAGGCCGATCACTTCGCGTTCGCTTTCGCTCAGATTCGCGACCGTATCCTCGTAGACGGACCCCGTCTCTGACTCTCGGACCAGGTGAAGGTCGAACGTCGCATTCGAGCCGTGACCCCCGTTTTCCGCTTCTTTTCTCTCTATCCAGACCCGGGAGATGTTTCGGTAGTTGAGGATATCCAGCACTTCGTCCATGTGCTCGTTGAACTTCGAGACCGACTCGGACTCGAGTTCGGCCACCCGCCCGCGCTCGTAGTCGAGTTCCTGACGGATCTCGTCGAGTTGCTCTTGCAGCGTCGATTTGTCCGGCAACGATTCGATCTCCTCGATTTCGTCTTCGACGGACGCGAGTTCCTGTTGGGTCTGGCCCTGCTCGTACTGTAATTCGCTGATTCGCTCGTACGTCTCCAGCAGATCGCTGTCGCGCAACTCTTCGGTGTCCGCTACTTTGGTCTCGAGTTCGGCGATCGTTTCGCGTACCTCCTCGGCCTCCCCCTCGAGGGCCTCCTTTCGCTCCTCTTTCGCCTCGAGTTTCCGTTCGACGTCGTCGAGTTTCCGGTCGAGTTCGTTCCGTTCCTCGATGGCCGCTCGAATCCGTTCCTGTTTGCGCTCCAGTTCGGCGATCCGAGACTCGAGCTCGGTGGATTCGTTTCGCTTTTCCGTAACGACGTTTCGAAGGTTCTCCAGTCGATCGGCTATCGCCCCGCGTTCGGCTCGATTTCCACAGGTCCAGCAGGTGACCGTCTGGTCCGCTTCGGGAGCGAGTTCCGCGACCGGATCGTCGCTGGTCGATTCCTCGGGCAGATTCGAGATGCTGTCGGAGAGAATGTCCTCGTTGAAGTCGACGATCGCGGAGAGATCCGCGGCCGTGTTTTCGAGCTCTCGTTTCCGATTTCTGATCGATCGAAGTTCCTCCTGGACGGTTTCCAGATCGGCCTGAGAGTGATCGGGGAGTTCGTCGCGCTCGGTGCGGAGTTCCTCGGGCCGCTCCCGGAGAGCCTCGATTTCGGCCGTCACCAGGTCGATCTGGTCGGTGAGTTCGCTTCGCTCTTTCCGCCGCTCGTCGAGCGTGTCGACCAGCTCCTCGGCTTCCTCCGCCATTTCGGCGTCGGCCTCGTGCTGGGTTACCTCCGACCGAAGCGACTCGATCTCCGCCTCGAGCGACTCGAGTTCCGTCGTCAGCGTCTGCCGCCGTTCCTCGAGTGCCGGTAGCTTTTTCGAGCGGCGTTCGACGCGATCCACCGTCTCGCTGATCTCGTCGCGCTCGCGTTGCAAGCGCTGGATCCGCCGTTCGATCTCGCTCGTATCTACCGGTCGCATGATGAGCTCGCGGAGATCGTCACCGCGTTCGACCGCCAGACGGGCCGGATTGTTTTCGAGGAGGGAGATGAAGAGATCGATGAGTTCGCTGTTCTCCTCGTACGGGTCGCCCGTCACCTGGACCCCGGTCTCCGTGCGGCTGTACCGGCGCGAGTACTCTCGATCGCCGATGGTGAGCGTCACGTGACCCTCGTCTGCGTCGCTCTTGAGCGTGGCGCTCGTTCCACCGAGAACGCCGCTAACCGCTCGAAGTAGGCTCGTTCGATTGGTCGCGTTCCGTCCGGTGAGGAGATTGACCCCGCTCCGGAACTCGATCGCGCACGAATCGATTCCGCCCATGTTTTCGGCCGCTAACTCGACCGAGTCCTCGATATGCGTGTTCTGTACGGTCCTATCCGAGTGTCCCATTGTTCGTTGTATCACAGCTCACACGTTTATATCCATCGCCCGAGGAGTAGTTACGAAAACATCTTTGAACTGGAATCGGGTTTCCTCTCGTGGATCGCTCCGAACGAACTGAAAATCGACCGGTACCGTCATTGTGCGTGTTTCGACACCACGACCGACCGGTAACGCGGCCTCACGGGTACGGCCGGCCGTGATCCGCCTTAGTACGCACTCGCGAAATCCGTCACGTGTGCCGGACGCGGAAGTCGCGATAGCGTGATGGGGGACGCGGGAGCGCTATCGGTGATCCGAGCAGGCCGTTTCGTCGGCGGAGCAGTCACACGATCCGTGCTCGAGTAATTCTCCGAACCGGTACGTCGAACCACAGTTCGAACACGTTATCTGAATCGTGACGGCGACTTCGGTATCGCGAATCGAGACGATCTCCGCGCTGCCAAGCCGCGAGATCGTCTGTTCGACGACTCGGGCGCATCGCGTTCGCGCCCATTCGATCGTATTTCGCGCCGATTCGGCCGTGATCGTCGTCGTCCGGGCCGTGTCGATCCGTAGGCAATCGTTGAAGTGGGAGCGGACGGTGGGATGCGTGACCCAGTCGGACTCGATCGCTTCGAGATCGATTCCGTGCTGTTCGAAACGCTTTCGGACTCGCGCTTCGCGATCGGCCGGCGCCGTATCGCTCGTCAGCGTTTCATACACCGCCGAGAGGGCGTCGTCGGCGCTCACTGCTCCGTACGCGACGTCCGTTAGATCGGTCTCTGCTTCGGCGAGCGCCGCCTCGAGGATCCGCTCGTTGATATAATCCGCGAGCGTCCGGAGGCTCGCATCCGCGACGTCGCGTCGGTGCTCGAGCGCTCCGTTCAGTCCGTCGAGATCGTACCGATCGATGGCGCGACCGATTTTGCACGTGCACTGCTGTTCGTTCTCGACCGCCTCACTCATTTGGCTTCGCCTCCAGAATCCTCCCGCGACCGCCTGAACCGTGACTCGTCATCTTACATCGTTCATAGCGTATCACGGGCAAAACCGTTTCCCTTCTGACGACTCACATCCCGTTCGTGCAGCACCTTCTTTCCAGTAGTACTGTTGTAAACCGTGTCGTCGGTAGCCGGTTTCGTGACGGTTCGTTCCGCGTGACGAAACTCACCGATCGATCCACCGTGCTGGCGCCACTCGGTGGGAGGTTCCGTTCCCATCCGTCTTTCCAGTCCGAAGACCTCGTCGAACGGCCGTCGTCGCGGATCGCTACCACGCGACCGTACCGCGAGTCCAGTCGCTGTATCGCCGTCGCAACTGACGGCTCGAGGAGTCACTGGAGTCCCAACTGAACAGTTTACACCTCGGTCACACGGTCCGCAGTTCTCGCTCACGGTGCGCTCCGAATCGGGCTCCAGGCGCGAAATCGGGTGTGCAGTGACTTTCAGTTGATATCGTAGTCGGCGGTCGTTGTCTCGCTCCGCTCGTGCGTCGATGATCACGTTCGATGTTCTCGAACGCGCCTCTTTATGGTAACGAGTGTCATGTACAATCAAATCGCTAACTAGCTCCGTCTTCCCCGATATCTTAGACGTTCATGGCTTTCTTTGGGAAATATCGATCGATATAGTTCGTTTCAACGAATAAAGATCATCGTTCCTGTCTACAGAACGGGGTCGGTCACAAGCACTTTCGGAAATCACCGTCGAGAAGCCCATTCGATCGGCGGAGCTGTTAAGTAGGAACTCGTGAGAACGGACTGTATGGTCGATCATGGATACGTCCTTCCGACGCGGGGCATCGTTCTCGACTCCGACGGGGCACAGGACCAACTCGCACGCACGCAGTCGTGTTCGACGCTCGCTCGAGCGGCGGAGTCGATGGGATTCGAATCGGTCTGGGCCGGCGACAGCGTCCTCGCGAAACCGCGCCTCGATCCGCTGTCGACGCTCGCGGCCGCGGCGGCCGCGACGGACGCGATCGAACTGGGGACTGCGATCCACCTCCCCCATCTCCGGCGTCCGGTCGCCGTCGCCCAGCAGGCGGCGACGGTCGATCTGCTCTCGGGCGGCCGTCTGTCCCTCGGAGTCGGCGTCGGAAGCGGTGAGTCGGTCGCGACCGAACACGAACAGCTCGGCGTCCCGTTCGACCGACGCGGCCGCGCGCTCGACGAGACCCTCGACGTGATTCGCGGGCTGTGGGACGGCGGGATAGACGCGTACGACGGCGACTTCGTCACGCTCGAGGACGCCGATATCGGGTTACGGCCGACCGGAGAGCTTCCCATCTACGTCGCATCGGCGGCGTTCGACCCGCGCGACGGCTATCCGAAACAGATCCAGCGGCGGATCGCGGACCACGGCGACGGCTGGCTGCCGATCTCGAAGTCACCGGAGATGTACGCCGACGGAATCGATCGCGCTCGGGAGATCGTCGACGACGCCGGCCGCAATCCGTCGACGTTCGACGCGGCGTACTATCAGGACGTCGTCATCGCCGAGACGCGCGAGGCGGCCCTCGATCAGGCTCGCGAGTTCATCGCGGCGTACTATCCCGAATGGGGGGAGATGTCCGACGAGCAACTCGAGCGCCGGGGCGCGTTCGGCCCGCCGTCGGTCGTCGGCGAACATCTCGAACGGTACGCCGACGCGGGCGTCGAGACGTTCGTCACGCGGTTCGCGACGACGGATCAGCACTCGCAACTCCGCCGATTTCGAGAACTGTTGTAGGGCGGGGCGAACTGTTACCCCTTCCAACATATCCATCCGGGAACCGTTTTTTCCGGGGCCGGGCTCTCGATCGCGCCGTTCGGAACGGCCGTCGAGCGCCCGGCGGCGCTGAGACCGTGTCGAAGCGCGGTCACTGCGGACCTCGTGGGCGATCGTCCGTCCTGCGATCGTCAGAATCGCCGACGGCGTCGGTGAGGGAATCTTTTTGAGCCTCGCCGAGAAACTCGGTGACGTGCCGATGATCCAGTCGCTCTTCGGAGAGAAAGCGGCGGTTTTACGCGACACGGACTTTCAGCTTCTGCTGTTGGCGAACCTCGTCGCACCGCTCGGAGCGGCACTGATCTCTCCGCTTCTCGAGTCCCTCCAGCACCCCTACGGCGCGTCGGACGCGACCATCGGATTGCTGATGACCGTGTTCACCGCCCCGGGCATCCTGATGATTCCGGCGGTCGGCGTTCTGGCCGACAGGTACGGGCGGAAGCCGTTTCTCGTCATCGGACTGTTCGTCTTTTCCGTCGCCGGAACCGCGCTCGCGGTGACGACGGACTTTCGCGTCGTGTTGTTCCTTCGGTTCTGTCAGGGGATCAGCTTCGCCGCGGTGACGCCGGTTATCATCACGAGTATCGGCGACCTCTATACCGGGCGTGCCGAAGCGACGGGACAGGGATTGCGGTTTTCGGTATCCGGCCTGACACAGGGGTTCTTCCCGTTGATCGGCGGTGTACTGGTCGGCGTCGCGTGGCAGTATCCCCTGTTGCTGTACGCGATCGGTATCCCGATCTCGATCGTTCTCGCGCTGTGGTTTACCGAACCGACGGCACCGACGCGCGAGACCGATTCAGCGGCTGATCGCACCGACCGTGGAACCTACGTTCGCGAACTGACCGCCGTCTTGCTTCGACCGCGCGTCGCCTCGGTTCTCGTGTTCCGCATGGTCCCGATACTCCTGTATATCACGTTCATGACGTACGTGTCGCTGTTGGTCGTGAGATCGATGGGCGGCACGGCGGGGCAGGCCGGTATCCTGGTCGCGTTAGCCAGCGCTACCTACGCCGTTGCGGCGACACAGGCCGGGCGATTCGGCTCGTCGTTCGCCGGACGAACCGTCCCTCTCGCGGCCGCGGTATCGCTCATGGCGGTCGGCCTCGTGATCGTCGCGTTCGTCCCGACGGTCGCCCTGGCCGCGGTCGGCGCGTTGGCACTCGGAGTCGGGTTCGGCATGTCGCTCTCCCTCCTCCGAAGCGTCGCGACCGGGTTCGCGCCCACGGAACTCAGAGGCGGCCTCGTGAGCGTGTTCGAATCGGTAGGGAGACTTTCGGCGACCATAGCGCCGATCGTCGTCGGATTCGGGATCGAATTCCTCGACGGGTCGATTCCCCGGACGGAATCGTTACAGCTCATGGTCGGCGGCATCGGCGTCGTCGGCGGACTCGTCGGCATCACCTGTCTCGTCGTCGCCCGCACGGCGTCACCCCTTCCACACCAGCCCGGGCTCGCCGACTCCGATTGATCGATCGGGGATTCCTCGTCCATCGCGGATCACGGAGGGGGCCGCTCCCGTCTGGCGGGCCGGTTCTGTCATCCGAAACCGTTCGCAGAAAGCCGACTCGAGAGCGGTTCGAACCGGTTCGAAGCGCCTCGACCGACGCGGTTCGAGACTCGAGCGACGGACCGGTTCACCGCCGAACGTCGGACCGGTCCGAACTGGGTCGGGCTGGAGGTACCGGGCGCTGCTGGAACGTGAAATCCAATAAATCGTATCCTGGTCAATTGGGCGTCGTCGGCGATCGAAAAGGAAAACTCGGTCCGGAAATCGGCTTCGACCGGGAAGACGCGTCACGACTCGATCGGCGAGGGAAGCTACGTGAGCGAGGGGAGGCCGTCCCGTTTGAGGGCCGCCGCGATCTGGTTCTTCTGGATTTCGTCGGTCCCCGCCGCGAGCCGGCGACCCCGCGCGAGCCGGTGGAGGTACTCCAGTGCGTGTCCCTGCTGGTAGCCGTTCGCACCGTGGATCTGCAGCGATTCGCTGACCACCGTTTCGACCATTTCCCCGGAGTAGAGCTTGGCCAGCGAGGCGTCCATCCGATCGGGGATTCGGCCCTGCTCTTCCGCGTTGAGCGCCGCCCGGTACGTGAGCGAGCGCGACGCCTCGAGTTCCTTGACCATATCGGCGAGCTTCCACTCGATGCCCTGGAAATCCGCGATCGGCTGGTCGAACTGTTCGCGCTGTTGGCCGTACTCCAGCGCCTTGTCGAGCGCGCATCGACCGATGGCGTTCGAGAGCGTCGCGCTTCCGAGCCGTTCCCAGTTCAGCGCCTGGAGCTGCTGTTTGAACCCGTCTTTCCCTCGAGTCAGGACGTGCGTTTCGGGAACCACGATGTCGTGCATGCGGAACTGCGTCTGGGTGTGGTTCGCCATGTTGGTGTAGTGTTGCTCGATCTCGACGCTGTCCTCGTTGTCGTCGAGGTCGATGATGACCGAGCCGAGTCCGTCGGGGAACTTCGCCCAGACGACGCAGGCAGAGGCGTGCGGAATGTTACTCACCCAGACTTTCTCGCCGTTCAGGACGAGTTCGCCGTTTTCCTCTTCGACCGTGGTACTCATCGCACCGACGTCCGATCCCGCTTCGGGTTCGGAGATCGCGATCGCGATCGCGTCTTCGCCCGCGGTGACGCCGGGGAGGTACCGGTCTTTCACGGTGTCGCTCCCGAACATCTCGATACCGCGGGGGGCGACCATCTGCTGGTTGTAGAGGTATTCGGCCGTATCCGGACAGACTTGCCCGACGGCTTCGATACTGAGCATCGCCTCGAATTCACCCATGCCGCCACCGCCGTACTCCTCGGAGATGTTCAGTCCGAGATAGCCGCGGTCCGCGAGCAGTTCGATGTTCTCCAGCGGAATATCCCCGTCCCACGAAAACGCGGCGTCAGAAAATTCGTTGCGTGCGAGCTCTTCCAGTGACGATACGACCATCTCCTGTTCCGCCGATAGCGACAGCATTACAACGAATATTACGGCTCTCACAGTAAAGTCTTCTGTTTATTCAGATACCGAATCCGGGTTCCGCGATGAGGAGTCGTTCGATCATCGACGTCTATCAAATCATCACCGTCCGTGGAATCGTCAATACCCGGTCGAACGTATCGACTCGGTCCGAGCGACGCGTCTTCACGAGCGCTCGTCTCTCGACCTTCGTGGGGAACGTCGACGGGACGACCCGCCGGGCCAGTTGCACCGACTCGGGGCGGTCGTCGACGGAACCGCCCGGAGAGATAAGTAGGTGGAACTGGTAGTACAACTATGTACAAGGTACTACTAGCGGTCGATACGGACGAAGATCGTTCGACGTTGGCGGCCGAAGCCGTCGCGAATCTCCCGGGAGAAGTCGAGGTCGTCCTCTTAAACGTCTTCGAAGAGTTCAACGTGAGCGACGGCGATGCGCGGATCGATTCGTCCGGACTGTACGACGAAGACGACTTCCCGGAGAGCGTGACGGCTGCGGCGCAAATCCTCGAGGCGGCCGGTATCGATCCGGTGAAGCGACGCGAACACGGCGAACCGACCGAAGTGATCCTCTCGGTCGCCGAGGAAATCGACGCGGACAGTATCGCCGTCAGCGGGCGAAAGCGAAGTCCCGCGGGGAAGGCCATCTTCGGAAGCGTCACGCAGTCCCTGCTCCTCTCCGCCGACCGACCCGTGATCGTCGCCACGAGCGACTGAGCCGCGAGGAGGCCGGAGTCGAAATCGGACGCGGCGACGCAGCACCGATTCGCGATCAGTAGAATATTGAACATTGCTTCCGTGAGAGTCGGACGATGAAGAACAACGACTCCTCTATTGCGGTCTTCACGGGTCTCGGTCACGGGGTGTTTCACGGATTCGAGCTGGTAATTCCGCTCTTCGTCCCGATCTGGCTCTCGATGTTCGACGTCTCGGCGACGACGCTCGGGCTCGTCGTCGGTGCGGGGTACGCCCTCATCGGACTGTTCGCACCCCTCGCGGGGGTGTTGGCGGACGTCTACGGATCGAAACGGCTCGTACTGCTCTCTGCCGGAGGCATGGGTCTCTCGTTCGCCGCGCTGAGCGTGCTTCAGTCCGTCGCGGCGCTCACCGTGACGCTGATGGTCTGGGGCGCGATGGCGAGCCTCTACCACCCGTCCGGACTGTCGCTCATCAGTCGGAGCGCGGAGCAACGAGGCACGGTGCTCGCCTACCACGGCGCCGGGGGAAACGTCGGAATGGTCGTCGTTCCGCTCGCTGCGATCGTCCTGCTCGCGTTTTTCGAGTGGCGGCTGGTCGCGCTCCTCCTCACCGCCCCGGCGGCGATCTGCGTTATCGTCGGCCTCTTCCTCTCGTTCGACGACACCGTCTCCGAGGCGGCCTCGGAGCAGCGTAACCCGGACCGAACGGCGAATCCGACCCTCGTCGCGTCGCTTCGAGACGTCGCGACGGACACTCGAACCCTGCTGATCGGCGGGTTCGTTCTCGTGTTCGCGATACAGATACTGTACGGCGTCTACTACCGCGGGATCTTCACGTTCCTCCCCGACGTCCTCACGGACTTGCCGATGTTCGAGACCGTCGCAGTCGGCGACCGGGAGATCGAGGCGGGCCAGATCGCCTACTCCGGACTCCTGCTGGTCGGTATCTTCGGGCAGTACACCGGCGGCAAGATCAGTGACAGGGGAAGCTCCGAGATGGCCCTTCTCGGAACGTTCATCGCGCTCGGTATCGCATCCGCGCTGTTCGTGCCCGCCGCCGCCATCGGCGTCGTCCCGCTGCTGGCCGTCTGCGTCGCGCTCGGCTTTTTCATCTACATGTTCGCACCGATCGCACAGAGTCTCATCGCGGAGTACGTCCCGGCGGAAAGCCACGGTCTCTCGTTCGGGTACATCTATCTGGGACTGTTCGGCATCGGTGCGGTCGGCTCGGCCGTCGCCGGCGCCACGCTCGATTACGGCGGGACGCCTGCATTGTTCGCGGTACTCACCTGTGTGACGGTTCTCTGTACCGGTCTCGCCGTCGTGTTGGTCGCTCGATCGAACGACTGAGGAAGAGCAAACGGCTGAACCCGTGCTTCGTCGCGTCGCGTCGACAGCCGTGAGACACGCGCTCGAGACGGGATCACCACTGCTCGAGCGATTCTCCCGGGTCGACCGCGAAGGCGTTCAGGACGCAGGCAAGCATGCTGTAGTAGCCGAACGTCACCGTCAGTTCGGTGACCCCTTCGACGCCGAACCGGTCTTTCGCCGACCGAAAGAGCGACTCCGGAACCTCGTGTTCGCGGAACAACGCCCGACCGTAGCGGACGACGAGCGCGTCGACCGCCGGAAGGGGATCCGTCGGCGCTCGAGCGGCGACGATACCGATCGTGTCGTCAGCGACCCCCTCCTCTCGGGCCAGCGGTTCGTGTATCGCCCACTCGTAGGCGCAGTCGAGTTCCCGGGCCGTCGTGATGATCGCGAGTTCTCGAACCGGCCCCGGGAGCGTTCCCTCGAAGCGCACGTACGTTCCGACGTCTGCGATCTCGGTCGCGACCGCCGGGCTGTTCATGAGGACGCTGAACGGACCGCGAACGTGGCCTCGGGTGGCCGCGATCCGATCGTAGTGGTCGTGCCAGTCGTCCGAAAGCTGCTCTTTGGCGGTGATGTACGGCACCCTTGACGTTCCTTCGTTCGGCATCGTACCGACTAGAGCGAGCGGCGACCTCATTAATGGTCCGGCGCTCCCTCGTGTGGGAAACAGCTAACACGGTCTCTTCTCGTTCGTGATAGTATGCCATCGTACGACCTCGCGCTGCCGTTGCCAGCCACCGGCGACGTCACCACGGAGGAGCAGTGTGACCTCGCAATCGCTGCGGAAGACGCCGGATACGACCTCGTGATGGCCCCCGAAACGTGGGGGCGAGAGGCGTTTACCCGCCTCGGTTACCTCGCGGCCCGCACGGAAACGATCGGGCTCGGAACGGGGATTATCCCCGTCCACTCGAGATCGCCCGCGCTGATCGCTCAGGGAGCGGCGACGCTGGACGAACTCACGGACGGACGGGCGGTGCTCGGGTTGGGCCTGTCTGGCCCGAAGGTGATCGAGAACTGGCACGGCGCGGACTTTCAGCCGGCGTTGCGCCGCCAGCGCGAAACGATCGAGATCGTCCGACGCGTCCTCTCCGGAACCGAGGTGACGTACGACGGCCACCTGTTCGACCTCCGGCACTTCCGTCTCCGATTCGATCCGCCTCGCTCGGACGTTCCGATTTACGTCGCCGCACAGGGCGAGACGAACGTCGAACTGACGGGCGGGTTCGGCGACGGCTGGATGCCGAACCGCATTCCGGTGTCGGCGCTTCCGGCGAAGCGCGAACACGTCGATCGCGGCGCTCGAAAGCGAGATCGCGACCCCGATGCGGTCGCGACGATCCCGTGGGTGACGACGTGCGTCCTCGAAGACGGCGAGCGGGCTCGAGACAGGTGCCGGGAGATGATCGCGTTCTACGTCGGTGCGATGGGCGATTTCCACTACGATGCGGTGGCCGACCACGGGTTCCGTGATACCGCCGACCGGATCCAGGACGAGTGGGAAGCCGGCGAAAAGGATGCGGCTCGAGCGGCCGTCAACGACGACCTGCTCGACGAGATCGCGATCGCCGGTAGTCCGGATACCGTCGGTGACCGCTTCGAGCGCTACGAGGGGATCGCCGACATGCTGGCACTGCTTCCGCCGACCACCGCTACCGTCGAAGAGATCCTCGAGACGATCGAAAACGTCGGTGAGACGGTCGCGTAACTCGTCGACTCAGAGCCGATCGTCCGCCGCGGCGGCGCGCATCGCCTCGATGTGGTCGCGCGCAGTCGGACCGACGTCGTCGTGCCACTCGATGAGTTGCAGTTGGAGGCCGAACAGCGATTTGGGGTGCAGAGTCGCCTCGCTTCGGACGCCCGAAACCACGTCTTCCATGACGACCTCCCCGCCAGTCGCCGTCAACCGTGCAACGGCCGTCTCGAGATCCGAAACGGTGGCACCGATGTGATGGAGCCCCTGCCCGTTTCGCTCGAGGTAGTCGGCAACGAAACTCTCCTCGCTCGTCGGGGAGAGCAGGGTGAACATGTCGCTACCGAACAGGATGTACGCCGTTCGGTACCCCCATTTCTCGCTCTCGAGGGTCCAGACGTGTTCGACGCCGTCTACGGCCGTGACGGTCTCGAGCGCGTCCGATAGATCCCACACCGCGTGTGCGACGTGATCGATTTCGTCCATCGTGGTATGTCAATGCGAACCGCGCTTATAGCCATTGAGTCGGATGGACGCCGCTCGAACGCCGTGTGATACGGTTTGTTGTAACGATGTACTGGCGCGACCGCAGGCCGGATCGCGGTCGCGCCGGAAATGACTGACAGCAGACCGTATGAGAGGAAACGCCGCCCTCGAATCGCCGTCGTCGTTCGCTCACTCCGTGCCGCATTCGGAATGTAGTAGAAGGTTTAATAAATACCGGCACGACGGTCTACGTGTATGAACAACATTTCGGACACCATCCTGTCAGACGAGCATAAGCTACTGCGCGACGAAACGAAGCGATTCGTCGCGAACGAGGTCCGCCCGGAGGCGAGCGAGCGCGACCCGAAAAAAGAGGAGATGTCGGCCGAACTCGTCGACCAGCTCGGGGAGATGGGGTTTTTCGGCGTTCTCATCGACGAGGAGTACGGCGGACTCGGGATGGATCTGAAGTCGTACGCGGTTATCGCCGAGGAGCTCTCTCGAGGGTGGCTCAGCGTCGGGAGTATCATCGCGCGCGGCCAGAGCCTCGCGGGAGCGACGGACGAACAGAAAGAAGAGTACCTGCCGAAGATGGCGTCCGGAGACGCGCTCAAGAGCATCGCGATCAGCGAGCCGAGCGCGGGCAGCGACGTCGCGAACATGCAGACCCGCGCCGAGCGCGACGGCGACGAATACGTCCTCAACGGCCAGAAGACGTGGACGACGTTCGCGAAGGGGTCGGATTTCATTCTCACGTACGCGGTCACCGACCCGGACGCGGAGCCGGCCCATCGCGGCATTTCCGGCTTCATCGTCGAGAAGCCGGCCGGGACGTTCGATCGCGACGGTCTCAGCGGCCAGGCGATCGACAAGATCGGCTACCACGGCTGGAAAACGTGGGAGGTGAATTTCGACGACGTACGCGTCAGCGCCGACAAGCTCGTCGGCGGCGAGGAAGGGAACGGGTTCTATCAGATCATGGATTTCTTCGAGGAGGGTCGCGTCCACACCGCCGCCCGGTCGGTGGGATTAGCGCGCGGCGCGATCGAAGACTCGGTCCAGTACGCGAAGGAACGCGTGCAGTTCGACGAGCCGATCTCGGAGTTTCAGGCGATCCGATTCAAGTTGGCGGACATGGCGACGCAGGTCGAGGCCGCGCGGGCGTTGACGCTGCTCGTCGCCGACGCGGTCGACTCCGGCGAACGAGCCGACGCCGAAGCCGCGATGGCGAAGCTCTTCGCCAGCGACATCGCCGAGGAGGTCACCAGCGAGGGGATTCAGATTCACGGCGGCTACGGCTACACCACGGACTTCGACGTCGAGCGATACTGGCGGGACGCTCGAGTGACCCGCATCTTCGAGGGGACCAACGAGATCCAGAAACGAATCATCGCCGACGACCTGCTGTCGTCGTGACGGTCGCCGTCGAATCCCGCAAATTCCGTCCGTCTCGAGCCCAGTAGTGCCTGTCTCGAGTCCATCAGTGTCCGTCTCGCGCCCGTCCGTACGACCGCCACGACGCGTTCCGACGGCGCCGACTCGTAATTCGGCCAGATAGTCCGATACCCCAAATCGTTTTCATCGGCTCTCTGTAGAGTGCCTGTGAACTGGCGATATCAACATACGGCGCTCCTTCTCTGTACGTTTGCGTTCATGGCGACGATGGCGGCTCGTCTCGCGATCAGCCCGCTCGTTCCCGCGATCACGGACGATTTCGCCGTTTCGAACGCGGCTCTCGGAACCGCGTTATCGCTGATGTGGGCGACGTACGCGCTCACCCAGTTTCCGAGCGGTATCTTCGGGGATCGGTTCGGAGAACGACGGGTTATCCTGGTCGCACTCGGGCTGACCGCGATCGCCAGTCTGCTGCTCGCCGTCTCTCCGTCGTACGAATTTTTCGTCCTCTTTACGATCGTTCTCGGCGTCGGTGCCGGCCTCCACTACACGGTCGCGACGACGTATCTCACGAAGCAGTTCGCGGACACGGGTCGCGCGATCGGGTTGCACATCGCCGGCGGCCCCGTTGCGGGTCTCGTCGCGCCGGTCGCCGCGACGCTGATCGCCGTTCGGTACGGGTGGCGAGCGGGCGTGTTACTCGGCTTCTTCGTCGCGGCCCCGATTTTCGTCCTCTTCGCGTGGCGAATCCGTCCGACGGAACCGGATCGACCCGAGCAACCGATGCGCGAGCGGGCCGAACTCGGCGCGATGTTCGAACTGCTCTCCCGACCGTCGATCGCGTACACGACGCTGCTCTCCTTTCTCTGCGCGTTCGTCTGGCAGGCGACGGCGTCGTTCCTGCCGACGTTTTTCGCCGAGGGGCAGGGACTGTCGCCGGCGATCGCGAGCGCGCTCTTTTCGCTGTATTTCGTCGTCCACGGGCTCACGCAACCGCTGATGGGCGGGCTCTCGGATCGAATCGGTCGCGATTCGGCCGCGATCGTGACGATGAGCGCCGGCATCGTCGGGTACGGACTGCTCGTCGTCGCCGGGAGCCTCCCGCAATTCGTCGCGGGCGTGTTGTTCATCGGACTCGCGATGAGCTGGGGAGCGCCGATCCAGTCGCGGTTCATGGACCTCCTGGGGGCGTCCGAGCGCGGTACCGGATTCGGTCTCGTCAGAACCGCCTACATGACGACGGGCGCGACGGGAAGCGTCGTGGTCGGTATTCTCGCCGACCTGTACGGGTGGGACGTCTCGTTTACCGTCCTCGGCGGAATCATGATCCTCGGCCTCGGTATCCTCGTGGCGAATCGAATCTTTCGACTCGGGTTGTAGTCGACTGGTCCGTCGGCTTCCGGTAGTCGATCGTCGGCCCTCCGCTACGGATGAGGGCGCGTGGGCCGTGGGTGGGGGAATTACCTCGAGCGGACCCGCTGAAATCGACACGGGTCCGTCTCCGTCCACGGCGGTAACACCTAGAGTTTAACACCACCGCGACAATGTCTCACCGATGGCTACCCAACCGCTGGCAGACAACGGAGCGATCGTTACCGGCGCGAGTGCGGGAATCGGACGGGAAACGGCTCGCGCGCTCGCGGCCGACGGTGCCGACGTCGCACTCGTCGCCCGTCGAGCAGATCGGTTGACGGAACTCGCGGCCGAAATCGAATCCGAGACGGACGCGTCGGCGCTCGTCTGTCCCGCGGACGTGAGCGACGAAGACGAGGTCGAGGCGGCCGTCGAGGAGACCGTCTCGGAGTTCGGCCGTCTCGACGTGCTGGTGAACAACGCGGGAATCGCGACCGATTCCGAGACGCCCGTCGAGGAGTTTCCGACCGACCAGTATCGAACCGTCATGGGCGTGAACGTCGACGGGATGTTCCACGCGGCCCGAGCGGCGATTCCGCACCTCCGCGAGACGAACGGAACGGCGATTTTCGTCGCGAGTTACGCGGGCAAGAACCCCCGTCCGGACGCGCCGCTGTACGCGGCGACGAAGTGGTGGACCCGCGGGTTCGCGAAGAGTCTCGCGGGACAGGTCGGGACGGACGATATCGCCGTCAGCATCGTCAACCCGTCGGAAGTCAGGACGGAGTTCGGCAAGGAGTTCCGCGAACAGACCTCGGAGGAACGCTACGAACGGGACGAAGTCACCGGGCCTCGAGCCGTCGCCGACGCGATCGCGTTCGCCGCGCGTCAGGAGACGCCGAACACGGTGAGCGAACTGGATCTGTACCGTCGCGACAAGTTCTCGGGCTAGGTCCCGACGCGGCAGCGGGTTCCGTTCTTCATCGAGGAACGATCGATAGCGCTGCGTCGGTGAATCGAACGGCTGTGGACCGATCGAAACGGGGTTCGGGATGAGACGGTCGAACCGGGCCGGAATTGGGAACACGGTGCGTTGCCTCCGGAGACGAACGTCGCGGCGCGGGTTCAGGAGTATTTCATATCCAGTTCGAGTTCGTTCGCCGTCCCGAGGAGAACGTTCGGGATCGTTTCCTCGAGGCGGTCACCTTGCACGCGGTGTGTGGGGCCGGACACACTGAACGCGCCGAAAACGTCTCCGTCCGGGCACTCGATCGGGACGCCGATCGCCCGGAGCCCGGGGATCGTCTCCTGATTGTTGATGCTGTACCCTCGCTCTCGGATCGCCTCGAGTTCCTCGTAGAGTTCGTCCTCGTCCGTAATCGTGTTCTCGGTCAGCGACGGCAGTCCGTGTTGCTGAATGATCTCTTCGACGCGCTCCTCGGGGAGGTGTGCGAGGATCGCCTTCCCCGCGGCCATCGATTGAAGCGGCCGGTACTTGCCGATCACGGAGTCCGTTTGGACGGCGTGCTCACCGGTCGCTCCGAAGACGTAGACGGCCTTACCGTGTTCCTCCACGACGAACTGCGCCCGCTCGGCGGTTTGCTCGGCGATCTTCTCGACTTTCTGACTCGCCATCTGGTACGTATCAGTGCGCTTTTTCGTCTCTTCACCCAGCTTCAGGAACCGAAAGCCGATCCGATACCTGTTGCCGTCTTTGACGACGTACTCGAGGTCCTCGAGCGTCGCCAGATGCCGGTGGATAGTGCTCTTCGCGAGGCCGAGTTCGTCCGCGATCTCGGTGACCTGACCGCCGTCCGATTCGGCGAGCGTCTCGATGATCTCGAACGTCGTCCGCGTCGCCTTCACCGTCCCCGGATCGGTGTACGTTTCCATGCGAGAGAGTAACGTATCTTGGCTCATAAAGATTCCGTATGCTCGAACAAATAGCTGTGCCGGCCGAGAGCCGATTTTCCCGGGCTATTTCGACGAATTCGATCGGATTCGTAATTATTTGTGTTCCCGGACCGAATAGAACGATCACACTTTGTGCTCCGTATCGAGTGGAGCGGTGTGAATGCCATACTGGAGCAACGACTGCCATCCCGACCGCACAGGGCTGCGGACCGCCGTTCCAGCGTCGAACCCGCTGCAGGCGCTTCCCCTCTCAGAAAATGGAGTCGCTCTCCCCGCCGTCGATCGGGACCGCCGCACCGTTTATCTGGCCCGCTCGATCGGAGCAGAGGAACGCGACGGCGTCGCCGAACGCGTCCGGATCGCCGATCTGTTCGACCGGAATCGACGCCACTCGGGCGGCCTTCGCCTCCTCGTAGGAGTCGTACTCGCCCCGTTCGACCGCCGCTTCGAACACGTCCCGGAGACGCGGCGTCTCGTGAACCCCCGGCAAGACGGCGTTGGCGCGAACGTCCGGGCCGAGATCCTTCGAAAGCACCTTCTCGAGGCCGATAACGCTCGTCCGCACCGAGCTCGAGAGGACGTTTCCGCCGTCCGCTCGCTTGGCGGCTATCGAGGTGATGGCGACGATGGAGCCTCCGTCACCGCTCCGGAGGTGCGCCGCCGCTTCGCGGACCAGCCGAACGACGCTCATCGTCAGCAGGTCGAACGCTTCGTACCACTCGTCGTCGTCCGGCTCGAGCGGGCGCATCGGCGTCGGTCCGCCGGCGCTCGTCACGAGGTGATCCAATCGCCCGAACTCCTCGACGGGGCGCGACACGAGCGTTTCGACGTCCTCGGGGTCCGTGAGATCGCCCGGCTGTGCGATCACGTCCCCCGAGGCGACCGCCCGAATCTCCTCGGCGGCGTCGGCCAACCGCTGTTCGTCTCGCCCGTTGATAACGACGTGTGCGCCCTCCCTCGCCAGGGCTTTCGCGGACGCCTTTCCGAGACCGCTACTCGAGGCCGTAACCAACGCGACGTGTCCGTCCAGTCCGAGATCCATGCGTCACCATGACGGCACACCCACGAAAACGTACCGGTGCCGGCGCTGAGACGGACGGTGGATGCGAGAAACCGAGACGGTGGAGGAGGACGGAGCCGACGGTGCGTCGTTCGACAGCGCGCGCTTCGACGGCCCGCTACATCTTGCTTCGATGGCGGACGGCGCTGTTCGTCTTGCAGTCGACGACGACGGGCCCGTCCGGTCGGTGGTCGAGAACGTCGCTGAGCGCGTCCAGATCGTCGCTCGAGCGAACGGTGTAGCCGTCCGCGCCGAGCGACCGTGCGACGTCCGCGATGTCGGGGGCGTCCAGGAGGGCGACGTCGGCGTACTCGTTGGCGGTTTGCAGACTGTGATACTCCGTTCCGAGCGCGCTGTCGCTCATCACGACGATCGTCACGGGTATCTCGTGGCGGACGGCGGTGTCTACCTCCTGCAGCGCCATCATGAACCCCGCATCGCCACAGAACGTGACGGGGGCGCGGTCGCCCGCGTTCAGCGCCGCGCCGATCCCGTGGGCGAGTCCCTGCCCGATCGCCGCGAAGTCGAGCGTCCAGTGGAAATCGCCCGGCTCCGGCGTCGAAACCCCGTCGAGGACCCACCGGGAAAAGTGTCCACCGTCGCTGACGACCACGCGGTTTTCGGGCAATATGCCATCGAGCCCCCGGACCAGTTCTCGCGGATCAATTCGCCCCTCCTGTTCGGGGAACTCGCCCTCGTCCAGCGACGGCGTGTCCGCGATCCGGTTTCGGAACCGATCGGTCCAGAACTCGCCGCTCCGGTCGATTCCGTGGGCCGCTAGCCGCTCGGTCAACGCGTCGACCGTCAGCCGGGCGTCCCCTCGGACGCCGAGATCGACGGGTTCGTACCGCCCGACCGCGCTCGGGTCCGTGTCGACGTGGACGACTTTGGTCCCGTCCTCGATGAGGTGGCCGGAATCAGTCGTATACGGGTTCAGGCTGCAGCCGACCGCCAGCACGAAGTCGCTCTCGTGCAGGTGTTCGTTCGCGATGTTGCTCCCGAAGTCGCCGACGAACCCGAGCGAGAACGGATGATCGTCGAAGTAGCCTCGAGCCTGTAGGGTGGTGGCGAGCGCGGCGTTCGTCCGCTCGGCGAACGATTCGATCGCCTCCTTCGCGTCCGCCGCGATCGCGCCGCGACCGGCGATGACCATCGGGATCTCGGTCGCGTCCGAATCGAGGTACAGGTCGACGGCCGCATCGATCGCGGCGTCGTCGGGATGGAGTCGAGCGTCCGACGCGGCGGCGTTCGTCGCCGCCGCCGATCGATTTCGGTCGGTCTCGAGGTCGGACTCGGGAAGTTCGCCGTCCAGTACGTCCCACGGAACCTGTACCGCTATCGGTCCCTCGCCGACTCGAAGACTCCGGAAGGCATCCTCGAGCGTCGGAAGCAGTGTTTCGGGACTTCGAGCGGTGCGGACGGTTCCGACCGTCGACTTCAGGAAGGATTCCTGTTCGAAGTCCTTGATATCGTAGGGGTCGGAGACGGACATCTCCGGAACGATGACGAGCAGCTTCGACCCCTTCTTCTGAGCCGTGACGAGCGACGTGCCGGTCTGTGCGACGGCGGGCCCTCGCCCGATCAGACAGACGCCGATGTCGTCACTCGCCCGCGAGTAGCCGTCGGCCATCGCGACGGCACCCTGCTCGTGGCGCGTGTGGACGACGCGCATCTCTTCGCTCCACTGCTCCTGTATCGTCGAGAGCGTGCGCATCGTGTCCTCGCTCATCAACGCGAACAGCGTCTCGACGTCCTCCTCGTTGAACAGCCTGATGACTGCGTCGTGGACTTTCATAGCCTTCTCCTCGATACTAGACCCCCACCGTTATCGTAGTACCGGTGAGCACGGTCCCTCCCGCCTCGAGCGAGATGAAGACGACATCGACGCGCGGGCCGGCGCGCTCGAGCGCGGGATCAGTCCGTCAGTCCAAACGCAGATCGCCGGCCTCCGAAAAGCCGCCGGAACGCGCCCGACGACCGAATGTTTATATATCCGTCTCTGCGACTACTTCGCATGCAACCGTTAGGAGACATCGATGTGCTAGATTTTACTCAATCGATCGCCGGTCCGGTCTGTACGCAGATGCTCGGCGAGATGGGGGCGAACGTGATCAAGGTCGAACCGCCGAACGGAGACGCCTTTCGACCCCTGATGAAGGGGAGCCTCTTTTCCGCCTACAATAACGGGAAGAAGAGCATCTGCGTCGATCTGAAGGCCGACGAGGGGCAGGAGCTCCTCACGGACCTCGCCGCGAAAGCCGACGTGTTAATCGAGAGTTTCCGCCCGGGCGTCCTGGACGAGTACGGCCTGGACTACGACTCCGTCGCCGCGGACAACCCGGACATCGTCTACTGCTCGCTGTCGGGGTACGGACAGACGGGCCCGAACCGCAGCTTCCCCGGATACGATCCGTGTATTCAGGCGATGTCGGGCCTGATGGCGACGACCGGCTACCCGGACCGACCGCCCGTCCGAATCCGCTCGAGCCTGATCGACTGCGGCACCGGGACCAACGCCGCCTTCGCGATCATGGCCGCGATCCGCGAGCGGGACAAGACGGGCGAGGGCGACCACATCGACGTCTCGCTGTTCGACGTCGGGATCTCCTGGATGTCCTACTGGATCGCCAACTACGACACGACGGGCGAAGTCCCGGAACGAAACGGCGAACTGGGGATCGGGAGCGCTCCCAACGGACTCTTCGAGGCATCGGACGGATACGTGTATCTGATCACGATGACCCAGACCATGTTCGAACGGCTCTGTGAGGCCGTGGATCGGTCCGATCTGATCGACAGAGCCGAGTATCAAACCATGGACGATCGGATCGAAAACCGGCCGAAACTGCGCGAGGAACTACGCGAGGCGTTCGCCTCGTACACAGCCGAGGAGCTCGAACAGCTCCTGTTAGAGGCGCGCGTTCCCGCGGCCGCGGTGCGATCGATCGACGAGGTCGTCGAACTGCCCCACCTCGAGGCGCGATCCATGCTCACCGAATCGTACAACCCGGAAGTGGACGAGCCGGTCGACGTCGCGGCCCTCCCGTTCACGTTCGAGTCCGACGGCGAACGGCCCGGATACAGCAGCCCGCCGCCGTCGAAAGGCCAGCACACGACGGAAGTGCTCGAGCAGATCGCGTATTCCGACGAACGGATCGAAGCGCTCCGAAGCAACGGCGTCATCCAGTAATCGATCCGGTACGAGTTCGACGACGAGACGGCGACCGAGGGCGGTCCGCGCTCCGTCGGTGGCCGCACCGTCGCGTCGGCACTGGGCCGACGGCACCGATGAGCGGTCTCCGACGAATTCGTCGGGTTCCCATCAGTAGACCCGCTCGGAGCCGGCCGAGACCTAGTTTTATGCGCTGGTGTGTGAAAACGTACCACGATGATACCGTTCGAACCTGCCGAGGAGCGACGACCGCTACCGCTGACACCGGGCGAGCGTTCCGAGATTCGACTCGAGCCGATCGCGTCGGAGCGTGACCCGGAATGACGGAGCGCGCGTACGACCTGCGACACCTGGAACCGGGGCGCTACGACGAGATCTACGAGTCGTTCGAGTGGGAGCGTCCGGAGACGTACAACATGGCGGAAGCCATCTGCGATCGGTGGGCCGCCGATCGGTCCGCCGTGGCTCTCTACTGGGAGAACGCCGCCGGCGATGCGGAGTCGTACACGTTTCACGAACTCTCTCGGCGCTCGAATCGGTGTGCGAACGCGTTTCGCGACCGCGGGATCGACCGCGGGGATATCGTCGCCATCTTCCTCCCGACGGTTCCCGAGTCCCTGGTCGCGACGCTGGCCGGTCACAAACTCGGCGCGATCAACATGCCGCTGTACCACCTGTTCGAACCCGACGGGATCGCGGATCGCTTGCGGGACGCGTCGCCCGAACTTATCGTCACCGACGAGCGCGGCCTCGAGAAACTCGCGGAAATCGACGCTCCCGAGTCGCTCGACGTCGTCGTCGTTCGGGGCGACGACGATTTCGAAGCCACGACCAGCGACGGCGTCGCCGCCGACGACCGGCCGATTCCGTTCGCGGAGTTGCTCGCCGATCGCTCGAGTTCGTTCGACCCCGTCGAGACGTCGCCGACCGATCCGGCGCAACTGTTCTACACGTCCGGAACGACCGGCGATCCGAAAGGCGTCCTCCACGCCCACCGGTACGCTCTCGGCCACCGGTACGTCGGCCAGTACATGCGCGACTTCCACGAGTCCGATCTCCTCTGGCACTCGGGAGATCTCGCCTGGGCGGGCGGCTTCGCGAACCTGCTCGAGGCGTGGACGCTCGGGATGCCCGTCGTGAAGTACGACGGGAAGTTCGATCCGGAGCGGGCGCTGGCGTTACTCGAGGCCTACGGCGTGACGATCTTCGTCACCGCGCCGACGGCCCTCCGGCAGATGATGGATCTCCCTCGCGAGACGATCGACTCGTACGATCTCTCGCTTCGCGTCGTCTCGGCGGGCGGAGAGCGCGTCACGCCCGATATGCTCGAGTGGGCCGAGGAGCGTTTCGACGCGTTCGGGACGCTCGGCTACGGACAGACCGAGTGTTACAGCGTCGGGTACCCGCCCCTCGGCGACGAGCGCGCGGAGAAACTCGGCGCGCTCGGCAAGCCGCTGCCGGGTTGTGAGGTGACGATCCTCGACGACGACGGGACCGAACTCCCCGCGGGCGAGGCGGGCGAACTGGCGGTCGCGACGGACGACAACCCGACCATGTATCTCGAGTACTTCGACAGACCGGCGGAGACGGCGGCCGTCAGAGAGGGGCGGTGGCATCGAACCGGCGATTCGGCGAGGATCGACGACGACGGCTACGTCTGGTATCTCGGTCGCAGGGACGATATGATCATCAGTTCCGGCTACCGGATCAGCCCGGCGGAAGTCGAGTCCAGCCTGAACGCGCACCCGGCCGTGAAGGAGGCGGCGGTCGTCGGCGTCCCAGACGCCGAGCGGACGAACATCGTCAAAGCCGTCCTCGAGACGGCGTCGGGCGTCGATCCGTCCGACGACCTGGTCGAGGAGCTACAGGAACACGTGAAATCGAATCTGGCCCGCTTTCAGTATCCCCGCGAGATCGAGTTCGTCGACGACTTGCCGAAGACGATAACCGGTAAGATAAAACGAAACCGCCTCCGAGACGGAGGCGAGACGCAATGACTGACGAACCCGTTCTCCTGGACGTGACCGACGGTGTGGCACGCGTCGAGTTGAACCGACCGGACAAGTACAACGCGCTGAACGACGCCCTGGTCGAACGCCTGTCGGAGGTCCTCGACACGGTCGAGCGCGACCCCGACGTCCGCTGCGTCGTGTTGTCGGGCGCGGGCAGTGCGTTCTGTGCGGGCGGCGACATCGACCGGATGAAAGGTCGTCGCGAACGGAACGTCACCCCGCCCGAAATGCGGCGAGAAGTCCTGTATCAGGTCAGGGATACGGTCGAGCGGGTGTTCACCCTCGAGAAGCCGGTGATCGTCAGCGTCGACGGCGTCGCGATGGGCGCCGGCGCGAACCTCGCACTGGCGGGTGATCTGGTGTTCGCCGCGTCGGACGCGACGTTCGGCGAGGTGTTCAAGAACATCGGCCTGTCGGTCGATTTCGGCGGCTCGTTCCTGCTTCCGCAACTCGTCGGCCTCCACAAGGCCAAGGAACTCGTGTTCTCCGGCGAACCGATTTCGGGCGACGAAGCGGCCGAAATCGGACTCGTTAACGACGCGGTTCCGTCGGGAGAACTCGACGAACTGGTCGACGAGTGGGTTTCGAACCTCTCGACGGCGCCGACCGAGGCGCTCGCGTTAGCGAAGCGAGACCTCAACGCGGGCGCGACCGCCGACTTCGCGACGGCGATTCGGAACGAAGCGACGTCGCAGGGCTTGCTCCAGTCGACTCGAGACCACCGGGAAGGCGTCGACGCGTTCTTCGAGGACCGCGATCCGGCGTTCCGCGGGGAGTAAATATAAGCCGCCGTTCGGAGACGTTCTTCGCATGGGTGAGAAACCCTTGCAAACCTCGATAGCGACGTCGGACGAGCAGCGTATCACCGTCAGAGGGGCGGATCTCACGGAGGAGCTGATGGGGACCCTCGACTTCGGCGAGTTCTTTTACTTCCATCTGACGGGCGAGATGCCGACAGACTCGGAGTCGCGGGTGTTCAACGCGCTCCTGGTCACGGTCGTCGAACACGGAATCACGCCGAGCGTGATCGCGGCGCGGCTCACGTACGACTCCGCGCCGGAGGCGGTACAGGGCGCGGTCGCGAGCGGTCTGCTCGGCGCGGGGAAGACCTTCCTCGGCTCGATGCAAGACGTCGCGGAACTGGTGCAAGACGGCGTCTCGCGGATCGAAGCCGGCGAGTCGAGCGACGCCGTCGCACGCGACATCGTCGACGCGCACGATCGGCTGCCGGGGTTCGGGCACCCCGAACACGACCCGACCGACCCTCGGACCGAACGAATCTTCGACATCCTCGAGGCCGAAGGGATGGACGGACCGTTTCTCGAGTTCATACACGACGTGCAGGACGCGGCCGAAGAACGGTTCGGATCCCGTCCGCTGATCAACGCGACGGGTGCCATCGGCGTCGGTGTCTCCGAACTCGGTCTCGATCCGCTCGTCGCTCGCGGAATCGCGCTGGTCTCTCGGTCGGCGGGACTCGTCGGGCACCTCAACGAGGAGGCCCGCGAGCCGATGGCCCGCGACATCTGGGACATCGTCGAGGAGAACGTCGACTACCGGGGTGAGCCGCGATGATCGACGGCAAGGTGGTCATCGTCACCGGCGGTGCCAGCGGCCTCGGACGGGAAACGGCGGTTCAGATGGCCGAGCTCGGAGCGAGCGTCGTCGTCAGCGACCTCGGTTCGGAGCCGCACGGCGAGGGTGCGAACGAGGAACCGCTTCGCGACGTCGTCGACGAAATTACAGAAAACGGCGGCGAGGCGACGGCGAGTTTCGGAGACATCACGGACTACGAGTACGTCGGCTCGCTGGTCGAGGAAACGGTCGCGGCGTACGGTCGCATCGACGGCGCGGTCAACTACGCCGGCTTCCTTCGGGACGACATGCTGTTCAATATGGACCCGGAAGACTGGAGCGCGGTGACGGACGTCCACCTCACCGGCCACTTCAACCTCGTTCACCACCTGGGGAATCACTGGCGCCAGCGCAGCAACGCCGAGGGGCTCGAGACCCAGCGCTCGTTCGTTTCGGTGTCGTCGGCGTCGGCCAGAGGGAGCCCCGCACAGCTCAACTACTCCGCGGCGAAGGCCGGCGTGCTCGGGCTCGCTCGAACGGCCGCCCGCGAACTCCACCAGTACAACGTCCGCGTCAACGCGATGATGCCGGCGGCGATCACCAGAATGCTCGACGCGAACGTTCCGGACGACGTTCTCGAGCGGTTACCGCGGGGCGAACTGGGGCCCGAAAAGGTGGTCGCGTTGCCCATCGTCTTGCTGTCCGACGACGCGACGGATATCACCGGGTGGACCTTCGCGATCGGCGGCGATACCGTCTTCACCGTCACCGATCCCGAACTGGATCGGTCGCTGACGAGCGAAGGCGGCTGGAATCCGTCGGAGCTCGCGGCGGAGTTCGACGACCTGCTCGAGGGGGAGCCGCGTTCGAAGACCGAACCCGGCGGCCTGTTGAACGAACTCGTCGAGTGACCGGACGGAGCGCGTCGACGAATCGCGGGTCGGCCTCACGGTTCACAGCCCACCGCTTCCCCGTGCGAGCGGCACGATCGATCGCTGCGGTTCACCGATACGATTCGCTGTGATGTGATCGAACGCTGCTATTCGTCCGCGATCCGTGCCGGCTGCTCGTCTCCGTTCAACCACGGAAGCCCCTCGCGTTCGTTGCCGACGAGGTCGCCGTTGAATTCGTCGTCCAGAAGCAACTGGTATGCGTCGTGTTGGACGACGCTCTTCATGACCTCGGTCGCACCGCCCATGAACCTGCCAGCGCGGACGTCGCGTTGGGTCTGCTCGATCGGATACGACGTGGTCGTCCCGATTCCGCCCATGATCTGGATGCAGGTGTCGGCGATCTCGTGAGCCCACTCGTTGCCGAGCCACTTCGCCATCGCGCTCTCCATCCGGCCGGCGGAGACGCCGCGGTCGTCCATAATCCGGGCTGCACGGGTGTTGAGCAGGTACGCACCGTCGAGTTTCGTCACCATCTCGGCGACCTTGTGGTTGACGGCCTGGTACCGCGAGACCGGTCGTTCGTTGACCTCGCGGTTGGCGGTGTAGTTGGCGGCGATCTCGAGCGCTTGCTGGCTCGCTCCGAGGCAGTAACGGGCGACGGTCAGGTGCTCGAGGTTGAGCTCGTCGGTGATGTACGACCACGCCTCGCCCTCGTTCCCCACGAGGTTTTCCTCGGGCACGCGGACGTCGTCGAACCGCATCCACGACGCCCCGGTTCCCCGGAACCCGTGCCAGTCGGACTGATCCTGCAGGAGTTCGATGCCGTCGGTATCGCGATCGATCACGATGATCGAGACCCCCTCGCGGTCGCCGTCCTCGCCGCTCGTGCGCACGGGCGTAAAGTAGAAGTCGGCGTAGGGCGCGAAGTCGATGAACCGCTTCTCGCCGTTTATCACCCACTCGTCCCCGTCCTTCTCGGCGTCGGTCTCGAGATGGGCGAGGTCGGTCCCGCTCCGGGGTTCCGTGTAGGCCTGCGCCACGACGAGATCCCCCGCGGCCATCGGCTCGAGATAGGTCTCCGTGATGTGTTGATTCCCGTGTTCGTACATCGTGCGCCCGACGTGTTGGGTCAGCGACGTCTGGCAGGCGTGGACGATGTTGCCGCAGTAGCCGATCGCTTGTTCGGCCAGCACCGTCTCGATTATCGTCCCGCCCGGACCGCCGTGCGTTTCGGGAACCGAGATCGCGTTGAAGCCGGCGTCGCCCATTCGACTGACGTACTCCTGCCACTCCTCTCGAGAGACCTCGTTCTCGTCGAGCGCCCGGAAGTGGTCGTGACCGAGTCCGTCGACGAACACCTCGGTCTCGAGTGTGGTTATCGCGTCGGCCAGGTACGTTTCTTCCTCGTCCGTCAGGAACGTGTCTTCTCCGATCATAGCGGATGCCTCATCTGACATGAGCCACGACCATAAGTGTTCCAGAAAATATACGTTCGAAACGCTCGAAAATAACACGACGGGAGAGGGTTCGTGGGGATTCGGCGTTCGGGAGGCGTGAACGCGTCCGCGGAACGATCGGTCGGCGGAATTTGTCCGCTGTCGACCGTCAGCGTCCATCTCCGAGCCGAATGCTCGACGACCTGCATCGATGCGAGGCGAACGTCTCTCCGGAACCCGTTCGGCAGGGCCTCCCGAACGGGAAACAGCACCGTTATGTGGCAACTGATCGAACGTCATCTCGTTCGGCAGGGGCGAACCACCGATCGACGGACCGTGAGACCCCGCCGGAGGAACACATGATCGACGCAACCGAGAATTCGCTGGCGATCCTCGAGGCGGTTCACCAAAACGACCGAGCCGGCGTGACGGCGCTCGCCGACGAGACCGGCCTCGCAAAAAGCACCGTTCACAGCCACGTCGAGACGCTCAAACGCGCCGGCTACCTGGTCCAGTCCGGCGACGATCTCGAGCTGTCGCTTCGGTTTCTGGAGTTCGGATTGGACACGCGCCGTCGTGAACCACACCGGATCGCCGCCCGTGAGAAGGTGGTGGAACTGGCTCGACGGACGGGCGAACGCGCCCACTACGTCGTCCGGGAGGGAACGAACGCGGTGTTCCTCTACTCGGAAACCGGCGAGAACGCCGTCCGAACCGGGGTTCATACGGGGGATTTCGTGCCGTTGCACGCGACGGCGAGCGGCAAGGCGATACTCGCCAACCTCCCGCCGGGACGAATCGAGACGGTCGTCTCCGAATCCGATCTCCGGCAGGTCACGCCGAACACGATCACCGACCCGGACGCGCTCCGGGAAGCGCTTCGGGACGTCCGTTCGCGGGGACTGGCGTTCAACGACGGCGAATACGTCGAGCGGCTCTGGTCCGTCGGCGCTCCGGTGTTCGACGACGAGAAGCGCGTCCTCGGAAGCATGAGCGTCTCGGTGCCGGCGAACCGACTCGGCCGATCCGGCGTGAAAGACGAGCTATCGACGACACTGCTGGAGACGGTGAACGAACTCGAGCTCGAGATCGCCCACGCGTGACCGGCGATCGGACGGGCGACCGATAGCCGACGAGAGCAACCTTTACGGTCTCGCATGTGTATGATTCCCATGATCGGTTAGATTCGGAACCGGTGAGGTTTCCATAACTCATGACCATCGACAAAACGGCGGAAGAGGAACTGATCGCCGACTCCGTCTCCGAGGCCCTCGAGGAATTCGACGAGACGTATTGGCGAAAAAAGGATGAGGCACGCGAGTTTCCGACCGAATTCTGGAACCGGCTCAAGCAGGGCGGGTGGCTCGGACTCCGGACGCCCGAAGCGTACGGCGGGAGCGGTGGGACGATGCAGGAGGAACTCACCATGGTGAAAGCGATGGCGCGATCGGGTGCGGGGTTCGGGGCGACCTTCGTGTACATCATTCACGGGCTCGCACAGCTCGCACTCGCGGGGAACGGAACGGAGGCCCAGAAGGAAGCGTATCTCCCGCGGTTAGCGGACGGTGAGGCGAACGTCGCGTTCTTTCTGACCGAACCGGAGACCGGATTCGATACGCTTTCTATGCAGACGTCGGCCGCGAAAGACGGCGACGAATGGGTAATCGAGGGCGAAAAAACCTACATTTCGAACGCGGCTCGAGCCGATCTTCTACTCGTGGTGGCCCGGACGAGTCCGCCCGACGAGGGAGACCGGACTCGCGGGATCACGATGTTTCTCGTCGACCGCGACGAACACGACGTCGACGTCGAGATATCACCGCTCGACAAACTCGGGCTGAATTATACGGACACGAGTCACGTCTACATCAACGAAATCCGCGTTCCTGACGATGCCGTCCTCGGCTCCGTCGACGGTTCCTGGCCGGCGATTCTCGACCTCCTCAACCCCGAACGGATGATCGTCAGCGCGGGCTGTATCGGCGCCGGAAACCACGTTCTCGACATCGCGTCGGAGTACGCCGCGGAGCGCGAGGTGTTCGATCGACCGATCGGGAAAAATCAGGGAGTTCAGTTTCCGCTCTCCGAGGCGAAAATACACCTCGAGGTCGCTGACGCCGCAAACCGGCGGGCCGCGCGCAAGTACGACGACGGCGACCACTGCGGGTTCGAAGCGAACGCCGCTAATTTCGTCGCGACCGAGTGGGGAACCGCAGCGGCGAACCGCGCTATCCAGACGCTCGGCGGAGCCGGCTACATGACGGACTCCGAGGTGGAACGATTCTGGCGGGAAATGCGCCTGCAGCAAATCGCACCGGTTTCACAGCAGATGATCCTGAACTACGTCGGGGAACACGTCATGGACCTGCCGAAATCGTACTGACGAGTTGCGACCGACCTCAGCAAACGGGCAAGGCAATTAATATAGCATCGCAGAGAAGTAGACGGTATGGAGTTCGAGTATTCCGAGGAACAGCGTCTGATTCGTCGGTCCGTTTCCGATCTGATGAGCGACTACGATCGGGAGTACTGGCGGACCCACGACGTCGACCACGAATTCCCGTGGTCGTTCTGGACGGACGCTGCGCAGGCGGGCTGGGTGAGTATGACGCTCCCGGAGGCCGCCGGCGGCTCCGACTCGAGCCTGCAAGACGCCGCGATCGTATTGAAAGAGATGGCGGAGTCGGACGCCGGCCTCGTTCCGGTCCTTCCGATCGCGCGGACGATGTTCGTCGGGGAAGTACTCGCGACCTACACGACCGAGCGACAGCGCGAACTGTTCCTCGAGGACATCGTTACGGGCGAGTCGATTCCGGCCTTCGCGATCACCGAACCCGGCGCAGGGTTCGACGCGCTCCGGATGGAGACGCGCGCCACGGAAACCGATTCCGGGTGGGAACTGAACGGGGAGAAGGTCTTCATCTCCGGTGCCGATATCGCGGATCACGTTCTCGTCGTCGCGCGGACGTCCTCGAGGGACGAAGCGAATCCGAGCCAGGGAATATCCCTGTTCATGGTTCCGACAGACGCGGACGGCGTGACGATAACGCCCATCGACAAAGTCGCGATACGGACGGAGACGACGACACAGTTCTTCCTCGACGAGGTCGAAGTCGCTGCGGATCACCTCATCGGCGAACGCGGCCGCGGCTGGTATCACGTGCTCGATCTTCTGAACGTCGAGCGGATCACCCTCTCGGCCGGTCTCGCCGGCGCCGCCGAGCTCGCGATCGAACTCGCGTCGGAGTACGCCGCCGAACGCGACGTGTTCGACCGGCCGATCGGAAAGAACCAGGCCATTCAGCTTCCGCTCGCCGAGGCGAAGGTGAACTCCACGGGTGCGTGGCTACAGGTCTTGCGGGCGGCTGCCATTTACGACCGCGACGGCGACGACGTCGGGATCGCTGCGAATTCGGCGAAAGTCGCGACATCGAACGCCGCATACGAGGCGGCGAACCACGGAATGCAGACGTTTGGCGGCTGGTCGGTGACCGAAGAGTACGATATCAACCGGTTGTGGCGGGATGCTCGCTTTTTCCAGATCGGCCCCGTCTCCAACGAGTTGGCGAAGACCTTCATCGCCGAGCGCGAACTGGGACTGCCGAAGTCCTACTGATGGCTTGAACGGTGAGTTCGCTCCCCCGTTTCACTCAGTCGCCGTCGCTCGATGTCGGTCGACGAGTGAGGCCGTTCGAATACGGTCGTGGTAATTTTACGCCGGCCCCCTTCTATTCCACGGGAATATATACGATATATACAAATAAGTATATATGGGTTGGATTGGGTTATCATGACACGGATGTCGTACAACAGACGGCGCTTTATGACGGCCGCAGGTGTAGCGGGACTAGCAGGATTAGCGGGCTGTATCGGTGGGGGGAACGGTGATAGTAGCGTCGAGAGTGATACCACCGATTGGAGTTTCGGAATTACGCGCGAGGGAACGATCGGATACATAAAAGCCAGTGGGTGGGCCCAGCTTTTCGAGAACGCTGATACGGATATCACTCTGACGCTCAACACGACTGGTGGGTCGGAAGAGGCCTATAGGCTCTGTGCCGCAGGTGAAAACCACATCACTCGAGGGACGAGTGCGATGGGGATGGCATCCTACGAGGAGGAAAGTCGACCGGGTGCCCAGTTCGGCGGTGACAACACCGTTCCGACCGTTCCACAACAGGTCATGGCTGTCAGCGACCTTCGACCGTTCTGGATAACGATGGACGATAGCATCCAATCGATCGACGACTTAGCGGGGAAGACCGTCCACAACGGCGCTGCCGGCTCCCGCTTCGTCGGTGCGATTCCCTTCGACAGCGTCGGGCTCTACGACGAAATCGAACTCACACAGGGCGATTGGTCGGACATTCCCTTCGCACTCGAGGAGGGTCGAGTCGACGCCGCATACGCGTACGTGATGGCGAGTGGGTCATCGCTTCCCGGATGGGCCGAACAGCTAAACAGTATGGACAACCTGCGAGTCCTCGAGTTCAGCGACGAGCAGCTTTCGACGTTCGAGGAGGATCCGTACCTCAACGTCACCGACGTGCCGGTCAACGAGGTCTTCGGGTTCGAAACGAACATCGACACGGTCAAATCGCCGACGGCGCAGTACCAGTGGTACGTCCACCCCGATCTCAGCAACGACGTCGTCAAAGAGTTCTGTGAGGTCTCGTTCAGCAACGTCGAGGAGCTACAGGGCGTCCACGACGCGCTCGGACTGTTCAACGAAGAGTACGCGGTAGAGGGGCTCACGCAGTCACCGGTCCATCCGGGAGCCGTCGAATGGTACCAGGATAACGATCTCTGGAACGAAGACCTGATCGAAGGATAAGTAGCAGTCCCTTCATTCTCCAATTATGTCGAACACATCCTCCGATCAAGAACTGAGTTTAGAAGAGAAAGGGGACCAGTTACCGGCACTGAATTTTACTCTCGATAACGCTCAGTGGCTGTTACTTACCCTCAGCGCACTCGTCTTCTCTATCTATCACATCGCGTACGGGTATACGTACCTCGTGAATAGCGACCAGCACACTATCATTTCGCTGTGCCTGTCGGTGTTTTTGATGGTTCAACTGGTCGAAGCCGATCTGGACGCCATCTCCGGCAAAGTGCTGTTCGTCGCGAAGCTAGCCACGTCAGCGTTGATGCTCTACATCACGTACTATTTCGTGACGACGTACTCCGAGATGCTGTCACGAATCCTCAACTACACGCAGATGGAGTACATGTTCGCGCTCACATTAATCGTATTAATACTCCTCTTCACGTACCTCAGATACGGGTTCTTCGTCTCCGGAATCGTCGTGCTGTCGGTCGGATACGCGATGTTCGGCTCGTACATTCCCGGGACGTTCGGTCACAGCAGCATCTCACTTGCTCGAGTCCTCGAGCGATCCTCTCTCGTGTTCGATATCGGCCTCTTCGGATTCCTTCCGGGGGTCGGCGCGCAGTGGATCGTCATCTTCCTCGTCTACGCGAGTCTCCTGATCGAGTTCGGTGCGTTGCAACTGGCCATCGACTTCGGGAGACGGATGAACAAACACCTGCAGTCCGGCGTGCCCCAACTTGCGGTCGTGACGAGTTTCGTTATGGGGTCGATCTCGGGCAGTGCAGCGGCCAACACCGCGACGACCGGTGCCGTGACGATTCCGCTGATGAAGAGTTACGGGATGGACGGCGAGACCGCTGCGGCCATCGAATCGAACGCCTCGTCGGGCGGTCAGGTCCTTCCCCCCATCATGGGGGCCTCGGCGTTCGTCATGGCCTCGTTCCTGAATATCAGCTACCTCGATGTCGTCGTGGGTGCGTTGCTCCCGGCGATTATCTTCTACCTGACCGTCTCGATTACCGTCTACTACGTCAGTAAAGGGTACGATCTCAGCAAGTCCGACGCGGACGACGGGCAAATCCTGGAGACGACACAGGATGCGAACCAACCGTGGTACGTCTACTTGCCCCTGCTGGCGTCCGTGCTGATCCTCATCTACGACCTCGGAATCCGACAGACCGGACCGCTTACTGCCGGCTTCCACTCGGTCATCTCCCTCATCGGACTCCAGCTCGTCTGGAACATGATCCTCACGAGCGATAGACGGTCTGCGCTCCGAGATTACGGTCGGAACCTGCTGGTCGGTCTCCAGAAGGGTGCGATAGCCAGCGCGGAGATCATGGTCGTCCTCGGCGCGATCGCGATCTTCGTCAGTATGCTCGGCAGCGGAAACATCGTGCAGGAACTGTCGTTCATCATGTTGGGCCTCTCGGGAGAACTCCTCTTCCCGCTGCTCCTCGTGGCGATGATCCTGTCGATCATGTTCGGTCTGGGGATGCCGACCGTCGCCGCGTACGTCGTCGTCGTGGTATTCGTCGCACCGGCCGTCGGGGACCTCGGCATCTCGGAGTTTAACACGCACCTGTTCGTGTTCTACTTCGCGATCCTGTCCGCGATCACGCCGCCGGTCGCGCTCGCGGCCGTTATCGCCAGCGGTATCGCGGAAGCCGATTTCACCCAGGTGGCGAAGAAGGCGATGATCATGGGAGCGCCGCTGTTCATCCTCCCGTACACGATCATCTACCACCCGAGCATCGCTCAGTGGGGCAGTGATACGCCGCTGACGTTCATCTACCTGCTCGCGACGTTCATCGCGATCGTCACGATCATCCACTTCGATATCGACTACAACAAGTACGTCTCCGGCGTCATCAAAGCCGCCGGAGTGGGTGTGCTCGTCGCCATCATGTTCTGGGGAACGTCCACCATCCAGGTGGGCGGATTCGTTCTGGCGGTCCTCGTGGTCGTCGCGTTCCATTACCTGGAACGTCAGGAGTCGGCGACGGCTACTCCCGCCTGAGAATCTCCCTTTTTTTCGAACGCGCGTCATCGGATACGTCGGCTGGAGGACTGCGAGACGACCGCGTCAACCGTCCGTTTATCGGACAGTACTCTGTCGATAGTGATCCGTCGACGGTGATCCGTGCCGATTCACACGGAGAAGTCTCTCCCGTTCGATCACGTCTCGAGAAATCGGATCGACAGCGTCGCGAACGGAGCCTGGCCGGTTCCGACACGGCTCCAATCGGCCTCTCGGTCGGCGATCGAAGGGCTCCTCGTTTCGAACGTCGGTCGGCGGACGAGCAGCGCCGTCAACGAAACCGAACTACGCCGATTCTCCCAGAACACCCGCATCCAGTAGCTCGGTGATCCTCTCCTCGTCGTAGCCGTTCTCCCCGAGGACGGCCCGCGTGTGTTCGCCGTTTCGCGGCGGCGACGACGCGGGCTCGAGCGAGTCCTCGGCGAAGCGAAACGGCATTCGCGTCGTCCGGCACTCGGTCTCGAGGTGCTGATTGTACGTCTCGACGAACAGGTCCCGGTGGTCGGCGTGGGGGTCGTCGTCGACCAGTTCGTCGATGGACTGCAGCGGCCCGACGGGAATGCCGGACTCGGCTAACGATTCGACGAGTTCCCGGCGATCGAATTCGCCGAACTCGGACTCGAGTTCCGCCCGGAGAACGTCGCGGTTCTCCCATCGGTCCTCGGCGGTCCCGAAGCGCTCGTCCTCGAGCAGGTCCGGCCGCTCGAGGGTGTCACAGAGTCTGCCGTACAGTTTCTCCGAGGCCGTTGCGAGGTAAAACGGCTGTCCGTCTCCGGCCTCGAAGATACCGTACGGAGCCATCCCATAGAGCCCCGCTCCGGCGCGTTTGGGAAGTTCGTCGGTCGACGTGTAGTGGGCGACCCAGTACCCCATCCACGTCGTGGCGACGTCGAACAACGAGAGATCGATGTGGGTTCCGCGCTCCGATCCGTCGCCGATCAACCCGCCCATGACGAGCATCGCTCCCGTGATCCCGGTCGAGTAATCGATCGCACTCGTTCCGACTCGAACCGGGTCGCCGTCGGTGGGACCGGTGACGCTCATGAGTCCGGACATCGCCTGTGCGACCGGGTCGTAGGCCGGATACTCCTCGTACGGTCCGTCCTGTCCGAACCCGGTGATCGAGCAGTAGACGATGTCGTCGGTTTCCGCGCTGAGATCTTCGTATCCGAGGCCGAAGCGATCCATCACCCCCGGTCGGAAGCTCTCGACGACGACGTCCGCGTCGGCCGCGAGGTCGCGAGCGATCGCGCGTCCCGACTCGCTTTTCAGATCGAGACTGATACTTCGCTTGCCGCGATTGCACGAGGCGAACATCGACCCCTCGATAAGGGGCCTGAAGGCGTCGCCTTCCGGTGGTTCGACCTTCACGACGTTTGCTCCCAGGACGGCCAGCGACTGGGTACAGATAGGGCCGGCGATCGACTGGGTAAAGTCAAGTACGTCAATTCCTCTCAGTGGTTGCATGCGAACGGTTCGATCGACGTGACGCAATGGGTTATCACTTATTACTCGTCAGTATCACTTCGGCCCCAACGGTCTGGGTCAGTGACGGCCAACGGACGGTCGCACCAAGGTCTATACCCCCTCCCCGCTAGAGTCGAGGCGTAGATGAGCGGCAAATACTTCGAGGAGTTCGAGATCGGAGAAACGTTCGAATCGAGAACCCGGACGATCACCGAAGCCGACGTGACGTCCTTCGCGGGTCTCTCGGGTGACTACAACGAGATACACGTCAGCGAGGAGTACGCCGAGGAGACGATATTCGGCTCTCGGATCGCCCACGGCCCGCTCGTGTTCAGTATCGGGCTCGGGCTGACGACGCAGATCGGCTACACGGAGGGGACCGTCGTCGGCCTCTACGGGATCGACAACATGCGGTTCCCGACCCCCGTTTTCCCGGGTGACACCGTTCGGACGGTCCAGGAAGTCACCGACCTCGAGGAAAAGGAGAAAGGCGGCGTCGTCACGCTCCGAACGACCGTTTCCAACCAGGACGACGACGTCTGTGTCGTCTGGGACCATCGGAAGATGGTTCAGTACGCCGACGACGAGTAACTGAGCGCGACCGGTAGTGACACGACCGCCGGGTCGGCGGTGTCGCGACCATCGTGCCGATCGGAGCGACCGCGCTGGCCCCGTTTTTCGCGACCGAGGCGCTCGCTTCAACAAGAATTATGTGGATATGTGGCGGGTACCAGTACATGGGTTCGACACAGCGGGTCGCAGTGACCGGTATCGGCGAATCGCCGATCGGGAAGACGCCGGAGATGGATTCGATCAACCTCTACGCGAGCGCCTGCCTCGAGGCGGTCGACGACGCCGGCCTCGAGAAAGCGGATATCGACGGGCTCGTCACCGGGTACTCGCTCGTCGATCCGAAGCTGATGCACAGCACGGTCGTCGCCGATTACCTTGGCCTGAATCTCTCGTACAACGAGAGCCTGCGGCTCGGCGGGGCGACGCCGTTCGTCGGGGTCTGTCACGCTGCGAACGCCGTCCAACAGGGCCAGTGTGAAAACGTCGTCGTCGCGTTCGGTGACAATCGGCGGACGGGATTCGCGAAGGGCGACGACGGGGTCAGCAGCCTCGCGACGGAGGTCGGCCACCCCGAGTTCGAGAACCCCTTCGGGCCGCTGGTGCCGTCGATGTACGCGCTGATCGCACAGAAGCACATGGCGACGCACGGAACGACCGCGGAAGAGCTCGCGACGGTCGCGGTCGCCTGCCGCGAACACGCGTCGATGCGCGGGGCCGGACAGCACACCGAGCCGATCGACGTCGACGACGTCCTCTCCTCGGGGCTGATCTCGTCGCCGCTGCACAAACTCGAGTGCGCGTTGATCAGCGACTGTGCCGGCGCCGTCGTCGTCTCTTCCGCCGATGCGGCCGAGGAGACGCGAGCCCCGGTCGAGCTGACCAGCTACGGGGAGGGACACGGGTCGGAGTACGTCCACCGACGCGAGGACCTGCTGGAGACGCCGGCGGCGGCGAGCGGGGAGACGGCGTTCGAGATGGCCGATCGCACCCCCGACGACGTCGACGTCGCACAGCTGTACGACTGCTTTACCATCACGCCGCTCCTCCTCCTCGAGGACCTCGGATTCTGCGAGAAGGGCGAAAGCGGCTCGTTCGTCCGCGAGCGGGGGATCACGACCGACGGCGAACTGCCGGTGAACACGCACGGTGGCGAACTCTCCTACGCCGGCGCGGGCGTCTTCCACATTCTCGAGGCCGCACGACAGATCAGAGGGGACGCCGCGGAGACGCAGGTGGACGCCGACCTCGCGCTCGCTCACGGCGTCGGCGGGGTTCTGTCTACGAACGCGACGCTGCTGATGGAGGGGTGGTGAGATGAGCGACAAGCCGGTTCCGACGCCGTCGGAAGACACGGCGGGGTTCTGGGCCGCCTGCAACGACGGGCGGTTCGTCGTCCAGCGATGTACCGACTGCGGCCACGAGCGATTCTACCCGGCGGCCGTCTGTCCGAACTGCTGGGCCACGGAGTCCGAAGAAATCGAACTGGACGGGAGCGGAACCGTCGAATCGTTCACCGTCGTCCACCGCGCTCCGACGGCGGCGTTCGAGGGGGAGACGCCGTACGTCGTCGCGCTCGTCGCGATGGGGGCCGACGTGACGGTGATGGCGAACGTCCTCGCCGCGCCGGCGGCCGTCTCCGTCGGCGATCCGGTGGAGCTGGTCTGGGAGGAACGCGGCGACCAGCAGCTGTACCAGTTCGAACTCGCGGAGTGATCGCTGGCGCTTTTTCAGCCTCTCCGTCCGGCACTGACGGAGTCGATACTCGTCTCGACTGGTGTCGTCGGTATCACGGCCCCGATGCGGCGACCAGTGGGTACCGTTCCCAAACACTTACCCCAGATCAAGAGTAGGGACAGGTATGGAGGCAGCGAAGTCCCCTGAGACGGACGTGTTACCCCTCGACGGAATCACCGTCGTCGATCTGACCCAGGTCGCGGCCGGCCCGTTCGCGACGATGGCCCTCGGCGACCTCGGCGCGGAAGTGATCAAGATCGAAGCGGTCGGACGCGGCGATCGGAGTCGGGACATCCAGCCCTCGCCCGCCTACTTCGACACCCTGAATCGGAACAAGTACAGCGTCGCCATCGACCTCAAGAGCGACGAGGGACAGGAAGCGGCCCAACGGCTCGTCGCCGACGCCGACGTGTTCATCGAGAGCACGAAACCGGGACGCGCCGACTCGTTCGGACTCGGGTACGAGACCGTGGCCGAACTGAATCCGGAGCTCATCTACTGTTCGATCTCCGGGTTCGGTCGCGACAGCCCGTACGAGGACCTACCGGCGTGGGACATGCTGATCCAGGGAATGAGCGGGATCATGAGCATCACCGGCGAAGAGGGCGGAGAACCGCTGTGGTCGGGGCTTCCCAGCGGCGACCTCATCGCCGGTTCCTACGCCAGCCAGAGCGTTCTCGCCGCGCTGTACGCTCGAGAGCGAGGCCGCATCGACGGCGAGTGGATCGAAGTCCCCATGTTAGACGCCGCCATCACCTGGCTCACCGCTCGCGCCGGCTACACGTTCGGCTACGACGAGCCGTTCCCTCGACTCGGCACGCACCACCCGTCGATCGTCCCCTTCGGCAAGTACGACTGCGCCGACGGGCCGATCATCATCGCGGCGGGGACGCCGGACTTCTGGCGCGGTTTCTGCCGCGCGCTCGAGCGCCCGGAGCTACTCGAGGACGATCGGTTCGCCACGATGGACGACCGGGTCGAAAACCGCGAGGAACTGGACGACATCCTCGAACCGATTCTGGAATCGGAACCGATCGACCACTGGCTCGACCGCCTTCACGCGGAGACCGTTCCCGCGGGCCCGATTTACGATACGAAAACTGTCTGGGAGGACGACCACGTGAAACAGCGCGAACTCCATCAGGTCATGGAACGCGACGGCCGGGAGGGCGCGGACGTGATCGACCAACCCGTCCACTTCGCTCAACTGGGGACCCAACTCGAGGTCGCACCCCAGCAGTTGGGAGAGAGTACCGACTCGATCCTCGAGCGCCACGGCTACTCAGCCGAGGAACTCGAGCGGCTCCGCGAGGACGGAGTCATCCAGTAAGACAGGGCACTCGACGCGAGGCGGCGACAACGAGGAACCGTCGTCGCCGGCCTCCGCGATCCGACAGATTCGACCGCGAATCGCACCCGTCCGAAGAACTAAGTCGATTTGCGGTCCCTCTGAGGTATGGCTCGCATCCCGCTCCCGCGACAGTCGGATCTCCCGACGGAGTATCAGTATCTCCTAAGCGAAGACGCGCTCGGCGAACTCGAATTGCTGCAGGCGATCGGATCGAACCCGCCCGTTCTCCAGACGTACATGCGCCACGGGACCGCGCTGTGGGAACACGCCGGGCTCGCCTCGCGGGACGTCGAACTGGTCATTTTGGCGATCGCTCGGGAACTGGAAAACGAGTACGAGTGGCACCAGCACGTCGGACTCGCTCGAGACGTCGGCGTCGAGCACGAGGAGATCAGAGCGATCAGTACCGGACGCGTCGACGAGTTCGACCCCGCGGACGGCGCGTTGCTCAGGTACGCGCGACTCGCCGCCAGACGGGCGGTCGACGACGAGGCGCACGCGGAGATCGGTGCCCACTTCGACGACGAGACGATCGCGGGTATCGCGTCGCTGGTCGGCCACTACCTCGGCACTGCCGTCGTCATCGACGCGCTCTCCTTGCGTCCGGAGACCGCGTTCGTCGGCTGGGTGCCCGACGACGAGACGATCGAGACGTACGATCGCGGCGACTAAACGCGCGTCAAATCCGTATCGTCGTCGGTCACTCGTCGCCGAACGCGCCGTTCGCCTCGAGTTCGGCGTACCGATCGTCCAGCCCGAGCGATTCGAAGACGGCCGCCGTATTTTCGCCGAGCTCGGGCGGGTCGCGACGGTGTGAGACGCCGATGTCGGTCCCCGTCAACGGCGTGAGCATCGCCTGAACCGTTTCGTCGTCGGAGTGGGTCTCCACGAGGAGGTCCAGTGCGGTCAGATGCGGATCGTCGAGCAGTTCCGACGGGTGATTGACCGGGGCCGCCGGGACGCCCGCATCTAGTAGCGCGTCGACTACCGTCGTCCGGTCCCGACCGCGAAGCCTCTCTTGAATCAGGTCGTAAAGCGCGTCGTCGTTCTCCTGTCGCCCCTCGTTCGTCTCGAAGCGCTCGTCCGCGAGCAACTCCGGCGCGTCGATCGCCTCGCAAAACGCGGGCCAGTGGCGCTCGGTGATGACGCCGGCGAAGAGCCACTCGTCGGGATCAGTCTCGAACACGTCGTAGAGCCCGAACGCGGGATGGGAGGAGCCAAGCGGCGGATGGTCGCCGAAGAGCTGCGCGAAGATCGTCCAGTAGTTGCTCCAGTGAGAGGCCGTTTCGAAGAGCCCGGCGTCGATCTTTTGGCCCGTCCCCGTCGTTTCGCGCATCCACAGCGCCAGCATCGCCCCGAACGCGCCGTAGACGCCGGTTCCGATGTCGATCACCGACGTTCCCGCCCGAAGCGGCTTTCCGCCCGGCTGGCCGGTCATCCGCATCATCCCCGACATGGCCTGACCGACGACGTCCATCCCCGGCCGATCCTCGTACGGACCGCCCTGCAGGAAGCCGGCGATGGAGACGTAAATCAGGTCGTCGCGCTCGTCGCTGAGCGCGTCGTACCCGATACCCAGTCGTTCGGTGACGCCGGGTCGGAGGTTCTCGACGACGATGTCGGCCGCCGCGACGAGTTCGTGGTAGGCCTCGCGTCCGGCGTCGCTCTGGAGATCGATCGTCGCGCTGCGCTTGTTCCGGTTGAGCGCGGTAAAGATCGCGTCGCCGGAGTCGCCGGACTGGCGAATCATATCGCCGGTTCCGGGTCGTTCGACTTTGATCACTTCGGCACCGAGATCGCCGAGCATGAGCCCCGTGAAGGGGGCCGCGACGAGGTTGCCGAGTTCGACGACGGTGATTCCGGACAGCGGAAGTTGCGCCGCTGATTCAGTGTCGGTCGTGGTATCAGTGTTAGACATCGTGTGCGTGTTCCGCTCGGTCGACGTAGTTTTCCGTGATAAATCGCGCTGTAGCCGTCGGTCGATAGCCGTCCCGACGACGTTCGGGCTCGCGGCGTCTCGACGAACGACGACTCATCGGTTCTCGAGCATATCGCTCGCGATGATGGTCCGCTGGATCTCGCTGGTTCCGCCGCCGACGGTGGAAATCTTTCCCTCGCGCCAGTAGCGTTCCATGTCGTTCTCGGGGAGGAATCCGGCACCGCCCATGATCTGCATCCCCTGCTGGGCGACCGTCTGGAACGTCTCGCTGGCCTTGAGCTTGGCCTGCGCGGCGAGGCGACGGGGGTGAGAACCGTGATCGATGCGCTCCGCCGCGTGGTAGACGAGCTGACGCGCGGCGTCGACCTCCGTCTGCATGTCCGCGAGCCGGTGTTTGATCGTCTGGAACTCGGCGATCGAAGATCCGAACTGCTCTCGTTCCAGCGCGTACTCGAGCGCCGTGTCGACGACCGTCTGGGCGTTGCCGACCATCGCGGCCGAGATCTGGGTCCGTTCGTTCGCGAAGTGGTCCGTGAGTATCTCCCAGCCCTGTCCCTCCGCGCCGAGGCGGTTCTCGGCGGGCACCCGGACGTCGTCGAAGAAGACCTGGTTCGTGCCGGTCGCCTTGCGAACGACGGTGTCGAGTTTGGTCATCTCGATACCGTCGAGGTCGTTCGGAACGAGGAGCGCGCTGATCCCCTCGTGTTTCTCCGCGTCCGGATCGGTTCGAACGTAGAGGGTGATGACGTTGCCGTCGACGTGAGCGGCCGACTGCCACATCTTCTCGCCGTTGACGACGTAGTGGTCGCCGTCCCGCTCGGCCCTCGTCTGCAGGCTCGCGGCGTCGCTCCCGGTACCGGATTCGGAGACGCCGATCGAGAACCGAACCTCGCCGTCGAGCAACTTCGGAATGAACCGTTGCTTCTGTTCTTCGGTCCCGTACTCGATGAGGTTTCCGTACGAAAACGACGAGATAGCGACCGGGATGCCGAGGTCGTAGCCGTACTTCCCCAGCGCCTCGAGCAGGATCACCTGTTCGATCATGTCGCCGCCCTGCCCGCCGTACTCCTCCGGCACGAGCAACCCGATCCAGTCGTTCTCGACGACGCCGTCGTAGATCCGGTGTGGATACTCCCGGTTCGCGTAGCACTCCCGGCAGTACTCGACGCCGATCTTCTCGTCCATGAACTCGTGGACGATATCCCGCCACATTCGGAGGGACGGATTGGTATCAATTAGCACGGTGTATCGTTCTGCGACCGGAACCATATCTGTTACGCCGCCGGCGGTGCGCGTCGCGACTGCCCGCGATGCGGGACGACGCACGAGCGCCGCTCGCGTTCGAGACGACGATCCGGGTCGTGCAGCGACCGCGATCGAGGGAAAACGTTATTCCCCGACGTTCCGTGGACTTTCCCATGTCCGATGACGTAGTTACCACCGCCGTTGCGGAAGGAGTCGGTCGCATGCGAATCGAACGGCCGGAGAGTCTGAACGCGTTCACCCCGCGCGTCCTCGAGGAGTTACACGACGCGATCCGGTCGTTCGAGGCGGACGACGACGTCCGTGCGATCCTGTTCACGGCCGCCGGTGACAAGGCGTTCTGCGCCGGCGTCGATCTCGGGGACGAAGGCGGGCTCTCCGAATCGACGCCGGAGGCGCTGGATACCGTCCACCGAGCGCAGCGCGTGCTCAAGGCGCTCCGACGCGCGCCGCTTCCCGTCGTCGGCGGCGTCAACGGCTACGCGATGGGTGCGGGGATGGATCTCGCGCTGGGCTGTGATATTCGAGTGATCAGGGCCGACGCCGAAATGAGCCAATCGTACGTGAACGTGGGGCTGTCACCGGGAGACGGCGGCGCGTACATGCTTCCCCGCCTCGTCGGCGAAGAGGTCGCGAAGGACCTGATCTTCTCCGGTCGTCGCATCTCCGGGACGGAGGCCAAGGAGCTGGGAATCGCCTCCACGGTCGTCGACGGGGACGCCGAGCGCACTCGGGAAGTCGCCTTCGACCGGGCCCGCGAACTGGCGGAGGGACCCACCGTCGCGCTCGGGAACGCGAAACAGCTCGTCAACGAGGCCCACGACGTCAACATGGAGACGGGGCTCGAGCACGCGATCGAGGCGCTCGGCGAGTGTCGCGAAACGGACGACCACGCGGAGGCCATCGCCGCGTTCGACGAGAAACGAGACCCCGAGTTCCGGGGCGAGTAACCTACCCGACCATCGTCAGCCCGCCGGAGACGCTCAGCACCTGGCCGGTGACGAACGCCGCGTCGTCCGACGCCATGAACGCGACGGCACCCGCGATGTCTTCCGGTTCGGCCATCCGTCCGAGCGGGATCTGATCCGCCATACTGCCGAGGATCTTGTCCCCCAGTTCCGAGTCTTCTCGCATCTCTGCGACCAGCGGCGTATCCGCGGGACCGGGTGCGATGACGTTGCAGTTCACGCCGTTTCGGGCCAGCTCCCGCGCGAGCGTCTTCGTGAACGCGATGACGCCGCCTTTGCAGCCGGCGTACACCGCCTCGCCGGAACTCCCCACGCGCCCGGCGTCCGACGAGATGTTCACGATGGAGCCCTCGGTTCCCGACTCGACGAAATGGTCGGCGACGGCCCGCGAACAGTTGATCTGGCCTTTCAGGTTGATATCGATGAGGCGGTCCCAGGTTTCGGGCTCCTGGTCGACGAACCACTCGATGCGGTCCCAGCCGGCGTTGTTGACGAGCACGTCGACGCCGCCGAGTTCGTCGACCGCTTCCGAAACCATCTCCTCGACGGCGTCGAACTCCGTCACGTCGGCGATCCCGGTGACGGCCTCGCCGCCGTCCGCTTCGATCAGCGAGACCGTCTCGTCGGCGTTCGCTTCGTCGATGTCGTTCACCACGACGATCGCACCCTCCTCGGCGAGTCGCCGTGCGATGGCGCGACCGATACCGCGGCCGCTCCCGGTGACGATGACGCGCTTGTCGCTGAGTCCACGCATGCTGTTCTCCAATGATAACATACCGCATAACGATTGCGATCGAGCGAAAACCCGACGACGAATATCCGTCGTTCGGACCCGAATACGCCTATTAAATCCAATCGTGAGCTATCAGACCCGAATACGATCGCTCGAGTCCGGACGGCGGCCGATCGAACTCCGCTCCCGGTCGCGGCGTCACTCCTTGTCTACGGGTTGCGATCCGGTGAACGATCGCGGGGTCTGCTCCTCCCTGTCGACGAACGCCTCGGCGCGGTCGCGGAACTCCTCGGAGTCCCAGACCGCGGCCGTCATGTCTCGAGCCATCTCCTGATTGACCATGCCGACGTTCGTCCAGGTCTTCATGATCGTCTTGATTGCGCGGTACGCCTGCGGACTCTTGGTGGAGACGATCTCGTTGGCGAGGGAGACCGCCTCGTCTCGAGCGGTCCCGTCATCGACGACGCGGTTGATCAGTCCCCACTCCTGCATCTGCGACGCGGGGTACATCTCCCCGAGCAGCAGCATCTCTCGCGCCCGTTTCTCACCGACGAGCAGCGGGAGCAGTTGCACGCCGCCGCCGGCGGCGGTCGAGCCGACGCCGACTTCGGGCTGCCCGAACCTGGCCGATTCGCCCGCGACGATCAGGTCACACCCCATCGCGAGCTCGTTACCGCCCGCGGCGCAAACCCCTTCGATGGCGGCGACCGTGGGCTTGCCCGTGTCCCTGAGTACGTCGATCGTCTCGAAGTACTGGCTCATCCAGCGCGTTCCCTCCTCGAACGCCATCTCGGTCAGGTCGCCGAGGTCGGCTCCCGAACAGAAGACGTCGCCGGTCGTCCCGAGGACGATCGCGTCGATCTCCGCGTCGCGGTCGGCCGCCGTGAAGGCGTCGTCTAACTCCTGGATCGTCCGCAGATCGAGCGTGTTGTGCTGGGCCTCGTTGTCGAGCAGGACGCGGGCGATTCGGTCGTCCGCCTCGCCCGTCGTCACCGAGATCTTGTCAAAGGGTGCCATGCGGTTGGGACCACAGCAGCCGCGGCAATAATCGCTTTGCTCGTTCGATCCATCGATCGTCGAGACGACAGTGTCAGCGCGCATCGCTCCCACTCTTTCCCTCTCCCTCGAGTCGCCCGGACAGATGTCGAACGAGACGCCGCGATCACCGTCCGCGACTCCGCGACTCACGTGACCGCGGCACAAAGGTTAACGTGCGTTTCCCGTGAACTCCCGTGCATGTCTGTAACCCTCGACCGCGATACCGACCTGAACAGCGTCGCTCACCTCCGACTGGACTTCGGCGATCTGAATCTGTTCTCTCCGGACGCGATCGTCACGCTGCGCGATCGGGTCGAATCCGTCCCCGACGACGTTTCGGTCCTCACTATCGGTCCCGAAACCGACGACGGCGTCGGGGGACTGACCGCCGGCCTGAAACTCGACGCGGTGAAGGACTACTCCGTCTCCGAAGCGCGGGAGATGCTGACGAACCTGTACGAACTCATGCAGGGAGTCCGGAATCTCGACGCGGTCACCGTCTGTCGGTGCGGCGAGTACGCGCTCGGCGGCGGGCTCGAGCTCGCGATGTCGTGTGACTTTCGCGTCGCGACCGAGGACGCCGCGCTCGGGCTCCCGGAAATCGACGCGGGGCTCGTCACCGGTATCCAGGGCGGACTCCTCGTTCGACTGGTCGGCCTCCAGGCCGCAAAGGAGATCGTCTACACGGGCGAACCGGTCTCCGGGCTGGAAGCCGAGGAACTCGGGTTGGTCAACCGGGCGGTCGCGCCCGAGGCGTACGACGAGACCGTCGCCGACCTCGTCGAGACGCTGGCGAGCAAGAGTCCGCGCATCATTCAGTGGCAGAGCCAGGTCTTTCGGGCGCTCCGATCGAACGGCGTCGAGTCGGGCATCGACCACAGCCTCGAGACGATCGCCGCCTGTTTCGACACGTACGATCAACGGGAGGCGATGACGGCGTTCCTCGAGAACCGGGAGCCGGAGTTCCAAGGGCGGTAGGCTCCGGCGTCCGACTCCGACGACGGAAGCGACGCTAGCTATTTACCGGTCGCTTTCGTCTGCCCGTCCATGCCGAAGCTATTCGAAGACTTGGACGAAGGAGAGACGTTCGAGAGCGGAACGCACACGGTGACGAAATCGGAGATCGTCTCCTTTGCGGAACAGTTCGATCCGCAGCCGTTTCACGTCGACGAGGCGGCGGCCGAGGACTCGATGTTTGGCGGGTTGGTCGCCAGCGGACTGCACACGCTCAGTCTCGCCACCCGGCTGACCGTCGACGACTGTCTCAGCGAAATCGCGAACATGGGCGGGAGCGGCATGGACGAACTTCGGTGGTACACGCCGGTTCGCCCCGGCGACACGCTCACCGTCCGCGCGGAGATACTCGAGAAGACGCCGAGCGACAGCCACCCTGATCGCGGCTACGTGGACTTCAAGCGCCGGGTCTACAACGACGACGGAGACGAAGTGATGTCGGTCATCTCGCACAACATCGTTCGGCGGCGAGCGGCCGACGAGAACCACTGACCGTCTGCGAGCGGGGGGCCGCTGACAGTCGAGTGCCGTCGCCGCTCGAGGTCCTTTCCGCTCGGCGTCCTTGCGCAACTCGACATCTTATTCCAGTTCGAGGACGCGAAACCGACCACGCGACCGGCAACACGTTACGGACCGAAATCCGCGGTATCCGAGACCGGCTCAGTAGGAGCGCGGGAGATCGAGGACGTGCTGTGCGATGTAGTTTTTGACCATCTCGTTCGAGATCGGTGCGAGCACGTTAATCATGACCTCGCGCCAGTATCGCTCCACGTCGTACTCCTTCGCGTACCCCATGCCGCCGTGGACGCGAACGGCGCGCTCGCACGCCTCGATCGCGTCCTCGCTCGCGCGGAGTTTGACGGCGTTCGCCTCCGGCCCCGAGTTTTTGTCGTTGTCGTACAGCCACGCGGCTTTCCGAATCATCAGTTCGGCCTGCGTCAGTTTGGTCCACGAGTCCGCGAGCGGATGTTGAATCGCCTGATAGGTGCCGATGGAGTTGTCGAAGACTTCGCGCTCCCTGGCGTACGATGCGGCCGTCTCGAGTGCGGCCTGTCCCGTCCCGACGGCGTTCGCGGCGATGCTGATCCGCTCGGAGTTCGCGAACGAGAGGAGGTATTTGAACCCCTTCCCCTCCTCGCCGATTCGATCGGCGGCCGGAACGCGGAAGTCCTCGAACCAGACCTCGTTCGAGTCCGCCGCACCGCGACCGGCCTTCGGAATCTCGCTCACGTCGACGCTGTCCATGTCCTTGTTGAACTCGGTGAAAAACAGCGTGAGGCCGCCGAACCGGTCGCTCGACTCGCGCGGTTGCGTCCGCGCGAGGAGCATGATGACGTCCGCCTCCTGCGCCTTCGAGGTCCAGATCTTCTGGCCGTTCACGACGTACTCGTCGCCGTCCTCGGAAGCCGTCGCTTCCGAGGGGTCAGCCGAGGTTTCCTCGGCAAAGTCTCGTTCCGCGAACGTCTCGATCTGCGACGTATCGGTCCCCGCGTTCGGTTCCGTGACGCCCGTACAGACCATGACCGATCCATCCGCGATATCCGGCAGGTACCGTTCCTTGTGGTCGTCCGATCCGTACTCCACCAGCGGAGCGGCGCTGAAGACGTGGTGTGACGTGATCGACGTGCCGGCCATCGCGGCGCCGGAGCGGGCGATCTCCTGCTGGATGATGCTCGCCTCCTGGACGCCGTACCCCTGCCCGCCGTACTCCTCCGGGATCGTGACGCCGCACCAGCCGCCGTCGGCGAACTCCTCGTAGAACTCCCACGCGAACTCGTGTTGCATGTCCTTTTCGCGCCAGTACTCGTCGCCGAACTGGTCACAGAGTTCCTGAATCTCGCTTCTGATGAGTCGTTGCTCATCGCTGAGCTCGAAGTCCATACTATGTCAGTTTCGGGAAGAGCCCTTATAGGCACCGGTGGTCGGAACTCCGACCGGCCGTTTCGCGGCTTCCGAACCGTACTGCTGGCAATGCTAACGACTAACTAGCGACCGATCGTAGGGCCACTGATGTCCGAGAAGGTCTTGCTCGACGTTTCGGATCGAATAGCCACGCTAACCGTCAACAATCCGGACAAACGGAACGCGATGGATCAGGAAACCCGGACCGCGCTCCGCGACCGTCTCGACGATATCGACGCGAACGACGATATCAGGGTCGTCGTTCTCCGGGGGAAGGGCGATTCGTATATCGCCGGCGGCGACATCGAGGCGTTCGCCGAGTTCGACCGGGTCGACGCGCTCGAGTACCTGACGAACTACGGGCAGGGGCTGTACAACGACGTCGCGGATCTCACCGTGCCGACGATCGCCGCGATCGACGGCTACGCCTTCGGCGGCGGCCTCGAAGTCTCGCTCGCCTGTGATCTGCGCGTCGCGACGCCGGACGCGACGGTCGGGCTCCCGGAGGTCGGCCTCGGAATCCTCCCCGGCGGTGGCGGCACCCAGCGCCTCGCTCACGTCGCGGGCGCCGGCGTCGCGAAGGATCTCATCTTCACCGGCCGTGCGGTCGACGCCGAGGAAGCGGCGGACCTCGGTATCGTCAACCGCGTCTACGACGCGGACGAGTTCGACGACGGCGTCCGCGAGTTGGCGGAAACCATCGCCGCGAACGCTCCCCTGTCGCTCCGACTGGCGAAGGAGTCGATCAACCGCGGGCTGGACGACGAAGGGGGACTCGACTTCGAGCGGATCGCCTGTGCGTTCCTCTTCGGGACGGCGGATCAACGGGAGGGCGCCGAAGCGTTCCTCGAGAAGCGCGATCCGACGTTCGAGGGGCGTTGATACCCGAGACGAACGCGCACTGACGTTCCGTCCGAGCTACTCGAGAAACGCAAATTGCCGAGCGATCCGAGACGGGGCGCCGCTCGTTCGCTCTCCGGATTTCCGGCGGCGGTCGAACGGAGACGGCTATTGACGCCCGACGAAATCGGCTAGCAGTTCCGTCACTTCGTCGGGGCGCTCCATCATCGGATAGTGACCGACGCCGTCGAGAACGATCGGCTCGCAGTCGGGCAGCCGCTCGACCGTCTCGGCGAACACGTCGTCCTGGATGAAGTAGTCCGCGTCACCGCGGACCAGCATGACGGGACACTCCGCTCTGTGAAGGTCGTCGAGGACGTCGAAGTCCGCCCACGCCTGCAGATCCTTCGTGGCGACTTCCTGTGCGCCACGATGCTGCCAGGCGAGCTCCGTTTGGTACTCCGGTGGACAGTCCGGTCCGGTCGAGTCGATCACGGAGTAGTCGAGAACGTCTTGCCACCCCGGAAGCGCATGCGGGTGGGAGAGCCGGCCGAGCTGTGCGCCGCGGGTCTTTCCCGCGCCCTCCAGGGCGACGGCCGCCGCGATGTCGGCGGCGTGTTTGACGGCGATGTCGAGCGTCACGTCGCCGCCGATGGAACAGCCGCCGATCGCCGGCTGATCGAGCCCAAGTTGCTCTCCGAGCGCCCAGACTGCGTCGGCGTGCTGGCCGATACGCACGTTGGGCTCCCAGTCGGTCGGATACGACTTCCCGTGGCCCGGCAGATCCGGGACGACCACGTGATAGCCGCGGTCGGCGAGAGCGGGAGCGACGTACCGCCACTGTCGGCCGTCAGCGCCCGCCGTGTGGACCAGCACGACCGACTGATCGCTCGAATCGCCCGCAGCTTCGTAGTAGACGCGCGTTCCGTCGACGTCGGCGTATCGGCCAGTCATCTCGGTCATCGTTTCGCCTCCGTTCGACTCGGATCGTCAGGCGTCGTCGCCCGAAGGTGTCGGACGAACAGTTCGATGGCGTCGCGCAGCCGATTCGCCTCGAGTTTGTTCCCTTTCGTCCGAAGGTCCGCCTCGTACAGCGCCCGGGAGAACGACGTCTCCCCGGCGGCCAGCCGCTGCCACGCCCGCTCGCTCCCGACCAGTCGAAACGTCGCACCGAACTGCGGGACGTACGGTTCCGTGTCGATGATCTCGCCGCGGTACACCTTCAGCCAGACGATATCGTCGCCGATTTCCATCGCGACGGAGCCGTCGAAGTGTTCGGCCGCTCGTTCGAACGCCTCGTCGTCGTTGACGGCCGCGACGGTCTCCGCTACCCACGATTCGTTCCCGAACATCAGTGATTACTGAGACGAGTAGTCACGTAAAACTGCCGTCGATAGACCGGCGAGAACGGGCGCTCAGTACGGCTGCCCCAGCGCGACTTAGAGAAATTCCTCGAGTCGCTCGGAAACGTCGCCGTCTTCGTACGCCGTCCGCATCGCCGCCTGCTCGTCGCGTCGGGCCGTCTCGGCGTCCGGAGTGCGAAGCGGCGCCATCTGTGATTTGAGCGCCGCGATGGCGTCCGTGCTGGTCGTCGCCAGCGTTCCGAGGACGTCGTCGAGGGCCTCGTCCAGTGCGTCGGGCGTCGCGACGCGGGTCGCGAACCCCGCTTCCAGCGCCGACCGAGCGTCGATCTCGGCGCCGGTGAACAGCCACTCTCGAGCGCGGTGTTCGCCGACCGTCCGGGGAAGTAACGTCGCGGCGAATCCCGCGATCGGGATCCCCAGATCGGCCTCCGGCACCGAGAAGATCGCGTCCTCGCTCGCGACGACCAGGTCCGCCCCGAGACAGGCGAGAAAGCCCGCACCGATCGCGCGACCGTGAACCCGCGCGACGACCGGGAGCGGACACTCGCGCAGCGACTGCACCAGCTCTTCGACGCCCCGGGCGAGAGTCGCGGGATCCTCGAGCGCGTCGGGATCGAGATCCGCCAGGTCCGCGCCCATCGAGAAGTTCTCACCGGCGGCGGAGACGACGAGGGCATCTCCGTCGGCCCGGTCGACGGACGCGACTAGCTCGGCGAGCGCCGCGATAGTGTCCGTCGGCAGCGCGTTGTGTTTCTCCGGCCGTGACAGGCGGACGTCGTAGATCACCGCGTCGGGAGCGGCCTCGAGGGATCTGGTGGAGAATTCGATGTAGTCGTCCGTTGGTGTCTCGACCATACTACCCGATCGAAACGGGAACAAAAAGTCGTTGCGGCGCTCAGTCGATCGTCTGCTGGAGGATGCGATCGTATTCGTCCTCGAACTCGCCGCGGCTGCCGAGATACTGCAGGGAGTTCTTCCGCATGAGATACAGCTCGTCGGCGACCTCCTTCGAGAGCTGGATCTTCTCGTCGACGAGCAACACCGTCACGCCCTCGTTACTGATCTCTTCGATCGTGTCCCGGACGTCCTCGATGATCTTCGGCGCGAGGCCGAGCGTCGGTTCGTCCAGCATGATGAGGTCCGGATCGACGACCAGCCCCTGTGCGATGGCGAGCATCTGTTGTTGGCCCCCGCTCATCGTCCCGGCCTGCTGGCCGCGTCGCTCGTCGAGGATGGGAAACAGGTCGAACACCTCCTCGAGCGGGTCGGGGCCGGCGTCCTCCGCCGGGACCAGCGCCGTCCGGAGGTTGTCGAGGACGGTCATCTCCGGGAAGATCGTGTGGCGTTCCGGGACGTACGTCAACCCCCGCTCGATGAGTTCGTGGGGTTTGCGGCCGACCGCGTCCTCGTCTTTGAAGCGTATCGTCCCGGCGTCCGGTGCCTTGGCACCGACGATCGTCTTCAGCAGCGTCGTCTTTCCGGCACCGTTGGCGCCGACGACCGAGACGACGCCGCCTTCACCGACGGTCATGTTCACGTCCCGGAGCACGGTCATGTCCCCGTAGGACACGGCCAGCTCGGACACCTCGAGGATGTCGCCGCTCATAGCGCCATCTCCCCCAGGTACTCCTTCTGGATGCGGTCGTCGTTCTTGATCGCTTCGGGCGTCCCCTGTCCGAGGACGCTCCCCTGGGAGAGCACGATCACGCGGTCGGCGAGGTCGAACGCCGTTTCGATGTCGTGTTCGATGAGCATGAGCGTCTTCTCTCTGGCGAGCGTGTTCAGGTACTCTATCATCGCGGGCTTCTCGGCCGGATTCAGGCCCGAAAACACCTCGTCGAGGAGGAGCAACTGGCCGTCGGCGGCCAGCGAGAGCGCGACCCGCTTGCGTTCGAACAGCGTCAGCGATTCGCCGCGTTTGTCCCGGATATCCATGAGATCGAGGAGCTCCATCAACTCCCGTGGTTCCGTCTGGAACGCGCCGAGGCTGATGTTCTCGGCGACGGTGAGTTCGTCGAAGACGTCCACCTCCTGGAACGTCCGACGGACTCCCATCCGCGCGACCTCGTAGTCGCGCTTGCGGGTGATGTTCTCACCGTCGAAGACGACGGTCCCGCTGTCCGGCATGTGGTAGCCGGTGATACAGTTGAAGAGCGTCGTCTTGCCGGCCCCGTTCGGTCCGATGATGACGTTGGTCTCGCCCCGTTCGACGTCCATCGTGACGCCGTCGAGCGCGACGATACCGCCGAACGTCCGTCGGAGATCGTTCACTTCCAGAAGGCCCATGCACTGACACCTCCGTTGGAATCGAAGAAGTCGACGCGGTCGTAGACCCCGCCGACGAGTCCGCGCGGCAGGAACAGGATGACCAGGATGAGCGTCGCACCGACGAAATACGGACGGAAGTCGCCGAGTCCGGCCGAGCGGACGACCTCGGGCAGACCGACCATCAGTACGGCGCCGACGATCGGGCCGTAGACGGTCCGCAGTCCGCCGACGACTGCGATGACCAGGAGGAACACCGTCTGGTCGAGCACGAACGAGCCCGGCGTGATGAGCGCGTTCACGTGCGCGTACAGCGCGCCGCCGACGCCCAGGATGAACGCGCCGAGGACGACGGACACCAGCTTGTACTTCGAGGGGTTGTACCCGATCGATCTGAGTAGTTCCTCGTTCTCGCTGGTCGCGATGGCGAGCGTCCCGAACAGCGACCGGTCGAACGCGGCGACGAGAAACACGACCAGGACCAGGACGGCGAGCAGGAACACGTACTGCTCGACCTGAGTCGCGAACGTGAGCGGGCCGATCGAGGGCTGGGGAATACCGATGACGCCGGTCGGCCCGACGCGTTCCCAGTTCGTGAACGCGTAGTAAACGATCTGTTCGAACGCCAGCGTCGCGATGACGATTTCGAACGCCGATCCGATGACGATGACCGACGCGGCGACGGCCGTGCCGACGACCGCGGCGACCGCGCCGGCGATCACCAGTGTGACAACGAACGGGAGTCCGTGTTGCATCGTCAGCAGTGCGGAGGTGACTCCGCCGGTGATCGCCAGCGCGGCCGGACAGAACACGAGCAGGTTCGGCCACCCGAGCATCATGTTGTAGCCGGAGGCCATCACGCTGAACAGGAGAATTAGCAACGCGACGTAGCCGATGTAGCTCGACGAAACGACGAGCGGAATCGCCAGGAGGCCGGCGACGAGAACGATCGCCGCCGGACGGATCACGTCGGCCCACGCGACGCTTCGCATGTCGGTGGCGACGTCGTCGTCCGGGATGGCGGTGGCTTCCGGATTGCTCATCCGCCGACACCTCGCTGCACGAGCGCCCGGAAACGGTTGCGGACTCCCTTCGCGAGCGATTCCTCACCCTCGGTCAGGATGAGCGCCTTCAACAGGAAGAAAGCGATGAGCACGGCGAACTCCGAGGCGTAAATGTAGTACGACGAGAAGTACAGGACCGCGAACGCCTCGTAGATGCCGAGCGCGTAGCCGGCGACCATGGCGCCCATCACGCGACCGATGCCGCCAAGAATGACGATGATGAACGCCTTGATCAGTAGCGAGAACCCCATCGTCGGCTCCAGGGAGTACATCGCCGCGTTGAGCACGCCGGCGACTGCGGCCATCGAACTGCCGAGTGCGAACGCGACGAGAAACACGCGATTCACGTCGATGCCGCGAACGACGGCCAGCTCACGGTTCTGGACGATCGCCCGTAGCCCGAGACCGATCTCGGTGGAGTTGATAAGCCAGTAAAGGAACGCGAAGTTCGCGACGGCGAACACGAACACGAGGATCTCCAGGTAGTTGGTCGTCACCGAAAGCGCCGAAACCGATCGGTCCTGAAGGCCTGCGACCGAGATGTACTTCGGTGAGTGCCCCCAAATATGGGCGTAAAGCCGCTCGAGGATGGAGGCGAGGCCGATCGTGACGAGGATGACGCCGAAGACGTACTCGGACTCCTTGCGGTCGTACAGCGGCGCGAGCAACACCTTCTCGATGACGGCACCGAGCAGTGCGATGACGACGATGGTGCCGAGAATGCCGACCGGCCAGGGAAGCCCGGCGAGGTTGACGAGTTGGTAGAAGACGTACGCGCCGCCGGCGAACAGGGCGGCGTGAGCCATGTTCGGGATGTCCATCACACCGAAGATGATGGTGAAACTCGCCGCGAAGACGGCGAAGATGCTTCCCTGAACGAGGCCGTTGACGAGGGATTCGAGTAAAACCATTTCTCTCTGTTTAGAGGTCCACTTCCGGGGGAATGCTCGTGATCGCCGGGAGCTGGCCGCTCCATTCGACCGTGTCGACGATCGCCTCGTCGCCGTCGGTCCCGAACTTGATGTACGCGGCCGGAATCGCCGGCTGCCCCCTGTCGTTGATGGTGGCGTTCCCGAGGATCGTCGTGAACTCGTTGTCGACGAGCGCCTCGCGGAGATCCTGCCCGTCGGTCGAGCCGGCTTCCTCTATCGCGTACTGGGCCGCTTGCGCGTCCGCGTAGACGTTGTACGCCGTCGGATGATCCGGCGTGTCCATCTCCTGGTACTCCTCGAACTGCGAGAGCGCCTCGTCGGAGATCGTGCTTCGAATCTCCTCGTTGTCGGCGTACGAGAGTCGCGTGTAGACGCCGAGTGCGTGGACGTTCTCCATGGCGTTTCCGACTTCTCCGAGGTCGTTGTAGTCGGCGCCGCCCAGTCCCGTCAGGACCGGCATATCGTCGTTCAGCCCCTCGCGGTTTTGCTGGAGGATGAACCGTTGCATCGCGCTCGCCCAGGTCTGAATGTAGAGCGCGTCGACGTCGGAATCCCGCGCGCTCGTGATGAACGACGAGAAGTCCTGTTGATCGAACGAGAACCGACCGAGGTTCTCGTAGCTTCCCGGATTGCCGTCCGTCTCGAACCACCACTCCATCAGATCCAGCGTGTCGTCTCCCCAGTCGCCTTCCTCCGCGATGACGCCGACGGTGTCGATGTCGTCGCTGTCACTGACCAGTTGTAATGCGGGATAGGCGTCCATCACCGTGGACACCGTCAGCCGGAGCATGTACGTTCCCTCCTCGTTGACCTGCGGCGTGAAACCGTGAGTGAACGTCGGTATCTGATTGCTGTTGACGATCGGGTTGATGGCGATCGCGCCGTTCGAGCGCCACGACGAGAGGATCATCGAAACGTTGTCGACCGTTGCGAGTCGCTGTGCCGCCGACTGGGCCTGATCGTTCGACGACTCGTCGTCGTACTCGACGATCTCTACCTCGCGAGTCGAATCGCCGACCTCCAGCCCGCCGTTTTCGTTCACGCGGTCGGCCCACGCCCCCTGGGTTTCGGTCGCGAGTTCGCCGTAGGCCGCGGCCGACCCGGACAACGGGTTGATTGCGCCCAACTGGATGGCGTCGCTGTCGCCACCGAGACAGCCCGCCAACCCGATAACCCCACCGGCAGCCGCACCACTTTTGACGAGAAACGATCGTCTGTTACCTCTTCTCATGATATACACTCACATTCACCTCCATCATATAAGTTAAATCTTTGGTTGATGCTCGGTTCGGTTACGAAACCGGTGGACGGCCCCTAGTCAATCCGGTATCGATCCGCGACTCGGTCGCGAAGTTCGGTCTTCTGAATCTTCTCTCCGTGTGGCCCCTCTGAGCGAGGGAACTCGTCGACGAACTCGATGTCTTCGGGCACCTTGTAGTCGGCCACGTGATCCTCGAGGAACGTCCGCAGCTCGGCGACGTCGAGCTCGGGATCGGTGCGTTTGACGAACGCGACCGGCGCTTGGCCGTGTCTGGGGTGCGGTGCGCCGACGACCTGGGACAGGTCCACGGCGGGGTGGTCGTCGATTACCGTTTCGATGTCCCGCGGCGTGACGAGGAACCCGCGAACGCGGAGGGCGTCGTCGATCCGAGACTGGTAATAGAAGTAGCCGTCCTCGTCTCGAGTGCCGAGATCGCCGGTGTGAAACCAGCCGTCCTCGTCGACGACCGCCGCGGTTTTCTCGGGCTTCTCGTGGTACTCGTTCATGACGTTGTAGCCGCGGAGACAGATCTCGCCCTCCTCGCCCGGTGGCAGCGTCTCGTCGGTTTCGGGGTCGGCGATGCGAAGCTCGAGCTCCGGATGGATCGGCGGCCCGCCGACTTGCTTGCGCTGCTCGATCGAATCCGACGGATCGCCGACGAAGATCTGGCTGTTGCCCTCCGACAGTCCGTACGGCTGGACCAGGGGAAAGCCGAACGCGTCTTCCAGGTCCTCGAAGACGGTCTCGTCGTATCCCATGGTGATGAACCCGGCCGCGCCACACTCCATCGACGAGACCCGGTCCGACTCGAAACTGTCGTGGCGCATCATCCGCAGGAGCATCGTCGCCAGCGCGGACATGTACGTCACTTCGTGGGACTCGATGAGTTCGATGGTCCGCTCGGCGTCGAAGTGGGTCTGCACGACCAGCGGAATACCGTGAGCCAGCGCGCTCAGGAACATGTTGTACCCCCAGATACCGCAGAACGGGAGGACGCCCAGGGCGACATCGTCCGCGGAGATGTCGAAGAACTCGCCGACGTTGTAGGAGTGATTCAGTAGCGAGCGGTTGGACTGGAGACAGCCCTTCGGATCGCTCGTCGTCCCGCTGGTGTAGAACACGGTCGCGGGCGCGGTCGGATCCTCGGCGGGCGAGATATCGCCGCCGTTCCGTTCTCGGTTCACGACGTCCCCGTAGCTCCGAACCGCCGGGTAGTCCGAGTGGGCCTCGAGGGCGACGACGTGGTTCAGCCCGCCGGAATTCTCGGTTGCGAAGGACCCGGGATCGGTCTCGCGGATTTCGGGAACGATCTCCGAGAGCATCTCCAGATAGTCGTTGCCGAGGAACGACTCTTCGGTGAGCAACAGGTCGCAGTCGGAGTCGTCCAGCATGTACTCCAGTTCGTGGGTGCGGTAGCGAGTATTGACGGCGACGACCGCCGCACCGAGGGACGATGCGGCCAACTGCGCCGTTATCCACTCCGGACGATTGCCTAGCCAGACGGCGATACGGTCGCCGGCTCCCACCCCGAGCGCCGACAGTGCGTCCGCGAGCGCCTCGCTCTCGGCAATCAATTCGGCGTAACTCGTCCGATCGCCCTCGAAGACGAGCGCCGTTCGATCCGGATATCGGTCGGCGACGGCCGCGATCCCCTGATACACGGTGGCATCGTTTCGCTCGAGCATGGCACCTGTTTTCGGACCGTCGACCAAAAGTCCTCGCGTCGAGGGTGCTCGCGGCATCGATCGGCTGTTGGTATGGAGACGGTGGCGAGGAGGACGCGTTAGGCGCGCGTTCCGAAGGGGGTGCTCCAGCGTGGATTGCGATCCCCGATCTGCAACCGGTTACCGCCAGCGCGCTACCGAATCGACTGAAACCGGCGACGGCGCCGCGGTCGGCGTCGAAATCAGTCGTCGTTCGCCTCCCGGTCCCAGTGATCCGGGCTCTCCGCCTCCTCTCGAGTTCGAAGCTTCTCCTTCTGGATCTTGCCCGTCGGCGTGTACGGAAACTCCTCGACGAACTCGACGTACCGCGGGAGTTTGAACGGGGCGAGGTCGTCTCGGCACCGGTCGACGATCGCCGCCTCGGAGAGTTCGCGACCCGCCTCGACTCGAACGAGCGCTTTCACGACCTCGGTGTAGAACTCGTCCGGGCTCGGGATGACGGCGACTTCGTCGACCGCGTCGAGGGACTTGATGACGCCCTCGACCTCGTACGAAGAGATGTTCTCGCCCCCTCGTCGGACGATGTCCTTCTTCCGGTCCAGGAAGTAGACGAATCCGTCCTCGTCGATCTTCCCGTAGTCGCCGGTGTAGAACCAGCCGTCGACGATCGCCTCGTCGGTTTTCTCCGGCTGGCGGTGGTAGCCTTCCATCACCGCCGGACACCGCTGGACGATTTCGCCCCGTTCACCTCGCGGGACCGCGTTTCCGTCCTCGCCGACCACTCGAATTCGCTTTTCGGCCGGCGGCAGTCCGATACTGCCGATCCGGCGCTTCCCCTCGTCGACGGGGTTGAGCACCAACAGCGGATCCTCGGTGAGGGAGTAGCCTTCGACGACCCGCAGACCGAATCGCTCCTCGAACGGTTCGATGAGATCCGGCGGCGTCCCCGCCGAAAAGACCCGGTCGACCGGGTTGTCCGCGTCGTCGTCGGATTCGGGACGGTTGTCCAGCATCTTCAACATACTTCCCATGGCGTTGAACTCGGTGGCGTCGTGCGCTCGGCACCACTCCCACCAGCGCGAGGAGGAGAATTTGTCGTGAATGACGACCTCGGCACCCGCCGCGGCGGCACCGAGCAGCGAGTACACCTGGGCGTTCGCGTGGAAGAGGGGAAGCGCCGTCAGTAGCGTATCCGCGCCCGTCAGCCCCATCCGCTTCTGGAAGTCGACGGCGCTCACCGTCCAGTTTTCGTGCTGGCACTCGACGGCCTTCGGCGGGCCGGTCGTGCCCGACGTGTACATGTGGAGACCGATCGACTCGGCGTCGCCGTCGTGGGTCGGCCGCGTCGTCGACCGCTCGTCGGCCGCCGCCGGCAACGCGTCGTACCCCTCGACGGGGTCCACGGTCACGATTCGCTCGACGGTCGTCCCGTCCGCCGCTTCGACGGCGACCTCGAGCAGGTCGGCCGTCGTCACCAGAATCGACGGCCGCGAGAGTTCGACCGAGTGACGGAGTTCGGACGCCGTGTACTGGGGATTTGCAGGGGCCGTAACGCTATCGAGATAGGCGTTCGCGAACAACAGGAACACGAATTCGGGCCGGTTCGGGAGGAACACGCCGACCCGATCGCCGGATCCCGCTCCGAACGCCGAGAGGGCGTTCGCGTATCGCTTCGATCTGTCGGCCACCCCCTCGAACGTCCAGTCGGCCGGTCCGTCGTGGTTCGGAACCGTCACGAACGGTTTCTCCGGCGTCTTTTCCACCCGCGACTCGAGGAGTTGCTCGATTCGCATCATCGTTCTATGCGATACGGTAACATCCACTAATACCGTTTCGTTAGCGCTCCGTCGTCCGACCGAACTCGTCGGCTGGAGGCTACGACAGGACGCGCTGCCAGTGCGCTTCACCGCGGTACGGCGCGTACAGCGAGATCCGATCGATGTGGGTGTAGCGCTCTTCGATCTCGTCTCTGAGTTCGTCGTACGTTCCCTCGACGGAGAACGTCTCGACCATCTCGTCGGTGACGAGCGCGGGCATCTCGTCCCAGCGGTCCTCGACCGACAGCTCGTGGAGGTCGTCGCAGACGTCCTCCCAGCCGTGGACCGCGAAGATCCGCTTGTAGGTCCGCGTCGATCCGTAGAACGCGATCTGCCGACGGATTTCCTCCCGCGCTTGTTCTCGCTCCGCGTCCGTTTCGCCGGTGATCGCGAACACGTTGGTCACCAGCGTCACGTCGTCCGGGTCCCGATCGGCTCGAGCCGCACCCGTTTCGATGTCCGGAACCACTTCTCGTTCGATATACTCCGGCGAGTTGAGCGGATGGACGTGCAGTCCGTCGCAGCACTCTCCCGCGAGCGTGACGTTGTAAGAGTTGACGCCCGCGACGTAAATCGGAACGCGCGGTTGCTCGATCGGATCCGGACGCCAGTCCGACGGACAGAGCGTGATCGAGTAGAAGTCACCCTCGTAGTTGGGATGTCGGTCTTCCTCCCACGACGCCCAGATCTCCCGGAGCACCTCGACGTACTCGCGGAGTCGCGGGCCGGGCGAATCCCACTCGGCGTCGAACCGCCGCTCGATGTGCCCCTTCACCTGCGTCCCCAGCCCCAGCACGAATCGGCCGTCCGCCAGTGATTGGACGTCCCACGCCGTGTAGGCCGTCACCATCGGGCTGCGGGGGAACGCGACCGTGATGGCCGTTCCGATGTCCATTCGATCGCTCCCGTTCGCCAACTGCGTCGTCAGCGTGAACGGGGAGTGCGTCGTCTCGGTGACCCACGCGCCGTCGAATCCCGTTTCCTCCGCCGCCGCAGCGAGGTCGTCCGCCTCCGTGACGGCCGGGGAGGCGAGATTTGCGTCAAACTTCACGCCTGTACCGTCACCGGAGATCGGAATAAACCTTCCGAGCAACTAGTCCGAGCCATCGGTCTTCGCGCGTCGGAGCAACAGGGTTCCGACCACGGACTGGTCGCCGACCCGCTCGAGTCACTCGCGCTTCCGGATGAAGTGCGACGAGGTCATCTCGAGGACGACGGTATCGTCCTGCGTGAGAACGTCCCACTCGAGGTCGACGACGCCGCCGCGGTCGCTACTCGTCGGAGTGGTGTCCGAGACCGCGACGCGAGTTCGGATCTCGTCGCCGACCGAGACCGGGTTCAGGAACTCGAGGTTCTCCGCGCCCAGCATGGCCAGCCCCGTTCCCTCGATCCACCCCGACCGGGAGAACAGGCCCAGCGAGTACGAGAGCGTCAGATAGCCGGGAACGATCCACGTCTCGTGGTCCGTCTCGCTGTCGAGGAACTGGCGGCTCTCGAAGAGGGGTTCCTGGAGGCCGGTGAGCGCCAGGAACTGTCGGAGGTCGGTCTCGGATATGTACCGCCACGGCGAGGTGTAGGAGTCACCGACGGTGAACTCCTCGAAATGCTTCCCGTCCATGCGGGGTATTGGACGAGTCAGTATAAGTATTTGATCGGCGATGGACGGGCGGTACGGCCGTTCGATCCGTTCTCGGACCGAGGACCAAACGTCTGTTCCCGTCCGTTAACCCCGATCAGCCGACGACTCCCGCTTCGCGCAACGTCTCGATCTCGTCGTCGTCGTAGCCGAGTTCGCGGAGGGCGTGATACGTGTCAGCGCCGAGCGGCCGCGGGTCGGTGTGGACCGGCGCGTCGAACTCGTCGAAGTCGACCGGATAGCGGATCACCGGAACCGAATCGTCTCCGTCCGCGGTGGTGAGTTCCTGCACCAACCCCTGTTGCTCGGTGTACTCGTCCTCGAGCGCCTCGAGGGTGTTCCGGACGGGGCCCGACGGAACGCCGTGTTCCTGGAAGATTTCGAACCACTCCGCGGTCGTTTTCCGCCGCATGATGTCGTCCGTGATCTCGTACAGTTCGTCCATGTTCGCCGTTCGATCGGCTCCCGTCTCGAATCGCGGATCCGCGATGAGGTCCTCCCGATCGATCGCGCGGCAGAACTTCGGCCAGAGCCCGTCGCTCGCGACGGCGACCACGACGTACGAGTCGGCCGTCTCGTACACCTTGTACGGCGCGACGGTCGAGTGCCTATTTCCGACGCGGGGGTACGGTTCGTTTTCCACGCCGCTCGCGGTCGCCCGGATCCCCAGCCAGGACATGATGCAGTTGAGCATCGAGACCTCGACGTACTCCCCGCCGGCGTCGTTGACATCTCGATCGTACAGCGCACCGGTGATCGCCTGAACGGCGTACATCGACGCCGCGATATCGGCGATCGGGATGGACGTGTTCGTCGGCGGTCCGTCGGGCCAGCCGTTGATACTCATCGAGCCGCTCATCGCCTGTGCCACCATGTCGTACGCGGGGTTGTCCTCGTAGATCGAGTCCGATGCGAACCCCTTGATCGAACAGTAGACGATCTCCGGGTTCGCTGCCGACACGGCGTCGTAGTCGAGGCCGAACCCCTCGGCGGTGCCGGCCTTGTAGTTCTCGACGAAGACGTCCGCCTCCTCGAGGAGTTCCATCACGAGCCGTTGTCCGCGATCCGAACGGAGATCTACCTCGACCGAGCGCTTGTTTCGATTGAGCGCGACGAACTGAGAGCTCACGCCGTCGACGAACGGCGCCAGGTTTCGGGAGATATCCCCGGACTCCGGTCGTTCGACCTTCACCACGTCCGCTCCCATGTCGCCGAGGTGCATCGTCGCCACCGGACCGGATACCATCTGAGACAGGTCGACCACCGTGATCCCGTTCAGGAAGCCCATAGACGGTGGATGATCCCGGACCTAATTACGTGTTTGGGCGTCGACCGCCGTTCGACCGCTACGCGAACGCGATACGAGCGCGTCCCCGACGAGCCGATGCGAACACATTTGACGACGAGTGTGGTTCCCAATACCATGCAACCGTTCCTCGACGACGTGCGCGTCCTCGATCTCACACGACTGCTTCCGGGCCCGTACGCGACCACGATGCTCGCGGACGTCGGGGCCGAGGTGATCAAGGTCGAACGGCCGGGCGTCGGCGATCCGGTTCGGCCCAGAGAACCCTCGGTGGGGGGTCGAAGTTACACGCTGCTGACCCGCAATCGGAACAAGAAGAGCATCGCGATCGATCTCAAACGCGACGGCGGCCGGGAAGCGTTCCTCGAGTTGGCACGGACGGCCGATGTCGTCGTCGAATCGTTCCGACCCGGGGTCGTCGACAGACTCGGCGTCGGGTACGAGGCCGTCCGCGACGTGAACGACGATATCGTCTACTGCTCGATTTCGGGGTACGGCCAGGACGGCCCGTACGCCGCTCGGTCAGGCCACGACCTCAATTACATCGGCGTCGCCGGGCTCTTAGCGCTCACGGGTGACCGTGAGGGGGCCCCGGCCATCCCGGGCTACCCGATCGCGGATTTCGCCGGGGCCATGTACGCCGCGTTCGCCGTTTCGACCGGACTCGCCGGCGTTCGCGGTGGCTCCGGCGGTGATCACATCGACGTGAGCATGACGGACGCCGTCGCGTCGTTCTCGATGGTCTACCTGGACCGATACGACGGACGCGGCGAAGTCCCGCGTCGCGGCGAGACGACCCTGACCGGATCCCACCCCGGATACCGGGTCTACGAAACCGGCGACGGGAAGGCCGTGACGATCGGTGCGCTCGAGGAACACTTCTGGAAGAACCTCTGTGAGGCGCTGGAACTCCCGGAGTACGCGGCCCACCACATCGGTCCGAACGGCGACCTCCCCGACTCGCTCCGGACGGAGATGATCGACGCGTTCGCCGATCGACTCGCCGAGCGACCGCGGTCGGCGTGGCTCGAGCGGTTCGACGAGTACGACGTGCCGGCGGGGCCGGTCAACGAGTACGACGACCTCTTCGAGGATCCACACCTCCGGGCGCGCGGCCTGTTCGACGAACTGGACGTCGACGAGGACGGAGAGCGCGATGGAGACGGCGATTCGGACGGGACCGTCCGACAGGTGAACCTCCCGCTCCACTTCGAGCGGTTCAGCCCCGGCGAGAAGACGCCCGCGCCGCATCTCGGGGCCCACACGATCGAACTCCTCGTCGAACTCGGCTACACCGACGCCGAAATCGCGGCCCTGCTCGAGGAGGGGGCGGTCGCCGAGACGGGCGATCTCTGAACGCGTCCTTCGGCAACCCGCAGTCCGGGCCCACCGAAACCTCACCGCAGTACTCGGTCGATCCGTCGTTCGGCGGTCGATCGAACCGAGAGCGACGGGATCGGCCTACGAGACGGCGGCCAGCGCGGTCCGAATGTCGTCGGCGCTCGAGCCCGGCGGGAAGTTCATTACGACCATATCCGCGCCGGCCTCGTGCCACCGCGAGCAGGCCTCCGGCGCATCGTCGGGCGTTCCGACGAGGCCGATGTCCTCGACCAGCTCGTCGGTGACCAGCTGCGCTGCAGCGTCGCGGTCGCCGTCTTGCCACGTGCGGTGGACCGCCGTGGCGACGTCGTAGCCCGCGTCGGCGATCGCGTCGCGGTAGGGCTCCGCGGAGCCGGCGTACGTGGCCACGTGCCGTCGCACGCGGTCGTAGGCCGCGTCGATGTCCTCGTCGATGGCCGTCGGAATGTACGCGTAGACGTCGACGTCGTCGGCCGAACGGCCGCGCTCTCGAGCGGCGCCGTACACGTCGTCCGCCAGCTCGCCGAGGACGGTCTTCGGAACGAGGTGGGGAAGCCAGATGTCGCCCTTCGCACCGGTCAGTCGGCGGTTCGACGGACCGAGGGCCGCGACAGCGATCGGAATCTCGTCCTGAACCGGAGTCTCGAGCAGCCGGCCGCCGGACGGCGAGTAGAAGTCGCCGTCGTAGTCGAGACGGTCGCCGGTCCACCCCGCGCGGATGATGTCGATGTACTCCGCCGTCCGGGACACCGGTCGGTCGAACGGCAGTCCGTGGACGCCTTCGATCAGCGGCGGGGTGCTCGTCCCGAGGCCGAGGACGACGCGGCCGTCGGAGATACCGTCGAGTTCGGCCGCGCTGAGGGCGATGAGGCTGGGAGAGCGCGAAAACACGTTAGCGATCCCCGCTCCGATCGTGACGCTCGACGTCCGCGAGGCGATCCACGTCAGATCGATGAAGAGGTTCGAACTCGCGGATTCGCCGGTGAACACCGCGTCGACGCCGAGGTCGTCGGCGGACTCGGCGAGCGGCAGTCGTTCCTCGCGATCGAGATACGTCGGTAGCATCAGACCAACTGTCATGGGGTCCCTACCCAACGTGTCCATATCACACTTGTGTTACTTGGATGATCGGTCCCGAATCGTTTCGTTGGCAAGCCGCCGTGGCGCATCGAGAGCACTCCTCGCGCAAAACGAGTCGCTGTGTAGGGTGAAGACGGATCAGAGTAGGTGGTGATTGGTACCACGCAACAAAACGGTTAAGGGACGCTTCGCTGTACCTCGAGTGATGTCGTTCGAACTCATCGACTACGAAGTCACCGACCACACGGCCGAGATAACGATGCATCGCGATCCGGTCAACGCGATCAATCACGAACTCACCGAAGAAGTCAACGACGCCTATCGGCTCGCGGGCGACGACGATTCGGTCCGTTCGATCATTCTGACGAGCGCCTTCGACCGCGCGTTCAGCGCCGGCATGGACCTCGAGATGATGGAAGGCGGCTCGGGTCTCGAACTCCGTCGGTTCCTCGAGACGCTGTACTTCGACATGCACGATCTCCAGTACCGGATGGGAAAGCCGACGATCGCCGCGCTCACCGGACCGGCGCGGGCGGCGGGGGTGACGCTGGCCGTTTCGTGCGACGTGATCGTCGGGAGCGAAACCGCATCGATCGGCTACCCCGAGATCGACGTCGGGCTCATCCCGGCGATGCACTTCGTCCACCTGCCGCGACAGATCGGCCGTCACAAGGCGTTCGAGTTGCTGTTTACGGGCGATCCGATGGAGGCACAGGAGGCCGCCGACAGGGGGATCTTCAATGACGTCGTCCCGCAGGACGAGGTCCTCGAGACCGCCCGCGAGCTGGCGTCGTCGTTCAACGAGAAATCGCCGCTCGTGATGGAACTCGCTCGAGACTCCTACATGCGCTCGCAGGATCTGGACTACCGGCGGAACATCGAGAACGTCGTCGAGACGATCTGCAACATCGTCGAAACCGACGAAGCCCAGGAGGGCCTTCAAGCGTACGTCGAGGGTCGCGAGCCGGACTGGTGACCGCGAACGAGAGCGGTACTGTCGAGTCGAATCAGTGACGGCGCTGACTGACGGCGGACCGTCTCAGTCGATCATGTCGAAGGAACGGGCGCGGTCCAGAATATCCTTCCCGCGTTTGATGTGCGCGATATCGATCATTTCCCCCTCGAACCGGACCGCGCCGCGGGACTCCTCGAGTTCCGCGGTCTCCATCTCTTCCATCACTCGTTGCCAGAACGCCACGTCATCTTCGTCGGGGGTGAACATCTCGTTGATCGGCTCGACGTGGCTCGGATGGATGACCTGGTAGCCGGTGTAGCCGAGCGACCGAAGCCGCCGGGCTTCTCGTTTGAGACCCTCGATATCCTCGACGTTCGTCCACGCCCCGCCGAAGAACTGTTCGACGCCGGCCGCTTTCCCGTCGAGGAGGACCTTCGACAGCATGTGAAGCTTCTCGGTTCCCTCTTCGGTCCACTCCCAGCCGAGTGCACGCTCGACGTCGGCACCGCGGCTCGTTCCGCCGACGATGGCGGCGACCCGATCGCTCGCCTGACACAGTTCGTGAGCGTTGTAGAACCCTCGCGGCGTCTCGGGAAGCGCGATGATCTCGGTCGGGCTCTCGATTCCGCGCCGCGACTCGAGGTACGAGAGCACGTGATCGGTGCGCGTTATGTACTCCGTTCGCGGGAGCTTCGGGACGATGACGGCGTCCAGTCGGTCGTGAACGACCGCGTCGAGGTCCGCTTCGAACAGCCCGGTGTCGGGAGCGTTGAGACGGACGGTGACGATCTTGTCGGTGTCCCACCGTTCGTACGCGTCGGCGACGATCTCGCGTGCCCGTTCCTTCTCGCCGGGAGGAACGGAGTCCTCGAGGTCGAAGATGAACGCGTCGGCATCGTACTTCTCGGGCGCTTCGAGCACCCAGTCCTCGTTGTTTGCGGGGATGTACAGAATCGAGCGGATCGGACGCATCGTTACTCCTCCTCCGGCTGGAGGAGCATGAGTCCGATCCGCGTGCACTCACACACCAGCTCCCCGTCCTGATTGCGACCCCGGTGCTCGAAGGTGACGATGCCGCTGTCGTCTCGGGAATCGCTCAATCGCTTCTCGAGCACCTCGGTCTCGGCGTAGAGCGTGTCGCCGATGAAGACGGGATGTGGGAACGCGATCTCTTCGAATCCGAGGTTCGCGACGGTCGTTCCGAGCGTGAGATCGTGAACTTGCAGGCCGACGACCGTCGAGAGCGTGAACATGCTATTGACGAGACGCTGCCCGAATTCGGTCCCCGCCGAGTAGTGAGCGTCGAGGTGCAAGGGCTGTAGGTTGACGGACAGCAACGACCACAGCGTGTTGTCGAATTCGGTAACGGTTCGACCGGGCCGGTGTTCGTACACGTCGCCGACTTCTAGCTCTTCGTAGTACTTCCCGCGTGTTTGCATCGGCATCTCACGGGGGAGGACTGGCCCAACGGGGAAAAGTGTTTGGGACTGGTTCACACGGGAAGGGCGACCGCGCTCACTCCACGCGCACCGGTCTGACGCAGTCGAGGACGATTCCCGTCCCACCCCGTTCGATCTGTTCGGCGACGGAGACGGGTTCGACGGCGCGTATCCACTCCTCGAGCGCCGGCAGCCCCTCGTGATACTCGAGGACCGGCGGATGGAAGAGAAACGGGGTCTCGCCGGCCTCGGCTTTCGCTCGCAGTCGGCCCGTCGCCTCCGCGGGAGGGTGTTCCTCGAGTAGCCGCGTGTCGAACGGCGTTACCGGTTCCACGAGTTCGACGTCCGTGAGCTCCCGGTCCGCTCGTCCGAGTACCCAGTCGAATCCGACGTCCTCGACGGCCCGAACTGCGCCGTCGCTGAGTCGCCGGAACGGAACGAAGAACCCGCCGGGCGTGATACCCGTCGCGTCCTCGATGGCCGCCATTCCGGTGGTAATCGCGTCGTGTGCCGCGTCGTACGACAGGTCGGCGTACGCGTGGTGGCGGTGAGAGTGGAACGTGATCTCGTGGCCGTCGGCGTCGAGCGTTTCGATGATCTCGGCTTGCTCCTCCGCATCGCGGCCGAGGAACGCGAAGCTCCCCGTCGCATCGTTCTCCCGGAGGAGCGCCGAGACCCGCTCGAAGTCCGTCAGGTCGTACTCTGCGACGCAGAACCACGCTTTCCACCGGTGCCGTTCCGGCAGCTCACCGTCGGTGAACAGGCTCAACCACGTTTCGAACTCTCGTAACACCGCGGGACTGGCATCTGGCATAGGACGTACCTCGTCTCCTCCTCTCCGGTACACCGATTAAATCTTCCGCAGGGGTCGTCGATTCTCTGGGTCGACGGCTCCCGTTCGAAGGTCGCCTCGAGCCGGGTTCCGACTACGCGTCCGTCGGGACGAAGACGGGAACCGAGACGTCCTCGTCCTCGGTATCGACGAACCGGACCTCGACGCGCGTTCCGATAGCGACGTCCTCGGGGTCGGCATCGACGTTCGTCATGATCCGGGGCCCCTCGTCGAGTTCCACGTAGGCGACGACGAGCGGCAGGTCGTCTTCGGGCCAACCGCTCATCGTTCGAGCGGTCGAGTACGAGTACACCTCGCCGCGACCCGAGGCCTCACGCCATTCCACGTTCTCGCTGAAGCAGTCCGGACAGAGCGATCGCGGGTAATGATACACGAGCCCGCAATCGGCACATTCCTGGACCAAAAGGTCGCCGTTCGTCGCGGCCTGCCAGTAGCAGCTGGTTTCGGGATTTACGTCGGGAACGGGTCGGGGCTCCCACGTCATCGGTCTTCACCCCCGAGAACGACGGTCGCCGCACCGTGACGAGTCGCGATGCTACCGCCCGTTCCGTGGGCGAGCGCGACGTCGGCGTCGACTTGCACTTCGGGGTTCGCCTCGCCGCGGAGCTGGCGAACGGCCTCGATGACTTTGGTCATCCCGCCGCGGTTCGCTGGGTGGTTCGAGCAGAGGCCGCCACCGTCGGTGTTGAACGGAAGGTCACCGTCCGGTGCCTGCAGCGTGCCGCCTTCGACGAACTCGCCGCCCTCGCCCTTCTCGCAGAACCCCAGATCCTCGATCGCCTCGAGGACGGTGATGGTAAAGGAGTCGTAGATCGAGGCGTAGTCGATATCCGCGGGACCGAGACCGGCTTCCGCGAAGGCGCGTTTACCGGATGACTCGGCCCCGGTACGCGTGATATCGATGCGTCCGGCATCGTGGTGTGCGGGCGCTTCGCCGTGGCCGAGCACTTCGACGGCCTCGCGGTCGAGATCGGCGCGGACGTCCTCGGAGACGAGTACCAGCGCGCCGCCGCCGTCGGAGATGACACAGCAATCGAGCAGATGGAGGGGATCGGCGACGACCCGAGAGTCGACGACGTCTTCGACCGTTACCGGGTCCTGAAACATCGCGTCGTCGTTGTACTGGGCGTGCTGAGACGCGGCGACGCGGATCTCCGCGAGCTGTTCGGCCGTCGTCCCGTGTTCGTGCATGTGGCGCTGTGCGGCCATGCCGTACATCGTGATGTTCGTCGCGCCGTAGATACGCTCGAAGCTGTCCTGTACGGTCCGTATCTCTCGCGCTCCGGACCCCGTCGCCTGACCGCGAGATCGCGGCCGGCCGGCGAGCGTGACGAGCGCAACGTCGCACTTTCCGTCGCGGATCGCGCTGACCGCGTGGCCGACGTGCGCGATGTACGACGAGCCGCCGTAGTCGGTCGTGTCGACGTACGACGCGTCAACGCCGAGGTAATCCGCGATAACGAGCGGCGAGAGGCCGGATTCGTACTCGGGGACGCCGGCGGTGAAGAGACCGTTGACATCGTCTTTCGACAGGCCGGCGTCAGCGAGCGCTCCCTTGGCCACTTCCGCATGCAACTGCATCGTCGATTTATCCGGTGCCTCCCGCGTCGGATGTTCGAAGGCCCCAGCTATGTACGCTGGTTCGCGTTCTGTCATCACGTCTACTGAGTAGGTCGGTTATCCTAAACCTTTGCGTTGGGCTACGTCCGACTCACGGCGCCCCTTGGAGGGGCATCGAGAACGCTCGAAAGACCGATATCGGAAGCGCGCCCGACCACGGACGGCAGCGTCGTACGCTCGCTGGTAGGCACGGTGGTGGAACTTCGATCGTCGATTCGAGCGAACGATCGAGTTAGCCACCTCGGACCCGCTCGAGCGAGGGCAGCCGTGCCCTCTCCAAGGGTTCCGGATCGCGGAACGATATTTCATCTCGATTTGAGTCTTCGTTCCGTTCACAGCTACTGTTCATCCGTTTACCGGGGCATTCGTCAGTACGACTCCCGTTCCTCGTTATGGAATGGCACAGTTATCGGGTAGCCCTCCGTCGTTTCGTCGCGCTCTCGGTTTACCAAGTATACGGTTGTAAAGCGATAGCGGGATCTCTCAGAGGCACAGTTCTCGTCCGGAAAGGGGTTCCGTAACACGGAACAGATGTCGGCCCCCGGTATCGACCGTTGAACGGCGGTTCGTCCCCGACTCCGGTTTGGGCGTCGAACGCTCTACTGGCGGTTTCGAATTCGGGTACCATGCGTTCTCCCCCTCTTACACTGACATCGTATACTTTCACCGCCAGTACGTGGATCGGTCCGCGGCTGCCGGACGGTGCCGACACGCGTCCCGTTTCGAACGGTACATTCTTTATCCGCGTTCGATATCTCATTGGTATGGTAGTAGATAGTGACACCATCGAGACTGTCGCAGTGATCGGGAGCGGTGAAATGGGCCGCGGAATCGCCGCCGTCGCCGCGTTATCCGGCTACGAGACCAGAGTCAACGACATCGACGAGGAACAGCTCGCTGCGGCCAGAGAGCAGATCGAATGGTCGTACGAGAAGACCGTCGAGAGCGGGAACGCGACTCAGGCGGACGTCGACGGTGCGATCGACCGACTCGAGTTTACCACCGATCTCGAGGAGGCAGTCGGCGACGCCGACTTCGTCACCGAGGCGGCGGTCGAGCAGCAGTCGGTAAAAGAGGATATCTTCGAGGATCTCGACGCCGTCGCACCGCCGGAGGCCCTGCTCGCGACGAACACGTCGGGACTCAACATCACCCGGCTCGCCGAAGTGACCGATCGACCGTCACAGGTCGTCGGCACCCACTGGTTCAACCCGCCGATGCTGATGGACCTGGTCGAGGTCATCATGACCGAACACACGCCCGAGGCCGTCGGCGACACCGCGGAAGCGCTCATCGAATCGTTCGACAAAACGCCGATCCGGTGTAAGATCGACATCCCCTCGTTCATCGTCAATCGGCTGATGCGTCCATACGGTGAGGGCCCCGCGTGGATGGTCCACCGCGGCGAATACGCGATCGAAGAGATCGACTCCGCGATGAAGTTCAAAGCGGGATTTCCGATGGGGCCGTTCGAACTCGCCGACTTCACGGGCGGAATACAGGTTCGAGTCGAAGGGGAACAGGACCACCTCGAGGACGATCGTCCGATGTCCTACGATACCGCGGTCTGCCCCATTCTACATCAACTGTACGAGAAGGGCCGATACGGGCGCAAGGCCGACGCGGGCTACTACGACTACGACGAGCGTGACGAGCCCCGGATCCCGGTCGACGCGGGCCAGGGCTTCGATACGCTGCTCGTCTGGGCCCCGATCGTCAACGAAGCGGCCAAAATGGTCCAAAACGACGTCGCGAGCGTCGACGATATCGACACCGGCGCCCGTCTCGGCGGTAATTGGCCGGTCGGACCGCTCGAGAAGGCGGACCAGGTCGGCCTCGACGTCGTCGTCGAGAAGCTAACCGAAGTCGCCAGCCGACACGAGGACACGAACAAACTCGCCGAAACGCTCCCGTGTGACCTGCTCGTCGAGAAGGCGAAGAACGGCGAAACGTTCTACTGACTGCTCCCGTCAGTTGCGGACCCGATGACGTCTATTTTCGCGTCTACGCGTGCTCCATCCCTCAGTAGCGACGATGGTTCCGTTGGTGCTCTCGACTGGCGCTATCCCCGAGTTCCGATTCGAGATTCCACCCCGGTTCCGCGTTGCGGAACTGGGATCTCTCTGCGTCCTCTTCGTAGGCTCTCTCGACACCCACTTATCGGCCGCTTTCCCGCGTTTTGACCCTGTTACACCGTCGTTCCCCGATATAGAACGCGCGGAGCCTTAGTACCGGAGCCCGATTCTCGAGCGCGCTCAGTATTTACAGACATACAGTTGTAATACAGAGCATCGGTTCGCTTCGGCCTGTCCCATCGCGTAAACGGCGATAGTTTCCATCGAATTCGAGACGAGGAAGAAAGACGTGACCGAAAAGCGTGTTCCGTAATGCAGAACACTTTGTCGTGGCTGGTTGCGCTACTTTCGATCCTGTCCGCGGTGCTCAACGTATTTGGTCCTTCACAGCGATAACGGACTATGTCGAGTGGATCGCTGGCAGTCGAGGGGGACCAGTCGTGAAAATTGCGGTCATCGGCGCCGGGGCGCTCGGCTGCCTCTTCGGCGGCAAACTGCACGCTGCCGGGCACGACGTCTGGTTGCTTCACCACCGCCAGTCGGCCGTCGACGCGATGAACCGAAACGGGATTCGGATCGACAGCGACGACGGCGCCACGTCGGTGTCCGTGCCGGCGACGACCGATGCGACCGACGTGACCGACGCCGATCTCGCGCTTGTCTTCGTCAAGGCACAGCAAACGGTCGATGCCCTCGAGCAACACGCCGACTGTCTCGGCCCGGAGACGACCCTTCTTTCGCTACAGAACGGGCTCCGACACTACGACCAGCTGGTGGATATCATCGGGATCGATCGCGCGCTGGGCGGCGTCACCTATCAGGGCGCGCGCAGCGACCGTCCGGGGCGGGTCACCCAGACGGCCGCCGGACGGTCAATGCTGGGGGGAACGGATGTCCGAACCGCTCGCGAGGTCGTGCAGGTGTTGACCGACGCGGGGCTCCCCGCCGAGCGAGTCGACGATCCGACGACGGCGATCTGGACGAAACAACTCGTCAGCCTCCCCGTCAAACCCGTCGCAGCGCTCACTCGGCTGCCGAACGGACGGCTCGTCGCGAACGACGGATTGCGAGCGGTGATGGAACGGATCGTCCGCGAGGCGGAACTCGTCGCGGCGGCGATCGGCGTCGACCTCCCGGACGCGGATCCGATGGCGGAGGTCACCGAGATCTGCCGATCCGGGCCGACCCACCGGTCCAGTATGCTGCAGGACGTGCTTGCGGAGCGGAGAACCGAAATCGACGAGATCAACGGTGCGCTGGTCGAAATCGCCCGCGAAGAGAACGTCGACGTTCCGGTCAACGAACTCGTCACGCGCCTCGTTCGAGGTCTCGAGCGGAGCTATCTCGAGCGCGATCACGCCGACTAACGGCCGATCGGTCGGATTCGAAGCGGATCCATCACATCCATATAGCTTCGATAGAATGCCGATAGCAGATGAACTCGAGAATGGACTGGAACTATCGTCACACGGTCCTCGTCCTCTGTATGTTCGCCTTTTTCGTGACGTACTTCGCCCGTCTGCTCGTCAGCCCGGTCGTTCCGTTCATTATCGAAGATTTCAACGTCTCCAACACGCAGATCGGGATCTCGCTTTCCGGCATGTGGATCGCCTACGGACTGACGCAGTTCCCGAGCGGCGTCTTCGCGGAGCGCTTCGGTGAGAAGCGGATTATCGCCGTCGCGGTGGGCGGGACGGCAGTCACCAGTCTCCTGGCCGCTATCGCGCCCCTGTTCGCGGTGTTCGCCGCGTGCATCGTCCTCCTCGGTGGCGTCGCCGGCCTTCACTACAGCGTCGCGACGACGCTGCTCTCTCGCACCTACGACGATATCGGGACCGCGCTCGGTCTCCACTCCTTCGGAGCGCCCCTCGCCGGCCTGCTCGCCCCGGTCACGGCCTCCTGGGTGGGTATTCGGTACGGCTGGCGGCCCGCCGTCGCGCTGGCCGTCCTGGTCGCAGTTCCGATCTTCGTCCTCTTCGTGTGGCGAATCCGTCCGACCGAGCCGCGCCACCCCGAGCGATCGATGCGGGAACAGTTCGCCCTCGGGCCGCTCTTGGAGTACCTCTCGAGACCGCAGATCGCCTTCACCCTTCTCATCGCGATCGTCGCGACGTTCGCGGTCAACGGAATCGTCACGTTCCTGCCGACGTTTCTCGTCGAACACCGCGCGCAGTCGCCGGCGCTGGCGGGTCTCGTGTTCTCCGGATACTTCGTCGTCAGGGGCGGCGCTCAGATCGGCGTGGGCGTCCTCTCCGACCGCGTCGGCCGAGACTTCGCCGTCGCGACCTGCCTGGTCGCCGGAGCGGCCGGGCTCGCGCTGTTCGTCGCCGGTCCCGGTCTCGCCGCGGTCGCGCTCGGCGTCCTGTTGTTCGGCATCGGCTCGAGCTTTTTCGCCGCGCTGGAACCGCGATTCATGGACGTGCTGGGTGACGACGAGCGGGGCGCGGGGTTCGGACTCGTCCGGACGGTGTACGTCGTCTTCGGCTCGACCGGATCGTTCGGCGTCGGCCTCCTCGCCGACCTGTTCGGGTGGGGCGTCTCGTACAGCGTCCTAGCCGGGCTCTGCGCGCTCGCGTTCGGCGCCGTCGTCTGCAACGCCGCTCTCGACCTGGGATACTGAACTCGAGATGCGGAACCGCCGTCGACGGATGCGGGAGGCCCGCCTCGAGGCAGTTCTGCGGTCCTCTCCCCGATTTCGCGACCGTCTCACTCGTCCTCGCGAACGCCATCGTCCGCGACGTTCGGCGCACCGACGACGAACAGCGTTCCGTCCTCGAGCGCCGTCACCTGCCGCCACTCGTCCGGCGAGACGACCGCGACGTCTTCGGCCTCGAGCTCGATCGTTTCGTCGCCGATTTCCAGTCGGAACCGGCCGTCGAGGACGAGGTACAGTTCTTCCTGCTCGCGGTGGTGATGTCGGTTGCCGGTATCCCCCTTCTCGAACTGCCAGACGTTCGGTCGCATCGCTTCCGGTTTGAGTTCGTATCCGACCGCTTTCACTCGTTGATCGAGATCGTCGACGCTCCGCGGCTCGAGGTCGTCGAGGTTGACTCGGCTGAACATAGGCCCGGTTCGACGACGAGCGGCATAAAGAAACGCCAAACGGTCGCAACTGCCGCAACGATCGCGTGACCACACGATCGCAGGAACCCTCGATATCGAGGACCCGTGACCGCACATGTTTCGGTGCGGGCGAACGGTCCGGGTGGTCTCTCCGCCCGGATCGCGTCCCGCTTAAATCACGTCTTCCGTCCGCAGTAGCTCGATCTCCCTCTCCGAGTACCCCAGCGCCCCGAGCACGTCGTCAGTGTCCTCGCCCAGGTCGGGCATCGGTTCGGCCGCGAACTCGAGGGAGTCGGAGTCGATCGGGTTGTCGATGTACGGCACCGGACCGTCCTCCGTTTCGAGCTCTTTGACCAGTTCGAGGTGCTCGGTCTGTGGATGCTCGAGCACCTCGTCGAGCTGGTTCACGTCGCCCCACGGAATACCCGCCTCGGACAACCGTTCGGCCCAGTAATCGCGGGACTCCTCCGCGATGAGGGACTCGATCATCGGTTCGAGGACGTCGCGATGCTCGACCCGGCGTTCGTTGTCCGCGAACCGCTCGTCCTCGAGCAGGTCGGGACGCTCGAGGACGACCTCGCAGAGCAGTTCCCAGTGCGCCTCGCTGAGGATGGCGTAGTTGACGTACTGATCGTCGGCCGTCTCGTGGGGTCCGTAGGGGGTCAGCAGGTGGTGGCGCATCCCGATCCGCTCGGGCAGTTCGTCGTTGTGCCAGTACTTGTGCGGGAAGTAGCCGAGCCACGAGAGCATCCCGCCGAACATCGTGACGTCGAGTTCCTGGCCCTCGCCGGTCCGTTCGCGGTGGAAGAGGGCGAGGAGCGACGAGATCGTTCCGTAGGTCGCGGCGTTGATGTCACAGACGCTCAGGGGAATCTTCGCCGGTGCGTCCGGCGAGCCGTTCATCGGAATCAACCCGGTCTCGCCCTGCATGACCATATCGTAGGCTTTCCGGTCGCTGTATGGGCCGTCCCGGCCGTAGCCCGAGATGTTCAGATAGATTATATCCTCGGTAGTCCGCCTGATGTCTTCGTATCCGACGCCGAGTCGTTCGACCACGTCGGGCGACGAGTTCTGGACGACGATATCGGCCTCTTCGGCCAGTTCGTGGAAGATGGCGGTCCCAGAGTCGTTCTTGAGATTCAGTTCGACGCTCAGTTTGTTCCGATCGACCCAGGCGTGGGCGGACGAATCGCCGTACACGACGGAATCCCAGTGGCGGTTGACGTCCCCCACGTCCGGTCGTTCGACCTTGATAACCTCCGCACCGAAGTCACCCAACATTCGGGTACAAAGCGGCGCGCTGATCCCGTTCTCGAGGCTGAGCACCGTGATGTCGTCGAGTGCGAACACGCTCAGCGGTCCTCCGGTTGGGTTCCGATCCCCTCGGGCCAGCCCGGCGGCTCCGCGGCGGAGGGGTCGGCGTGCTCGCGTTTTAGCACCATCGGCGTGCGCTCGAGGCTCAACACGAGGTCGTCGTGCTGGTTGTACGCCCGGAGCTCGGTTTCGACGATGCCGACGTGGTCGCGAGACTCGAGTTCTCGTTTGCTCAGGACCTCGCTCTCGGCGAAGATAGTGTCGCCGTGGAAGACGGGGCTGTGGTGACGAATATCGTCGTAGCCGAGATTCGCGGTGGCGTTGACCGAAACGTCGACGACGCTCATTCCGACGGCCGTCGAGATGACGACGAGGCCGTTGACGAGGCGCTCGCCGAACTCCGTCTCGGCGGCGTAGGCCTCGTTGAAGTGCATCGGGTTGAGGTTCATCGTCACGTTCGTCATCCAGACGTTGTCCGTCTCGGTGACGGTCCGACCGAAGGGATGCTTGTAGATGTCGCCGACCGTGAAATCCTCGTAGTATCGGCCGTGCCAGCCCTCGACGAGCCGTTTATCTGGTGTTTCCTCGCTGTCGTCCGTCGTCTCGCTGTGGTCCGTCATGGGTTTCTATCGTGAGTCGTGAGTCGTGTTTCGATCAGTACGAGCGCGGCAGGCCGAGCACGTTCTCGCCGAGGTAGTTCAGGGCGAGCTGCTGGGTGATCGGCACGAGCCGGGTCAGTCTGGCTTCGCGGAAGTAGCGCTCGACGTCGTACTCCGTCGCGATGCCGAATCCGCCGTGGGTCTGGACCGCGGCGTCGGCCGCCTCGTAGGCCGCGTCGGCCGCGAGGAACTTCGCCGCGTTCGCGTACGCGCCGAGATCGACGTCCTCGTCCGAGGCCGCTCGGTCGGCCGCGTTGTACGTCAGTTGCTTGGCCGCCTGCAATCGCGCGTAGGCCTCCGCGAGCGGGTGCTGGATCGCCTGATTCGAACCGATCGGGCGGTCGAACACCTCACGCTCGTTGGCGTAGTCGACCGCCCGTTCGAGCGCCAGTCGCCCCAGTCCGATGCACTCGGCAGCGATGACGAGCCGCTCCTCGTTGAGGCCGTCCAGCACCTGGTAGAACCCCTCCCCTTCGACGCCGATCAGGTTCTCGGCGGGGACGCGCAGGTCGTCGAACCAGAGCTCGAACGAGTGAACGAAGTCGCTGGCGGACTTGGGGATCGCCTCCATCTCGAGTGCCCCCTGCTCGACGGCGTCCTCGATGTCGACGAGGAACATCGAGATTCCGTGCGTTCGCTTGTCGACCTCCTCGAGCGGCGTCGTCCGCGCGACGAGGACGATGTAGTCGGAGACGTCGACGCGGGAGGTCCAGATCTTCTGCCCGTTGATGACGTACTCGTCGCCCTCTTTATCCGCGCGCGTTTCGATCGCCGTCGAGTTCGAGCCCGCGTTCGGCTCGGTCAGGCCGAACGCCTGAATCGACGCCTCGCCGTCCGCGACCCGGGGAAGCAGGTCGCCTTTCAGTTCCTCACTGGCGTACTCGACGATGGGGACGGAGTTGTACACGCCGCCGTGGACCGCCTGCGCGGCGCTGAATCCGCCGCCGTTCGCGGCGATTTCTTCCATCATGACGACGGTTTCTCGGGTCCCCATTCCGGCACCGCCGTAGGCTTCGGGAATGAGGACCCCCATCCATCCGTGATCGATAAGCGTGTCGACGAATTCGTGGGGATACTCACCGGCTTCGGCCTGGTCGCGCCAGTACTGGTGGTCGAAGTTCGAACAAACGTCCCGGACGCTGGTCTGTACCAACTGCTGACTTTCGGTCAGCGTGACAGCGTCGCTGAGGAGTTGGGCCATCAGTCGCATATCGGTGGAACACGGTAAAAGTATTATGTCCTCGTCGGCGAGACGAGTCGTCAACGGTCGGGTTGCGGTGCGAAGCGCTGCGAACGAGGGATGCGTCGATCGCCGCGCCGTTTCCCGTCCGAAAACGGCAAATGAGCGATCGTCCGCCACCCCTCCCGTCCTGTGGCCCCCTCGAGGTGACTCCGTCGATCAGCAGACGGTGAAGCCGGAGTCGATGGTGATGTCCTGGGCGGTGATGTGGCGCCCGTTCGGGCCGGCGAGGTAGGCGACCATCTCCCCGATGTCCCTGGGCTCGGCGATTTCCCCGATCGGCAGGGTCGCTTCGGTCTCCCGGCGGACTTCCGCCGCCGTCGTTCCGTTCCGTTCGGCGCGCTCCTCCCAGACGCGACGGATCCGATCACCGTCGACCGGACCCGGACAGATGGTGTTCGCCGTCACGCCGTCTTCGCCGAGCTCGTACGCGATCGCACGAGTCATCGTGATCTGTGCGGCCTTCGACGCCGTATAGGGGGTTCGAAGCGGGTGGGCGCGCTTGGCGCTGGTCGAGGAAATCGTGACCATGCTCCCTCGGTCGCTCTCCCGGAGGTGGGGCGCAGCGTGTTTCGCGCAGAGAAACGTTCCGAGAACGTTGACGTCCTGAACGCGTCGCCATTCGTCGACGTCGATCTCCTCGATCGGAGACGTCGGCCCGGCGATGCCCGCATTGTTAACGAGGCAATCGAGGCCGCCGAACGCCTCGACCGTCTCTTCGATCGCCGCCGCGACCGACGCCTCGTTCGTCACGTCCGTCTCGATCGGCAGCGTTCGATCCGGTTCATCGATCTCGGCTTCCGTCTCGTAGATTCCGTCGCTCCTCGCCGCCAGGGCGACTGACGCCCCCTGATCCGCGAGGGAGATGGCGATCTCGCGTCCGATACCCTGGCTCGCTCCCGTGACAAATGCGACCGTTTCCGTGAGCATGGGAACCCCTCACGCTCTCGAGCATTAACCGTTCGGATTGCGGGGGCGGCGTGTCGTCCATTTCCGATCCCGGACGGCAGTGGTTCGGCCTCTCCGAGCGATACGAGGAACTCGCGCTCTGTGGTCAGTTCGCCGACTCGGCTGCGGCGGGCGATTGCTGCGTCCCGGCCGTCGCAACGAGCATCAATTTTCGGGGATGCGAAACGCCAGGAAGAGCATTCCGGCCGCGAAGACGGCCAGTATCGTGAATCCCTCGTCGAAGAAGCCGCGTTCGGCCGCCGCTCCGAACAGGACGGGGCTGATCGCGCCGATCGTGAACCCGACGGAGCGGAGAATCCCGAACCCCGTGCCGCGGATATCCGCGGGGAGGGAGCGAAGCAACGACGGCTCGAGGACCGTCGCGAAGCCGAGCAGCGTGCTCACGAGCGCCGTTACCGCGACGAGGCCCCACACCCCGTCGACGAACGGCAGCGCGACGAGGGCGATCGTCGGACCGCTCGCGACGATCGCGAGCGACCGCCGGATGCCGAATCGATCGTACGCCACCCCGGAGAGCGGCTTGATGCAGATACCGAGCGCGAAGAACGTCCCGAACAGGAGACTGGCGACGGTCGTCGAAAGGTCTTTCTCCTCGATCAGATACGTCGGGTAGAAGCTCGTAAAGGCCTGCCAGACGACGAGGCCGAGGATCAACGCCGCCGTCGCGGAGACGATCGTCGGTCGACTCAACGCCGATCGGAGCGCCGTGAGATCGTCGCGACCGAAGCCGGATCTGCCGTTCGACACGCTTGTCGAACGGACCGGAACGACGAGCCAGAGGGTGACGGCCGCGAGTACGAACAGCGGAATCACGAACCCGAATCCGTACGTCCAGAGGAACGTCGCCGCGAGCACGCTGGCGATCGGGGGAAGGATCGACTGGCCGGCGTCCTGTGACGCGGCCGTCACACCGTTCGCAGCGCCGAGTCGCTCCGAATAGAGCCGGGAGAGCACGGTATATCGACCGACTGCGTACAGTGCCGTTCCGAACCCGAACAGCGCCGTCGCGACGAAGAGGACGATCGCGGATCTGGCGGTGACGACGAGCGTCAGCGTGCCGGCGGAGATCACCGCGCTGGCCGAGAGCGTGAATCGCTCGCCGAACCGATCCGCGAGGACGCCGCCCGGAAACTGGCCGAACGCGTAGGCGAGAAACAACACCGTCAACAGGAGTCCGGCGGTCGTCAGGTCGAGCCCGTAGGCCGACCGTAGCGACGGGAGCATCACCGGATAGATCATCCGAACGCCGACCGAGAGAAGCCAACCGCCGGCGGTCGCGGTGAGTACCTTTCCGCGTCCGCCACTCCAGAGGTCGCGCACGCCGCTTTTGAACGCGGAGAGGGCACTGAAAGCGCTATTTCCCACGACGGAACGTTACCGGATCGCGATCATAAGTATTCTGTTCGACACCTCAGAGACGGCACCGGATCGCGGCGGCGTTCGCCTCGAGACGCTTCCGTCCGGTCTTCGCGAGGAAACGGGGTCGATCCTGCCGATCCGTTGTGGACGACGACCGAGCGTTTATGATCACTGATGACATTTACCACGACACGATGGCGTCAACCGAATCGGACCCCGAACCGGAGTTCATCTACGATAACGATCGACTGCGAGAGTTCGTCCAGACGGTGAAAGCGGCCGCCGACGAACACGAGGCGGTTCCACCGTTACTCGAGGCGCTGGCGGACCCGTTCGAGGAACTCCTCGCGGACGACGACTGGCTTGCCGAACGGTATCAGGAACTCGCCATGGACGACGTGGACGATAAGGGTAACATGGGAGAGGACATCGCGCAGTGGCTGCTGTACCGGGAGGGAAACAAACTGTCGGTGTTCACGCTCGTCCTTCCGCCGGGCGCTTCGACGCCGGTCCACGACCATCTCGCGTGGGGACTCGTCGGAATCTACGGCGGGACGCAACGCGAGGATTTCTACCGCCGGGTCGATGACGCGACGAACGACGAAGGCGAGGCGGAACTCGACCGGATTCGGACCGAGCGCATGGAACGCGGTGACTACTACGAACTGATCCCGCCGAACAACGACATCCACTCCGTCGAGACGACGTCGGACGAACCCAGCGTCAGCGTTCACCTGCTCGGCGCGGACGTCGGCTGTATCGAACGGCACGCGTTCGACGCCGACGGTGGCTCAGTCGAACTGTTCCATTCCGGCTACACGAACGTCGAGTGCGAGGACGTTCTCGAAACGCCGGACGTGGGACACGGACACCAGCACGAGCACGATCACGACCATACCCACAACGGCGACACGGATAGTAGCCGCTGAACGTCACTGCACACCGAATCCAACGACAGCGTTCCGATTACCGTGTTAATCGTTTCAGCGGCTGCTATAACGGATCGTGGATGAGGCGAAACGACGACTCGAGGAGGTCTCATGACAACAGCCGTCCAGCTCGAGTCGTCTCACCCCTTCTCTCACGCTGGTAAACTACCACACACCACCGTTTGGCCCGAGAACTCGAGGGGAATTCAGCGGCCACACGGTCGGTTTCGCGGGCCGTCAGCCGTCGATCTCGTCGTCGGAAATCGAGTGGGGATCGCGGCCTGGATCGTCGACTGATGGCGCGCCGAAGGCGAGGACTGCGCCGCCATCGTCGCTGATACAGCGATGGCCGTGGCCGATCTTCGGCGCGGCGACCCAGAACGTCCCCTCGTCGGCCTCGACGAACTCCGCCTCGCCCGAGCGGCCGAGTTTCAGCGAAAACGTTCCCTCGAGGACGTAGAAGAGTTCTTCTTGCTCCGAGTGCGCGTGGTATCCGATCTCTTCGCCCTCGTCGAAATACCAGATCTTCACCGCACTATTCTGACAGTCGAGTTCCTCGTCAACGGCCCGCATGTCCAGATCCGGCGGCATTTCGTCGATTTCGGAGAGGTCGGTGAGCGGTACATCCTCGCTATCGACAACGGTATACTCCATACCGTGTGACGTACTACCTAGAGAGACTATAACCTTCTGATCCCCGCGACGCTCCATCACGGGACCGCCTCGTCGCGGCGCTCAGAGGCGGTCGAAAGGGTGAGGCGTGGCGTTTCAACGCGACCCATACTCCAGAACGCGACTCGCCCCTATCGTAGCAGCTCTCTCGATCGGGAATTTGTGGGATGAGACGGAACACCGAAACCGTTACTGACGCTCAGTATTCACTCCCATCTTGCTAGATATTTCCCTTCAAAATACCAGTCACATTATAGAAGGGTTCGATACTACCCGGAACGAGCAATAGTCTCTCAATAGGATACAAAGCCGATCGACATCCCGATCCCGTCCAGAACTCGGATCGTGTTACGGTCGACGAGACAGTGATCTGACCTGCCATCGGACGATATCGGCTAGACGACGCCGACAATCCCGAAACGAACAAGTTTGGTCGTGAAACGACTGAAGCGGCCAGAAACGAGGTTGCTACAGGTTCGTTCTTCCGCGGCCTATCGTGAAACACGACGTCGAGGACGGTGTGTTGTTGGTCACCGAAGATCGATCGTCGAATCGTCACTGTCAACGTCGGCCTCGATTACAGAGATGGAAACGTGGAAATCTGACCCGCGTCGAAATATATTTTCTATGGTATAACACCCCATACATATAATTTCAAACTATTCTAGTTATTCGAGACGAAACGGCTGGTGAGAGGGAGGGAGAGAACAGGTACCGACGCGTTCGTTATTCAGTTGAAGGCGACGGCGCTCGCGCCCCCGAGGTTCGTCGAATCCGACTGCGAACCGTTCACGGAGTGGATCTGCTAGCTATCTCTCTCAAGTCGATTTCTCAGCCTGTACAGTTCTCACAGTCGTCTCACTAGATGGTGCTGATCGAGAGAAGATGTCGGACGAAACGGAGACAACACAGCCCCGTTCTCGTGTCTCTTGTTGCTGCCCACCTATTGTACTTACTATACCTATTATACCTATTATACCTGATGTTCCTATTGTGCCTATTGTGCCTGTTGTATTCTCCCCGAGAACCGGAACCATCCCCTGTGCGCATCTCGAGGCCACTCAGTCAAAGCTGGTTACGGCCGCCGGCCGACTCGAGATTGCGATCGCTGCTCGTTCGGTCCGGTTCTCGAGACGGTCTTCTCGTGTGGCGGTAGTTTCCCCGGTTTGGGGAGTATCCTTAAGCAGCGAGAGTACGAAGACTGTGCACACGAACCCGAGATGAACGATCTCACCGATCCGCGGCCACCGCTTCCGGAGTGGATTTTGGATTCGTACGACCTCCTTTGCACTCACAGCCGCGGTTCGGACGATCACGAAGACGTGCAGTCGATCTCGCGCGAACGCGCGGTCGAAATCCTCCTCGAATCCGACGAACTGACGCTCGAGTCTGCGGACGCGGAGCACGCGATTACCCGACTGCTCGAGCGGGGCTACTTCTACGAAGTCGATGACGAACTCCGTATAACGGAGGCAGAAAACTGAGTCCGTTCTGTACGCCAGGTTTGGAAATTCCTGCCGCGTACAGTTTCGGAACGGACGACAAACGAGGTGCACTCACGATGCGCGCTCAGTGGACGACCCACGTATTGACGGGAAAGTCGCTTTTTTCTGGTCGTCATATCCTCGGTCATCAAGAAGGATGGTGAGAGCCTCGGGGTTGGGCTTGCTCAAAGAGAGGGAGACGAAGAGAGCAATTTGGCTATCGAGTTTTGGTGTTGGTATCACATGGAGATCGCGAATTGTGTTTACCTTCGTATTATAGTAGCCCCTGAAACGATTTAGACACTGATCGCGACGCAGCGAGAGCTCCGACGATCCGTTCGATAGTGGCAGCGACGATGACGAGTAGGATGCCGGACTAGTTGGGATCGAGTCGTCACCGTTGCCCAACTCGACAGTACGGCAGGGTACGAGTAGTGATCACGACCGGCGTCGAAATGAGTGTGGTGAGGGGAATCCGAGGGGGTTCCGAAGAGAACGATCTAAGCCGGGGATAATGGTTTCAGCCGACCACACCAAGGCTCTACTTGCGCGAATTATCGCCCATGTGATGGGATAGGAGTAGTACGCAATCGGGTTATGATCCATTGATACAAGGCGGCAACGCGTATTTGTAATGGATATTCCCTTTGGCCCTCAGTGGTTTTACCAGCCATAGTGACATTCTATTGTACCAAATCGTGTTGGAAAATGTGTTTTCACTCCTGAAGTACATCCTCTATTTAGTCAACGGATAATCGAAATGATGATCAACAGTGATTTTCCCTCCAGCGATGGAGAACCAGGAGAGACGTCGAAACTCACCAAAGACGGAATCTTTCATCTCCTCAAGGCAAGCCGTAGAAGAGATGTAATCGCCTATCTGTTGGATAACGATGGACCGATCAAGATGGGGGACCTCGCCGAGATCGTCTCGGCAAAAGAACACGAGACGACTGTCGCAGAGCTAACCTCCACCCAACGCCAGCGCGTCTATATCCCACTCTACCGAGAACATCTCCCCAAACTCGATGAGAAAGGAATGATCGAATACAATCAGCAACGCGGGATCGTCCGACCGACTGACCGATTAGAGGTTTTTCGACCCCATCTCGACGCAGTGGATCCGATCGACGGACTCGCTTATGCGGGCACCGGTCCTGTCCGCTCCCTTATCGCGCGTGGCGTGAGTCTCGTTATATAGTGGCTGAAAGGAGCGCGTAGGTGTGTATAGTGAGCGTGCATTTTGTGCCGAAATGTATCCGAGTGATAGTATTTCCATATAGCCTCGAAATCGGTATCGAGTCCGTGCTTTTCGACGCACTGTTCGACGGCGACAACGTCGAGCCAGTGAAACGCAGACCGTTGACAGCAGAAGGTCAGATTCAGGTAGACGAGAGTGTCCCGAACAGTTCCCCGAGCGTAACGCGATCGATCTTCCCCGTCGCCGTCCGGGGAATGTCGTCGACGAATTCGATTCGTTCCGGCGCCTCGTGTTCTCTGAGTCGGGCGGCACAAATCTCGCGAATTCTATCCTCGGTGATGTCGCCGTCACGCGTGACGATAGCCGTAATAACTGCCCCCTGGCGATCGTCGAGGGCGTCGATGATCGCCGCCCCAGTGACGCCGTCGATCTCGTAGAGGACCTCCTCGATTTCGCGCGGGAAGACGTTCGCACAACCGACGGTGAACATATCCCCGCGTCGACCGACGACGAAGAGGTGACCGTCCTCGTCGAGGTATCCGATGTCGCCGGAGCGGAGCCATCGGTTTCCGTCTCTTTCGACGAAGACCTCCGCCTCGCGCTGTCGGCGCTCGAATCCCGGCGTCACCGTGTCGCCCCGCCAGAGTAGTTCGCCGCGCTCCCCCCGGGTGACCGGCTGGCCCGTGTCGAGGTCTTCGATGCGCAGGTCGACGACCTCGCGAGCGGGAGGGCCGACACTACCCGGCTTTCGCACCGCCGTATCAGGTCGATTGAACGCCGCCAGGGGCGTCGTCTCGGTCATCCCGTATCCCTCGAGGACCGTCGCGTCGAGCGCTGTCGCCGCGTCGTCGAACTGTTCGGTCGGCATCGGTGCGCCGCCGACGACGACCCGCTGCAGCGACGAGAGATCGTAGTCGTCGACGTCCTCGTCGGCGAGCAGAGCCCTCATCATGTTCGGCGTCAGGAAGGTGTAGGTGACGTCGCGATTTTCGATAGTCTCCGCGACGGAGACGGGATCCCAACTCGGCAGGAGCCAGTTTTCCGCCCCGGCGAGGAGCAGTGGGGTCGTCGTGACGTTGAGGCCGGTGACGTGGAAGCACTTACTCACCGTCAGACCGACATCGTCCCGCGTCAGGCGGTGGTAGGTGCGAATTCCCCGCGCGTTGGCGATGACGTTGCCGTGCGTGTGCCGGACGCCTTTCGGCCGCCCGGTCGTCCCGCTGCTGTAGACGACCGCTGCCGTCTCGTCGCTCCGCCGCGGATGCACGGTGTACGTGTCGGACGCGTCCTCGAGCAGGGTGTGGAAGTTGGCACCGACGCTCCCGTCGACGGTGAGGGCCGTTTCCACGTCTGTCGCGACCGATTCGAACGTCTCGTCGGTCACGATCACCGAACTAGCACTGGTATCGAGTACGTAGTGAATTTGCTCGTCGGTGAATCGCGTGTTGACGGGAGCGGGGACGGCCCCCCGCTTCATCGCGCCGAAGTACGCAGTCAGGAACGCGACCCGATTCTGGAGACAGATGGCGACGCGATCGTCGGGCTCCACACCGCGCGCCGCGAAAACGTTGGCCGCCGCGTCGGATGCCGCCGACAGTTCTTCGTACGTTAGCTGCCGCTCCGGGTCCCCTACTGCCCGCACATTCGGAGTATTCCTCGCGATGTGGTCGACGACGTTCCCGAAGTTCATAGGCGGACGAATTACCTACCGGACCATCTGGTTTTTTGAAAACCGATTCACATATCACATTTACCTCATAATTGGTTGTGAGGCGTTTCCGTCGGAATCCCGACTCGCGCTCCGGTTCGAGATCTCCGTACGCGTGCCACATCGTGGGACGGAAATGCGAGTGATCCACGCGATGGAGTCCGCGTGGCGGGGTCCTCTACGAGACGAAGCGCTCACTCGAGGGTATCGAAGACGATGTCCGCCCTGATGTCGTCCGCAGTTTCTGTGACGAGGTCGGGAAGCCCCGCATCGAGTGCCGCCCGCATCTCGTTGCCAGCGCCGTACGCGGCGACTGCACCGTGGACGGTCCGTTCAGTCGCGATGGGAGCGGCGACGCCGATCATCCCACTGAGGAGTTCCCCCTCATCGACGGCGTACCCCTGCTCTCGTATCGTCTCGAGTTCGGATCGGAGGGCGTCCTCGTCCGTCACGGTCAGTTCCGTCCGAGCCACCAGGCCCGTCCGATCGATCACCGCCGTGATCCGTTCGGATGGCAGCTGCGCGAGTAGCGCCTTGCCCAGTGCATTCGTATGGAGGTGCGCGCGCATCGGATACGCTTGTCGAGCGGATCGGGCACCGTCGTCGGAAACCCGCTGCGTCGATTGAATGACGACCGTCTCTCCGTTCTCCTCGACGGCGAGTTGACAGTATCTTCCGGACCGCTCCGCGAGCGCCTCGACGGCGTCGCGACCGTGCTGGAAGACCGCCCGGGAGTTCCTCGATTTCTGCCCTAAGTGGAGATATCGAGCCCCGAGGCGGTACGTCCCGTCTTCTTCGACGAGGTAGCCCAGCGTCGCGAGCGTACGGAGGTGGTTGTGGACGGTACTCTTCGGTAGCCCCAGCGCATCCGCGAGTTCGGTCGCGCCCGCTCGGTCACGGTCGCATATCTCGTCGATGATCGTGTACGATCGTTTTATCGCGTTGATCGAGACTGATGGGTCCTCGTCCATGTCCCCTCGTAGGTGTCGACGTCCCTTGAACGTGTGCGACAATGTGGGACGAAACCCCCTCAATCACACGTCTTCAATAGTATATGAATGTGAAAGTATCAGTCACATTTTGCTATCGCGAAGCGGAGATTCGAAATTCAATATTATGTCCTCAGACATATTTATATCCCCTTTAGATCACTATAACTCCGTAATAGCAAGTATATCTACGATGGTGTAACTCGAGAATAATGTAGGTTATATCAGTTGCATAGGTTTATACGCTATATTCTGGTTCACTTGTGATAGAGTCACACAGCAGCTGAGCAATAGTTGCTGACGTGGCCCGGACACACCATGCAAGAAAACGACAGGAGCCAGATAGGCCGACGGGGAGTCGTGAAGGGCATCGGCGGACTCGCGGCGCTGTCCATGTCGAACGCCACCTTCGAAACTGCACGGGCAGCGATGGATTCGCCACTGCAGAGTGATCCCCATACCGCGGACACGTACCGATCGATCGTCGACGCGATCGTGCCACGGACGCCCCAGCTCGAGGACGAACTCGGGCCGGAGCACGTTCCGGGCGGTCTCGACGTCGAGTTAGAGAAGTTCCTCATCTGGGACTTCAACCACTTTCAGGAGATTCGCGCCGAGATGGTGACCGAAAAGGATGACCTCCTAGAGAATACGCTCTCGAGCGAATCGGGGCCGGAGATGCCGCGGAGCCTGTTCGAGGTGACGGTCGATACGACGGGGCTCGGCTCCGATCTGGATGCGCTACTGGACCTCGCGGATATCAGCCTCCTGGACCTCGATCTGGACGGCGAAGCGCTCGAGGACCACCTCACGTTCGGACCGATCGAACGCTTCGAGATCGGGTTCGCCGACATCGACGATACGACCGAGGGGGTAGCAGCGTTCGATTTGGTCGTCGAGACGGGCAACGAGACCGTCCACCGCGTCCTCCAGAACTACCCCTACGCGGCGCTTTTCACGCTCGTGTTCGATCTCGTCGCCGCCGAGTTCGTCGCGCTCGGAAAGAACGAAGATCCCGTCTCCCCGAACGAGCAGTTCCCGGGCGGCGGGACGTTCACCAGGCTCTCTCGAGAGGATCGGCTACGGTGCCTGTGGACGATCATCGACGGGGGCGTCATCGACACGCTCGACGACCTCCTGTCGCCGCTCGTTCCCGACGCCGGTATCCTGAAGTACGTCGTCATGGCGGTCAACGGCCTCCACGGCTTCGGATACTACACCGAGTGGTCGGGATACGGCGACACGAAGACGAACACGCCAAACGAACGCGAAATGCAGACGGAGCCGGGAGCGGTCCAGAGCCACCAGCAGAGCGGCTACCCGGGGCCGGCACCGGGGCACGCGGCCGACTGGCGCCACGCCGTTCCGGGCGGATTCAGCGATCCGAAAGCGAAGAATCTGAACCTTCCGGACGATCTGACCGGCGACGACGTTATCGACGGTATCGGAGGTGACACCTGATGAACGATCCCGACGTCGTCGTGATCGGTGCCGGTGCGGACGGTCCCGCCGCCGCGTCACGGCTCGCCCGCGAGCACGGCCTCGACGTTCTCATCCTCGAGGGCGGGCCGTGGCACGGTAACGACCAGTGGCCCGAACCACACGCCGATGCCGGCGGGACGGTGAGCACGGATCCCGACGACCTCGACGGAAAACTCCTGGACGAGCAGTTCACCCACCGGGAAGCCGACGCGAACGACCCCACCCACGGCTACCTCCGTGTGGGCCCCGCGGACCACTCGCGGGCGCCGTGGTTCCGAAACCTCCACCAGAACGCGTTCATCTGGCAAGTCGGCGCGGTCGGTGGCACCTCGCTCCACTACTTCGCGAACCACCCTCGAGCATACCCCCACGCCATCGACGAACAGGACCACTGGCCCATCTCCTACGAGGAACTCGTCCCGTACTACCAGCTCAACGAAGAAGTGACGAGCACACAGCAAGCGCCGATGACGGCCAAAGAAGAGGTGTTCATCGAGGGGGCGACGAACGCCGGCTACCCGCGGATCGACTCGAAAAACGTCACGGAGACGGGCTGGCGGCCCCAGGCGAACGCCGTCTCGGACCCCGGAGAGGAGACCGCGACCAACCAACCGCTCGACGCCGACTACGAGGGGTCGTTCAGCTACGACGACGGGTTCCGCGGCGATACGCTCGTCGGTGACCACTTCCAGGGTGGGTCGACACCCGTCGACGCACCGGTTCGCGAAAAATCTCGGAAGTCCGCCAACGTGAGCTGGGTTCCGCGAGCGCTCGACACCAACGACGACCCCGACGAGGGGAACGTCGCGATTCGTCCGAACGCCTTCGTGACGAACATCGAGACGAACGACGGGATCGGAACGATAGAGGCGACCGGCGTCACGTTCCGCGACTCCTGGTCGGGCTCCTCGCAGACCGTTTCGGCCGACGCCGTCGTCCTCGCCGCCGGTTGCATCGAGTCGCCGCGACTCTGGCTCAACTCGGGCCTGCCCGACGACGGCTGGGTCGGAAAGGGACTCACGACCCACTGGTTCGACTGGGTCGTCGGCGTCTACGACGACGATACCGTCGCCGAAATCAACCCCGAGAACGAACACATGGACCCCTACGTGGGGCACAACTCCGCGGTTCGGTTCGACAAGCCCGGCATCGGCGGCATGGAAGACATCGGTATGTCGCCCGGCCTCGTCTCCTACGCCGACTACCTCTTCACCGAGGCCGGGTACAGCTTCGACACCCCGGTCGACCCCGGCGAGCCGTGGGACACCCGCGGCTACGTCGTCGGGGAGGATCTCAAGCGCCGAATGTCGGATTACAGGCAGACGAAGGCGCTCCTGATCCTCACTGACGACCTCCCGCGTCAGGACAACGGCGTCTCGCTGGACAACACGTTCAGCGACGAGCACGGACCGGTCCCGAAGGTCAAGTACGAACCGCATCCCGACGACGACGCGAAGCGCGACGAACTCGCGCGTATCGCCGCGAACATCCATCGAGAAGCCGGCGCCGAACACGTCCACCGGTGCGAGTGGCCGCCCCTGCTGCTCCACATGCAGTCGACGATGCGAATGGGGAAGGTCCTCGACCAGAACGCCGAGGCGAAGAACGTCTCGAGGCTGTTCGTCGCGGACCACTCCGCGCTGGCGAACGGGCTCGGTGGCCCGAACCCGACCAACACCGGGCAGGCGCTCGCACTGCGAACCGCCGATCGAATCGGCGACCTCTACTTCTAACCCCTCTTCTCTCGAGTCTCGTTTCGATCACTGGGCACAGCACGGAACGGGATCGGCCACCGGATACCGTTTGATCGAGAGTAACCGCTGAGCGGCTGCAGAGAACTGTATAACGACCACGGTACATCTATGCATCTCCGGCCTGTGAGGGGTCCATGATGCGGAGACGGCTCCTCAGCGTACTCATCGTTATCGTCCTCGTCACTCTCGCAGGGTGTGGTGGCGTGATCAGTGACAAAGCCCCGTCGCCGGACGAATCGACGGGGCCAGCACCTGAATCGGCGGGTGAGACGGAGGACGAGCGAACGGCGAGTTCGAACGGAACCCTGTCGGTCAAATTCATCAACGTGGGCCAAGGCTCGAGTACGCTGATCGTCGGCCCGACGAACGAGACGATGCTCATCGATTCGGGGGACTGGTCCGACGACGGCGAAGACGTGCTCGCTTATCTCAAAAAGCACAATATCGATCGAATCGACTCCCTCGTGACGACGCACGCCGATGCGGACCACATCGGCGGCCACGAGGCCGTCATCGACTACTTCGAGACGGAAGGCGATGGAATCGGCGCGGTGTACGATCCCGGGATCACGTCGACGTCCCAGACCTATCTGGGATATCTGGACGCGATCGACGAACACAACGTGACGTTGTACGAGACGCGAGCGGGTGACCCGATTCCGTTCGAGGGGGTCGAAACGCAAGTACTCGCGCCGCCTGAGGGATATATCGCGAACGGGGATCGAAACGAGAACAGTATCGTCCTTCGGCTCGGCTTCGGTCGCTCGAGTTTCCTGCTTCCCGGCGACGGAGAGACTGCCAGCGAGCAGTTCCTCGTCGACGAATACGGGGCCGGCCTCAATGCGACGGTCTTGAGCGCCGGCCATCACGGCAGTCGATCGAGTTCCGGAAGCGAGTTCCTCGAGGTTACCGACCCGCACATCGCCGTCGTCTCGAGCGGGTACGACTCCCAGTACGGCCATCCCCACGAATCGGTCCTCGAGCGGTTTTCCCAGCAGTCCGTTCGCACTTACTGGACGGCGACGCACGGAAACGTCCGGTTGACGAGCAACGGGTCCGCGATCACGGTCGCGACCCAACGCGTTGCACCGACTGCGCCGCTAGCACTTCGAGACGGGGATCCGATCGAACCCGGTGTCGATGATGCTCTCCGGAACCGGACGGTGATCTCGATCACGGAGTCGACGACAGCACCGGCCGTCCCTGATGGTGGAACGGAACCCGACCCAGCAGAGCCGACGGACCAGCAGGGCGCGTTGTCGATCGTCACGATCCACGAGGACGCCGCCGGGGACGAGAGCGACAACCTGAACGACGAGTATCTCGTCTTCGAAAACATCGGTGACCAGCCGTTCGAGCTCACCGGCTGGTCCGTCGCCGACGAAGCGGGTTACACCTACACGTTCCCGAGGGGGTTCGCGCTCGACCCGGGCGCACGGGTCACCCTCTACACCGGTAGCGGAACGGATTCAGCGAGCGATCTGTACTGGGGCTCGGGCCGTGCAATCTGGAACAACGGCGGCGATACCGTTACCGTGCGAAACGACAGCGGGACCGTCGTACTCGAGGGGGAATACCGATGACGACTGACGGCACCTATACGGCGGTCGTGGACCGGTTCGAGGACGACCTCGCGGTACTGTTGCTCGAGGACGATGGCGAAACGGTCGACCAAGCGGTCCTCGACACGGCGCGGCTCCCCGAAGACGCTCGTCACGTCGATGCAGTAGTGAGCGTCGAACTCGAGGACGACGAAGTGATCGACATCGCGTCCGAAGAACGCGAGACGGTGGACCGCTCCGAGCGAGCCCAACAGCGATTTGACGAGCTCTCCCAGCGTCCGCCGTCACCATCGGACGATTCGGATACGCCCTGAACGTGTGAGGTATCGCTTGAGCGTGATTCACTCCTGGCCCTCCCTCGACCGGGGATCGATTCAGCGGCGCTGAGCGTTGCATCGCTAACGCAATGAAGATCCGTTACTCCGATTCGGAGAGCAACTCGCCGACGTACTGATCTTCCCACTCTCTACGAGCCTCGAGTTCGCGCCGACCGCGAGCCGTGATCGTGTAGTAATTCGTTCGCTGGTCGAGTTCGCCTTTCTCGACGAGACCTTTGTCGACGACCTCGTCGAGGTTCGGATAGAGTCGACCGTGATGGATCTCTTTCTCGTAGTAGTCCTCGAGTTCGTCTTTGATCGCGAGGCCGTGCGGATCGTCTTGGCCAGCGATCGTATACAGCAGGTCGCGCTGGAAGCCGGTAAGATCGTACATATCGAAAATTCCGTGCGTTAGCAGTTAAGGATTCCGAGAACGAACGGACGGATTTAACGCGTGGGACACGCGCCAGTCGTGCATATCGTCGACTTCCGGAAACGCGTCCGCTATTGCGGGGCTGGAAGACATACCGTTTCCGTAGCGAGACTCGTATATAATCTCTCGACAGCCGTCCGTCTCCCACTATAGTAGCCACTACACCTCAATTCATCCTAATCGCACGATCGCGGTGTGATCAGTGTGTGATTCATTTCAGTGGCTCCCATAGATCCTCGGTGAGCCGCGAGACTATCGAGTTCAGGACGCAACGAGCGAGTATGGTGCGCGGCGGAAGGCATAAGTCATTATCGCAGTAATCATTACCTAGAGTATGACCTTCTACGACCGGAACGAGGAACTCCACGCCCTCGAGACGGCGTTCGAATCCTCGAGCGACGAGTTCTACGTCGTCTACGGCCGCCGTCGAGTGGGCAAGACGGAGCTCCTCAAAGAACTCTGTACCGATCAGCCACATATCTACTTCCTCGCGGCGCAGGAAGCCGAACATCGACAGCGGGAGAAATTGGTCGAAACGATCGCTGACCATTTCGACGATCGCGTTCCCCGTACCGAGGGATGGGACGAGACGTTCGATTACCTCGGCGAAAAACTCGCCACTGAACGACTCATCGTCGTCATCGACGAGTTCCCGTACCTCGTCGAGGAAAACGGCTCGCTCCCGTCGTACATCCAGTCGTTCGTCGACGAACAGCTCCGGGACACCGAATCGATGCTCGTTCTCTGTGGCTCGAGCATCAGTACGATGGAATCCGAGGTCCTCGGCCACGAAAGTCCGCTCTACGGTCGCCGAACGGGGCAAATCGACCTCCAGCCGTTCTCCTTCCAGCAGGCCCGCGAGGCGATCGCATACGACTTCGAGGACGCGATCCGTTCATTCGCCGTTACTGGCGGGACGCCGATGTACCTCACGCTCTTCGACTACGCCCAGTCACTCGCCGAGAACGTCAGGACGCAGATCCTCTCTCCAACAGCCGTCCTCTATACCGAACCCGAATTCCTGCTGCGCACCGAGCTACGAAGCCCAGCTCGGTATATGAGCATCCTCGAAGCGGTCGCAACGGGCCGGACGACCCCGAACGAGATTGCTGGCGCGACGGGAATCGATTCGGGGCCGTTATCGAAGTACCTTCAGACGCTGCGCCGACTGCGTCTCATTGACCGGGAGGTCCCAGTGACCGCGTCAGCGAAGCAATCAAAGCGATCCCGGTACCAGGTTGCCGACGAATTCCTGCGGTTCTGGTTTCGCTTCGTGGAGCCCAACCGCTCTAGCATCGAAGAAGCGCCAGCGATCGTTTACGACGGCACTATCGAACCGAATCTTCCCAACCACGTCGCGATGACGTTCGAGGACGTCTGTCGGGAAGCCGTCTGGGAATCGATTCGGCGTGACGAACTCGGCCCCTACTCCGACGTGGGTCGGTGGTGGTACGGGGAAGACGAGATTGATATCGTCGGCCTTGCTCCGGACGAAGACCGGGTGCTACTCGCGGAATGTAAGTGGACGACGGACCCCGTTGGACACTCGCTCGCTGCGACGCTACGTGACAAAGCTGAGCGGGTGCGGTGGGGGCCGGACACGCGCGACGAGGAATTTGCCCTCTTCTCGAAGAGCGGGTTCGTCGACGGGCTTGCTGCGGATCTCGGCGACAACTGGTCGCTGTTTAGTCTCCACGAGATGGACGCTCTGCTCTCCCCGCCGTCGTCGACTTCAACCGGATCAAACAGTCCCTGAACCAGACGAGGCTCGTCCCTGGGACAGGCCCAGCAGACCAGCGCTCAGGGTTGGCCTCGGGGCGGCCCAGGGCTCACTTATCGTAGCCACTGAAACGATTTACTCACCGATCGCATAGCCGTCGTGCGATCGGGACTGCATTGACTTTCAGTGGCTACTCGAGATCGAATCGTCTCGTGGTCATCGGTTACGGTGACCAACTGATCAGCGGCATATTTTTAGGGACTACCGGCATCGGTTGCGACGTGGGACGCTATCATCCAGGGAAACACGACTCGTTCATCAAATGTGATACACCTCGGTGTGGGGCGAACAATGCTCCAGAAGGGTCTGCAGAATACGAAACGGACTGTTGGCGGTGCGGGGAGCCCCTCGGCGGGAAACCCGAGCCCGGAGAGGAGGTCGCCGTCGATATCGTCGATGAGAAATCCGACGGAACGCTCGTCTGCAAAACCGAGAGCGGATTCGTCCTCTTCCTCGAGGAAGACATTGCAGCGATCGAGGCCACGGTTCGAGTTACCACCGTCGACGAGACGCACGGAGAAGCGGAACTCATCGAAACGGGATCGTAGCCCATCCGGTATTCATCTAACCAACGAGTCGAGAAGTGCTCATTACGTTCGCAGACAGTCGTTGTAGTAGCGCCTCCGTCTGTACGCATACAACGGTTCTGGCCCTGTCGTAGCTGAAAGCTACTGCACTTTCCGATCACACGATAGTAGCGCGGGCCGGAGATTGCCGCAAGCTGGAACCGCGGACTGTGCGATCGGTGTGTGACTCGTTTCAGTTCTACTATAGCACCCCTGAAGATGGTAACAGTACAAGCAAAAGGTTCAGCGGCGAAGAAAATGCGTTACTCGAGCAGGCCGAGATCCTCGAGACGGGTAACGATCGCATCGACGGCCTGATTGGCGTCTTCCACCTGTTTCCCGCCGGTGATAACCAGTTTCCCGGAGCCAAAGAGGAGGGCGACGACTTTCGGCTCATCGAGTCGATACACGAGTCCGGGGAACTGCTCCGGTTCGTATTCGATATTCTCGAGGCCGAGCCCGATGGCGATCGCGTTCAGGTTGAGGTTGCGGCCGAGATCGGCGCTGCTGACGATATTTTGGACGATGATCTCAGGATCCGCTTCGACCTGGATCTGGAGGTCACGGAGTTCGTCGAAGACGATGTTCAGGCTCTCGTGGACGGCGTCAGTGCTTTTCGCGCCAGTACAGACTATCTTCCCCGAGCGGAAGATCAGGGCGGCAGATTTGGGATCCTGGGTTCGATAGACGAGACCGGGGAACTGCTCGGGGTCGTAGTCGGCCCCCTCGAGGTCCATTGCGACGCTCTGGAGATCGAGTTCCTGCCCGATGCCGGTCGACGCGACTACGTTTTCGATGTTAATGGATTCCTTCGGGTCAACCATGAGTCGTTCACAAAGATGTATTTAAAGCTTATAAACCTGCGTACTAGCTCCGTTCAAAAGGGGGAAATAGTGAGCGGTACGATTTGTTACTACCGCTGCCAGAACCGATCGTTTCACTGGTTCGACAGTAGCCACGAAAGCCCATTGCACACCTGATCGGACCGCTATCGTGCGATCAGTGGACAACTCAGTCGTGACCACCGCATCGCGGTTCGCCCAACTCGAGTCACGGGCGAAACTGCCACACAAGAACGATATATCGAAATACGATTTATAGATTGGGGAGGGCACCGTTGCGTGAGATCTGGACAACTCAGTCAGCTAGTCACGCCTGCTTCGACGGTTAGCTCGTTCGAAGTCACAGAGCGAGCTCTATTGGAGGCCGGTCAGCTACCTCGGAGTTTCGGGTCGAACCGATCCAGCCCCTGTTTTTCCCACAAAGGATACCCCTCCTACCTATCCTACCTAGTGAACCTATTCCAACTACCGTTTCTATTCACTCTATTGTATCTGTCTCACCGAGGCGGTCCACGCAACCTATTGAACCAAAGGTACCTATTCTTTGCAGAGAGAAGGTGAGAAAGCCATCTTGCAAACCTGATATGCCGAGGTCCAAGCGATCACCACGGGGGCGCAGAAAACGGTTTCAGATCGGTTCCGAATCGACGAGGAATACGGTCAGACGAACTCACTGACTCCCTGACTGTCGTCGTTCCTCGAGGACGAGTTCGGCGATCCGTTCTGGCTGTTCGTTTGCGAGGCGGAGGACAGCATCGTGAATTTCGCGCGTCTCCTCGTCGAGCAGTCCAGCCTCGGCGAGTGTCGGGACGATCGTCATCCGAATCTCGTTTTCGAATTGGTTTACCGTCTCGGTGCGTGCATAGAACGGCTTCTGTTGCACTTCACTGTACTCGAACGCCGGTCCCGTCTCTGCAGGCGATAGCGGTTCGTCCGAGGTCGCGTCGGACCCCCTTCCCTCCACGGCGGTTTCTGCGGGTGATTCATCGGATAGACTCGAGGCAGCGGGCTCCGCTACCGACGGCTGTTCGTCAGTTCCGCTCGAGTCAGTATCAGTTCGTTTCGAATCAGTGTGTGACTCGGGATCGATCGAATCGTCCGACTCGGCCGTGTCCGCATCGTCTTCTTTGAGATCGTCGAACGGATTACTCATCGTTCGACCCCTCCGACGGCAACTATTTCGGCGAGTTCCTCGTAGAAGTCGATCTGATCGTTCTCCGGATCGTAATCCTGCAACGGTTGATTTTGCTGCAGTGATCGCGACAGCGCCGATCGGTGGCGAACACCGGGTTTCGGAGGAGTCATCTCGCCGGCGTCGATCGCGTCGAACTCGTCGGCCGTAATCCGAGCGAAGTTCGGGATTGCCTCCTGTAACGATTGTCCCGGATTCACCTCGTAGGTCGCAGTATTCAGGTTCTCGAGTAGCTCCCGATCTTCGGTCTGTTGGTCGATCCGATCGGACAGTTTGTTCGGAACGACAGCGAGGACGTCGACGTCGATGTACTCTCGGGCCGGTTCGATCAACCGTTCCATCGTTCGTTTGTAGCCGCCGATCGCACTCGAGCCCGGTTCGATCGGGATCACGACGTTCCCCGTCGCAACGAGAGCGTTGTTGTTGAGCATCCCCGGGTACGCCGGGCAGTCGAAAACGATGAAGTCGTACTCGTCCTCGAGCAACGGATCGACGATCTTCGATTTGATCCGAGCCGAGCCCTGCATCGCGCCCGCAAGGTCCTTTTCGACATCCTCGAGCGTGTTCGAGGACGGAAGAAGGTCGAAGCCGTAATCGGTCGATCGAATCAAGTCGTGGGGTGTCGCGTTGCCCTCGAGAATGACGTCACCGAGATTGATCTCACCGTTGTACGCCGCTTCGAAACCGAGGCCGTTCGTTGCGTGACCGTTCGGATCGAGATCAGCGTAGAGGGTTCGTCCGCGCTCGACGAGCTGGCGCGCGAGATTCATCGAAGTCGTTGATTTGCCGACGCCACCTTTCAAAATAACCACGCTTACGGCACGTGACTCGGTCGTTGTATCGGTCATAATTGGATGTCCTCTGTCATAGGCGAGCTAGAATATCCACCTATTGTTCGGATATCTCCTATTTCAGCTGGTGAAGAATGCATTTCACCCCATCATATTAATTCTACCTACTCGAGGCACAATAGGAGAAGTAGTTACAATAGGTGAAGTAGAGGCAATAGGAGAGGTGGGTGAGGAACCTATTGTAGAAGTGAGACGCCGACTCACCAGGCCGACTCAAGCGACGGTAGAGAGAGTAGCCACGCCAGATGAAATAGCATCGCTAGCTACAACAGTCACAATAGGAGAGATAGTTGAGTTAGGTGAGTTGGGTGAGATAGGTGAAGTAGAATAAGTACCTATTGTTAGCCGACTGCCGATTATAGCTATTTCAGCTATCGCATAAACCGCATTAAAATTCCCATAGAGATCCGACCGCATCTACCCTCTTTGACCGATAGTAGATAGTTCACATATCGTAGCTACCTTACGCAGTGCAGCTATTTCACCTATTATACATATTGGACCTATTGTAGATATTACACCTACGTTACCAATCACACCTATTGTATCGACCATACAAATCAGCCTAGTAATAGAGGGGGTGAGGCCACGCCGAGACAGTTGCGAGGAGGCCGCCGGACGCTCCGTTAGCCGGCGTTCGAAACGATACGTGAGCAGAAAGTATTTGCCTGTGACACATCGTTGGCCGAGTGATGCTCTCCAGACGTCGCGTCCTCGTGTCCCTCACAACTGGACTCTGTGCCGCGTTCGCCGGATGTGGGATGGATCCGGCCGGTGTCCTGCGGATGGCTGACGCCACAACGGATGAAATCCTCGAGTCAGCGACGTTCGACGTCCGCTCGAACGACGGAGGGAACGATGACGGGATCGACGAAATGCGCGAACTCGTCGCCGAGGTCCTCGAAACCGGATCGGCGACCGCATCGGGCGAGCACCCGCCGCTGGACGTCTCGTACCCGGTTCGCTTCGAAGACGAGGTGGTCGCACTCGACCGAACCGAACTGACCACCGAAACGCGCAATAATTATCACCTCCTGCTCGATTTCGACGGTGCGACCGAGGGGGCCGAACGGTCGCTCGACACCCTTCCGCCCGCCGACATCGAATGGATCGAATCGGCTCTGTCGGATCGGGGGTCCGGCGTCGACGCCGTCAGCGACGAGCGAACCTATACTGAGGACGAACAGGCGACCTCAGTTCTCGTCCCCGAACCGGCATTCGACGTCCTCCTGGTCGACGGCGAACGGATGGGCGTCGAGGTCAAGCCGATTAAGACGACGGTGACGACTTACGAGTATACCCTGGCCGAACGGCTCGGGAGTGACGAGCAGTACGCCGAGACCCTCGAATCACGGTATCGGTTTTCCGTCACTGGCCTCTCCGATGACGAACGGGAAATCGTCGACGAGGCGGTCGCCGAGGGAGGGTACTACGCGTCCTCGACCGACGACGGGGCGTTCGAAGGCGTGGCCCAAACGCTCTTCGAGCACGAACCGGTTGCGAGTACCGATAGCGAAGGTCATTGGATCGTCGCCTACGGGGGAGCGACGTACGTCGCGATGCTCGATCTAGTCCGGTACGAGAGTCTGCGACGGGATTTGCCGACGCCGCCGTGACCGGCGGAGTCCACGCCGAGCGATTCCGACACGAACCGAAGCCCGATTGGAGGCCCTCGACCGCCCAGATGGATGAGCCGAAATTAATCCGGGAACGAACGTCATTCCGGACTTCGAGCTCTCAGTCCGGAACATTCGGGAAGCGTACCCAGCGCAGAGCCGACGAGAGATACCAGTCTCCATTCGATTCAGAGTAGATACATAGAATACGAGACGTACACCGAGACTATCTTCCAAAGGTGTTGAGTATCCCCGCTAGAGACGACTGGAAACACTTCGATAGAGGTGTGTGGACACTTCGATAGAGGTGTGGTGATTACCGTGCAGGATTGCAGTTTCTGAGAGACCCAACAGGATATATACGGGATAGTAAGTGAAGAAGTGCCCCGAACGTCGGTGGGGAGACAGTTCAAGAAATACCGTTTTACACACGCTCTCTCGAGCGATTACATCTCGATAGAGGTGTGTGGTGGATCAACCAAACCGATAACTCTCGAGAGTACCGGAATTCAGTTTTCGTTTCGAACCTGTGCTTTGACGACGGACGAGACTTCGTCCCCGGAGACCATGTCGATACGCGAATCCTCGCGAAGCGTTTCGAGAATCGTCTCGGGACGCTCGCCGAACTGGAACTCGAGGAACATCCCCGAACTCGGTCCGTGGCTTCGTCGTTCGAAGTCGACGAGGGAGTACGTCGTCATCTCCTTCATCTTGTTCACGTAGGTCTCCTGGTGATACTGGTCGGCCTCGATCGCCTCAGTGAGGAACTGGTACACCCTGTAGCCGGTCGTGCTACGTGCGGATTCATCGTCCGTTTCGGCAGCGACAGCTGCCGTCGCGTAGAGGCAGAGCTTCTTCTGCGTGCTGATACCCCGAACGACCTCGAGGACGCGGTTTTTCTCGACTTTGTCTTGGGCTTCACGAACGTGTTCTTCACGAACACCCGCGTCGCCTTCGCGTTCGGCGAGTTCACCGGCGACGCGCATGAGATCGATCGCTTTGCGAGCATCGCCGTGGGTCTGCGCTGCGAAGGCAGCCGCCAGCGGAATGACGTCCTCGTCGAGCACGTCGTCGTAGAAGGCGTCCTGGCGACGGCGAAGGATCGACTGCAACTGATTCGCATCGTAATCGTCGAAGTGGACGTCTTCGGGGGTAAAGGAGCTCAGGGCCCGACTCCCCACGGACTCCATCATCTTCGTATCGTTAGAGATCGCGACGACTGAAACGTGCGCAGTGAGTTCGTTATTTGCGCCGGCTCGAGACAGTTGATAGAGGAGGCGGGAGAACGCCGGCTCCTGTTTGTCTCGTCGACCGACGAGCATATCGAGTTCGTCGAGGACGAACACCGCCGAATCGAAGTTCTCGTTGACGATCCGATATAGTTCGTCCCACTTTTCCTTCGTCGCAACGCCGTGTTTCGGAACCTCCACCTCGACGAGGGCTTCGTCGGCAGCGCGATTCGCTAGTTCGTAGACCGCGACGCCGAGGGTGTCGAGATCCTGGCAGTTGACTTCGATCGTCCCGAACCGGATATCACGCGATTCGCAGATCGCGCTAATGTTCTTGCAGACTGCTTTGGTGATGAGGGATTTACCGGTCCCCGAGGGTCCATAGAGAAAGAGATTCGGCGGACGATTGTCGCCGAGGGCGACGCGGAGCATCTTCGTCACCTCTTGGAGTTGCTCGTCGCGACCGACAATTCGATCCTCTTCGACGATGTGATTCGGATCGAGAAGCGACCGATCACGAATGAGTCCTTCTTGCTGGTCGAACTCCAGCAACATATCCTCGATCGACTGTGAATCATTGGTCGGCGGCGGGGTACTCGAGGATGAAGACGTCTCGGGCGCAGAAGACTCGAATGAGGAAATGTCCTCCTCAATCGTTTCGTCCTTCGATGTCCCCGCCTCATCTCGAGGATCCTCGAAGTCATCCATACGGTGACCCATACAGGGTGGGACCAAAAGTGTTCCCCACCGTTGTCGATGTGTATTTCTCCGATTAGACGGATAATATCCGATGATTTAACCCGGTTAGGACAGCGAACCTCAGAAATAGTAAAAGCGGCCGACGATGTGTTATGAGAGAAGGGGATGATGAGACAGACACCCCTCTATCGATGTGTTCGGCGCCTCGAAGGGGAGGGGGTTGATCGACGGAATCGAACGGGCGAGAGCGATGGTATCGGTAGATCCGCCGGGAGAGAACTGATTGGTCAGTAAATTTGGGGATTTATTTGCGACTTTTCTTTCTCTTCTTCTAGCTTTCTAGAACACACACTCACACACACCTCTATCGAAGTGTTCGATGTGTTCTGAGTCTCAACGATATGTTCTGAACCTTAATTGTGACATTCCTGAGTCCGCTTCGAAAGAAGCGAACAGCAAATGATCTCTCACACGCGCTCTCTCCACGAATCCCCTCCGCTATCACCCTCTATTCCGCGTCATAGACCTCAATTCTTCCAGTCACTCGTCGTTTTCTCATCTCCACCCCCACAGTGAGAACACATCGATAGAGGGGTGTCTGTACCGTCCTGCCCCTGCGTCGTCCTCAGTCGGACTGTTGCTCTCACAGAGAGAACACCATCCAAAGCAACTATTCGATATACACTTCGATAACGGTGTGTGTGCTAGCGACTGATTCCGCCTTCTCTCGAGAACCGACCCCATCTAGTATCGATTTCACCGGTTGATTCGATTTTCTCGAAGCGCTCCTTCGACGTGTAAGAGACCGTCTCTCATGAACACATCGATAGAGGGGTGTCCGAACCCCTCCTGAGTGATATCCCCTTTGCAAGAACGATGTCCGACCAACTGATCCGTGTGCGTGATTTGGGGGTAGTCCTCGATACCCGCAAAGAGATGGGGCACACGCGGCTCGTCGAGCACAACGTTGGATGTGACGGTGCGGGGCTCGTTTTCAGTTGCCCTTTCCCACGTCTCACCGACTCACGAAACGACTACAACAGCGGACATCGCGGTGTTCACCTCACGTAATAACGTCTCTCTGTGGCAATTACTCCGGACATGGTGGTGTGGGGTTCCTCTTCCGATGTTATCTTTTGAGAATATCACACATCCGAGTTGACTGGCCCTTTGTACTTTGATTTGATTTTGTCGCCTTCGCGCCACTGCCAGTAGTAGTAGCGATTGTCGTTGATTTCCTTGATGGTGATCGTCGCCTTTGCGGGGACGTCGTCCGGGAGGTCGTCTGGCCGTTCCTCCACCTCATTCCGGTCTGCCTCCTCCTCTTCCTCCTCGAGACGGGCTTCGCGTTCCTTGTGTTCGGCTAGCTCTTCGGCGTACGTAGCAACGTCCTGGAGGCCCTCCGGAGTGAAATCGTTGAGCGCGGTGATTATCTCCCTTGGAAGATTCGCTGGTGGAGTCGGTGGCTCGTAGGACATCGACTGTTCTCGTGTTAACCAACGCGGAACGCCAATTCATAGTTCTGTTGGTTAAGATGGTGATATCGGTTCCCATCCGCTTTGGAAAGGCCTCACGAGTGGTCTTTTCAACCTCTGTCGAGTCAGGGCCACACTGGTCGACGACTGCGTGTTCGAACGCTCAGGGGGATCGGGACCAAGCACCTTCGGAACGTCCGGACGCTCGAGAGTGTCCAAGAAGCCCGTGTTGTCGTATAGATACCGCGTTCGTTCGTAACTGTACGTGCGGTTTATCCGAAAGCGAGCGCAACACTCGAGTTCCAGATGTGATCGCAATCGGGGATCGGATCCTCCCAGAGGAGATCGGTGTCGTCGACGCCCTCGAGGTGAGCAGTATCTGCAGTGGGCTCACACCCAGAAAGAATAGAGAGTCAACGATGTTCTGACTGGCGTTACTACTTCGAGCTCTATCTACTGGGTTCCTGAGTGGGCTATATATCGGTTTTAACGCATGAATTCAGTAGTTTACACTCGACACCTGGGTGTACCGACAGCGTATCGACTATCCCAATGACTCGAGGTAGTCCTCAAGCGTCACATCCAGCGCGGCCTCTTGAGACATCGACTCCAGACTTATCAGGAGACTCATATTGTGGGCTTTAAGCAAGACACCTGTGCGGACACGAGAGGTTAAGCAGCACTCGCCATACCGATGATTCCGATCTTCGAGGTCGATAGTTGTGGACATACCCACCCCATCGTGTCCAGTGTCTTTGCGCGCCGGTTTGATCGGAAAGCTGTTGTAGTGGCTCTGTTGAAATCTTATTCTGTCGACAATATTTTAAGCCAGAATAGCCGTTATGTAGGTGTACGAACTGATTGTTAGAGAAACTACCAGTGTCGATAGATGATTATGGGAGCGTGCTACATACACAGCGCGAATGCAGCATGAGTCAGAACTCGACCAACAAGCATGATGGTCACTCAATACAGGAGGGTGTACGAGTTGCTCCAAATATACTTATTGATTGAGTATATACTCCTTGTATGAAACGGCGTACCTTTGTTTTGGGCACGATTCCTCTCTGCTCGGGGCTTGCTGGATGTACAGGACTGTTCTCCGATTCCCCAATGCTCTCCGTGACCGTCATTAACCAGTCCGAGAGTTCCTATACAATCGAAATGGCTTTTTCACGAACAGATGGAGACCTCTCCAGAAGCGAAGCCCGAGTGTTCTCAGGGCGGATCGATGTTGAACCAGACGAGCAAACTGTCCGTGAAGAGGTTGCTGAACGACAGCAGTATCTTATAGAGTACAGCCTCTTCGAGGACAATTCATTTCTGACAGAGCAAGGTAACTTCCACTACTATCCAGGTGACGAGAGTGAGAGTGGTGGTCTGGCGTTTGATATTACCCACTCAGGAACCCTGACGCGAAGGTGGGCTGTTTGAACATCTATCGATTGGCTGCTTCGGCGCAAGTCGCTTGAAACAACGATATCGGTTTGTTGCATCCATCCTCTGTATGCAGCACGCAGTTATTGACAGCTATTGAAGAAATAGGTAGTCCCTCCGGTAACGGCTTTGCCTGTACGTAACGTGATTTTCGCGCGATCTTCTGAATAAAGAAACTATATAACTATCTACTGTAACGGAGCCACTCGAGCGCTCCCTCGAGTTTTCAGGACGATCCGATTATCCTCCCGCCCTACGATGCAAATCAGTTGCAGGCGATCCTCGAGCGAACACGAGGTCCATCGGATACCATCGAATGATGGCACCCGTTCAGCGTCGGTCTCGCTCTTTTGTTCGGCATCCGATCGACTCATTGTAGCGATCTCTGAGGGACTCGACCGCCCGAAATTTGGTTGGGGCAGAATCCGGCTAGAAGCCCAGTCGCGGCCAAGTATGACGATTCTAAGAGTGGCATATTCGAGTTACTCAGCGTTTTAGTCGGAATCCTTATCAGTTTGTGGGTTCGGCTGACCGAGAGAGTCTGCTAAACCCACGACAAAACCCACGATATAATGCACTAAGGGAATAAACTTCATATTGCTATATGGTTTCATGGGCTGACTGATCTCTCTCGGATTCCATCTTCATTGGGACAGAGACCCCGGAATCAGTAGCTGTCAAGGCGCAAATGACCGAAGTAAGTAAGAAAGAATCAGTTCTTGCCTATACGTGAAAGCAGGTCGTCAGCCCTGTTTTTGGCTTCTTCGCGAGAGACACCTTCATTGACGAAGCGCTCGATGACTCGGGGTCTGATCTGGCCGTGATCCAGCGTATCACGGGGTTCGATGTACCCGTTGTCTTCGAGATAGGATTCCGGCTCGTTTGCTTTCCCGCTATGGAAGCGATTCACTTCGCCGTCGTGCAGGGCCTCGACAATCTGTCTACCATCCCTACTGACTGACTCAGCAAGTTCGCTGACCTCGTCGATGAAGTTACTACTTACAGCTCCTGAAGCCTTGAGAACCTCTCTATCCACGGGCTTACCACGGCCCACCTTCCAGGCGTCGACGAACTCGTGTAACGCTGCCGCGTTCTCTTGGGCCATCGTTAACCGATCGGAGTCGACTGTGAGGAGGTCTCTGTTGCCCCACTGGAGCAAGTTATTCAACTGTCCGGCACCGTCTAGTTAGCGTGGTTTGAGAAGCGAGCAGGTCGTGGAGTGAGTTTAGGATGATGCTCGCAGACCTGCTCAGCGAGTGTTACGCGGCGGAATTTGATGAAGCTTGGGAGCGTGAGCGGACGGCGACGCCCGTCAGGGTGTTCGCCGTCCGGCTTCACGCGACCGGTTGTTCACTTCGAGAGACACAAGCAATTCTCCGCTTGATCGGCGTAGAACGCACTCATCAAGCAATCTGGCAGTGGGTACATCGGCTGGCTGACACCGTCTCAGACCCGCCGACGGCAAAGCCGTCGCGGGTCGCTATTGATGAAACCGCTGTCAAGATCAACGGAAATTGGTCTTGGGTGTATGCTGCAATAGATATAGACTCAAGGCTGATTCTCGATGTCACCGTGTTCGGACAACGAGGAACCGATCCAGCCGCTGCGTTCCTGCATAAGTTGACCGAGAAACACGATCTCTCCGATACCGTGTTTCTCGTTGATGGCTACGGCTATCTGACTTCCCTCTCCCGATTAGGGTTGAGCGGTCAACTCGACTACGTTGATCGAAACCTGATCGAAAAGTGGTTTCACACCTTCAAGATGCGAGTTGACCGCTTCCATAATTCATGGGTGGGCAGTCGAGCGAGCGTCAGAGAATGGCTTGAACAGTTTGTCCACTACTATAACACACAGCGACCGCACCAGTCACTTAACAAATAACCGCCGGCGGAGGTGCTAAACTAGACAGTGCCGACAGATGAAGCTGGATACTCACTCACGTGGTGCCGCCTCGCGCTCCAAAAAATTCAGTTCGGTCATGGCGGAGGGCGACGACGCTAGCGAGTTCCTCCAGTAGGTCTGTAGCAACGACATGGAGATCGGCATCGGGCGGGCTCGCTACGAGGAAGAGCAGCGCATACTTGAAGGTGCTCGAGGAGCGATCGCCTGCCCGCTACCCGTAGATGGGAAACTCTTGGCAAAGGTGCTCGACCGTCGAAGCGACCCGTTCGTGAACGTCCTCGTCTTCGGGATTGTCGAGCACGTCGACGATAAGGTCGGCGACGGTTTGCATCTCTTTTTCTCCGAATCCACGGGTCGTGAGCGCCGGCGTGCCGACGCGGATTCCGCTGGTCACCATCGGCGACCGCGTCTCGCCGGGGACGGTGTTCTTGTTGACGATGATGTCGACGTCGGACAGTAGCTCTTCGGCCTCCTTTCCCGTGATGTCGGGGTGGGAGTCACGGAGGTCGACGAGCATAAGGTGCTTGTCCGTACCACCACTCACCAGCGAGAGTCCTCGCTCGTTGAACGTATCGGCGAGCGTATTTGCGTTAGCTATCGTCCGTACGGCGTAGGACTGGAACTCGTCGGTGCTCGCTTCCGCGAACCCTGTGGCCTTGCCGGCCACGCTGTGCATCAGCGGCCCGCCCTGCGCGCCGGGAAACACGGCGGAGTCGACGTCGTCGGCGTACTTCTCGTCGCACATGATGATGCCGCCGCGGCCGGCGCGGATCGTTTTGTGGGTACTCCCGGTGACGAAGTCCGCGTGCTCGGCCGGCGACGAGTGAACGCCGGCCGCGATGAGGCCGGTCACGTGAGCGATGTCCGCGAGGTGGTAGGCGTCGACGTCGTCGGCGATCTCGCCGATGCGTTCGTATTCGAATTCGCGGGGATACGCCGACGAGCCGCTGACGATCATGTCCGGTTCGAATTCGCACGCGTGGCTCTCGAGTTCGTCGTACTCGATGTACCCCGTCTCGGGGTCGACCTCGTACTGTTCGACGTCGTAGAGCTCCCCCGAGAAGTTGACGTTGTGACCGTGAGAGAGGTGTCCGCCGTGGGACAGCGACAGCGACAGTATCTTGTCGCCCGGTTCGAGCACGGAGAAGTAGACGCCCATGTTGGCCTGCGTGCCGCTGTGGGGTTGTACGTTGGCGTGGTCGACCTCGAACAGTTCCGTCGCGCGTTCGATCGCGAGTTCCTCCACCGTGTCGACGTGTTGGCAGCCGCCGTAGTACCGGCCGCCGGGGTATCCCTCGGCGTACTTGTTCGTGAGGACGCTCCCCTGCGCCTCGAGCACGGCTTTCGAGACGTGATTCTCGGAGGCGATCATTCCCAGAGTCGATTCCTGCCGCTCGCGCTCGAGGTCGATGGCCTCGGCCGTGTTCGGATCTATCTGCTCGAGCGATTGGTTGAACGCCATAGATAGACGTCGATAATGGACGGTAAGTATCTTGCGTGCAGCCGGTATCCAACCTCAAAGGATAATATGTCGCACATTATGTGCTGGTGACCTCCGGCAGCCGTGAGCGGGCAGGTGACGACGAACGGTGGGCCGCTTTTCACCGCGGGTCGGTTCCCGCTTACGACCGACGGCGAACTCCTCGACGATGCGCCGGTCGATGAACAGACTCGATCGAGTAATCTCAGTCGGATTGCCCGGGTTGACCGATACGCCTTTTCCATTCGGCGTGGTATGGTCGACCATGTGTCAATACTGTAGCTACCGGTACCACGACGGCTGGACGCAGTTATTGCAGTACGACGACGTGTATCAGAATACGATCAGCGCGGAGTCGGAGGCGACGTACGGGTTCCACGAATCGTGGGACGAACTTCGAGAGGAAGTCGGCTACGGCGCATCCTGATGGTCAACTCGGCTGACCGCTCCGATAGGTACCCGGACAGAAGCCGTTGGCGAGTGAGGCGCCCGCGACGATCAGTCGTCGCTGGCTGTGGTTCTGCCGTCGCTATTGGCTCCCGCGTCGGGCGCCCGCAACACGTCCGGATCGGCGTCCGATCCGAGCGGTTCGACGCGGACGCTGGACACCTTGTACTCGGGAATTCCGGTGTGCGGATCGAAGTTCTCCTGGGTCAGTTTGTTGACCGCGCCGGCGGCGAAATGCATCGGGATGAATAGCGTCCCGTCACCGATGCGGTCGGTCACGGTCGCCTTGACCACGATGTCTCCGCGGCGAGACTCGACCCGGACGTACTCGCCGTCGGCCACGCCGAGTTCGTCGGCCGTCGAGGGGTTGATCTCGACGAAACTCTCGCCGACGTGGCTCATGAGCCCCTCGACGCGTCGGGTTATCTGGCCGGTGTGCCAGTGGTAGAGTACCCGCCCGGAGGTGAGCGTGAGCGGATACTCTTCGTCGGGTAGCTCGCCGGGATGTCCACCGTCCGCGGGCACGAAGCGCGCCATACCGTCGTCGAAGTTGAACGCTCCGTCCTCGTAATCGTAGAGGTACGGCGTTCCGGGGTGGTCTTCGTCCCAGCAGGGCCACTGGAGTCCATGCTCGTCGCCCGACTCGAGGCGGTCGTAACTGACGCCACCGTAGATCGGGACTAGGTCGCTGATCTCGTCCATGATCTCCCGCGGATGGTCGTAGTCCCAGGAGTATCCAAGTCGGGTAGCCAGGTCCTGCGTTATCTCCCAGTCTTGGCGGGCCGTCCCGGGCGGCGTCGCAGTCGGCCGCACCCGCTGAACGCGGCGCTCGGTGTTGGTGAACGTACCGTGTTTCTCCGGCGACGTCGCTGCGGGAAGGATCACGTCGGCGTGCGTCGCCGTCTCGGTCATGAAGATATCCTGGACGACGAGGAACTCCAGTTTCTCGAGCGCCGCTTCGGCGTGCTGGATGTCGGGTTCGGACAGCGCGGGGTTCTCCCCGACGACGTACATTCCCCGCAGGTTGCCTTCGTGAGCCTCCGAGAGCATCTCCGGCACCTTGAGCCCCGGCTCCTCGGGCGGGCGCTCGTCCCACGCCGTTTCGAACTTTTCGGCGACCTCGGCGTCCGCCGGATCCTGATAGCCCGGGAGGCTTCCAGGTAGCGTCCCCATGTCACCACCGCCGCCCTGGACGTTGTTCTGTCCCCGGAACGGCGAGAGTCCCGCGCCGGGCTTACCGACCTGGCCGAGCGTGAGGGCGAGGTCGGCCATCGCGAGGAGATTCTGCGTACCGTGGCTGGACTGGGTCATCCCCATCGCCCAGCCGAAGACGACGGTCTCGGCGTCGGCGAGCGTCTCGGCGGCGGACTTCAGCTCTTCGGGCGGAACGCCCGCCAGCTCTTCGACTTTCTCCGGCGTGAACGCCTGTACCTTCTCCTCGACCTTCTCGAACCCCTTCGTGTTGCGCTCGATGAACGCCTCGTCATGGAGGTCGTTCTCGATAATGTACCGGATGAGACCGTTGAGCCAGGCGACGTCGTACCCGGGTCTGGTCCGCGTGTACTGGTCGGCGTGCTCTGCGATGCCGACCTCGCGGGGGTCGAAGACGACCAGGTCGGCCCCATCTCGGACGTTTTGCTTGATGCGGGTCGCCAGAACCGGGTGCGACTCCGTCGTGTTCGACCCGGTGATGAGGTACGCGTCGGCCTCGCCGACGTCCTCGTTGATGCGGTTGGTCATAGCGCCGTACCCGAGGGTCTGTTGCAGCGCCGCCACCGTCGAGGAGTGGCAGAGCCGCGCACAATTGTCGATGTTTTTCGTCCCGAGCACCTGACGGGCGAACTTCTGGACGAGATACGCCTCCTCGTTGCTCCCCTTCGACGACGCGAGACAGCCGACGGCGTCGACGCCGTGTTCGTCCTGGATCGCACGCAGCTCGTCGGCGACGCGGTCGAGCGCCTCCTCCCAGGACGCCGTCTCGAACTCGCCGTCCTCGTTGCGCACGAGCGGTTCAGTGATCCGCTCGTCGCTGTTGGCGAACTCGTGGCCGAACTTCCCTTTCACGCAGGTCGAGAAGTTGTTGGCGGGCGCCTTCGCGGGGTCTTCGACGGGTTGGACGCCGATCGCGTCGCCGTCTTTCCCCCACATCTCGAACCGACAGCCGACGGCACAGAACCCGCACGTCGTCTCCTCCTTGTCGATCTTGCCGAGTCGGTAGTCGCTCACGGCCGACGCGATGTCGAACAGTCGCCCTTCGGGAAGCACCGTCGCGGCGACGTTCTCGGCGGTGTGTTCGCCGGCCAGCATGGCTTTCCGACCGTACTCCGTGGCGAGGTCCAGCGCACGATGTCTGCTCTGGGCCATGAACCGTGCGACGCCGCTTCGATCGTCCGGACTTACGCTGGGGCTGGCTCCGATCCGATTCTCTCCGCCGGGGTCGGGCGAGCGATTCGGCGCCGTCGTGTCGTCGAGCGTTTCGGCCGCCTCGTGCTCGATAACCGTTCCGACGGAGTTGCGCTGGGTGAATCCCGGAAGCGGAAGCGTCGCGGCGCCGCCGATGTCCTTCTCCGTCAACGCGCCCGTCGGACAGACGGTCGCGCAGTGACCGCAGGAGACGCAGTCGGAGTCGGCCATCGTCTCGGCGTCGGACTGGAAGCCGATGCGCGTGTCCTCGCCGTGGCCCTCGATCCGGAGCACACCCTCGACCTGAACGTCGTTACAGCCCTCGACGCACCGGTTGCAGAGGATGCACTTGTTCCGGTCGATCTGGATGAACGACGAACTGTCGTCGACGGGTTCGTACTCGTCGCGGTCGTCGAAGACGCCGTAGCGCGGATGGTCGACGCCCTCGCTGATGGCGGCGTCCTGCAGTTCACAGCGCCCGTTGCCGTTGCAGGTTGTACACCGGAGGTTGTGGTTCGAGAGTACCAGATCGAGGTTGACGCTCCGAGCCTCCTCGGCGTCCGGCGTGTCCGTCCGCACGGAGAGCCCGTCATCGGCCGGGAACGAACACGAGGGAACGAGGCCGTGCTCGTCGGTCTCGACCATGCAGGTCCGACACTCGCTTCGCGGTCCGATCTCACCGCTGCAGTCGCCGTCGCGATCGTAGTAGCAGAGCGCGGGGACGTCGGCGTCGTCCTCAACGCCGTCCGCACCGGGGTCAACGCTGACCGTTTCGTCGCTGACGGCCTGCATCGCGTCGATAACGGTCGAATCCGGCGGGACGGTCACCGGTTCGCCGTTGATCGTCACCGTCGTCGGGTCGTCGCCGTCGGTACCGACGGCGGGGTCGTTCGCGGTGCCGGTCTCGAACTCGGCGGTGACCGGCGTGTTCGATTGCGAATCGTCGATATCTGGAACGGTAGGGAAGGTCTCGTCAGTACTCATAGTTTCTCCGTGCAGGTGCCGCTGGGACAGCGGCCGTCGGTATGCGCTCGGAACTCCGGTTCGAACTCGTCGATCGCGGTCGTTACGGGGCGGGGCGCGTGAGCGCCGATCTGGCAGTTGCTCGAGCGCGCCATCACTCGACCCAGTTCGCGGATCGCGTCGGCCTCGAGCGATCCCTGGTAGATGTCTCGCAGGAGTTCGGTGAGCTGTTTCGTCCCTTCGCGGCCCGGCACGCAGCGGCCGCTGTTCTCGGTGGCTGCGAACCGGGCGCGCTCGCCGACGTCGGCGACCACGCACCGGTCAGCGTTGAGGAGTTCGACGACGCCGTCGGTCCCGAGACCGGCTGCGGCGAGCGACCGTGCGGTCGGAGCGACGCCGAGGCGTCGCGTAATACCGCCGAGAACACCGCCGACGCAGGCCATCTTGAACGATCCCGTCAGTTCGACTGCATCCCGTGCCACCGAAAGGCTGCTGCCCGACGGGAGTTCGATGGTCGCCGGATCGACGACGTCGCCGGCGACGGTGAGCAGCCGGGTACCCGGATCGGCGGCGTTCGCGTCGAACGCGTCCGGATTGCGGATCGCCCGCCGAACCTGTGTGAACGTCCGCGGCGTGTGGACGACCGTCGGCCGTCCGTAGAGTCCGTGCTCGGCGGGCGAGGGCGGCTGGAGACGCGGTTCGATGCGGTCGGCGCCTTCCATCGCCTCGAGCGCGGCGGTCGGGGCGCCGGCGCGGTACTCGTCGGGGCCGGCCACCAGCCGCGGAGCGACCGGCAGTTCGTCAGCGACTGCATCGATCGCTTCGCGGAGGTGTCGATACAGGTGGCTATCCTCCTCGTTCAGGTAGACGACGGCGTCGTCGGCACCCACGTACTCGGCGACGGCGGCGATCCCGTCGAGGACGGCTATCGGCGCGCCGCCGAGCAGCACCTCGTCCGCTCGCTGCTCGGCACGCGTCTCGTTCGCATTGGCGACCACGACTGGCTCTCCGTCCGCGTCTCGGACGGTCTCCCACGCGTCGGCGACGGGGTCGTCGGCGGCGGCGTCGCCGCGGCCCCGACCGAGGAGTCCGATATCCGTCACCGCCTCGGCGGTTCGTTCGGCCGCGACGGTCGACCACTCGTTCGGATCGAGCGGATCGACCCACCCACACCGGCCGAGCACCGACCGCTGACCGACCGAGAGCGGTCCCGCGTTCGGGGTCGGAAGCGATGTCGTCTCGAACTCGTGTTCGACGACCGCGTCCGCGTCATCCACTGGGACGGTTCCGCCTTCCAGCGCGTCGACGACGCCCCGGGCGGTCGACGGATCCGAGTCAGCGAAGAACGCCGTCTGGCCCTCGCGCGTCGCCATAACGAGCGGTTCGCTCCCCGTCACACCGGTCGGTCCCGTGCGGATCACTGGTATCGAATCGGCTTCGTCTCGCATCGCCGCCACGACCTCTTCGTCGCCGTTCGCCGCTACGTCGGTCGCGACGCGGACGAGAGTTGAGCGATTAGTGGTACTCGTACCCTGTTCCATTGGTTATATCGTTGGATCGCAGGGATAAAACTCTCATGACTGAGACACTGACTATTTTCGCGTAATGCCGGGCGCAAAACCGCGACTGAAGGCGTGAGTGCGTCACAGCGGACTGTCAGGGGTCGGCGGCCCTGTGACGGATCCGTCTCCTCGGACCCGCCCACTGCCACCCCGGTTCCAACGGACCGACGCGAGTCGGTCTCCCATCGATCGTTCACTTCTCCAAAGAGGTTAGGACCCGCCGGTCGAATATCGGGTACGATGACGAACCCTCGATTCGAGGAAGTCAAGACGGAAGCGGCGGAGGCAGTCTCGGGTACCGATCTCCGCTCGGTGTACACTGGTATCGTCCACGAAAACGGCCGCCACGAGTACTACTTCGGTAACGATACCGAGGACGCAGCCGAACTCCGGGAAGCCGCAGCGGTTCAGCTCGGCATGCTGGTGCGCGTACTCGCCGACCGTTCCGACAGCCCCGTCGAGGAGATCGCCGATCTCGCGGTCGAGCGCGCCGAGCAAATGGAGCTTCGGTGAGCGCTTGACGGCCGAATTTCGCGGCTGAATCCGCTCGGTTACGTGGCCACACGCCGTTCCGTGCGACAGACCATAACGTATGAGATCATCAACAGCATTTGCTTCGTAATTCCGCGTTCGATCATGCGTGCGGAAAATTGCAAATCCGTTTCATCAATGCTTTTTAACAATAAGGCGGACGTAATTGTAATGACGGACGACACCCCTCGTTCGACTGCAGCTCCGGGGCCGGATTCCTCCGATATGGAATCGTTAGCAGCGGATACCGCGCTCGAAGTTCTGTCGAACGAGCGCCGTCGGTGCGTCCTTCGGTGCCTGCTATCGCGCGACAGCCCGGTGGCGTTGGCGAACTTGGCAGCTGAAGTCGCCGCTTTGGAGACCGGCACCGGGACGACCGACGTCTCAAAAGCGAACGCGAAAGACGTCCACGTGTCGCTCTCTCACGCAGAGATCCCGAAACTAGCAGATGCGGACGTCGTCGAGTACGATCCTGTCCAGAATACAGTCTCGCTAACACGGGACGCTGCGGAGCTACGCCCGCTTCTGGACGTTGTCGACGACTAGCCGCCGTAGTCTCAAACGATCAGTCTCGTCCGGATCGGTGCCGGATGAGTACCGAAACGGTTCGGTCGTGCCCACTGGCCGAGACGGCCCGCATCTGACGGAGCAGTGGCAGTTGCGACACTCAGTTCCGTTCTACGGGTCGATCAGCCAGCGGCGTCTCGTCGTCGACGACCTCGTTCAACCCGAGACGATCGACCGTCTCGCGGGCCGGTCGACCGTCGGCTCCCCACCCGCGCTCCGCGTAATAGGCGTCGAGCATCGCTTCGAAACGGTCCTCGTCGACCGTCTGCCCGTCGTTCGGCCCCGAATTCAGGGGTTTTCGGAGTGCGGGCGGTAGCTCGTCGTCCGCTCGAGAGACCCCCTCGCGAACGTTGAACAGCCGGGTAAGTGTCCAGATGCGCTCGCCGATCGTCTGCAGGTCTCCATCGGTGTCCAGCCCCACGGCGTCTAGCCACTCGGCGCCGAGATCCTCGAAGACGTCGCCGACGAAGTCGTCGACGATCAGGCTCCAGAGGATCGACCGCTGATCTTGTTCGGTTGCGACGGCGCGGGCGGCTCGCCCTGAACTCCAGTTCTCGAAAATCTCCCGCTCGATCGGGAGCGCTCGCCGGTGGCAGGCGCCACGATCGCTCGTGGCGTAGGCCAGCGCCATGCTTTCGGCGCCCCGGGGATCGTACGCGGGCAGTTCCATCGCCTTGACCGTCGGCACGAGGTCGTCGCCGCCGAACCGCTCGGCCGCGGCGTCGACCCCCTCCGCCAGTGCGTCGCCGAGCGTCGTCTCCCGGGTCGCGATGTCGCGGAGCAGCGATCGTGCGTCGTCGGGATCACCGAACGTAAACGAGCGATCGAGCAGGCTCGCCTCGCTGGCGCGGATGGCCCACGCGACGGTGTTTCCGGCGCTGATCAGATCGAGACCGAGTCGGTCACACGTCGCCCCGAGTTCCGCCACGGCGTCGAAATCGTCGATGCCCAGACCCGCGCCGAGCGTCATCGCCGTCGCACCGCGGGGGACGCTCTCGCCCGCGTCGGTCTCGACCCGGTATCCTCGGGGGTCTTCGCCGTCCGGGTACTCCCGATCTCGCGCCAGTTCGCGGACGGCCGCGATGCCGATGTCGCCCGCGCCTTCGAACTGCCCGTCTTGCCATCCGTGCGTCGGGAGGACGCCAGTCTCGTTGGCGAAGTCGACCGTCTCGACGGTGCCGCTCGCTCGCAGCCACGCTCCGGTTTCCGATTCCCGATAGCGTTCCGCGTACCGTTCGCGCAGGCCCTCGAGGCCCGACGGGGGGTCGCCCCGGGCGACGACGGCCTTGAGCCGCTTGGCACCCATCACGGCGCCCGCGCCGCCCCGACCGGCGTGGTGGTCGCCGGCGTCGGACGAAATGGTCGCGTAGGCGACCTGGTTCTCTCCGGCCGGACCGACACAGGCGACCGCGGCGTCGGAAAAATGCTCGTCAGTGGTGACGGTATCTGCTCCCCAGGTCTCGGCCGATTCGATATTCACGTCTCCGTCCGCCACGACGAGTCGGACTGGCTCTGACGCCCGGCCGGTGACGAGGATGCCCCCGGCGTCGCGTAACGCACCCGCGAGCACTGCCGGGAACGACCCTCCGGCGTACGAGTCGAGGAAGCCCCCGGTTAGCGGGGACTTCGTGATAGCCGCGTAGCGACTCTCTCCCGGAAGGAGTCCTGTGAGTGGGCCACTCATGAACAGCAGGGCGTTGTTCGGCCCGAGCGGATCGGTATCGGCATCCAGTTCCTCGTAGAGGTACCGCGCTCCGAGCCCCTTGCCGCCGACGTAGCGTCGTCGCCACTCGTCCGGGACGGAAACGCGTTCCACCGACTCCGTCGAGAGATCCACGCGGAGGAGTCGATCGGGCGCGCAAAGGTGCATCGGTAGAACGTATCCCCTTGCGGTGTAAAAAGGTTCCTCGTCTCCGAATTTCCAGCACCGCGCGGAGGTCGTGTCTGCACGTGGGCCCCCTCATCGCCGGCAGTCGTCCGACGCTTCAACGAGCTGGACGAGACGGTCTCCGACTGCGCCGGGGACGCCCCTGATACGTCGCGTCGCGGATCGGACTCCCACGTCAAACGCAAGATCGCATTGCGCCGCCGAGTGCGCTCTTTCTAGTCGAGCAGCGGTTCCTCGCGAACGGTGGCGTCGTACCGTTCGCCCTCGTACTGGATCTCGAGTTCGGTCCCGGGCTCGGCGTACTCGGGTGGGAGGTACGTGTAGACGACACAGGCACCGACCGTGTATCCGTACTCGGCGCTGTGGACGTAGCCGATCGGATCGTCACCGTCGAGGATTGGCCGGTGGGGGAGGATCGTCGCCTCTTCATTGTCGAGGGTCAAACAGGCGACCTTGTGGTCGATGTTATCTCCCTCGGCTGCTTCGATGACCGCCTCTTTCCCGATGAAATCAGTCTCCAAGTCGACGGCCCACCCGAGATCCGTCTCGTAGGGGTTGTGCTCGGTATGGAGGTCCTCGCCCCACAGCCGGAAGCCCTTCTCGATGCGCAGCGCGTTCAGCGCACCGTTACCGTACGGGCGAAGGTCGTATTCTTCGCCGGCCTCCATGAGATGCTCCCAGAGCCGCTCAGCGTACTCGGAAGGCGTGTACAGCTCCCAGCCGAGTTCGCCGGCGTAGGACACCCGGAGCGCGGTGACTGGCACGTTCTTGACGAAGAACTGCTGACTCGTGAAGAACGGGAACGCCTCATCGGAGAGGTCCACGTCCGTCACCTTCGAGAGCACCTTCCGCGCGTTCGGACCGGTACAGACCATCGCCGCCAGACTGGAGGTAACGTCGTTGACGACCACGTCCTCGGGGGACTGCTCGCGAACCCACGCGACGTGGTTGTTTCCGACCTCGCGACCGGTCGTCAGAATGAGGTAGCGGTCGTCGTCGACGCGCGTGACGGTGATGTCCGCACGGATGCCGCCCTCTTCGTTACACATCAAGGTGTACCGGACGTCGCCGACGTCGAGGCTCATGTCGTTCGTACAGAGGCGCTGAACGAAGTCTCCGGCATCGTTCCCGACGACCTCCATCTTGTTGAACGACGTCATGTCGTGGAGGCCGACCTTGTTACGAACGTGGAGCGCCTCCGCGCCCTCGATGGGCGACCAGTACTTGCCCTCCCAGCCCTCACGGTCGGGGATCTGATCGCCGTACTCGGCGAGCAGGTCGGCGTTGGACTCGAACCACTGCGGCTCCTCCCAACCGGCTTCGGCCCACAGCTCGGCGTCGAGTTCCTTGTGACTGTGGTACATCGGCGTGCGGCGGATGTCGCGCTGATGATCCGTCCACACCCATTTCGGGTGCATGATGTTGTAGACGATGCGGTACTCCTCGCCGCCGATGTCTCGCGCGAAGTCCCAGCTGCCTTCGTGGGCGTCGAACCGATTGACGTTGCAGTGCCGCAGGTCGATCGGTCCGTCGGAGAGGCGGGGGACGCCGTTCTCCATCCACTCGGCGAGCGCCTTGCCGGCGCCGCCGGCGTGAGTGACCCAGATGGCGGCCGCGGTCCAGAGACCGTCGTACTTCTGGACCGGCCCCATCACCGGCAGGCCGTTGGGGGACTCCGCGAACATGCCGTTGTACTTGTGTTCGAGTTCCGTGCCCTCCGTGGACGGCAGCAGTTCGTCGCTGGCCTGGCGGGGCGCCTTGTCCGGCCGATCCGGGTGCGTCGCGTTGTTCATGTGGTACTCGGTGAACTCGTGGACCGAGCCCTGTTCGGCGTCTTCCTCGTTGCCGCCGAGGTCCTGCGGATCGGGCACGATGGGTTCGTGGTTGTACGACCCGATCCCGTAGGAGTCCCCGTGCGTCCGGAAGTACATCGCATTGTCCTGATCGCGGAGGATCGGTCGGTCGGGACTCGCGAGCAGGCGGTCGGTTTTCTCTCCGGAGACGCCCTTGTAGCTCTCGTACAGCGGGTGGTCGCTGACGTCGATCCGGTTGTCGGCGAGCTCCTCGAGCGGCTCGGTCATCGTGTACTGGTGCTCGACCGGCGTCACCGGGAGGTGAACGTCGAGTTTCTCGCCCAGCTGACGCGCCCAGATGTTCGTCGCGATGACGACTTCGTTACACTCGATAGTCCCGTTTTCGGTGATGACCGAGCTGACCGACCCGCTCTCGGTCTCGACGTCTTCGGTGCGGGTGTGCGGAACGAACTTCGCTCCCCGGTCCATGGCTTCCCTGGCGAGGGCAGCGCAGGCGACGACGCCGGACACCTGGCCGTCGGTCGGCGAGTAGTACCCTCCCTGAATCACGTCGCTGTCGACGAGCGGTAGCTTTTCTTCCACTTCTTCGGGCGAAAGGATCTCCGGATTCGGGAGGCCCCAGGACTCGGCCCACTCGACGCGGCGCTGGAGGAAGTCCATCCGGTCGTCGCTGCGCGCGACCTCGATACCGCCGACTTCCTTGTAGGCCTGGACCCCGTCGTCGTCCTCCAAGTCCGAGTACACCTTCCGGCTGTGCTTGGCGAACTTCGAGAGGATCTTCGACTCGGAGGTCTGGAACATGATCCCCGGTGCGTGGCTGGAAGACCCACCGGTGGTTGGCATCGGGCCCTGATCGACGACGACGACGTCGTCTCGGCCGAGTTCGGTGAGCTGGTACGCCAAGTTGCACCCGACGATACCGGCACCGACGATAACAGTGTCTGCTTGGTCCGGTAAGCTATCGTCTGCGTTCATAATCGTACACTTCGTGGTGCCAGTCGAGTACAAATATAATTATCGCCCACTCGGATCTCCCCCAAAACGTGGTCGAAGAATTACACGTAGAGTTTCGAGGGAGCCGCGAATAACAGTGATATCACTGTTATCCAATGGCACCATCGCCGAACGACGGTGCTGATCCCGTGTCTGGACACGTCAGCCGAGACATCGGCCAGGCTACGGAGAAGCACAAAGTAACAGTTCTCGATGACGTATGGCGATAGCGACGGTGAATCACGGAGTGACGGCTTCTCTTTGTAGCTACCCGAGCCAAGCAAGCAAAACCCGTCGTATACGCATATAGTGGCCCCAGAAGACTATAATCTGCTGCAACATGGGAGAAATTATATGTCGCGTCGGGGAAATAACGGCAACTTATTTCATGGAACCTCTTCATCTTCTTCTTGCATGGTAGAGTCCATTCCGCTGGAGACAGCGAAACAGCTGATAGAAGCGACAGAAGAGAAAGCGGACGAGATCGACAACCCGATGGTGATCACGGTCGCAAACAGCGAAGGGAATCTCATCGCCCAGCATCGCATGGACGGCGGGTGGCTGGCCTCCGTGAGCATTTCGCGTAACAAGGCGTACACGTCGGCTGCCCTGGAGATGCCGACGCACGAACTGGCGGAGCCTTCCGAACCGGGCAACTCCCTGTACGGCCTCCAGACGACCGACGACGACAAGATCGTCATCTTCGGTGGCGGCTATCCGCTCGAGCGAGACGGCGAGGTCATCGGCTCGATCGGCGTCTCCGGCGGCGCGGTGAGCCAGGACCGCGAAGTCGCGGAAGCTGGCGTCGAACGGTGGAACGAACTCATCAACGAGGAAGCCATCACGGCGAACGACTGATCGGCGAGAGACTCGGAGACACTCATCCGCGAAGCAACTGAACTCCCGACGTCTCTCAGTTGCGCGTCTGTGTCTCCGTTGAAGCGCCCTTCTCACTGGGTTATATTGCGGTTCAGGATTACAGATTACACGTCGTGCACGATCCTCCCGTTCCTCCATGTACGTACCGCCAACACGTACCTCGAGTGCACGGAGAATGGATATACAGCCTCATTTCGTCGTCGATGGCGACTCCGACCGTGCGATCGGTCATCTGACCACCGACGACGCCAGGACGGGCGACAGGGTCCGGCCGGTCTCTGTCAACGAACTCCGCAATCCCGATTCCGGCGTTCGAGAGCCCGGGAGCAGGATGCGAGGGATATCGGTTTCTGTCAGTATAGATTAAAATATTGTCAGTAATCGGCGACTTTATGTGGGAATTCTATGTACCCCGCATAGGTAGATCATGCCGACTCATAACAGAGAGATCCAGCGAGACGTCAGAGAACTCGGCGAACTGCTGGGCGAGGTACTGAAGGACCAGACGTCGCGACAGGCGTTCGAAACGGTCGAGTCGTGTCGCCAGACCGCGATCGAATACCGCACAGGGGAACGCGAGTCCCGTGACCCGTTAGTGTCGGAACTCGAGGGGCTATCGGCCCACCAGCAGCGAATCGTCGTGCGTGCGTTTACGACCTACTTCGAACTGATCAATCTCGCGGAGGAACGCGAGCGAGTGCGGACGATCCGCACCGAATCCCACGAGGAAACCCTCGAGGACGGTCTCGACGCTGCGGCCGCAGAGTTGGGCGAAGAGGACGTCGATACCGTCTCTCAGGTGTTGGACGACGTGCTAATCGAACCGACGTTCACCGCTCACCCGACCGAAGCGCGACGGAAAACGGTCAAATTCAAACTCCGAGAGATCTCCACGCATCTCGAGACGCTGGACGAGCAGTTGCTGACCGAGAAGGAGCAAGAGCGGGTGTGGCGGGACATCGACGCGGAGGTGACGAGCCTCTGGCAGACGCCGCAGGTGCGCAACCGCCAGCCCGAACCCGAAGACGAGGCGCGCAACGTTCAGTGGTATCTCGAGAACACCCTGTTCGACGTGGTCGGCGAAGTCTACGGCGAACTCGCCGACGCCATCGACGCCGAGGTTGACGGCGACCTCGAGGTTCCGAAGCAGTTCGAGTTCCGCTCGTGGGCGGGCAGCGACCGCGACGGCAATCCCTACGTGACGCCCGAGGTGACCGCCAACACCCTCGAGCGCCAGCGCGAGGTCGTCCTCGAGAAGTACCGCGACGAACTCAAGCGCCTCTCGGGCGTCCTGAGCCAAGACGGCAGCCGCATCGACACCGGCGGCGAGTTCGAGGCCGCCCTCGAGGACGACCGCGAGCGACTGCCCGGCAGCGCCCGCACGGCCGAAGAGCGCTACCCTGACGAACCGTACCGCCAGAAGCTCAAACTCATGCGGGAGCGCCTCGAACGCGTCGGCGACGTCCGTCCGGGCGGCTACGACGACGCCGACGAACTCCTCGACGACCTCGAGGTCATCGCACGGAGCCTCCGTGATAATGTGGCCGAAAACGTCGTCGAGGCCCACGTCGACCCGATCCGCCGACAGGTCGCCACCTTCGGCTTCTCGCTGGCCAGTCTTGACCTGCGCGAACACCAGCAGAAGCATACCGACGCTATTGCCGAGGCCCTCGAGGGAGTGGGGACCGATTACGACGATCTCTCGGAGGAAGAGCGCGTCACGTTCCTGACCGACGCCGTGTTACAGGACGAGCCCGTGATCGACCTGAGCGAAACCGACGGGCTCTCGGAGGACTCGGCGCGGGTCCTCGAACTGTTTGACAGCCTCGGCGACTGGCAGACGGAGTACGGCGTCGACGCCATCGACACCTACGCCATCTCGATGACCGACGAACCGAGCCACGTCCTCGAGGTGCTGTTTCTGGCGGATCAGGCCGGCGTGGTCGCGCTTCCTGAACACGCGGGGATCGACATCGTTCCGCTGCTGGAAACTGAGTACGCCCTCTCGGGCGCCCGCCGGATCATGAGCGCGCTGTTCGAAAACGAGGCCTACAGTCAGGCCCTCGAGGTCCGCGGCCGGACGCAGGAGATCATGCTGGGCTACTCGGATTCGAACAAAGAGAACGGGTTCCTCGCGGCCAACTGGTCGTTATATAAGAATCAGCGCCGATTGGGCGAGATCTGCGACGACTACGACGTCCAGATGCGACTGTTCCACGGCCGCGGCGGCTCGATTTCGCGGGGCGGTGGCCCGATGAACGAGGCGCTGCTCGCACTGCCGAACAATACGATCACGGGCCAAGTCAAGTTCACCGAACAGGGTGAAGCGATCGCCGAGAAGTACGGCAATCCGCGCATCGCCGAGCGCAATATCGAGCAGATGCTCAACGCCCAACTCCGCGCCCGCCTCTCTGCTCTGGAAAAACCCGAAGAACCGATCCGCGAGGAGTGGATCGACGCCATGGAGATCATGGCCGACGCCGCCCGGCAGGAGTACCGCGACCTCCTCGAGAGCGAGGGGTTCGTCAGCTACTTCGAGCAAGCGACGCCGATTACGGTGATCGAGGACCTCAACCTCGGCTCGCGACCGGCCTCGCGGTCGGGCGAGCGAAGCGTCGAGGATCTCCGGGCGATCCCGTGGGTGTTCTCCTGGACGCAGTCGCGATGCATCCTGCCGGGCTGGTACGCGCTGGCGTCCGGGATCGATGCCCACCTTGAAGACGGTGGGTCGATGGAAACGCTCCGGGAGATGTACGACGAGTGGCCGTTCTTCCGGACGACGCTGGACAACGCCGCCCTCTCGCTGTCCCGGACCGATCTCGAGATCGCTGCGCAGTACGCGGACATCGCGGATCCCGACCTCCGCGAGCGATTCTTCTCGCGCATCACCGCTGAGTACGAACGCGCGCTCGAACTGATCACCGAGATCGGCCGACGCGACGAACTCCATCCCCGCGACTGGCTCGGCGAGAACCTCGAACGCCGGAATCCGTACGTCGATCCGCTAAACGTCCTGCAGGTCCATTTGCTCGAGCAGACCCATCGCACGGATCTCGAGGAGCGGACGCTTCGATTGACGGTCAAAGGAATCGCTGCTGGGATGAAAAATACCGGCTGAAATACCCTTCGAGGATGCTCGGACGAGTCGAACGAATTCCTCTGCCAACGCCGATCTCTCCGGTCCAGTAGCGGAAACGGCCATCATCGCCGCTGGAGTCGTCGCTATCGCTCGAGGGCTGCTGCAATCGGGGGCATGATACGTTGTTGTAGTGCCGACGCCGCGACCACCAGTGGCTAGCGACTTCGACGGGGAACCCACGAAATGGTGATCTATAGACATGTGGAACGAACCCCCGACACTAACGGTTGTGATTGTTATATGTTGAGCTTTAACCGCGGTACTGGGGCCTGAATATAAATATGGTCCGCTCGTAGATACCAGTGGAGATACTGATCAATGTCCATGAATGCCGTCGTTTACAAAGGCGAACGCGAGGTAGCAGTCGAAGAAGTCGAACAACCCCAGATCGAGCACCCGAACGACGTCGTAATCGACATCACGACGACGTGTATCTGCGGCTCCGACCTCCACATGTACGAAGGACGGACGGCCGCAGAGCCGGGGATCGTGTTCGGGCACGAGAACATGGGGATCGTGACCGAAGTCGGCGACGCGGTGAGTTCCCTCGAGGTGGGCGACCGCGTCGTCGCGCCGTTCAACGTCGCCTGTGGCTTCTGTGAGAACTGCGAGAACGGCTACACGGGCTTCTGTACGAACGTCAATCCCGGATTCGCCGGGGGCGCGTACGGGTACGTCGCGATGGGACCGTACCAGGGCGGTCAGGCCGAGGAACTCCGCATTCCGTACGCGGACTTCAACGCGCTCAAACTGCCCGACGGAGACGAACACGAGGACTCGTTCGCACTGCTCGCGGACATCTTCCCGACCGGCTGGCACGGCACCGAACTCGCCAACCTCGAGTCCGGTGACTCCGTCGCTATCTACGGCGCCGGCCCGGTGGGCCTGATGGCAGCCTACAGCGCCAAGCTCAAAGGTGCCGCGGAGATTTACGTCGTCGACCGCGTTCCCAGCCGCCTCGAACTGGCCGAGGAACACTGCGACGCGACGCCGATCAACTTCGAGGAGGGCGACCCGGTCGAACAGATCAAGGACATCCACGGCGGCGGCGTGGACAAGGGCGTCGACGCCGTCGGATACCAGGCGATCGACCCGGAGAAGGAGGGCGACGACGCGTACGACCCCGCTCGCGAGAACCCGGCCGTCGTCATCAACAATCTCATCCGAACGGTCCGACCGACCGGTGAACTCGGGATTCCGGGATTGTACGTCCCCGACGATCCCGGCGCACCGGACGAAATGGCCGCACAGGGCCGTCTCGGCATCGACTTCGGTCTCCTCTTCGAGAAGGGGCAGGCGCTCGGTACCGGCCAGTGCAACGTCAAGGAGTACAACCGTGAGCTCCGCGACATGATCATCTCAGGGCGCGCCGATCCCAGCTGGGTCGTCTCGCACCGCGTCGACCTGGAGGAGGCGCCGGAGATGTACGAGAAATTCGACAATCGCGAGGAAGGCGTCACGAAGGTACTGCTGGAACCGTAACCCTCGCGCGATCAGACACCTCCGTTTTTCGCATCAGTACGTCATCCCGTGGGGGAGGTAGCAAATCACTGCACAGCGTTCTTCGTACACACGCAAGGGAACCAGCACGAGACGCGGATACAGACGGCGCAATCGATAGTCACCGCGGTGGCCAACGGCGACTGCGGGGATTCGATGGGCGTTGGGACGATTACCAACGAAACCGGGCCCGAGCGGAGATCAAGCGGATCCGCGGGGGAAGGGATCAGTAGCGTACTCATCGGTCCGTTCGTCAGTCACCGCTAGACAGTCGTCGAGTTCGGTGGTCACGGTCGCTTCGTCGAGGTCGCTGCCGATGAACACTAACCGCGTCGACGGGTCGTCGTCTCCCCATTCGCCGATCGGGCCAGCCTGGACGGACGGACCGGCCTGACTCACTCCGAGAACCGTCTCCGGGCGACTCGCTACCCACGCGAACCCTTTCGCGCGGATGATCTCGCCGTCCCAATCGTCGAGCCACGCGTCGAACCGCTCGGGGTGGAAGGGACGCTCTCGCCGATAGACGAACGACTCGACGCCGTGGGCCTCGGCCGCCGAAACGGCATCGTCACCGTGGTCGTGACCCGAATCCTCGTCTGCTGCGTCCCCGGATAGGGCTCGCTTCCAGCCTTGCTGGCGCCGTGCCGCGTCGAAGTCGAACGATCCGGTGTCGAGAACGGCACTCGGTTCGACATCGCTGTACGTCGTTCGATGAAGCGTCGCACGCGGCTGGAGTTCGCGGACGGCGGCCTCGATAGACTCCCGGGCATCGTCGGGTACCATATCGCACTTGTTCAGCAGCAACACGTCACAGAACTCGATCTGATCGACTAACACCTCTGTCAGCGGGCGCTCCGGGTCCGGGGCGGCATCCGGGAGTGATTCCTCGGGATCGAACGCCTTCCAGAACCCGTAGGCGTCGACGACTGAAACTGTCGTATCGAGGCGGAACCGGTCCGGAAGGCTGGCCGCTTCCGTCCCCTCCGTGAGCGCTCGAGCAATGGGAATGGGTTCGCTGATTCCCGACGCCTCGACGACGAGGTAGTCGAACGAGCGCTCCTCGGCCAACCGCGTCGCTTGATCGACGAGGTCGCCCTGGAGCCGACAGCAGATACACCCGTTCGAGAGGTCGACGACGCCCTCCTCCGTCTCGTCGGCGATCAACTCCGCGTCGACGTTGATCTCGCCCATGTCGTTGACGATGACGGCGATTCGCCTCTCGCCGGGATCGTTCAGCAGTCGGTTAACTAGCGTCGTTTTACCCGCACCCAGCGGTCCACTGATAACGGTAATCGGAATCTCCGATGGAGACGTGACCATTCCGTCTCACATCTCGTGTCGACGGATAATGAATCTCCCGTCCCCGCCGAGAGTGATCGTTCGTCGTCCGCGCCACTATCGGCGATACGGAGGCTGTTATCCCATTCTGATTCGTGGCTGGCATCGCGGTCGGAACGGGAGCACAGCGGCGATAGATTCGCTCGAACCGTCCACAACAGATGATCTACGTGATGTTTTGAGGAGAACGGAACACGTGCCGTTTCGGCCAGCGCGCTCAGGTCGATGTCGTACTCGGTACACTGGTCGAGAAGTCCTTCTTCGTCGGGAGTCTCCGTCCCGTCGCCACTATCGTGGAAGAGAGGCGGTGCGAAACGCAACTCCGGATCGATGAGCGTCGTCGCAACAACCCCCAGATAACGAATCGCGGTGCTCCAAAAAACGAAACGACGTACTCGATCGGACGAGTCCCTCTCTGACGTTTCGATCAGTTACGAGTTGTAGGCCTCTTGTGCGAGCTGGTGGAAGCGGTGGACGGTGTGTTCGTTCGGGCCGAGTTGAGCCTGCGCGAGCGCCCCGGTTTTAAGGCCTTGCCACTGGCGCTCGACCAGTTCGAAGTCTTCCTCCTGAAGCTGACGGCTGGTGCGGACGAACTCGCGTTCTTCATCGGAGAGTTCGCTGTCGCGGAAGTAGTAGTCCGCGATCAGCCTGAAGCGATCGGTGTCGATCGGATCGATGATGTAGGTACCGTAGCCGTCGGCGGTGCCGTACATGTTGACCGTGAAGTTGGGCCAGAGGTAGTGGAACTGTGCCTCGTGCTCGTCGTGGATTCGCATCTCGTCCTCGACGTCTTCGGCGTGCGTGTAGTGAAGCACCCAGTGGTAGTCGTTGACCTCGAGTTCGGACTCGTTGAGCGAGATCCCCTTGATCCAGTCCTGGTGGTTGGCCTGACAGTGGTCACATTCCGAGTAGTTGCTCGAGAATACCTTCCAGTTGCACTCGACCTCCGAACTGATCCGGGTGGCGAGTTCGTACTCTTCCAGCGGAAGGGCCTCGAGTCGATCCTTCATGACGCCGGCCTGCTCGGCCAGCGGCATCGGATCCTCGCTGAGGTTGACGAACAGCAGCGGCCCGATGCTGTCGACGTGCACCGACTCCGCATCGGCGAGCTCGTCCGGATCGGCGCGTCCGGGATCGGTCATCGGCGCGTCCTCGAGGAGCGCGTCGCCGTCGCGAGCGGAGAAGTTTGTCACGGCGCGGACGTCACCGTCGTCGTCTCGAGCGACGATCAGATCGCGGCCGCCGAGGGTTCGCGTGAAGTACTGGCCGGGATCGCTGATGCTGTTGGCGTGGCCGGCGTACACCCAGTACTGGCCGAAAATCTTCTCTTTTTCCATCTCGAAGACGTCGTCGTCGGTGAAGTACCGGGCCGGCAGCGCGTTCGTCTTCTCCGTGATGTCTGCGCTCACCGCCTCGGTCTGGCTCTGTTTCCATTGCGTCATGCAGTAGCACATTTGAGGGCATTCCGAAAAAGCGTTCACCAGTTATATGGAATCCCATTATATGGCCGGTTTCCGCATCCGGATAGCAGATGACTCTGCGACAGCAGTTCGACCGTCTCGAGCCAGCGACTCCCCGCTTCACACGCTTGAAGCGCTACGATGCCGGCAATGAGAAGTCGAACATGATAGGAGCCCTACTATAATAATACTTATAGTTATCTCGCCATCGGAACCCCGCCGTCTTTACGCGAGATTCTCGCGAAACGCGAAACACAATACCTTAGAAATCGAATCTTTTGTTGATGGGGAACGGTATCTCTGGTCTACGCTTTCGAACGGAACTCCGACTTCGGTGCGAAAGAGGCGGAAATAGAACTGCTTCCGGATACGTACGATCACGGATTAACGATGTAATATCGCCTGCACTTTTCGAATGCGTGAAAGTGGCCGGTGGGATCGCAGTTCGCCGTGAGAATAGCCAATCAAGCCAACGGGAGGGAGCAGGTCCGCTGGCCGATGAGATCGGGCAAGTCGTTCGACCGTCGAGTTACCGATCGGATTTCGGCCGGCCCGTGTGTATTCGGTCTCGACGCTGAGACGGCGCGCGTAAACGCGCCTAATTACAAACGTACGTGTGTAATGTATTGGGGGTGAACTGACGTACCGTAGTCGGATGGGAAAGACGACCGAATAGGAGACCGATTAACGGATCGAAAAACCGAACCCGCAAAAAGAGGGTAGTGTCGCCCGCCGATTACTCGGCCCGCTCTTCGACACATCCCTCGACTCGGAGAACACAGAGACTCAGATATCTAGCAGGATGGGTTCTCCACGGGAGCGCACAATCCACTCGTCCACGAACTCGAGAGGCCTCACGTCCCGCGATGGTTCGACATTGCTGTCCTCTTTGAATCGGCGATCGCCCACTGCAGGAGTTCTCTGCGGACGATCCCGATACTGCCCCCCTGGAAAGTCACTCAAACCGTTGTGCGAGGGGGAAACAGACCGCATTTCTGTACTGTCGTCATCGAGAACGACGAAGAGTATCTCGATTCGGGGTGCGAACGATAGTCATAGATCGGTACAAGCTAACAGTTATCTCGGACGGGAGTACGGAGAACTGTTCGATCCCCAGGATGATCCAAGGAGTTGTAGAACCTGTGGGACGATCCCGCATACGCCGATTCGAAAGACGAGCTCCGGACGAAACTCCTGGAAAGCATGGTTCTCAACGAAGGCGCCCTGGAAGACATACTCACCATCGCGTGACCGCCTCGGAATAACTTTTCGGGGCCTCGTTTAGACGCGGAACAACGACCGTTAGCATCGCATATTTAAACACCCGTCATATTGAACATAATCCTTCTTTGAATAACGACACGAAATCCTCATTGATGGAATTTATTGAGATGGATTCAGGAATTTTGTTCGGCTTAATTACGATGACATCATGGGGGATTTGGATACTCTTAGGCAACGGTGCATCGGAGTCCATTGATCCGAGGACTGCCGCTGCGATTACGTATCTCATAGCAGGTCTTCTCGCACTCGGATCTATCGTCGTTTCAGATGCATCGATCGCCGTTACCGCGAGAGGGGGACTACTTGCTAGCGCGGCTGGATTGTTCGCTGGAATCGGCCTCATTTCGATGTATATCGGATTCTCCCAAGCGTCAACGACAGTGGTCTCTACTCTCGGTGCAATGTACTTCGTTGTAGCCGCCATCCTCGGTATCGTCGTTCTCGGAGACGATGTTACGATAACGAGATTTACTGGAATCGCGTTCGCATGTCTCAGTATCGTCTTAATTACTCGATAGTTTGGCTCTATTTGATGATCTCGCGTAGGTCTATACTACCAGTTATAAGCAAATCAAAGCCACCTGTAACGCGGAAGAGCGGGATGGCCGGACGTCGGAGACAGACGGCCGGCGTACGTCGCCCGCTCGTCGGTCGGAGCAGTCAGCTATTTCCGTCGAGGGGCGAGAGAATCGAGTATGGACGACCGGAAACAAGCCACGTTCGGCACCGAGGGCGAGCTCCGGACCGACGAGACGGACGCGACGGACGACGATTCCGACTCCAGACCCGCGCGCGACGACTTCGGCAACGAACTCGGTGAGAACGAGACCAAGTCCGGGGCGAACCGGTACGTCATCTCGAGTCTCCTTCAGAAGGCGGTTCGGCGATCCGACGAGGAGGTCGCGGCGTGGGCCGCCTGGGAACTGGTCCGTTCGGGCTACGCCTGGAACTTCTGGGATCGGATCAACCTCTACGTCGTCGAGGACTTGCGCGCCGGACACGAGGTCGCGCTCACGGTGGCCCGCTACGAGGAACTGGCCCGCGAACGCTGGTCGGAAGAGTCCTGGCGCGGGCGGCTCTGTGCGGTCCACGCGGCCCTGGCGGCCGCTCGAGCGCCGTCGTCTCGCGAGGCCGCACACGCCGACGATTACTTCGGCGAACTCTCCGAAGAACGCGCTGCCGCACGCGAGGAGGGCCGCGAGCCCCGCTACGATCATCCCGTCGACGAACTCGAGCCCGGCGGGACGTACGACGCCGTCTTCGACCAGCACACCTACGAGGGGAAGCGACTCGGCCGCGACGGAGCGTTCTTCAGAACTCACGGCGGGCGAGTCGGGCCCGAGGGCGAACCGGAACTGAGCCGCCAGTGGCGGATCCGGAGCATGCAACTCGAGGACCGCGACTACACCGAAGACGAACTCGTTCGCGCGGTGGAACCGATCGATCCCGACGAGAAGTGGCCCGAGACGGACGAGACCGATCGCGAGGAGTAATCGTCACGACCGAGCGACGGCGGTGAGGGGGAGCCGTCCGGCGTTTCGAATCGAACGCGAGTCAGCGAGCCGGGCGACGAACGAAAACGGTCGGTCAGAACGCGCCGAGGTGATCGTCCTGCGGTTCGTACAGGCCGCCGGTCATCCGCACTTCGTGGATCTCGTCTAGCGTCTCCCCGATCGAGAGTCCGCGGTCGGACATCACCCCCGCGACGACGCCGATCGGGACGCCGTTCTCGTACTGCTCTTGTAGCTGCCAGATGACGTCCTTGAGATCGTCGCTCGCGACGTCCTCGGCGAGATCAATCTGTGCGCGTTCGAACTCCACGTCGTGGCCCGTCACGCGGTAGTGACGGCGGTAAAACTCGACGATCTCGTTCGGCGTCTCGGTTCGCAGATCGACGTCGCACTCCGGACAGGACGCGACGTACGGTGCCTGATCTTGGGTACTCATGGGTTCTGATTCTGATTGTCGTGTTTCAGTGTCGATCGGTTACGCAGAGGCGATACGATCACGAGTCGTAGGCTTCCTGCGCGAGCTGGTGGAAGCGGTGGACGGTGTGTTCGTTCGGGCCGAGTTGAGCCTGCGCGAGCGCCCCGGTTTTGAGGCCTTGCCACTGGCGCTCGACCAGTTCGAAGTCCTCCTCCTGGAGCTGACGGCTGGTGCGGACGAACTCGCGTTCCTCGTCGGAGAGTTCGCTGTCGCGGAAGTAGTAGTCCGCGATGAGCTGGAACCGGTCGGTGTCGATCGGATCGATGATGTAGGTGCCGTAACCGTCGGCGGTGCCGTACATGTTGACCGTGAAGTTGGGCCAGAGGTAGTGGAACTGGGCTTCGTGTTCGTCGTGGATCCGCATCTCGTCCTCAACGTCTTCGGCGTGCGTGTAGTGAAGCACCCAGTGGTAGTCGTTGACCTCGAGTTCGGACTCGTTGAGCGAGATCCCCTTGATCCAGTCCTGGTGGTTGGCCTGACAGTGGTCGCACTCCGAGTAGTTGCTCGAGAACACCTTCCAGTTGCACTCGACCTCCGAGACGATCCGAGTTGCGTGTTCGTACTCTTCCAGCGGAAGGGCCTCGAGCCGATCCTTCATGACGCCGGCCTGCTCGGCCAGCGGCATCGGATCCTCGCTGAGGTTCAGGAAGATTAGCGGCCCGATGGTATCGACGTGGACGTCGTTGAGTCCGTTGGACTCGCAATCGAACTCCTGAACTTCGTCGTCCTCGAGATCGGGGTTCAGACCGGCTTCATCGAAGCTCTTGGGCGTACTCTGGAGATTTCCGTCCAGGTCGTACGTCCAGAGGTGGTACGGGCACCGGATTCGGTTCCCCTCGCTGGGGTCGGTCATCGGCGTATCCTCGACCATCTTCGAGCCGCGGTGGGCGCAGACGTTGTCGAACGCCTTGATATCGCCGTCGTGACCGCGGACGACGATCAGTTGGCGATCGCCGATAGTTCGCGTGAAGAACTGACCGGGATCGCTGATGCAGTTGGCGTGGCCGGCGTACACCCAGTACTGGCCGAATACCTTCTCTTTCTCCATCTCGAAGACATCGTCGTCGGTGAAGTACCGGGCCGGCAGCGCGTTTGCATCGTCAGTGATGTCCTCGCTCACTGCTTTCGTCTGTGAGTCGTTCCACTGTGTCATACGATACCGATAACACAATGGGACTTAAAAACGGTTGACCAGTGATATTGAACATGAATATAAGTGGACAACCGGCCTGGGGAGCGGGCCCATTTCTCCGTTCGTTTTCCGATAACGCGGTTCGATCCGTTTCGGGGACGTCGCCGACGATTCCCGCGTCCTCGAGCATCGGCAGCCGAACGTGCCGGAACGAGAGTTCTATCCGTTCGATCGCGTCGCGGTCGAGGACGGCGATTGCGGCACGTCGAGACGAGTCGGCCAGCGTCCTGTAGCGCGTTCCGGTCACGGGCAGCACGTCCATCTCGGTGAGCCATGGCCGTACTGGGCGTCTAAGGGAGGGAGCAGTGGGAAAGGGGGTGATGCGCGCTGTTAGCGCTTCGGGAGTCGTCCAGCAGCGGCTCGCGTTACTGGCCGTCGGTGACGCTCTCGCGGATCCGATCGGCGATCTCGTTTCGCGAGGGGTGTCGCGCGGGTTCGTCCGAGTCGTAGACGCGTTTCATGACGAGGTCGAGCAGGTTCAGCTGCTCGAGCAGTTCGCGAGTTCGACCGCGCTCGAGGCTGAGCTTCCGGGTGACGTCGTGTAACGTCATGGACGACTCGATCGCGTCCATCAGTTCGTCGATTTCGACGTCTTCGGGAAGACCGATCCCGTCGGCGACGAGCTGTTTCTCCGGGACGGACGCGGCCGAATCGTCGACCGTCGCCGGTCGATCGAGTTCGCCGTCGGTCGTCGCGTCGTCCTCGTCCGACGCGGACGTCTCGTAGGACGTCGGCTCGTGGATGCCGGCGTCGATCATGTATCGCCGAACGGTCTCGGACGCGACGCCCATCTCGAGCACCTCCGCCATCGCGGTGAACGTATCGAACGAGTCGTACAGACACGCGAGGTACTCGATGTCGTCGTACGGCGGCAGGTCTTCGTTCCGCGCGGCCGCGATTGCGCGCTCGGTCTCGTCGTCGATCGTGACGTCACACGTCACCGCGTTCGGAGCCGGATCCGAGGCGGATCGATCGCGGGAATCGGGCGCGGGTTCGTCCTCGCTTTCGGTCGCCGACTTCGACTCGCCGATCGCTACCGTCCCCTCGAGCGAATCGACCGGTGCCTCCCGATCCGGGTAATCGCACTCGATGGGGTCGGTCGATTCGCTTTCGCTCTCGTCGGACTCGGTGTGCCCGTTTGCCGTCTCACTGCTCGGCTCCGCGTTCGCCCCGAGACTGAGGGCGAACGTGACGACGACGGTTCCCTCCGAGGTGACGGTCGCTTCCTCCGTGACGCACGACGCGTCTGCGGGCGCGAACTCGTCGATCTCCGGCACGGCCGATGGCGGAAACTCGAGGCAGAGACCGCCGTTCTCCCCGACCGCCGCCGCTTGCGGTGTCGCTTCGGTCTCGCTGGCCGGCACTCCTGCGGCCGAACACAGCGGAACGACGACGTCGATCGCGATGCTCGGTTCGTCACCGTCACCTCGAACCGTCGCGTCGACGCGATGGATTTCGCCCCCGTCCGCCTCGTACCGTTCGATCGTCCGAGAGAGCTTCTCAATCGAGGCACTGACTCCCATGATACTCGTGATCACACGTCCATTTGGGATAAGGGTACATGAGGAATAGTTCACCCCTTCATATGTCATCCGGAGAGCCTGCCCGAGAACGCTGATACGCTCCAATCATCGTGGCACCCGTTATATGGTGGTGTGGCCACTCGCGCCACAATGTTTTTATCCTCTCCCCTTGCGCTCCTGAGACGAATGCTTCCGGGACGGCGGGCGACCGGCCCCGGTAGCGGGTATCCGTCATGAACACGATTACGGTTATAACCGACAGCGAATCGTTCGCAGAGACCGCCGAGAGCGCACCGGACGGCGCTCGCGTCCCGGTCGAGGTACGCGTCTCCGTCGGCGATCCGTTCGACGCGTACTGCAGGGCCCGGACCGGCGAGGCTGACGGCTTCTACTTCGAGACGACCGGCGGTCAGTCTGGCTGGGGCTACTTCGGTGTCGATCCCGTCGAACGAATTCGAGTAACTGCGAACGCGGTCGATCGGGACGACGAGAGTCCAACGATCCGAACGATCGACGCGCTCCTCGAGCGCGAGCAGTTGGTACGCGGAGACTGCTCGGTGCCGTATCCCTGCGGTGCGTTCGGCTGGCTCTCCTACGACGTCGCCAGGGAACTCGAGTCGTTGCCGTCGACGACGACCGACGAACGCGGGTTGCCGCGGCTTCAACTGGGCGTCTTCGATCGGGTCGCCGCGTGGAGCGAACCGCGCGACGGCAACGGCGAAACGGAACTCCGAGTGACCGCCTGTCCCGTGGTCGACGGCGATCCCGCCGACGCCTACGAGACCGGTCGAGCGAGGGCTCGATCCCTGGCGCAGGCGGCAATCGGGGGCAGCGAAGCAGACCGAAATCCGCCGGTCAACGCGACTCGGGCCGCGTTCGAAAGCGAGTGCGGACGGGCAGCGTTCGCCGACCGCGTTGGGCGAGCCAAGCGGTACATTCGCGACGGCGACACGTTTCAGGCGAACGTCTCCCACCGACTCACCGCCCCGGCGGCCGCCCATCCGGTCGACGTTTTCGACGCGGTCCGACGCGTGAATCCGGCTCCCTACTCGGGACTGCTCGAGTTTCCGGGCGTCGACCTCGTCAGCGCGAGTCCGGAACTGCTGCTCGAGGTCCGCGACGACTCGCTCGTCACCGAACCGATCGCTGGAACCAGGCCCCGCGGGCGGACGCCGGCCGAAGACGAGCGGTTGGAGGCCGATCTCCGCGACGACGAGAAGGAGCGCGCCGAACACGCGATGCTCGTCGACCTGGAGCGCAACGACCTCGGGAAGGTCAGCGAGTACGGTTCCGTGTCGGTAACGGACTACCGCCGCGTGGACCGGTACTCGGAAGTGATGCACCTCGTCTCCCTCGTCGAGGGCACCCTGCGAGACGATGCGAGCATCGCCGACGCCGTCGCGGCGGTGTTTCCGGGAGGGACGATCACGGGCGCGCCGAAGCCGCGGACGATGGAGATCATCGACGACCTCGAGACGACCCGTCGCGGCCCCTACACCGGGAGTATCGGCATCTTCGGCTTCGACGATCGGGCGACGCTGAACATCGTCATCCGGACGCTGGTCCGCTACGCCGACGAGTACCACCTGCGCGTCGGCGCCGGCGTCGTCCACGATTCCGTCCCCGATCGGGAGTACGACGAGACGCTCGATAAGGCGCGGGCGCTGATCGCGGCCGTCGACGAGGCGCTCGGCGAGCGGGCCGGGATGGCACTCGAGGCTGAAAGCGGAGGTGAACAGTATGAGTGACGGACGTGGTACCCGGGAGCGAGTGGATACGAGCGAGCGGCCTAACGACCGACTGGAAGGTGGGAGGCAGGGTTTTCATCAACGTTTTGCCAGGGAACGAGCGTTAGCGAGTGACCGCAGCAAAAGGTTGCTGGTGATCGACAACTACGATTCGTTCGCGTACAACCTCGTTCAGTACGTCGCCGAAGTGATCGCTCCGACAGGCCCCGCGGCGACGCCGCGGGACGTCGGCGAGTTCGACGACGTGATCGTCCGACGCAACGACGAGATCAACCTCGAAGTCATCCGCGACCTCGATCCCGACGGGATCGTCGTCTCCCCGGGTCCCGGAACGCCCGCCGAGGCCGGCGTCTCCGTCGATATCTTCGCCGAGACCGAGTACCCGACACTCGGCGTCTGTCTCGGTCATCAGGCCCTCTGTGCCGCTCACGGGGTGTCCGTCGGACGCGCGCCCGACGTCGTCCACGGCAAGACGTCCACGGTGAACCACGACGGAACGGGGCTGTACGACGGCGTGCCGAATCCCTTCGAGGTTGGTCGCTATCACTCGCTAGCGGTCGATCGCGACGACCTGCCGGCGGAACTGATCGAAACCGCCCACACCGAGGACGGTCGGGGGATCGTCATGGGCGTTCGCCACGCCGAGTTGCCCCACGTCGGCGTCCAGTTTCACCCGGAGAGCATCCTCACCGAGTCGGGGAAACGCATCGTCGAGAACTTCTGTACCTCGATCGCTCGCGGCTGAACCGGACCGATCGACGGCCGATCACGCTCGCTCCGCGATACAGGCGACCTTCTCGCCGGCGGTCACGACGGACTCGCGGGTGAGCGAGTAGATCACGCCGTCGTCGGTCGTCGTCACGCGCTGGCGTTCCTCGAACGTCGAGGGACAGTACACCGTCCCCAGTTCGGTACCCGCGGACACGCGATCACCGACGGTGACCGCCGGATTCGGTTCGAAGAGCCCCGAAGCGTCGGTGCCGATCCGTCCCTCGTCGTCTCGGAGGATCGTCTGCGACGGCGTCGGCGCCGGTTCCTCGCGGAGCATCCCCAGTTCCCCGAGGACGTTCCGGACCCCGCGGACCCCGCGGCGTGCCGCGTCGTGATCGATCTGGCGGCTGTTCGAGAGCTCCGGGACGATCGCCGGAATTCCGGCCTTCGCGGCGGCCGTTCTGAGCTTGCCCTGATACGGCTCGTCGTCGACCGCGTCGTCGTTCGCTGCGTCGCCGTCCCCTGTGCCGTCGTCCGGTTCACCGTTGGACGGCACGTCGGTCAGAAGATAGTCGGCCCCGAACGTCGCCGCGAGGGTCCGTGACTTCCGGTTTCCGGGCTGGAATCTGACGTGCTCGAGCATGTCCGGGGTCCCGGTGTGCAGATCGATCACGACGTCGGTCGACTCGATCAGCTCCCACAGTTGGGCGACGATCCGCTCCTGGAGGGTTCCCGCATCGTCGCCCGGCCAGACGCGATTACAGTTGGGGTTGACCGCGTCGACCGCCTGTGGCGTGACGTACGATCCGTGATCGAACGCGAGCGAATTGACGACCGGCACGGCGATCACCGTCCCGGCGAGGTCCGCGGTCAGCAGGTGACGGTGCAGCCGACGCATCGCGGCCGTTCCGTTGAGTTCGATGCCGTGCTGTGCGGCCTGGACGTAGGCGGTCGGTCCGGCTCCGCCGTCGTACCGATGGACGGTCACTGCGACGTCCGTCCCGGACGGCAAGCGAGCGAGACGGCGCTCGGCAGTCGTGTGGGTGACGGTCTCGTACTCCATACTCGTTCAACCCCTCGTTCGAACTTGTAAGTTTGCACGTCTCTCGAGGAAGTGTGTTTTATGCGACTACGCGTGCAGCGTTCGGCCGTATGCATCTCGAGCGATCGACGTGGACGGAGATAGACGCGGTCGAAACGGACCTCGCACTGCTCCCGGTCGGGAGCACGGAGCAACACGGTCCGCACGCACCGCTGGGAACCGATACGCTCAACGCCGAGGCGGTCGCGGACGCGGCCGCGGAGCGGTACGAGGGGTCGGTCGCGGTCGCACCCGCGGTTCCCGTCGGCATCGCCGAGGAACACCGGCAGTTCACCGGCACCCTCTGGACCTCGGAGTCGACGTTCAAGGCGTACGTCCGGGATATCGTTGGAAGCCTCGCCCACCACGGGTTCGATCGAATCGTTCTCGTCAACGGACACGGCGGGAATACGAGCGCCCTCCGGGAGGTCGCCGGGAGGATCGTGCGATCCGACGACGCTTACGCCGTGCCGTTCACGTGGTTCGACGAGGTCGGCGAACACAGTTCCCGCATGGGCCACGGCGGGCCCCTCGAGACGGCGCTGGTACGGCACGCGAATCCCGACGCCGTCCGCGAGGACCGCCTCGAGGAGGCCGCCGAGAACGGGAGCGACCGCTGGGGCGACTGGCAGGGCCGGGTCAATCTCGCGTTCGACTCGGCCGAGTTCACCGAGAACGGCGTCGTCGGCGATCCGCGCGAGGCGGGCGCAGAACTGGGCGAAGAGTTGCTCGACGCGGCGGCCGACGCGCTGATCGCGTTACTGACGACCGTCGCTGACCGCGATCTCGACCGTCCCGCCCACCGGTGACCGGATCCCGCGATGGTGCGGCCGATCCCCGATTCCCGACGAGACGGTCGTTCGTCGTTGGTGTCGCCACGATACCGTCGTCTCGAGCGCCTATTTCTTCACACTGATATCACTGTTATTTCCCGACTGATCGCGGTTCCTCGGCGTCGGTCGCGAAACTCCATCCGTTAGCACGCCGATCCGCTGTTGGCGATCGGATCTGCGTGAGCGTCACTCATTATCAGCTACTGCTGACAGTTCGAGGTCACGCTGTCACCGTCCAGTGGCCGAGGTACGAGGGAAGACGAGATCTGGTAAGGATGAGGACCTGGGGGGATGGGACGGTGCCGCTGGTCACGGTTGCGGACTCCACTGTCCCGGTTTCGGCACCACCGTCAGGTGCCGTTCGGAGAGAACGCGGAGAGACGGATAAGGTTCCACCGCAAATACTACTGGTGTACAAATCAGTTCGCCGAATCCGACCGTGAGACCGATCGTAACGATCGATTCGAGCGGCGGACACCCGCTCAGACGATCCGATTTGGAACGGAGTAGCAATCAACACGTGGATTAATTATCCTCCCTGAAATCCATTCAGTCGGCATCACTGCGGGTCGATGTGGTCCGTTTCGACGAGCGATGGCACCGACACCCGAGCGAGGCTTGGGCCGAGTGCCCCGTCTCCTCGAGCGGACGCGGCCCGTAGCGATCGAAACGAAATCAGCTATGACACGCATCATCGACGGGAACGAGATCGCGGATCGTATCACTGCAGACCTGGAACCGTGCCTCGAGACGCTCGCGGACGCCGGCGTGACGCCGGGACTGGCGACGGTCCTGATGAGCGACGACGGCGCGAGCGAGACGTACGTCTCGATGAAGCGACGGGCCTGCAACGACCTCGGGATCGAGAGCATCCACCACGAACTCGATCCGGACGCGCCCGCCGACGCGCTGTTCGATCGGATCGACAAACTGAACGGCGATCCGGCGGTCCACGGTATCCTCGTGCAGTTACCGCTCCCGGACCACGTCGACCGGCAAGCCGTCCTCGAGCGGGTCGATCCGCGAAAGGACGTCGACGGGTTTCATCCGGAGAACGTCGGTCGATTGGTCACCGGGACGCCCCGGTTCAAGCCGTGTACGCCCCACGGCATCCAGAAACTGCTCGAGGCGGAGGGCGTCGAGACCGAGGGTGCGGACGTCGTCGTCGTCGGCCGATCGAACATCGTCGGGAAACCGATGGCGAATCTCCTCGTCCAGAAGTCCGATACCGGGGACGCGACGGTGACGGTCTGTCACTCGCGCACGGACGATCTCGCGGCGAAGACGCGAGACGCGGACGTCGTCGTCGCGGCCGCCGGCGTTCCGGAACTGATCGATGGCTCGATGCTCTCGCCGGGAACGACCGTAATCGACGTCGGCGTCAACCGCGTCGACGCGGATACGGAGAAGGGGTACGAACTCGTCGGCGACGTCGAGTTCGAGAGCGCGAAGGAAACGGCCGACGCGATCACGCCGGTCCCCGGCGGCGTCGGGCCGCTCACGATCACGATGCTCCTCTACAATACGATCAAGGCGGCGAGTCTGCAAGCTGACGTCGACGTTTCGCTCCCGTGACCGGCGTCGGAGACGCGGTGGCCCGGTCGAACCGGTGACGATGCCGCGTTCGCAAAAACGTATCAACTACCTTTTTTGTTGTGGAATTCGCGATTTGCCCCGTGAAACGGCCTCGCTCGCCCGTTTCACTTAAGGCAACGGTATATTTATGAGCGGGACTGTGGCATGTGTGAGTATCACATGAGTACAGAGAGCTTGCCATCGAGAGCGAAGACGGTGATCATCGGCGCCGGGGCCGTCGGGTGTAGTATCGCCTACCACCTGACGGAACTCGGCGCAGACGACGTGGTCGTCGTCGATCAGGGACCGCTTCCGGTGACCGGCGGTTCGTCGACGCACGCGCCGGGAATCATGTTCCAGACGTCGCCGTCGAAGATCCAGACCAAGACGGCCCACTACACGAGCCGACTGCTGAAGGACGCGGGCGTCTACACCGAGGTCGGCGGTATCGAACTCGCCCGCTCCGAGGAACGGATGGACTTCCTCCAGCGACGCGTCGAGTGGGCCTCCTCGTACGGGCTGCCGGAGCCGGAACTCCTCGTGCCCGAGGAAGTCACGGAGCGTCTCCCGCTCGTCGACGAGGACGAGATCCTCGGCGGGTACTACTCGCCGACCGACGGTCAGGTCGCCGGAACCGACGCGTTACAGTGGTACATCGAGACGTCGTCGGCGCGGTTCTTCGGCGATACCGAGGTGACGGACATCGAGACCAGCGGTGGCGAGATCCGGGCGGTCGTCACCGACAACGGCCGTATCGAGTGCGATCGGTGCGTCCTCGCGACGAACAACTGGGCGTACCAGACCGGTCAGATGGCGGGCCTCGACCTGCCGATCGCTCCCGTCGAGCACCAGTACGTCGTGACGGACCCGCTCGCGGAACTCGACGACGGTTCCGGCGACGTGATCGGCGACGCCACCGTCGGCCTTGAGGTCCCCGGCGATAGCCAGATCACGGAGTTCATGAGCCAGCCGCCGGATCGGCCGGTCGGTCGGGACCAGGACAACTCGCTGTACTTCCGAACTCACGGCGACGGCTACGGGCTGGGTTCGTACAACCACGAGCCGCTGGTCGTCGACCCGGACGAGATGGGGAAAAACGACGAGGAGAGCCAGGCGTCGGTCCACAGCTTCACCGAGAAGCACTGGACGAAGGCGACGCACCCGAACCGCGAGAAGTCGCCCCAGCAGGCGTTCGACGAACTGCTGCCCGCGACCGAGGGGAAAGATTTCCGCGTCACGGAGAACGGGATCTTCGTCTACACGCCCGACGGGATGCCGGTGCTCGGCGAAACGGCGGCGGTCGACGGGCTCTGGACCGGGTTGGCGATCTGGTGGACCCACTCCGGCGGCTACGGGAAGATCCTCGCCGAGTGGATGGAGAACGGCGTCCCGCGGCTCCCGTCCGGACCCGTCGACACGAGCGGCATCCACGTCAATCGGTTCGAGCCCCACGCCGGGAGCAAGGACTACTTCACGGACCGCGGCGGAAAGCGCTACGAGCAGGTGTACAGCATCGTCGAACCGCGGTGGCAACCCGACGACCGCCGCGGACTGCGCGTCAGTCCGTTCTACGACCACCAGCGGGACCTCGAGGCCGAGTTCTACCAGAGCGGCGGTTGGGAGACGCCCCAGTGGTACGAGTCTAACGCGGACCTCGTCGAGAAGTACGACGAGCAGATCCCCGAACGGGACGGCTGGCAGGGGATCAACCGCTCCCCGATCGAGGGTGCCGAGCACCTCCACACCCGCGAGAACGTCTCGATGTTCGATATGACGACGTTCAGTTCGATCATGGTTGAGGGCGAGGACGCCGGCGACTTTCTCCAGCGGATCTGTAGCAACGACATGGACATCGATACCGGTCGGGTCCGCTACTCGACGATGCTGAACGAGGGCGGAACCATTCTCGCCGACATCACCGTCGCCCGACTCGGCGAGGACGAGTACATGGTGACGACGGGCGGCGGCAACTCGCCGGGTATCCACGGCTCCTGGATCGAGGATCACGCGCCCGACACCGTCTCCGTGACGGTCGAGGAATCCGCGAAGTGCACCGTCGGACTGTGGGGGCCGAAGTCTCGACTGCTGCTCCAGCGAGTCACCGATACCGACGTCTCTAACGACGAGTTCCCGTACTTCAGTTGCAAGCGGCTCTACGTCGGTGACGTCCCCGTGATCGCGCTGCGGGTCTCGTACGTCGGCGAACTCGGCTGGGAGCTGTGGGCACCCTCCGAGTACGGCCGGAAGCTCTGGACCTCCCTCTGGGAGGCCGGGCAGGACTTAGACGTCAGGCCCATGGGCGGCGGCGCCCTCGAGTCGATGCGCCTCGAGAAAGGGTTCCGCCTGTGGGGGACCGACATCGACACGGACGTCAACCCGCTCGAGGCCGGCCTTCCCTTCGCCGTCGACCTCGACACCGAGTTCATCGGGAAGGAGGCGCTCGTCGAGGCCAAAGAGGCGGGAATCAACACCGAGGTCGCCTGTCTGACGCTGGACGATTCGACGGACGCGATGCTCGGCGGCCGCCCGGTGCTCGCCGGCGGCGAGGCCGTCGGCTACGTTCAGGCCGGCGACTACGGCTACAGCATCGGCGAATCGATCGCCTACACCTACCTGCCCAGCGAGTACGCCGACGCCGGGACGTCGGTCCAGATCGAGTGCGAAGGGGAGACCTACGACGCGACGGTCCGCGACGAGCCGCTGTTCGATCCCGGCCGCGACAAGATCATCCGGTAACGTTCGACGACCAACACCCACAGATTCAATCATGAGTGAATTTCAGGAGCGAGAACCGTTAGTTCAGTATGCGGACATCGAACGAGCGCGCGACCGCCTCGACGACGAGACGGTCGTCAAGCGGACGCCGGTCGAGCGGAGCACGTCGCTCGGTGAAATGGTCGACGCGGAGGTGTACCTGAAGATGGAGCACCTCCAGTGGACCGGCTCGTTCAAGACCCGCGGGGCGTACAACAAGATCAGCCGGGCGGTCGACGACGGAGCCGACGAGTTCGTCGCCGCGAGCGCGGGCAACCACGCGCAGGGCGTCGCCCTTGCGGCGACGAAGTGCGGCGCGGACTCGACGATCGTGATGCCGACCCACGCCCCGCAGGCGAAGATCGACGCGACGCGGAGCTACGGCGCGACGGTCGAACTGGTCGGGCAGGACTTCCAGGAGGCGATGACGTACGCCCAGGAGTACGCCGCCGACAACGACGTCGAGTTCGTCCACGCGTACGACGATCCGCACATCGTCGCCGGACAGGGGACGCTCGGTATCGAGGTCCACGAGGACTGCCCCGACGTCGACACCGTCGTCGTCCCCATCGGGGGCGGGGGGCTCATCAGCGGCGTCGCCACCGCTCTCAACCATCTCTCTCCCGAGACGCGCGTCGTCGGCGTCCAGGCCGAGGGGGCCGCGACCGTCCACGAGAGCCTCAATAAGGGAATCCCGGTCACGCTCGACGAAGTCGATACCATCGCCGACGGGATCGCGACCGGCGGGATCTCCGACCTGACGCTGCGACTCATCGAGGAGCACGTCGACGAGGTCGTCACCGTCTCCGACGCGGAGATCGCCAACGCGATCCTGCTGTTGCTCGAGCGCGCGAAACAGGTCGTCGAGGGTGCGGCCGCCGCGTCGGTCGCGGCCGTCCTGAGCGACCAGTTGGACGTCAGCGGTGAGACCGTCATGCCCGTCCTCGGCGGCGGGAACCTGGACATGACGATGCTGCAGACGATCCTCATCCACGCTCTCACGGAGCGGGGACAGATCCTGCGGCTTCGCGTCCGGATCGACGACACGCCCGGAAAGATGGACGACATCTCGGGAGTCATCGCCGACCACGGGGCGAACATTCAGACGGTTCGGCACGACCGCGCGGTCGAGGACCTCACCGTCGGCGAAGCGTACCTGGTGTTTCAGATCGAGACCAGCGGTGCCGAGCACGCCGCGACGATCATCGATGCGATCGAAGCGGAAGGGTACGTCGTCGAGGACGTCAACCGCAAATGATAAACGATCAAATATATAGTGCGCGATTCCGCCCGGAGAGGCAATTAGTCGCGCACAACATGTTCGGTAGCGGACAGAAGCCCAGGCTTATAACGAACGATACAGACAACTCATGCGAGACAGTGACAACCGATGACCGGAATTAGGGAGCAGTCGAATCCGAGACGTACCGAGAGCCCGGAACCGAGAAGCGATCCGCCCGGTACCGGACTGGAGACGCCCGCACGGGTGACCGAACACGTAACGGGGTGATCGAGAATGGCACAATCAGATCAGAAGGGGCCGTTCGGACGGTTCGTCGACGAGCTCGATACGCCGGTGTTCGCGGTCGGCTTCGTCGCCGCGGTAGCCGCTGTGCTCGCGTTCCTCGTCAGTCCGGATGCCACGACGGGGTACATGACCAGGGTGAACGACGTCCTGTGGACCGTGGCGGGCTGGTGGTACCTCGTCGCGATGTTCCTGCTCGTCGCGTTCGTCGGGTTCCTGATATTCGGCCCCTGGGGGAACATCAAGCTCGGCGCCGCGGACGAGAAACCGGAGTTTTCGTTCCCCGCGTACTTCGCGATGCTGTACTCCGCGGGGATCGCCGCCGGAATCGTATTCTGGGGACCGGCCGAGGCGATCTTCCATTACGACGCCGTCTCGCCGTTCATCGGCGCGGAGGCCCAGTCATCGGGAGCGGCCGTCGGCGCGATCCAGTACACGTTCTTCCACTGGGGACTGTCCGCGTGGACCGCGTACGTCGTCATGGCGCTGCCGATCGCGTACTTCGCGTACACGTACGATGCGCCGCTGCGCATTTCGACGGTGATCGGTCCGTGGATCGGGTTCGACAACCTCGATAGTCCGATCGCGAAGGCCATCGACATCCTCGCGGTGTTCGCCACGATCGGCGGCGTCGCGACGACGCTGGGGCTGGTCGGGAGCCAGTTCCTCGTCGGCGTCGAGTGGATGACCGGCGCGAGCGTCGGCGACGTCGGAACGGTGGTCGTGATCACCGGCCTGACCGTCGCGTTCACGATCTCGGTCGCACTCGGCGTCAAGAAGGGCATCCGTCGGCTCTCGTACTTCAACATGATCCTGTTCGGCGTGGTGACCGTCGCGACGTTCATCCTCGGCCCGACGGCGTACATCATGTCGGTCGGGACCGAGGCGCTCGGCGCGTACGCGAACCAGTTCGTCACGATGAGCTTCTACACCGGCGCCGAGACCAGCATCAGCGGCGGCGTCGCCGAGTGGGTCGGCGGCTGGACCGTCTTCTACTGGGCGTGGTGGTTCTCCTGGACGCCGTTCGTCGGCCTGTTCATCGCCCGCATCTCCCGCGGCCGGACGGTCAGACAGGTCGCTGTCACGGGCGTGATCGCCTCGACTGGCGTCACGATCCCGTGGTTCGCGACGATGGGCGGAACCGCCATCTTCCTTCAGGAGAACGGTCGAGCCGACATTCTCTCCGTCATCGGCGAACTCGGCGAGGCAGGGTCCGGCTACCCGCTGTTCGAGGCGCTGCCGCTCGGGGGCCTACTGACGGTGCTGTTCCTCGTCCTCGTGACGACGTTCCTCGTCACGTCCGCCGACTCCTCGACGCTGGCGCTGGGCATGCTGACGACCGGCGGCGCCGAGAGCCCGTCGACGATCAACCGCGTCATCTGGGGGTTCCTCATCGGCGCGCTCGCGTCGCTGCTGATGGTCACCGGCGGCGTCGACGCGCTCCAGCAGGCCGCGATCATCACCGGGGGCCCGTTCTCGGTTATCGCCATCCTTGCCGTCGTCGCGATGATCGTCTCCTTCGGCGATCGCCGGCCGCTGTTCCTCCGCGAAGAGGACGACGTCTCGCTTCCGAACCCAGAACTCAAGCGGACCGAGCAGGAGGCCGCTGATCCGTCCGACGACTGACCGTTCCCGCGGTCACGGTCACTGTCACCCTTGCAGTCGGCTCCGAGTTGGTTCGGAGCGTCCGCTCGAGGCGTCAGTGGCCGTCCGAGCCGAACCAGCGGAACGGTCGAACTAGTTCTTCCTCCGCCCTGTACCGCAACCGATCCGCTAACGCCGTACTCTCGAAGTCGGCAGTACCGGATACGGAGATCGAACCGACCGCTCGGGAACACTCATGGAACAGTGCGAACCGCGGTTATAGAAGGGTTCGAACGGAACTGAAACTGTAGCGTGATGGCCACTGAAAGCCGGTCACACAGCCGCGAACGTCGGCACTACCGTAGATCGGTAACTCCTCGCAGCGGTCGTCGACCCGCGATGAGGCCGGTCGCGTGAGCGATGTCCGTGAGGTGGTACGCGTCGACCTCGTCGGCGATCCGCCGAGATGATCGTATTCGAACTCGCGCGAGTAGGCCGACGGGCCGCTGACGATCATATCAGGCTCGAGTTCGCGGGCCTGTGCTGTTCACGTTGTGATCGTGCGAGAGGTGCCCGCCGTGTGACAGCGACAGCGAGAGGATCGTGTCTCCCGGCTCGAGGACCGCGAAGTAGCCCCTCGTATTCGACTGCGTCCCGCTGTGCGGTTGGACGTTGGCGTGGCCCATCTCGAAGTGCGTTTTCACGTGCTCGATAGCGAGTTCGTCCCCCGTATCGACGTGCTGGCACCCGCCGTAGTATCGGCTGCCGGGGTACCCCTTCGCGTACTTGTTCGTCACACGTTTCCCTGCGCCTCGAGGACGGCTTCCGAGACGTGGTTCTCCGAAGCGATCATCTCGAGGTCGATTCCTGCCGCTCGCGTTCGAGCGAGACGGACTCGAACACGCTCGGCGCTATCCGGTCGAGTGACTGTTCGAACGCCGTACGCCAAATGAAACGGATGCGAGTAAGCAATTTGCTTGTGTGCAACACACCCACGAACTGTAACCCCGCTAACCGGACGTGGAACGGAACCGACATTTAAGAGACGCGAACTGGTACCCCAGTGTGATGCGAACCGTTAGCACCGACGACGCACCGGCAGCCGTTGGCGCGTACAGTCAGGCGACCAGAACCGACGACGTCCTCATCACCGCTGGCCAGCTCCCGCTGACGGCGGACGGCGACCTGCTGGACGACGAATCAGTCGGCGACCAGACGAGACAGTGTCTGGAAAACGTCGCGGCGATCCTCGAGGCGGAGGGCCTGTCGATGGACGACGTCCTCAAGACGACCGTCTTCCTCGACGACATCGACGACTTCGAGGAGTTCAACGAGGTCTACAGCGAGTTCTTCAGCGAGGAGCCGCCCGCTCGGAGTGCGGTCGAAGTCGGCCGCGTCCCCAAGGGTGCGGCGATCGAAATCGAAGCGATCGCGGCCGCCGAATAGGCGATCACGGCGAGCACCGGTCCGAAATCGATCCGTCTGTCCCACCGTTTTGTTCCGTCGATCACGATCAGCGCAGCGAGAGCGGGGAACACGACCGCTCGAGGCGGTAGCCGGTATCGGGATCGTTCGCCGAGGCTGCCCCGTCTACTGACTGGCGATCCTCACAGACGCCAGTGCGATTTCTCGGCGGAACGAACTACTCCGCGAATTGCGCGTCGCATCGTGATCGCACTTCACAACGATATCAGTGTTATCGGCTTGCCGTCGAGCGCGTCTCGAGGCTCAGGTCATCACTGTCGAAACGGTATCCGACGGTGGTTCGTCTCGGAGACAGTGCATCCGATCACGCAGCTCACGCGAGTTCGATGGAACCGAAGAGAACGCTATCGCAGGACGGACCCCATCAGTCGTCCGCAACGGCCGTCGTGTCATCGCCATCGGCGGTGAGTTCCTCGCGGCTGTCGACCGGCTCGCTGGGATTCGCTTGGTCCAGTTCCGTCGCGGCTCCGAGTTGCGCGTCGGTCGCGTTCGGATCGACGAGTCTCGTCTGTCCGCCCTCGGTCGTGATCTCGTCCTCGAGGTGCAACTGGATCGCCTCCACGAGAGCGTCGGCCTCGAGCGGCTGGCCGCGCTCCTTGAGGTCCGCTTCGGTCGCGTCAGCGGGGACGTTGAACGCCCGTTGCGTGATGACCGGTCCCTGATCGAGGTCCGTCGTCACGTAGTGGGCGGTGACGCCGGCGATCCGGACTCCCTCCTCGAGAGCCTGCCGGTAGGCGGCCGCGCCGGGGAACGCCGGCAGGAGCGAGGGATGGACGTTGATGATGCGGTCCTCGTAGCGGAAGACGACCTCTGGCGAGAGGATCCGAATGTAGCGGGCCAGCGCGATGAGGTCGATCTCGTACTCCTCGAGGAGGTCGATGAGTTCGCCCTCGTCCGGCGTTCCGTTCTCGTTACCGATGTCGTGGAAGGGAACGTCGTATTCCGCCGCGAGCGGGCGGAGCGTGTCGTGGTTCCCGATGACGACCCCGATGTCCGCGCCGAGTTCGTCGTTCTCCCAGCGCTGGAGCAGGGCCTCCAGACAGTGGCTCTCCTTGGTGACGAGGACGGCGATGGAGCGGTCCTCGCAATTCGACGGGAACAGTACCTGGACATCGACGTCGAACTCGTCACCGAGCGCGTCGAGGTCCTCGCGAAGTTGTTCCTGTGAGACTGCCATCTCGGACGCGTCGACTTGCATGGTCATCCGGAACGTCCCGTCCCGGACGGCCTGATCCAGGTCGACGATGTCTACGTCACGTTCGAACAGCAGCGACGTCACGTCGGCGATGATCTCCGAGTCATCGTCGCCGACGATCGTGATCTCGGTCCGCTCACGGGTCATCGCTCCCACCTCCGAGACCCGTCCTCGGTCGCGGTCGTCGGCTGCGCTCGGTCGATCCCGGTGGCGCGTACTGATCGGTCTACCCGGTCCGTCGCCGCAGCGAGCGACGCATACTGTGCTAGTGACATCCACTCTCCCGTTCCCGATCGCCGTTAATGAACCTTGGCTCTCCTGATATCGGGAGGATACGACGTGTTTGCCGACCGGCTCTTCCAGTCAGAAATCCGACGCTCTGAAAAGCTGCGTTCGGATGGGGCGGCGACCGTTTCCGATCGGGTCGAGGAAGATCAGGCCTCCGTTCGGAGGTAGTCGACGACGGCGATCGGCTCGTCTTCGAGACCGCCACCCTGTGCGAACGTCGGTCCGCCGCCGCCACCGCCGCCGAACGTCGCCGTGACGTCGTCGACGAGTTCGCTGGCGTCCGTCTCGCCGGTCGTGCCGACGACCACGAACGCGCTTCCGTTCACGCCGGTCAGCGCGATCACGTCGCCGATATCGCCCGCGAGCGCTCGCACGCGCTCCGACACGTCGTTGGGGCCGATGCCGTCGATATCGAGCTCGCCGACGACCCACTCCTCGCCGCCCTTCGAGACGGTGTCGTTGCCCAGCGACTCGAGGCGGCTCTCGAGGAGTCGATCGCGCAGGGAGTCGAGCTCCGCCTCGAGAGCTGCGTTCTCTTCGACGACGCTGGCCGCTCGCTCCGGGAGTTCCTCGACGCTCGTCTCCAGCGTTCGGGCGGCTCGGGTCGCGGCCCGCGTCTCGTCGATCCGTGCGCGAACGGCGGCCGGGCCGACCGCGTACTCGACGCGCACGAGACCCGATCCCGGATTCGACACCTCGAGGATCTCCACGGGCCCGATCTCGACGGTGTTTTCGACGTGCGTTCCGCCGCAGGCGGCGACGTCCCAGCCGTCGATCTCGACGACGCGGACGGTCTCGCTCGTCTCGGCCGCGCCGGTCTCGTTGAAGACGATCTCGTCGCGATCCCGTGCCTGCGCTGGGTCCATCTCCCGCCAGGAGATATCTCTCGACTCCCAGACGACCTCGTTGACCATCCGCTGGAGGGTGAGCGCGTTCACCTCGTCCGGGTCGCGGTCGATTTCGAAGTCGATGCGGCCCTTCTCCGCGTCGATGTCGAACCCGCCGTAGCCGTGGTCGTCGAACAGTTCGCGAGCGGCGCCGTACAGTACGTGACTGGCGGTGTGCGCCCGCATACAGTATGTCCGGAACTCCTCGTCGATCGAGCCGGTCACGTCGTCATCGGCCGCGAAGTCGGGCGCTGTCGCCAGCGTGTGAACGGTCTCGCCGTCGCGCGTCTGCACGTCGACGACGTCGATTTCGCCCAGCGTCCCGCGATCGGCCGGTTGGCCGCCGCCTTCGGCGTAGAAGTACGTCTCCTCGAGCCGAACGTCGGTCCCGTCGACGGACCGTACCGTCGACTCGAACTCCGTCACGTACGGCTCGTCCGGTGCGCGATTGTCTCTCGATTCGGAAGCCATCGTACCGACTGTTGGCACGTGCCGTCATAAACCGTACGGAGGGTCCGGTGCGGCGACACATTAATGAAGTCGCCGGTGGCACCTGTGGTATGGAGTATCACGAGTCGGTCGACTACCTCGAGTCGCTACAGCGGCGTCGACCCAAGCTCGGAACGGAAACGACCGCCGCGTTGCTCACGCATCTCGATCGGCCTCAGGAGAACCTCGACTGCGTCCAGATCGCCGGGTCGAACGGGAAGGGAAGCACTGCATGTATGCTCGAACGGATTCTTCGCGACGCCGGACTCGACGTCGGCCTCTATACGTCGCCTGATCTAAACGATCCGCGCGAGCGAGTCCAGGTCAACGGCCGGAAAATTCCGAAACGGCGGGTCCGCGAGTTCGTCGCCGAAATCGACGACTGCGTCGAACGGCTCCGCGAGGTGGACGATACGCCGACCTACTTCGAGGTTCTCACGGCGCTCGCGCTCCACCACTTCGCCGCCGAGAACGTGGATGTCGCCGTCCTCGAGGTCGGCATCGGCGGTCGATACGACGCGACGAGCGCCGTCGATCCCGTCGCGAGCGCCGTGACCAGCGTCTCGCTGGAGCACACCGACCTCCTCGGCGACACGATCGAGGAGATCGCCCGCGACAAAGCACAGGTCGCGCCGACCGGTGCGCCGCTGGTGACCGGCGCGTCGGGAGCGGCCCTCGAGGCGATCCGCTCGGAGACGGACGTGATTACCGTCGGAAGCGACGACGCGGACGTGGTCGCCCGCGAGCACGGGCTGGCATCGCCGATCGAGAGCGAGATTTCTATCGCGGGACCGAAGTGGTCGCTCGAGACGAGACTGCCCCTCGTAGGTCCCCATCAGGCGACCAATGCCGGCGTCGCGGCGACGCTGGCCGATCAGGTCGCTGGCGTCGATCCGGAGTCGATCGCACGCGGTCTCCGCGACGCCCACTGGCCGGGCCGGTTCGAAGTCATGTCGACGACGCCGCTCGCGATCCTCGACGGCGCGCACAATCCGGGCGCCTGCGAGACACTCGCCTCGCTCGTCGACCGATACTCGTTCGACGATCTTCACCTCGTCTTCGGCGCGATGCGGGAGAAGGACCACCGGGGCATGGCGACGGCCTTGCCGTCCCCCGACGCGCTCTATCTCTGTGAGCCGGACGTGCCCCGAGCCGAGAACACGGCAACCCTGGCGGCCGCGTTCGACGACCGCACGGCGACGATCGATCGCGCCGGGTCCGTTCTCGAGGCGACCGAACGGGCGCTATCGGCGGCCGACGAAGACGATTGCGTCCTCGTCACCGGTTCGTTGTACGCGGTCGCCGAAGCGCGCGACCGGTGGACGCGGCTCCAGATCCCGAAGCGGACGGACACCGCGGAGCAGGCGCGGAACGTGCTCACGAGCGCGGCCGTCGACGCGGAGACCGCCGAGTCCGTCGCCGACGAGACCGTCCATCGAACGATCAAGACCTATCTGCGCGGTCCACAGGCCGAGCGCGTCGAACAGGCGTTCAAGGCGATCGGCGGAACGTGCGTCCGTTCGGACACCGAGACGGCCGATCGGCGCGTCGCGAAGGTCCTCTCCGGGACGACATCTCAATTTCGGGACCTGCTTGCTGAATTGCCCGACGCCGACCACGGCCTCGCCCACGTCGCCGCCCAGCTCCGGAAGGCGATCGACGACCGAGCCGATCACGATCGGTATCCGTGGGATCGCACCCCCGCGGTTATGGGTATCCTGAACGTGACGCCGGACAGTTTCCACGACGGGGGCGAGTACGATCGCGTGCCTGACGCGGTCCGCCGAGCCCGCGAGATGGCCGCCAACGGCGCGGATCTCATCGACGTCGGCGGCGAGAGCACCCGTCCCGGCGCAGAGCCGGTTTCGGTCGCCGAGGAGATCGACCGCGTCATTCCAGTCATCGAACGCGTCGCGGATCTGGACCTGGATGTTCCGATCTCGGTCGACACGCGGAAAGCGGCGGTCGCCGACGCCGCCCTCGAGGCGGGCGCCGACATCGTCAACGACGTCTCCGGACTCGAGGACCCGGAGATGCGCTTCGTCGCGGCCGACCACGACGCCTCGCTCGTCGTCATGCACAGCCTCGAGACGCCCGTGGATCCCGATCGGACCGCCACCTACGATGACGTCGTTGAAGACGTCCTCCACGAACTCACGGAGACGGTGTTGCTCGCGGAACGCGCGGGACTCGATCGGGAGCAGATCATCGTCGACCCCGGGCTGGGCTTCGGAAAGGACCCTGCCGAGAGCTTCGAACTGGCCGCCAGGATCGACGAGTTGCGCGCGCTGGGGTGTCCGGTCATGATCGGCCATTCTCAGAAGTCGATGTTCGACCGCGTCGACTGTGAACCCGGGAAGCGATTACCGCCGACGCTCGCTGTGACGACTATGGCGGCCGAACGCGGCGCCGACATCATAAGAGTTCACGACGTCCCGGAAAACGCCGCTGCGGTTCGGACGGTGCGCACGGCGGACACCCGATACTGACCCTTGCAGAAGCGGAACCGAAAACGAAGCGACCACGGTTACGAACGGGCGGCGAACGAAGCGGTCGATACCGTCGGATACGTTTCCTCGAGTTCCCTCGCTTCCTCGGGAAGGACGGCGGCGACGACGTACTCGGTGTGATCCTCGAAGTAATCCAGCAGTCCACGAATCCGATCCGCGTCGAGCATTTCGACGGCGTCGATGACGATGAACGGCAGTTCGCTCGCGACGTCGTGGACGAGATAGCCTGCGAAGGCGACGACGAGACCGATCACCTCTCGCTCGCTCTTACTCAGGCTGTCGACCGTGTCCTCGTAGGCGGCGCCGTTCTCGCTCGAGCGAACGACGTGCAGCTCGAAGCCGGTCGCCGACGGTGCGTCGCCGTCTCCGACGCGCCGTTCGAGCCAGACGCGCTCGACGTTCTCGTAGTCCAACACGTCGAGGACCTGCTGCATCGATTCGTTGAACGTCGTGACGAGGTCCCGCTCGAGCGTCTCGATCCGCTCTCGCTGCTCTCGCAGCCGCGTCGCGACCGACTCGCGCTCCGCTTCGAGGTCGTTGCGGGTTTCGAGTTCCGCCTCGATCTCCTCGATCTCTCGTTCGAGCTCGGTCAACTCGTTCTCGAGCTGCCCGCGTTCGTATTCGAGAGCACTCACCTCGCCGTGGAGTTCGAGCAGCTCGTCGTCTCGTTCGTCGAGCGCTTCGGCGTCCGCTTGAAGCGATTTGATTTCGTCGTCGAGCGCCGCTTTCTCGTCCCGTAGCTCGCTCAGCGTTTCTTCTCGCTGGTCGATCTCGGCTTCGGTTGATTGCGTTTTCTCGGCGAGCCGCTCGTGTTCGTCGCGCTGGCGTTCGAGCTGGCGCTTTTCCTCCTCGAGCGAGCGTATCCGCTCAGTGATCGTTTCGCGCTGCTGGCGCTTTTCTCGGATGATCTCCCGGACTACCCGGACTTGCTCGGCGATCTCTTCCCGTTCGACGGTGGAGCCACACGTCCAACAGGTGATCGCCCGCGACGCGGGATCGAGTTCGGCGACGATCTCGTCCGATTTCATCTCCTCGGGGACCTCTCGCTCATCGTCCAGCAGCTGGTCGTTCATCTCGACGATGGGGCTCAGCGCGTTGATCGTACTCGTCAGTTGCTGTTTCTGATGGTGGAAGCCCTCGATTTCGCTCTCGATCGCGTCGACGTCCCGTTCCGACTCCGCCGTTCCGAGTTCGTTGCGCTGCTCGCGGACGGCCTCGAGCTCGTCCTCCAGCGAGCGGATCGCCTCTCGTTGCGTTTCCATTCGATTGCGAACGGACTCGCGCTCCGATCGCTTCTCCTTGAGATCGTCGAGGACGTCGTTGCCGTCGGTCTCCGCTTCCCGCTCCCCGATCTCCGCGCGCTTGTCGCGGAGCGTCGTCTCGATCTCCTCCCGGTCCTCGCGCAAGGTCGTCGCTCGCGTCCGCAGCGTCGGGAGTCGGTCCTCGGATCGATCGAGCGCCGCGAGTCGCTCGTCGAGCCGATCCTTTCGCGCTTTCAGCCGCTCCATCTCGGTCTCGATTTCCGCGGTATCGACCGGCCGCATCAGTAACTCGTACAGGTCCCCGTCCGCGAGAAGACACTGCCTGATCGGATTCGTTTCTCCGAGTGCTGCGAACAGTTCACAGCGGTCGGTCCGATCGGAGAACCGCTCCGCGTCGGTGACGATCGGATCGCCGTTTTCGTTCGACAACTCCAAGAAGTACTCGTTCCCGCCTGTTCGAAGCGTCACCCGGCCGCGATCGGCGTCGCTCTTTATCGGCGGTGTGGGTCCGCCGAGTACGCCGGCCAGTCCGCGAAGGAACGACGACTTGTTCGATGCGTTCTCCCCCGAGAGCAGCGTCACTCCGGGTGAGAGCGTCAGTTCGCCGTCGGTGATTCCACCGACGTTCCGGACGGCAACGTGTAATTCCTCGAACTCGCTTTCGGGTTCTGACTCAGGGCTGTTTACAAACATGGATGGGAGAACGACCGGTGCATGGTAGCGGTGCGGCGGATCAATTAAGCGGCGTAACGGTTGATGATGGCCGTATCCTATATAATCGTTTGGCCGAATAATACTTTCACGATAGCGGAGGTGCATAAATACGAGAGTCCGGTCTCGTCGGCCGACTGCCGATTTCGAAACCTGCCCCGTATTCGTGACGCCGCCCGTCGATCACGCGTCGGTCTCATCGTCTCGAGCAGCGGTTCGACCGTCCGCTCGGCACGAACAGCGTCCCCGATCCACGAGGCGGGCGAACGTGTACTCCTCACCGCATTCCGTACATGCCACGCGCAAACTCAGCGTGACCTCCGGATCGCCGATCGTCAGGTGACCGCTCGAGCGGAGTCGATCGATCGTTCGCACGGTGATCGACTCGGTTCGAGACAGTAATTTGAAGACGACGTTCTTTGCGCTGGTCCGATCGATTTGCGTCGATCGCTCGGTATCGATATCGAGGCAGTCGTTGAAATGCGTCCGAACGGTCTGATAACTGACGAAGTCGTCCGTGACTGCGTCCGGATCGATCCCGCTCCGTTCGAGTCGAGACCGCGCTTCGACTCGCGTTCCACTACTCACGTCATCGTCGGTAAGCAGCCGGTAGAGATTCTCGACTTCACCCTCCAGCGTCTCCAGGTCCGCCTCGTTCACCGCCGCCTCGAGTACCTGCCGGTTGAGATACGTTTCGAGGTCGCGGAGACTGGCTCCCGCGCCCCGACGCTCGAGGAGTCGCTGATCGAGGTCGTCGAGTTCTCGCTCTCGGACGATCCGATCGATCTTACAGCCCCCGGTTTCGTTCGCCATCGTATACGTAGCGTGTGTGGTACACCATTTATGTTCTTCTCGGTGTGTCGCCACCGCTACCCGTGCCCCGACTGACTCGAGCATACTCTTATGATGCTTCCCGGAGCAACGAAGAGTACAGTGCAGACGGAAGACACACGATCGGCGAGGCGATATCGAACCACCGATCGAGACCGCTCGGTAACCAAGACGGAGCCACTGTCGAAGAGATGCCTATCACCGTAAAAGCCTACGCCGAACACGACGAACTCGCTCTGACCCCGACGTTACGGAGCGTAGATGGTATCGAGATCGAAGTGATAACGCAGGCGAACACCGATCCGAATTCGGACGTTTTTCCGTTCCTCATCAAGTACGACGACCGCGACGAGTTGGAGCGTCACCTCGATTCAGATCCGACAGTTGACGGTTACGAACTCGTCGACGCGAACGACGATATGTTCATATACTATATCGAACATCCGAACGAGACCATATTACTGAGTCCGATCCTCACGGAAGTGAACGGATTCATGTTACGTACGGAAACCAGACGTCGCGGTTGGTTCGTCCAGTTACAGCTCCCGGATCGAGAGGCGCTCAATGCGATCTGGCAGTACGCCGAGGGGTGCGGGATGAAGTTCGAACTCATCGAAGTACACGGGAGTACGGGAGCAAAAGAGGACATTTCGTTCGGACTGACGGACGAACAGATCGAAGCGCTGCAAACAGCATACAGGTGCGGGTACTTCAACGAACCGCGAGACATGGCCCTCAGCGGCGTTGCAGACGAGGTCGGCGTCTCCTCGACTGCGATGAGTGGTCGGCTTCGACGCGGGATGAGAAACTTGATTTCTGCGGCGTTGATGGACGAAGATACCGACTGACGGCTCGATACTATTCACGTTTTGTTAATTCTCTATAGACGGACCTAAATATGAAATAACTGTGGTGATGTTCCTTTGGTAGAGAGGAAAGTGAAACCGCTCCGTAGTGGGTTAGATAGCTCGAATTACTAACTTAATAAAATTCTAATATTACTTATATAACTGATACTTACTCACACGATAATCAACAGGCGGCCGTATAATATTACGTATCCTTGACGTTCGACGGAATTCGAGCGACTCACGAATCACCCGTATATCACGGTATCCGTAACGGACTCCGTCATGTACGGGGTATTTAAATAGGGGGAATATTACTCATCAAATACCATCTGAATGCTTGTCAATGACTGACCCATGAGTAGTGCCGTAGACTCGGCGGCCGACCGACCGACGCATCACTTACACCACGATTGGACCGGGATGGAGCGGGCGAGTGATCGTATCGTGCAGGCGATTGCGGAGGACGAAAATGAGCGTCCGGAGGATCTCCCACCGCTGAGCGACAGTATCAATCCCGAGGCACTCGATACGGCGTTCAAATCCGTCGACGGAAGCGCCGGGAAGGCCGGGTGTCTCACCTTCTCCTACTACGGTTACACCGTTCTCGTGCAGAGCACCGGACAGATTCTTATTAGGAAGGGGTGACTCCGCTCACATTCCACAACAATGATCGATAACGACGGCTCTCAGGACTACGTTACACGGATCGCTCTCGGAAACGACGACGTCGCCTAAGAAGGGAGTGCGAGGAAGACACGAAGGCGTACATCGGGGCGTGCCCTCAGCGCGAAGTACGCCTTCGGACAGGGTCCGCCGTCGACCCACTCGATCCCGAGGCACTGTCTAGTTTAGCACCTCCGCTGGGGGTTGTTTATTGAGTGACTGGTGCGGTCGCTGTGTGGTATAGTAGTGGACAAACTGTTCAAGCCATTCTCTGGCGCTGGCCCAACCGCCAACCCACGAGTTATGGAAGAGGTCGATCCGCATTTTGAGAGTGTGAAACCACTTTTCGATGTGGTTTGGATCAAAATAGTCGAGGTGAGCGCTCAACCCAAACCGAGAGACGACAGTCAGATAACCAGCACCATCGACGAGATAATTAGTGTCGGAGAGATCATGTTTCTCGGTGAGTCCATGCAGAAACACAGCTGCTGGATCGGTGCCTCGTCGTCCAAAAAGTTCGACGTGGAGAATGAGTTTCGTGTCGAGGTCTATTGCAGCGTACACTCAAGACCGATCACCGTTGATTTTGACAGCGGTTTCATCAACCGCGACCCGCCGACGGAGAAACCGTCGCGGGTCTGGCACGCTGTCAGCCAGCCGATGTACCCAGTTCCAGATCGCTTGATGAGAGCGTTTAACGCCGAATGAATCAACAATCGCTTGTGTCTATCGAAGCGAACATCCGGTTGCGTGGAGGCGGACGGCGAACGCCCTGACGGGTGTCGCCGTCCGCTCACGCTCCCTGCATTCATCAAATTCCACCGCGTAGCTCTTGCTGAGCAGGTCTGCGAGCATAGTTCCAACTTCCTCTACGACCTGCTCATTCCTCAAACTGCGCTAACTAGACGGTGCCAACTAGACAGTACCTTCTGCCGCAATTTATAAAATATAATATGTTACATTTAATGCTCCGCCGTTGGTATCGTGTACAATGGCGACACGAACCACGGAGGAGTATGTACATAGTCTTCGAGACGATCGAGAGGTCTATGCTCGAGGTGAACAGATCGATGACGTGACGACGCATCCCGTCACGCAGTCATCGGTCGAACACACCGCAGGAATTTGGAAATTACAGCACGAGCAGTCGGATATTTATACGTACGAAAAAGACGGTGAGCGCTATTCCACCTACTTCCAAATCCCTCGTGGTAAGAACGAGTTGTGTACTAGGCACACGCTTATCGAACAGTGTACAGACGAGCATACGGGTGTCTACAATATGCTTCAGGCGCTCGGGACGGACGTTCTCTTCTCACTTTTGGCGGTGTGCCCGGACATTGATGCGGAGTATGGTACGAATTACGCTGAACGAGCGTGGGAGTTCTATGAGAACTGTCGTGATGGTAATCTCTCGATGGCGTGCGCGATCACCGACCCGAAAGGGGATCGGTCGAAGAAACCACATGAACAGCTGGATCCAGATCTCTACCTCCGAATCATCGATGAAAACGAGGATGGGGTAACGATCCGCGGTGCAAAGATGCACAACCCAGCCCCAATTAGCGACGAGATACTCGTATTACCCACGAGAGCACTCGGTCCAGACGATTCGGAGTATGCATTCGCCGGTGCAGTTCGACCGGAGACGGACGGCGTTCGGATGATCTGTCGGCTACAACCACAGAGCGATACCGACGTGAGAGACACACCAGTATCATCTCGACATAACGAGGTCGAGAGTCTCACGATCTTCGACGATGTCTTCGTCCCCAACGAGCGTGTCTTCCTGAAGGGAGAGTACGATTATTCCGCTGATCTCGTCAGCACGTTTTCGACATACTGTCGATATTCTGCACTGGGCCACAAAGCATCGATGGGCGAGCATATGATTGGTGCCGCGAATCTCGCTGCAAAGTACAACGGCATCGACGATGCCACACACATCCAGAACAAGCTGGCCGATATGATGGGCTATGTCCTCAGAATTCGGGCATTTGCACGCGCTGCAGCAGTGGACTGTGAAGTTTCGAACAACATCGCCATCCCGAACCCAGAATTCTGTGATTTCGGGAAATACGATTTTGCAACAGGATATCATCGTATGGAAGAACACGTACAGGACATTGCCGGCGGAATCATTGCGACTGCTCCATCAGCTGCCGAACTCGATAACCCGGTGACTGGCGACGATGTCCGAAAATTTTTCCGCGCCGCCACCGATGGGGAGAACCGGCTCAAGCTCGTACACTACATTCGAGATCTAACCGCAAGCGACTTCGCAGGGTGGCAGGAACTCTCGTCATTACACGGCGGTGGATCCCCGGAGGCGCTGTTGACTACCGTGTATCACGGGTGGGATATGGACAGAAGTGAGGATCTGATCGCAACAGAGCTCGACATACCAAAGGACCCTCGCTGAAACCGTAACGGACGAACACAGCACTCGCTATCGAAACGACGATAGGTGCCGATATTGGTGATATCGAGTTTCCCGAACTGGCCCAAAAGAGGGTAACTACCGTGTCAAACACATCGGCCCCGTGGATCCGGGCGACGACGATACGCTCGTGCCCTACTGCGGCCTCTCGGGCTTGGCGACGGTCGGCGACTGGCAGGACGCGATCGTGGAGTTGAACGGGGCGATGGGCAAAGGTCACCTGTATCAGGTCCCGCCTCGACATCTTCAACCAGCAGATCGTGAACAATCACGTGCTGACCGAAGGATGCATGACCGGAGCAAGACATTCCTTGTCATGGATCGATTGACTGTCGGCTGGTCAACAACGAGGAAATCGTGCTGTTCAAGACGACGAGAATTGAGGTGTCAATGACCTACGAACGAGATCGACCACCTCTTCGTTCAGTCAACAGCTGAAGCTACTATACAAATTTGGCAGATAACAGATACCATGAATAGTTGATTAGTAGACAAATCAGTCCCGATGTGGCGGACATACGACTATCACATTAGTTCTGTCGTTCGGCCGCGACGGCTGGTAACAAAGGTATTTACGACTCCTTTGGCTACACGGTATCATGCCTCCCGACGACGACGTGAGCAGAAATTTAAAATCAATAACGAAAATGTTTAACATACTGGAGGTTATTGTAGAACGGGACGGCGCGCGGGTTTCGGAGGTTGCAGCCGACCTGGACATGGCTAAAAGCACCGTCCATATTCACCTCCAGTCCCTGCTCGACCAGGGGTTCCTCCTGAAGGAAGAGTCCATCTACTACGCCGGCCTGAAGTTCCTCGATATTGGCATCCAAACCAGAGAACGCCTTCCCATCGTAGGGGCATCGCGTCTCGAACTCGAGTCGCTGGCGGAGAAGACGGGAGAGACAGTCTGGTTGTTCACTGAAGAACAGGGTCAGTGCGTGTACCTGGACATTCACACAAGCGATAAGGCGATCCACGCCCGCGGTCGGGTCGGCAAACGAGAGGATATGCATTACGTTGCTGGCGGAAAAGCACAGCTCGCATATATGTCTGATGAGAAAGTATCAAAGATTATAGACACATATGGCTTAACGTCGAAGACAGAGAACACGATCACCGACGAACGCCGTCTGTTCGAAGAGCTCGAGGAGATTCGTAAACAGGGGTACGCGATCAACGACGGCGAAGAGATAGCGGGGGTCTACGCCGTCGCGGCCCCGATCCTGTCCGACGAGAAAATCGTGGGGGCAGTGAGCGTCTCTGGCCCCAAGAACCGCCTGGAGCAGAACGAAAAGAAGAACCTTATCCGAGAATCGGTTCTCGCGGCGGGAAATACGATTAGCCTGAAACTGGACTACGATTGACCACGTCGCTGGCCAGCGCGCGTCGAGTCACTGGAGGATCGTAGCGGCGACAGAGTCCACACAATCAAACTTATATGTCGGAAATATGGTTAGCGTCGGATACAGAAATTTGGCTTATATTTACTTGGACGATGAATCGAGCGTCGGGGTGCTTCGGTCACCTCCGGGTTCGTGGCCGCCGGAATCGTGGCTCTGCCGAGAAGCGATGGCGGTTCGGCGGACGGTGCGTCCCCAAGCAATGCCCGGCTTCGCCTAGAGGGTCGGTTCGTCCGTCGAGAGGTAGACTGCTTTCTCCTGGGTGTAATGGCGCAATGCGTCCTTGCTCAGTTCTCGGCCGATACCCGAGCGCTTGAAGCCGCCGAACGGCGCCCCGGGAATCGGCGTCGCGTAGCCGCCGTTGATCCAGACGGAGCCAGCCTCGATGTCCGCTGCCGCCCGGTGAGCGACCGATGTGTCCGCCGTCGCGACGCCCGCCGCAAGGCCGAACTCGACATCGTTCGCAAGGTCGATCGCTTCCTCGTAGGAGTCGAACGTGATGATCGTCTCCACCGGTCCGAAAATCTCCTCCTGAGCTATTCGCATGTCGTTGTCGACGTCCGTGAAGATTGTCGGTTCGACGTACCACCCGTCCACTAAGTCCTCGTCGTCGACGCCGCCGCCACTCTCGAGCGTCGCCCCTTCCTCTTTCCCGATGTCGATGTACTTCGTGACCTTCTCGTACTGTGCTCTTGAGACGACCGGGCCGACTCTCGTCCCCTCCTGGAGCGTATCGCCAGTCGAAAGTGACTGGGCGCGCTCGACGAGTCTGTCAGTGAACTCCTCGGCGATGTCCTCGTGGACGATTACGCGCGAACAGGCGTCACACGACTGGCCGGCGTTGTAGAAAATTCCGTGGGCGATATCGCGCACGGCGATGTCGAGGTCGGCGTCGGGGAACACGACGTACGGCGACTTCCCGCCGAGCTCGAGCGTAACGGGTGTGATGTTCTCGGAGGCGGCTCGCATGATCTCTTCGCCGGTCGCGTCCTCGCCGGTGAACGAAATCTTGCCGATCGTGGGGTGTTCGGTCAGTGGCGCGCCGGCTTCCGTCCCGAAGCCGGTGACGATGTTGAGTACGCCGTCAGGGAGCGCCTCCTTCGAGAGTGATGCAGCGTAGAGCGCCGACAGCGGCGTCTGCTCGGCGGGTTTGAGGACCACCGAGTTCCCTGCGGCGAGCGCCGGTGCGACCTTCCACATCGCAATGATCAGGGGGAAGTTCCAGGGGACGATTAGTCCGACGACGCCGTACGGTTCGTGTCGTGTGTAGACGTGCTTGTCCGCCCCTGTGGGGAGGGTCGTACCCTCGTCGGCCGCTGCCACCTTCGCATAGTACCGCAGGAACTCGATGGCGTACTCAATCTCGGCTTTGGCGTGCGTGATCGGCTTGCCGCCGTCGACACTCTCGATCAGCGCCAGATCATCGACGTTTTCAGCCAGCGTCCGGGCCCACTCGAGAAGTCGGTCGGATCGATCTGTGGCGTCTGTCCCCTTCCAGTCGGACTCGAAGGCCGCTTTCCCACGGTAGACGGCGTTGTCCACGTCGTCCGCTTTGCATCGGGGAACCGAGAGGATGGGGGCGTTGACGACCGGGTCGCGCGTTTCGAACGTCTCTCCGTCGGCGGCAGTCGTCCACTCGCCGTCGACCCAGGCGTCGAACTCACCGAGGGCGGCGACGTCCTTTTGGGCCTGCGCGTGATTCTGCTCGATATCGTCTGTGTAGTACTGTGTGGACACGTTGATCAGCAACTCGTATGTATACTGTTGCCAGGGCGGACTATTAGGTTTTTGCATCCGCAGACGTGGTCGGACGGCGGCCGGATCGGTACTCCGGCACAGTATACCCGATTGAACCGTTTTTGGTATCCGGACGACGGGCGTTCAACCGATTCAGTCGTAGTCCGCGGAAGTCATCAACTCGGTTCAGTGCTGACCACGTAGATGCCGACACTCATAACGACGGCTCCGAGGAAGAACAGCGGGCCGATGACCTCGCCTAGGATTACGGCGCCGAGTCCGACGCCGATTGCCGGTTGCGCGAAGAGGTAGACCGAGACATTTCCGGCTGAGGCGTATTTCACACCGGTGTACCAGAGGTACCACGCGATAGCTGTGCTCGCGATGCCGAGGTAGAGAACTGCCAGCACAACCGGGACCGAGATGTCCGCGAGTGAGAATGGCCGCCCGTAAAACAGCCAGTCGATCGGGAGAAATGCTGCGATCATCGGCACGGACGCGAGCGCCCCGTATGCAGCCACCTCGAGTGGCGAGTACCGCGACACGAGGGGCTTGCCGAAGACCGTGAACGCGGCCCACCCCAGACTAGAGACGAAAAACAGGGCGATCCCGACATAGTTCGACACAGCGATGGCCGACGTTCCGTACTGTCCAATCACGATGCAGGCGACCCCGGCGACCGCGACACCAACGCCGCCGAGTTTTCGCACCGTTATCGGCTCGTTCAGAAAATAGACGCCAAGAAACAACGTGAAAATCGGCGTCGCCATAGTGAAGACCGATCCCTGGCTAGCGTTCAGGACCTCCGTCCCGACGAACTGGCCAACGATGTTGATCGTCACGAACAGGCCGAGTACGCCGAAGCCTGCCCAGTCGCGGCGCGGAATCGTTCGCGACGGTTTGGTGACCCGCACGAGTGCGACGAGAACGAGCGCACCGATCGAGACGCGCAGAAAACTGAGCGTGACCGGGGCGATCACCGGGAAACTCCACTTGGAGACGACGTACATGCCGCCCCACATTACCGACGCGAGCAGCGGGCCGACACTACCGACAACCGCAGGATTCTCGCGTAGTCGGACCACTGACGTCAACTTCATGTTTCCAACATTTATGCAACCGCAGTAATAGATGTGTCTATCTCCGGGTTCAGACACAATCGTCCGCGCGCTCCGGTCGCCGACAGTTCCGCTCGCGAAAATTATTTGTAACCCTCTCCGAAACACCTTGTATGGTTTCGTCAAGCGAGCTGGACGCGTACCACTTCTACCGTCAGAAGTGGGATAGCTACGAGGACCTTCGAGAGAATTTCGAATGGGATATCCCCGAGACATTCAACATGGCGACGTACGCCTGTGAACGGTGGTCCGACGACCCCGGCCGCGTCGCCATCTTCTACGAGGACGAGGCGGGGAACACCGAGACGTACACGTTCTGGCAACTCGATCGTATCACGAATCGTCTCGCCCACTACCTTCGCGAGCAGGGGGTCGAACGAGGGGACCGCGTGGGGATCAACCTACCACAGCGCCCCGAAACAGTGATGGGTCACGTGGCTGTCTGGAAACTCGGTGCCGTCTCGATTCCGCTCAGTACCCTGTACGGACCGGACGGGCTGACCTACCGCCTTGACGACGCTGACGCAAAAGCCTGCCTGGTCGACGAGGAGAACGTTGGCTCGTTGCGCGAGGCCGCTTCAGATTGCGAGGCACTGGAAACGATCCTTACAACGGGAGCGACGACGCCTGCGGGGGACGAGGTTGACATTTGGGAAGCGATAGAGGACCAACCGAACGACTTCGAGACCGTCGAGACGGCCGCTGAGGATCCGGCGTTAATCCTCTATACGAGCGGGACGACCGGCGATCCAAAGGGCGTCGTCCACGCCCACCAGATCCTACTCGGGTTCCTTCCGGCTATCGTCACGACAGTCGGGAACAACGACATCCGTGAGTCGGATATCTTTTGGTCGCCGACCGAGTGGGCTTGGATCGGGACGCTGTTCCTCGTCGTCATCCCGCCGCTGTTCTACGGCCGTCCAATCCTCGGATACAATGGCAGCAGTTTCGAGGCCGAAAAGGCCTTCGAGTTGCTCGACAGTTATGGCGTAACGAACTTTTTCGCGCCACCAACTGCCCTTCGGATGATGATGCAAGTCGACGAACCGTCAGACCGCTACGACGTCGACGCAGTCCGTGCGATCACGAGCGGCGGTGAGACGCTCGGCTCAAATATTGTCGAATGGGTCGACAATACCTTTGAAGGCGCCGCGCTCAACGACTGGTACGGACAAACTGAGGCCGATCCGATCGTGGTTGGTTCCCGCGCACTCATGGAGTTCCGGGAGGGCAAGATCGGACGACCGGCGCCCGGCGTCGACGTAGATCTCGTCGACCCAGAGTCCGGTGATCTGATCACCGAACCAGGCACGATTGGAGAGATTACAGTTGATGTCGAGGCAAGTCAACCAGTCTGTTTCAAAAAATACTGGAATAAACCCGAGAAGACGGAGAAGAAGGTCCGCGACGGCCGCCTCTACACCGAGGACCTGGGCGTGATGGATGAGGACGGCTACGTGGCCTTCCACAGCCGCAAGGACGACGTGATCATCTGTTCGGGCTACCGAATAGGTCCGGAGGAAGTTGAGGAGTCGGTCATGAGTCATCCAGCGGTCCAAGACGCCGGCGTCGTTGGCGTCCCTGACGACGTTCGTGGCGAGGTTCCAAAGGCGTTCGTTGTCCTTACGGATGCCGCCGAGCCGTCGGATGACTTAAGATCGGATATCCAATCTCACGTAAAAGACCGCCTCGCAAAGTACCAGTACCCACGTCAACTCGAGTTTATTCAGTCGCTACCGCAGACAGCGACGGGCAAGACCAAACGCAATGCCCTGCCGACCGACGAGAATTGATGGCTGGACCGTTCAACGTACACTGAGCGCGTTGAACTAATCGACGAAAATCTGTTCTTTGATTCGACCGACTCCACTCTTCCCCAACTAGACCGGTACCAGCTGGCGCCTCAGTCGAACCGATCAAGCGCGATCGGATCGAGGGAAGAAACGATGTCGGTCGTCCCGTCAAGGATCAATTCGGCAACGAGTTCGCCGACCATCGGACCAATCTGGAACCCTTTTCCGCTAAACCCGGCGGCAACGTAGTAGTCGGGGATATCCGGATGATGATCAATGATCGGTTCGGTGTCCGGAGTGATTGTATAAACACCTGCCCAGCCGTTCGCCACCTTGAACTTAGTGAATGACGGGACGCGGTGATCCAGGAGATCGAACACGTCAAGGGCGAATTCTTGATCATAGTTCTTCTCGTACGCGTCTGGATCAGCCATAGGTTCGTCCTCGCTCGCTTCCTGATGCAGTCCCATCATGAGCTGTTCGCCGCCTTCATCCCTAAAGTACAGTCCTGGTTTGCTGCCTGCCGGTGTATACTCCATTACCATCGGAACGGTGTAACCAAGTTCGAAGTCTGCCGGCGGCTCCGCCACGAGCACTTGTCTCCGATACGGAGCCGCCGGGAGTTCGAGGTCGACTTCCTCGGCGAACTGTGGAGCCCAGGGTCCCGCGGCGTTAACGACGGTCTCGCACTTGATTTGGCCCTCGCTGGTCTCGACGGCCGCGATGTCGCCACCTTTCGTGAGTACCGTCTTCGCCTCAACGCCAGTTCGAATTTCGACACCTCGTTCCCGGGCACGTTCGGCGTACACCTGGGTGATTGTGTAGGGGTCGGCGTAGCCGTCACTTGGTCCAAAGATAGCGCCGTAGATGTCGTTAACGTTCATGTCCGGGACCAAGTCCTGAAGCTCCTCGCCTTCCACATACCGGGCGTCGTCGATCCCATGGCGGCGCTGGATGCGGATGCTCTCCCGGTATTGCTCTTCTTCGTCGGGGTTCATTAGTAGGCGAGCGTAGCCAACCTGGTTGAACTCCGCTCGTGTCTCTTTGGCCAGTCGTTCAAACTCTTGGACGGCTTGGGCCCGAATCTCGATGTCGAATTCCGTCATGAATTGCGTCTCGATGACACCTGCCGACCGACCCGTCGACGCCGACGCCAACTGCTTCTTCTCGAGGAGGACGACATCTGTTTGCCCACGTTTCGCAAGATTGTTCGCGATACTGATGCCGGTGATGCCACCACCGACGACTACGACCGCTGCTGATTCAGGTACTGCCATCAGCTAATTATTTCGGTCAGGAGCTAATATGTGTATTGGTATTGTCACCGTGCGACACGCAGTCGCCGACCACTCACACACGTTATCGACCGTGGAACTAGGCCGCCGGTCGAAACGAATTCAATCGCCGCCGTTGCACTACTCCCAGCGGACCTCTTCGATTGCGTGGCCGTACTCGTTGATAATCTCCTCGTGTTGCATGATGTCCTCGATGTCGAGGGCGTGATTGAGCACGTGCTTGTTGAGTCGCAACGCGGATTGGGACTTCGAGTCAATTAGGTCCCGCGCTATCTCGACGACCCGCTCCTCAAGTCGTCCACGGTCGTACACGCCGGCGAGTAGCCCCAGTTCTTCGGCTTCGTCGGCGCCGAACTCGCGGCTGGTGTAGATCAGTTCTTTCGCTTTGCCGCTCCCTATCGCTAGCGGGAGTAGAATCGACGCTCCATTCGTTATCGTGACGCCGATTTCGGATTCCGGCATCTTGAATGTCGTCTCCGGCGTCGCATAACAGAGATCGAACGAAAGCGTCCACTCGAACCCGCCACCGACGACCCATCCGTCAAGTTTACCGATCACGATGCCATCGAATTCGCGCACTGCATACGTGATATCCTGAAACAGATCACCAGCGTCTTCCTCCTCGTTCAAGTCCGCACCGGCTGTGAACGCGTCGCCAGAGCCCTCGATAATGAGAACATCAAACTCGTCATTAGAGGCGCCAATGGTTTCCGCCAGCGAGGACAGCAACTCAATGTTGAGTGCATTAAGCGATGCGGGCCGGTCAAGCGTAATGCGTCGAATGCCATCGTCCACAACTTCTGTTGTCAGACACATATTCCACTTCTAGTGAGTGGCTAGGTCATAAGTGTCGTGTTTCTGGCCGTGTTGTCGGTGTCAAAACTAATTCAACAACATCGAACGGCCATCGTAACATAGGGCATTCGAACCCTCCCATGCTACTCCAAGAAATGGCCCGGCCTTGACGTGGTTCGAACTGAAGACAGCGGCCCCATCCTTAAAGGCGTCGCCGATCGAATCCAATCGCTGGGAAACCGTTCGATGTTCTTGAACAGGCCTCACTGTTAGTGCCCGTGGAAAATTACAATCATACGTCTGTAACACGACACACGTCGATACACTTACTACCGTCTGTCGTGCGTTCCGACTGTGATCAGATGTGCCAGTCGGATAGGTTCGACAATTTTGAACGTTTTCGTTCACTCACTCCGACTTGCTCGGTTCTCGACGCTCAACGATACTCGGATCAACCAGCGAGAGGACATCGGTTCCATCCTGCTTCGTCACCGTGAGTCCGATTTCGACCTCACCCCAGGCGGGATCCGACGTAGAGTCCCACTTGTCGAGAACTTCAACGCGCACGGAGAGCTGATCGCCAGGGAACACAGGAGCAAGAAAGCGGACGTCGTTCAATCCACGACCGACTACCAGCGCCACATCGTAGAGGAACTCGTCACTATAACATCGGATCGCTAGACACAGGGTGTGTAACCCGCTTGCAATGATGCTGCCATACATCGACTCGGACGCCACCTGCTCGTCCACGTGGATCGGTTGGGGATCGAACTGCTCGGCGAAGTCGACGATTTCGGTTTTCGTGACGGAGATATTACCGAACGATTCGGATCGGCCGGGTTCGATGTCTTCGTAGTATCGCATCCATCTGCACGTACTCGCGTGCCCACTAAACTGCTGCCGATCGTCGTTGGAATGTAGGCCGCATGGACGACAGATGGAGAGTTCGTCCCCTGCTGATCAAACGCTGCTATTGTAACGAGCATGCGTTCCAGCAGTCCCCGAGACGTTTTCAAAATATATTCTATCTTTCAAGAACTATTTTCGTTAGTCAGCGTCGATCGTCTCAAGCGGAACTGTACTGACTCACAATTCGGTTTGCCTCCAGTTGACAGGCGGCACTCTTCACGTGGGTCTGATAACTGATTTCTGTAAGTCAACAGGGAATCGTAGACTAGTTATAGTGTTTTCATAATAGTATATGAAATAATCGGTGAAGAGGATTGTACATCATAAACTCTTATTACCCACCTGTCGAATGTTGGTGTGTGGCATGAGTTTAAAAAGCACAATCGGGCTAGGAGACTCGAGTAGATACAACGATGGGCTCTTCGCCCTGACGATACTATTCACACTCGCATTAGGCGTCCTTGGGATCATGTATCCCGAAGCGTTCGCCGGAACGATGGATGATCTGTTCGGGAACGTGCTCCATTACTTCGGGTGGTGGTACATGCTTCTGGGCCTCGTCCTTACAATCGCCGTCCTGGCGTTTGCAGTATCACGATATGGAAACCTTCGAATCGGGGGTCAAGACGCAGAGAAGGAATTCGGGCTGTTCTCCTGGTTCTCGATGGTTTTCACGGTTGGGTTCGCTGCTTCTGTCATCTTCTCAGGTGTCTCTCAGCCCGTGGCGACAACGATCAATCCGCCGGATCCCGTTCCGATCGATATCGGATCACCGGAGGTGCTGAGCCTCGCGTTCATGTACACACACGATGTCCTTCCGGGATTACTCGCGTGGTTCCTCCCGTTCGCTATCGCGATGGGGATCATCTCTCTGGGTCAATCGAACGACTTCCGGGTGAGTACCATCCTCTCGCCGATCCTTGATCGTGAAACGTACGGTGTCGTATACTGGATAACTGATCTCGGTGCGATGGTTGCAATCTTGGGTGGGCTAGCAACTTCGCTGGGCCTCATCGGCGTACAGATTCAGGTGATTGTTCAGGAATCGCTTGGAATTAGTCAAGGATGGCTTATTTATGCGCTGTTCGTGTTCGTCGGCCTGATCTTCATGGGAGACGTGTACCTCGGGCTTCGGAAGGGGATCCGAAACGCTGCCCGTATCACCACCGTCCTAATCGTCATCCTGATGAGCATCCTGTGGATTGTTGGGCCGACGCTGTTCACCTCGAATATGCTCGTTGACTCAGTCGGTGTCTGGCTCAACCATCTGCCTCGACTGATGACGTATGCCGACCCGGTCGGCGGCAGTGACTGGGGACAGGGGTACACAAGCTTTTGGTGGGCCTGGTTTGCCGCCTGGGGAATCTTCGTGGGCACGTTCGTTGCCCGCGTCTCGCGCGGGCGAACGATACGTGAAATGATTCTCGGTGCCGGCTTTGGACCTGCAATCTTCCTCGTCTTCCAACATGCCATCCTCGGTAGTTGGGCTCTTCACCCTGACAACTTTGGCCCCATCAGTAGCGCGCTAGAATCTGGAAGCGCGTACGGGCTTGCCGAAGCCATCAACATTACACCGCTAAGTTCACTAATCGCCATACTATTCGTGGCCGTGTTAATCGGCTACCTCATCACGTCGCTGGACTCTGCGGTGTACATGCTAGCAGCGATTAACACCGGGAATGAGGAACCGAACGCTCGTATCCGAGCCGTCTGGGGTGTCATGCTGGCGTTCCTCGGGATTATGACGCTTGAACTGCCCGGCTCCGATGTCATGGAGACGTTCGCCGCAATTTTCTCCCTGCCGTTCACTATCTTCTTCCTAGTACTCATGTATTGTGCGTACGTCACAGCGAAAGACAGGTACAATCGTCTTTCCAATGAGTACGGGCATATCCCGTCACGTTCCGCTGGTCCAAATCCAGACGTGACAACAAATGAGCCTAGCGATTCCGACCCACCCGCAGCCAGTAGCGAAACTAGCGACTGACGACCTTCTGCAGCTTTTCACTCTTGTGAGTGCATCCATACTCTGAGGCAAAACGCCGGTCTCAGTCGATCAACTACCGACGGATCCGTCTCCGATAGATCCCGTTAGAACTTTCTGCACGGATAGTGGTGATGACTGTAGTGGATCATCCTAACGAGATCTCCGTCGAAGAATTGAAAGGTATTCTCGAAGTGTAGTCCGAAATTAGCCGATGAATCGGCTCTTAGATCCAATTGCGAATGAATCAGCGTCACGCAGACTCAACTAGCTGAGTGGGACGACGTTCAGCGACGGATGATCTATAGCTGGCTCACACAGATCATCGATGTCGCATTGCGTGAACAGACTATTGCTATAGTAGAAGTTAGAAATAATCACTCATTTTTGGAATGGAGAGTTGATCAAGAGCGGTATCGATTGCTGTTGTAAGCTCAGAAAGTGAGTCAAAGAATCGGTTGCTAAGTGTTGATTGCAACTGTCTCCAGTACTCTTCGACTGGATTGAGTTCCGGTGGCTACACTAGTAAAGTGACGAAGGCGAGGTCGTCATCAGCCGCCAGGTCCGTGACGGCCGACGCCCGGAAATACGGCGCTTCATCCAACACGACGATCAAGTTATCTTCGAACTCGTTGCATAACGCGAGAATGAAATGTTTCGCGTGTTCGGCGGTCACGGACTCTTCGAATCGAGAGAATAAGCGATCGCCATCGTCGGTGATCGCGCCTAAGAGACACGTCCAGTCGCATTGCCCGGATAATTCGACGATCGGCCGCGTACCGCGAGAAAACCACGCAGCACGCGGCTCAACTTGCATGGGTTTCTTGGTTTGATCGATACAGACTACTGTGGCGTCCATCTCCCGCCGCTTTTTTGAGTTCTTCGTGGAACATCTCTTGTTCGTCAGCCTCAGCTTCAGCGGCTGTTCGACATGGTTTTTGTTAACTCATTCTCACCTCTTTGAGCAACCGTCGGCAACTCGGGATTGAGTACTCAACATCGTAGGTCTCGTTGAGATACTGCTGGACGAGCGCTAGCGTCCACGCCGGCACGTCAACCCCGACTTCTTTGGGTGAGTCGTGGATAGCTTCTTCGAATTCTTGCTACTCTTTTTCTGAGAGCTTCCGCTTTCTCCCAGATCTGTGATCATAAGTAACAACCTTCTCAAATGATTCGTCGGTGTGGAGTCGCGTGAGCCAGCTATAGGTCGTGCGTCGCTGAACGTCGTCCTGCTCGGCTAGCTCGGTCTGTGTAACGCCTTTTTTATGCGCTATTGCCGCCAAAACCCAATGTATTGGGCTCTTTCCCTCCACGTTGTCAAGGGTATTTTTCATTTTCTCACGAAAATCTCGCCAAAATAATCCACTACGCTTAGCAACACTATTTGAGTAGAAAGTTCTAATAGTAACTTTATTGATCACCTCTTATTTATAATATCACCAGCGTATTCGCCGGAACTGCATCCAGTCGACAAGTGCTATCGACCGCTGTAACCGGTTCTTATGGCTATGCTGAATCACTAGACAGCGTCGGGGAAGGTCAGTAAATCGAAGGAGTTGAAGCGGGAGGCTTCCCTTGTCCATGACGAAAATCTCCCGCTTCACCGGGCGTTGTGTCTCGATTTCACAAAGAGTTACAGGTGAACAAGGCGAATCCGCTGCCACAGATTGAGCGGACGCCCCTCTGAGAGGAGGGTCCGCATATCATGATTATCCTAGTACGGTTTCGACCAAGCCAGTAGCAAACCAATCGCTATTATTGCTTCTTAATCGTCAGCCCACGTGCGAGCGTAGAAATCAGTGTATCCTGTATCTGGGGTGCTGTTTCGTTACGCGTGAAAAGCGAGGCGGACCGATTTCGTTGTGTCCATGCCAAAAATCGACCGTCTCTGTGGTTGTAGCGACTGGATCGATTTGAGTTTCGTGGAGCGAAAGCGGACACCGCGTCAGTTGATGGAGCTCGGTATTCGACTCCATCTTGCTGGATTATCGCTTTCAAATACCGTTCTAGAATTGGAGAAGTTCGGTGTCGAACGCAGTCGGAAAGCAGTTCACGACTGGGTTCACAAGTATGATCTACAGCCGGCAGTTGATGAGAATCCGAAGCACGTCGCGCTTGACGAGACAGTGATTCAACTTGACCAACACCGCTATTGGCTGTCCACTGCTGTTGATCCACAAACGAACAAAATTCTTCACATACGGCTCTACTCGACCACTACAACCGCTTTGACAGAACGGTTCCTGCAGGAACTTTCTGAGAAACATGACCTCGACGATGCCGTGTTTCTCGTCGATGGAGCAAAACATCTCCACACTGTACTCCGTCGATCTGGGCTCCGATTTCGATACGAAAAACATGGAAATCGGAATGCTGTCGAACGTGTCTTTCGCGAGATAAAACGACGTACCTCTTCGCTCTCAAACTGTTTCAGTCATGCACAACCGTCAACAGCCGAATCGTGGCTCCAAGCCTTCGCCGTCTGGCACAATGTTACAAACTAAACACGACCTTCGACGCTGTGTAAAGCGTTTAACCGGCTTAATATGGCGGTGTGGCGTGTCCTTCTCAACCTCTCGGTTACGCTTCTCCCGACTAACGGCGTTGTCCGTATCGACGCCTCCGGATTTGACCGTAGTCACGCCTCAAAACACTACACGAAACGGGCAGGGCTGACGATTCAGCAGTTGAAAGTCACGTTGTTAGTCGATACGAGAGCAAGCGCTCGCAGTTCTCCACAGTAGCGATGAACTGTCCCTCGAACCCGAGGATGCGAGCCATGCACTTACTCGACTGCTCGAGCGGGGCTACTTCTACGAGGTTGACGGTGAACTCCGTGTAACGATACCGGAAGGCTGACCGTGAGGGTATGGTACGGTTCGAGGTTCAGCTGCTTACTATACGTGTGAACTATTTGCAACATCCAAAATCATACGAGAGAGAGACTGGACAGAGAAGATAACCGGACAGAGTGGGGCCTTCCTCAACAACACCTCTTATCGTTTCAGATATCTATAGAGTGTTAGATATCTGTATTAGAACCCATCATCATTTCTAACCTACCCGGTCTTGAGTACGTTAACGGCTTGGTGGGCCCACCGCTGTGATCACGGAAACGATCGGCGGCCAGTTGCCGCGCGTACTCGGCGAGCTCAGAAGCAGCAGCTTCGTAGTGAACCCTGAACTCAGTGAGTGCGACAGCAATCAGGAGGTCTTTGAGACGGTCGTCGATACTGCGGACGTTCCCGATTCGATCCTTGAACGATCGATTTTGGACAGCAAGTCTCTTGTTGAGGTCTCGAGTAGAGGCACCCAGACGGCGACGATCGACGCGCCGGAAGCGGTCAGCCTCGAATCGGGCACGTCTCTTATCCAGAACTGGCAGCTGTCGTTTGACGACTACCAGAGCGATCGCTGGTGTATCGAACTCGAAGAGGAGTAGCTCCTCGATCACGGCGGGATATGAACGGGTCAGTAGGACGATTCCAACACACTCGGAATCGGAGCGGGTTTGATATAGGACTGGTCGAACATATTCACTGTCGCGTTCCCACGGCGCGACACGATCCAATCAGCACCCAACCCTACCGGACCTTGTCCCTATTCCGTCCGGCGGCCATCCCCTTGCGCCTATCCGGGCGGCCTTTTGAGGTTTCTCGAGGCGATTAGACGCTTAGTGATCGTTCGATTTCGAGCGCATCGACGGCTTCGGCGGCCACAATGCCGTGATCGACGAGGTGATCGGCAGCCAGCTGCTGGGCATGCTCAGCGAGTTCGGAATCGGCATCCTCGTAGTAAATGCGGAACGCGGTCAGTGCGACGGCGATCAAGAGACTTTCGCGTCTATCGATGAGAGATATCGCCGGCGTTGGCCGCGGCTTCGCGTATAAACGCTTGCGTCACAGAAACGCCGGCCAGAGGCCAGCGTTGAGCCCCCATCCAATGTCAATGGGTATCGACTTGGGTGGGTCCGAGATCGGGTTTGACAATATGGCTATTGGCTTCACGTCGGAACGTGATTCGATCTCGGAAGACGAGGGACCGTATGTCTCGGGTCGGACGGATCCTGTCGGGCAACGACTGAACCCATTCCCCCTCGTCATCACCATCTTGAGTCCATTTCCGAATAACTCTATTGGCTGGATATGTTGGTAACGACGATGTTACCGGACGATGATCGCAAGCGTACTCGTTTACTCGACGGCCAATTCGCGTTGTCGTCCTCGTTTAGGTACGTTCTTTTCGGGCGATGTTGGTGGCCGTCCAGTGCTCCCGGTGATACCACTGCTTCGACATCGATACGGATTTCACCGAGTCCCGCTCCGGGCATCGGTCCATCGACCTATGCGAGTACGCCACTGACACCGTACCCTGTAACCTCGATAGTTCTCGTATCCGCCTATTCAGACCGGCAGTATAATATCGATGGGTGGTGAGTAGTGCGGACACTACTACTGGTCGCGGGTGTTTGAACGGATCTAACGGCTCCGTTCTACCAACTATGAACGAAATACGAATCCACAGAATGTTGCGAACCGCTGGCCTTATTTATAACGGCCGAAAAGGGAGAACAGATGAGCGCGTACGGATGTAAAGTATGTCGAATACTAGACGAATACGGCATGGAGCGATACGAGGAGCAACTCCTCGAGCAGTGGCAAGCGGACGGGGGCCAGCGAAAGGGGTATCGCCAACTCGCCGAGTGGTTCAATACACTCATGCTGCGCCGCGAAATGGACCGGGCAGGTCTTTCGACGCTCGGCGATGAAGCCGAGTCCAAGTACGAACGGTTGCGGTCGGACGAAGCGGTCGCGGAAGAGGTCGCAGCGGAGTTGGAAAACGCGGGGCTTCCGATCGAGAGGTTACGAAACGATTTCGTCTCGTATGGTGTGATTCGAACGCATTTAAAGAGCTGTCTGGAGGCAGATATCGACCTCTCGGGCGGCGATTGGGAACGAGACGCAATCGAAATCACGACGGATCACGCGACCACGAAGATTGGGGAGGCCGTCCGCTCGCTCCGAAACAAGGGGCGGCTCAGCGCCGGCGGTAACGTGACCGTATCCGTGACCGCCGAACTCGAATGCGAGAACTGTTACGCCAGCGTTCCCGTCGATCGAGCGATCCGACGCGAATACGTCTGTCGTTGCGACGACTGACCATGACTGACCGAACACTTCATCTCGAACTGGAAAACATCGGTGGCATCGAACACGAAGAACTGTCGATTACTGCGGGGCCGACGTTCATTCAGGGGCCGAACGCCGCGAACAAGACGTCGTTCCTCAGGGGCCTCCTCTTCGCGCTGGGAAGCACGTCAGTTCCGATTCGAAGCGGGGCTGACGAAGCGCGTGCAGTACTCTCCTCCGGCGATAAACGCGTCGAACGGATCGCCAAACGGACCGATGCCGGTATCGAGACGACCGGCGAGGCGTGGATATCGGACGCCGACGACGTCACGCTTCTCGAGCGGTTTGCGGGGCTGCTGGAGACGAACTCGCTTCGGAGCGCCGTCGCCCGAAACGAGGACATCGAATCGCTCCTGAAAGAACCGATGAACATCGAGACGCTCGAGGCGGAACGATCGGAGATGATGGCCCGAAAGCGGGAACTTACGAACGAAATTGAGTCGGCCGGAGACGTCTCCGGCCGACTCGAGGACCGAAAGCGGGAACTCGAGGAAAAACGCGACCGGCTCGACGAACTCGAGTCGACGCTCGAGACGTTGTACGACGAGCAAGACACCACCGAAACCGACGGCGAGCTTCAGGAACTGCGCGACGAGCGAGCCGACTTACGGTCGGACGAGGCCGAGTGCGAGACCCAAATCGAGCAGCTCGAAGCGGCCATCGATCGTCTCGAGGAACGGAAGGCCGAGACCGAAGACGAACTCGAGGAGGCACGCGCCGCGGTCGAAGAGACCGATATCGAGTCCCTCAAGCAGAAACGTGAGTCCGCACGGGCCGAACTCGACGACGTGACGGAACGCCTCGACGTGCTGCAGTCGGTCCTGACCGCGAACCGGGAGATGGTCGACTCCGAATTTACGGGCGCTCTCGGTCGCGATTCGGGACTGATGGGCGATGAAGTGACCTGTTGGGCGTGTGGCCGATCGGCACCGCTCGAGGATCTCGAGGAGACGACCGATGACTTGACGGAACTCGTCAGGGACGAAAAGCGCCGCAAGCGCGAGCGCGAACCGGAGATCGAGGACCTCACCGAACGAATCGATCAGGTTCGCCGCTCGGAACGGGACATACAGCGACTCGAGACGGAAAAACAGGATGTCGAACAGAAGCTATCGAGCCGTCGCGACTCCCTGGACGAACGACGCGACCAATTGGAGGGGGTCCGTGACCGCCTCTCGGAACTCGACGACGAAATCGCCGATCGGGCGGCAGACCAGCGCTCCGAACAGTCGGAACTCACCGACGAAATCGAGGAGACTCGAGTCGAGATAGAAACGCTTCGACGTGATATTACGCGACTCGAAGAGACCTGTGATTCGCTCCGTGAAACCCGGACGGACTTGGAACGAAAGCGAAACGAGATTGACAGACTCTCGGAAGAGATCACCTCGTTGACCGATCGAATCGAGAACCTCGAGAGCGAACTGCGAACGGTGTTCAACGAGACGATGGACGAGTTACTGGACGTACTCGAGTTCGAACAGGTCGAGCGCGTCTGGCTTGACGGAGAGTTCGAACTCGTCGTCGCGCGCGAGATCGACGGGCAGACCCGATCGGATACGATCGAACATCTGGCGGAAAGCGAGCGGGAAATGATCGGACTCGTCCTCGCACTAGCGGGATTCGTCACGTACGACGTCGACGAGGTAACCCCGGTACTCGTTCTCGATTCGTTGGGCGCCTTCGATGCGGAACGGACCCGCCGCCTCGTCAACTACTTCGCCGACGAAACGGACTACTTGGTTGCGACGGTCCATCCAGAATCAGCCGTTGATACGGCGTTCGACACGGTCACGTTCGAACCGATCGCTCGGAGCTGAAAGGTCACTCTTAATAAACAGGAAGGTAGTTTCTGATGTTCACGTTACGGTCGGTTTCGATGAAATAGTCGACCGCAGCCACCGAATCGAGCGCCCGCACCTGAGTGAGCAGGTCGTCGATTTTCGCATTCGACTCCGCAGTGGCGATTCCGTATAGATCGATGGTTCCGAATCCGTCGGCAACGAACCAGAAGTCCATGTCCGTCATCGCTTCGAAGACCTCTTGTTTCGAGTTCGCTTTGTCGGTGGTTTCGACCGTGATCAGGACGATTTCCCAGCTATTTCGTTCCGGACGAGGCAGAAAGAAACTCGTCATATTCTCGAGCAACGACGTGACGCGTCGGCGGACGCCTTCGCTGCTCATATCGATGTCGTAGTTTGCTAGTTCGTCCGCGATATCGGCGTATGGGCTCCGTGGATCGTTCGCCAGTACTTCCAGGATCCGTCTATCGATCTCGTCTATCTCGAGAACGTCGTCGTCAGTGCGGTCCGGCATATTCTGGTACTGCATCTACTAACTATTAAAATCTCTTTATATTGTTGTGACCGCGTCGGGTAAGCTGATTACACGCGAAGCCGAACAATCCAGACCACTGATCAACGGTTTCTGCGCTCGGGCTCTCGAAACAGTTCGAGAACGAGGAGGTTCTCTTTTTCATCTCCCCAAATACATATTCGATGACGTTCAGATCTCCGTGTCGTTCGCGTCTGAAACGGAAGTCATGTCGTAGATACGTGTCGTTCAGTGGCTTGTCTTCACCGGCGAGGAATACGGTGGCATCGATGTCGTGTTTCTCAGTAGCCCCGCAGAGAATGTACTTGGTATCACCGTGCTACCGGTCGGCTCGAGCTTCCTATGGTGTAGTTCGCTTGGACCTAGATCGACAGCGGCGTACAGCCAATACTGCCCGTCGCCGAGCGTGATCGTCGTCTCGTCAACCGCGACGCGATCCGGACTCCGACCGGAACCGGGCTTCAGACCGACTTTGTGAACCCAATTAGGGAGGGTGGATCGGGCGCGTTTAACGCCGAATGTATGGATAAATCGAACAGTATCCGATATCGAGAGGTCGGCGAGATAATCGGATAGTGGGCGTCAGTATCAGTCGAGGTGTTGCCCCTCGCTTCACGAAACCGACCGACCCGTTCGATGCTATGATTCAAGCGTAGCTTTCGGGTACGAATCACTTTGAAACCGCGACGACTCACTCCTTCGCCCGTATCTGAACGCCGCCATCGTCGCTTGGCAGTGGCACTAATCGAATCCGCGCGGCGAAACACCTGTGCGTCGACTACCATCGAGACCGGCACGAGGCCGATGACTGCCACACGGTTCACCGGTTCCGGTCCGACGATTCGACGGCTCCGACCGTCGAGCTTGGAGCAGTCGAGTCGACCGGTTGCACCTGCCCTCGAGATGGTTCGCTTCTCGTCGATCGTTTCCGGTCGTCACGAGAGGCTCTCTTTGAGGATTTTTCCGGTCGGATTGCGCGGCAGTTCCTCGTAGAATTCCACCTCGCGGGGCTTCTTGAAATCGGCGATGCGACTCCCGACGTAGTCCATGACTTCCTCGGCGGTCATCGATTCGCCGTCGCGAAGGACCACCGCCGCCTTCACGCGTTCCGTCCACTCCTCGTCCGGAACGCCGACGACGGCCGCCTCCGAGATGCTCCCGTGTTCGTGTAGGATTTCCTCGATCTCCGCGGGATAGATGTTCTCACCGCCCGAGACGATCATATCGTCGTACCGTCCGACGAAGTAGAGGAACCCGTCTTCGTCCCGGCGGACGAGATCCGAAGAGACGAAGTATCCCTCGTCGTCGAACACCTCGTTGGTCTTCTCCGGCATCCCGAGATACTCCCTGAACGCGGTCGGACCACGATACGCGATCCGACCGATCTCACCGGGTTCCACTTCTTCTCCGTCCGCATCGACGACTTTGACCGTCACGTTGGTGATCGGCTTTCCGATACTGTCCGGCTTCTCGAGTGCGTTTTCGGGATCGAGCAGACAGGTGACCGGGGACATCTCCGTCTGTCCGAACACCTCGTAAAGGTTCGCACCGAACGCGTCGATGACGTCTTCTTTGAGTTCCTCTCCGGAGGGTGCAGCGCCGGTCATGTAGTGCTCGAACGAGTCGATATCGTAGTCGCTGAATCCGGCGACGTCGAGCAGTGCACGGCTCATCATGGGCACGAAGAACGATCCGGTGATGTCCTCGGCGTCGATGACCTCCATCACGCGGATCGGATCGAAATCGTTCATCAGGTACGTCGTCGATCCGCAGTAGAACGTGTTGTTGAACAGCGCGACCGCCGCGATGTGAAACAGCGGCGTCACTACGAGAAAGCGGTCCTCGTTCTCCTCGAAGTTACAGCTGTACACCGTGTTCACGGAGTTCTGCAAGATATTATCGTGCGTGAGCACGCACCCCTTCGGTTTCCCCGTCGTTCCGCTCGTATACATGAGTGCTGCATCGTCGAGTCGGTTCGGGACGACGTCGATTCGGTCGGTAGAACTGCCCTCGAGGACGGCGTCGAAGCCGTCAGCGAAGTCGGGGACGTCCGATCCGAGGTACAGATACTCGTCGATTTCCGTCTCCTCCTGCGTGGCGACCGCGGAGATGGTTTCGCTCGCTTCCTCGTCGAAGAGACAGAACGATGCATCGCTGTCCCGGAGGACGTACCCGACTTCTTTGTCCTTGAATCGGTGGTTGATCGGAACCGGTAGTGCGCCGAGTTTCATCGCCGCGTAGTACGTCTGGATCGTTTCGGGGTGGTTCTGCATGTAGACCGCGATGCGGTCCCCCTTCGAGAGGCCGCGGTCCGAAAGCGCTCGACCGATCCGATTCACCCGTTCGTCGAATTCCCGAAACGTGATCTCGTTCCGCGTCCCGCCGGTGAGCGACACGAGACAGTTGTCGTTCGAGTACTTTCGTGCGTTCGTCTCCGCCACGTCACCAAGGGTCAATCCGTCCATGGTCGTCCTCTCGTGTGAGTAACGTTATAGTGCTTTTCACTGTTCTGGTGTCCGTGAATCCGTTCCGACGTCCGAGCCGAGGTCGTCCGATCGCTCCGACGCTGACACCGCTACGGTGTCGAGTAGCCCACTGGCACGAGTGATGACAGTTACAATACGATATCGCGGACCGTGAATAACGAACTAAGGCCGTTATATATCTGGAAGACACCTCGCGTTTCGTGTCCAGCCAAACCGGCTCCCTGTTTGCGACAGATTACCATTGATGGGTGGCGTGACATGCCACTGGAACGGTCTGCAGCAGCGGTCGCTCGGACGCAGCGGTCGCGAGTAGTACGCGACATATATCGCGATAAAATCAGCTAGAAACGCGTGCTGACGACGGCTCTTCGAAAACGACGATCCGATCTCATCTTGTGAACTTTACGACGTCGTATGGTTCGAGCGCAGCCCCTCCCGTCTCGGAAACCAGAAGTCGTCTCGTCGGTTCTGAGCGACCGGGGCAGGTGATTTTTGCGGGCTCGCAGAGTTCGTCGTAGTGATAGGTGCGCGAGCCGCACGGAATTCGGTCGACGGGCGTGAGAGCGGCGGCCTTCGCAGGCATGGGTATCCATTCCGTGCCGGCGCCTCCACGCGTTTGAAATTTTCCCCCCATAAGCGACTAGTAGGGGGCTGTGCCCCTTCGCGAGCGCTCGAGCGTGGCGCTCCGCGTGATCGTGCGCGTATTTTTCAGACGGCAGTGTCCCCGTTACTTGCTCCTCCAGGGAGTCCAGCCGTACCCGAAGCGCCCGTCGCTGATCAGGAGCCCGTCGGAGGGAGATACCGAACTCGGGGCTGGTTGCGGGATCGTCGACCGCTCTCGGCGGCGGGTCCACCCGATCCAAGGACTGGCACTTCGTGGCAGTGCCCTCACACGAATGACGATATTTATATGTGTATTCGGCCCAATAGGCTGCGTACGCATGGCACAATCAGCGGAGACTGGTTCCGGCGTTTCCTTCGGGACCGACGAAGAGACGGAACTCATCCTCCAGAGTCTCGACGAGTTCGTCGAACAGGAAGTGAAGCCGATCGCGGACGACCTCGGCGAGACGCTCACCAATCCACGGCTCGGACACGAACCCAACGGCCGGCTGACCGACGAGGTACTCGAGGCGAAAGCCGAAGTGCGACGGAAGAGCGCGGAAGCCGGCTTCTATGCGATGAACATGCCCGAGGAGGTCGGGGGCGACGACATCTCGGCCGTCACGTGGTATCGGGCGAACAAACGTCTCGCGACCAAATCGGTGCCGCTGGCGTCGGATGTTCTGGCCGGCCCCGGCGGACCCAAGCCGCTGCTCGCGCAGGCGGAAGGATCGCAGGTCGAGCGCTACCTCGAGCCGACGATGCGCGCGGAGAAGACGACCGCGTTCGGCCAGACGGAGCCGGGGGTGGGATCGGATTCGCCGAACATGGAGACGCGAGCCGAGAAGGACGGCGGCGAGTGGGTGCTCAACGGACAGAAACAGTGGATCACGAACGCCCCGTACGCGGACTTCATCCAGGTGTTCGCCCGGACGACGCCGCAGGAGGAGGCGGGCCGGTACGAAGGCATCACGTGTTTCATCGTCGAGGAAGACGAGTACGAGATCGGGAGCCTGAACAACGCCGTCGGTGCGACCGGCGTCCAGGCCGAGGTTCACTTCGACGACGTCCGACTATCACCGGATCGCGTCCTCGGGAGCGTCGATAACGCCTTCTACGACGCGATGTCGTTTCTCGGACTCGGTCGCATCGAGATCGGTGCGACGGCGGTCGGCCACGCGGAGTGGCTGCTCGATACAGCCACCGAGTACGCGAACGAACGCGAGGCGTTCGGCGAGCACATCGGCCGGTATCAGGCGGTCTCGCACAAGATCGCACGCGGCCGAGCGAACGCGATGGCCGCCGATACCGTCGGCCTCAAGTGCGCCTGGCTGCTCGATCAGGGCGAGCCCGCGATCGCCGAATCGTCGATCCTCAAGTGGTTTGCGACCAATGCGTTTTGGGAGATCGCCGACGACGTCGTCCAGATTCACGGCGCCAACGGTCTCTCCGAGGAGAACCCCTTCATGGATCGCCTCCACCGCGCCCGCATCCAGCGAATCGTCGAGGGAACCGACGAGATCCAACTCAATACTATCGCGAAGCAGTTCGGCGTGGAGACGTAGACGGGACCGAGCGCTCGAGCGTACCAGTCCGTCGGCCACCGACGCGAGCGAAATAGCGTCACCGCGTGCCGGCGCTGCTCGCCGATGTCGACGGCGGCGTCGCGGACAGCGTCCAGCGGTTCTGTTGGACGGTAGCACATCTCGAGACGATACTGGTTCGAACTGGTGTTTCCGGGCCACGATCGGTACGAGGCGTGGCTCGGGCGAGCCGTCGCCGAGCTGGAAGCCGAACTCGATCGCATCGGGTCGATCGTTGGCCTTTCGGATCGCGGCGGACGGAGCGAGTACGGACGACGGAGCTGTCGTCTCTTCCCGGATACCGTCGAACCCGTCGAACAACGCGGGGACCGCGGGGACGGCCGGCGCGTTCTCGAGGACGGCGTTCGGCGCGACGAGAGCAGCTGATCGGCTCGATCCCTGGCTCGCCGAAGCCGGCTGCTCCGCGGGACCACTGGGATCGACGGGTCTGCGTTACTGTCCGTGTCTGTCGGGGGCGGTTCCCGTCCGCGGTTACGGCGCGAGCGTGGTCATCGTCTCGCGTACCTCGTCGGGACCGGCACCCCGCGGGAACGAGACGTTGATCGCATCGACGCCGTCCATATCGAGGAACTGTTCGAACTGGTTCCGCGCTTCCTCGGGCGTTCCCGCAGCCCCCATCTGATCTCGCAACTGCTCTTTCACGACGGCCGTCGCCTGGCCTTTCTCCCCCTCTTGCCACGTCTCGTAGATCTCGTGGGCGACGTCTTCGTACCCCTGTCGGGCGAGGTTGTCTCGGTAGAACGTCCCCATGCCACCGATGTAGAACGCGATGTGCTGTGCGACGAGGTTCCGAGCGCGCTCCCCGTCCTCGAGGGCGCAACAGCCGACGGACAGGGTGACGCGAATGTCGTCGAGCGTTTTGTCGCCGAGTTCGGCGCCGCGACGGAGGTCCTCGAGACGCTCCGCGAGACCGTCTCGGGTGTAGTTGACCGCGTGCCAGCCGTCGGCGAACCGGCCGGCGAGTTCGACGGCCTTCGGGCCGAGTCCCGCCGCATCGATCGGTGGTGCGGGATCGGGAGCGTCACAGCGCAGTCGGAAGCCGTCGAGGGAGAAGTATTCGCCATCGTAGGAGACGTTCTCCCCGGAGACGACCTGCCGAGCGATTTCGATCGTTTCGCGGGTTCGACGGAGCGGATTGCCGAACTCCTCTCCGTGCCAGTTCTCGATGACGATCGGACCGCTGGGGCCGACCCCGAGCCGGAACCGACCGCCGCTGGCCTCCTGAAGGGTGGCCGCGGTCTGACCGAGTAGTGCCGGCGATCTGGAATAGATGTTGGCGATACTCGTTCCGATACCGATCGAGTCGGTTCGTCCCGCGGTGATCCCCATCGCCGTGACGGCGTCCCGCCCCCACGTTTCCGGGAACCACACGCGGTCGTACCCCAGATCTTCGGCGTGAACTGCCTGTTCGACGAGGTCATCGAGCGTCGGCTGTGCTCCGACCGGGAGAAACACGTCCCTGTCTGTCATACGCGGATATAGTGCGTTCATCGGTAATAAATCTGAGTTTTGTACGGTCCGGAACGACAGCGAGCCGACGTACTGGCCGTCTGGAACCGCAGTCGGAGTCGTGGCGGTCTCGCGGAGCGCCACGATGTACTGATCTTTCACAATGAAACTGGGGGCAGTGGCCGGTTTCGGTTCCGTTTCAATAACGCCCTAAGCCCGTTATTTTCGGATCGGTATGGTGATAAACACCTCGCAGTCAAAGGCAACGCGTTATCGTATCCATACCGGTACTAATTACTACGGCACTGGGTCCGGAACTCTCCCATCGAAATCAGGAGGAGACCGGGTCTCGATCCGAAAGAGCGAGAGCGCCATCGTCGTGTGCTCTCCGGGCCTCGGGCGAAGTTATTAATGGTAAAACGGTGACAGTACACAGGTATGGTATCACGTACCACTTTCACGGTCGAACCGACGACGGTCGGTGAAATCAGCGGAGGATACGCGCCATGTTAGACCTCGAGGAGACGTTCGTGTACGACGCGGTGACGCACTCGTACAATATGGCCCCGTCGAACTACCGCAACGAACAGCACGCCGAGGGGATCACCGAGATGCTCTACGGAAACGTATCGGGTGTCGTCGCCGACGAATACACCCTCACTCCCGAGGGGTTCGTGCGGGACTGGGGCGTCGAGGAGACGGCGACCATGCTGTTCGAGGAGAGCTACACGGACATGGCGACGTTCCATCCGGTGCCGATGTACGCCTTCCACGACGGACTGGTCGCCAACGACAAGGCGGGCGCGGTCGTGGACCGGTGGCCCGACCGGTTCCGGTCGTTCGCCTGCGTGGATCCGCTCCGAGACGGGTGGGAGGACGAGTTCGAGGCCCAGGTCGAGGACTTCGATCCGATCGGCGTCAAACTGTACCCGTCCCACTGGAGCGAAGATCATCACGAGGGCTGGAGTATGGGCGACCCGGAGGTCGCGTTCCCCGTCTTCGAGAAGGCGCGCGACCTCGGCATCGAAACCGTCGCCATCCACAAGGCCATCCCCTTCGGGCCCGTCCCGCGGAGCCCGTACCACCCCGGGGACGTCGACGAGGCGGCAGCGAGCTTTCCCGACCTCACGTTCAGTATCGTCCACGGTGGCTACTCGTTCACCGAGGAGACGGCCTGGCAGCTCGCTCGCTTCCCGAACGTCTACGTGAACCTCGAGGGACTGCCGGCGATTCTGCTCGGGAACGAACGGCGGTTCGGCGAGTTGCTCGCCGAGTTGATCGGCTTCCTCGGCGAGGACGGCTTCGACCGGCTGTTCTGGAGTTCGGGAGCGATGTCCGTCCACCCGCGGCCCCAGCTCGAGGCGTTCCGCGACTTCGAGTTCACCGAAGAAGTTCGCAAAAACACCAGCATGATGGGGGAACTCCCCCGGATCACTGACGATCACAAGCGGAAAATCCTCGGCGAGAACTACGCGGACCTGATCGGTCTCGATGTCGACGCGGCCCGCGCTCGCATCGAGGACGACGAGTTCAGCGGCGCGCGGTCGAACGGGGAACTCGCGGAACCGTACTCGACGACGGACGCCGAGGTGGCCCGATGACTGCCCTCGAGCGCCGGGTTCGCGAGCGACTGGACGAGGTCGTCGATCCGTGTAGTGCGGCCAACGGAACGGATCTCAGCGTTATCGAGATGGGGCTCCTCGACGGAATCGAGATCGACGAGGGTCACGTCACCGTCTCGATGCGGCTAACCTCGCCGTTTTGCATGCAACTGCCCTACTTCGTCGAGGAGGTCGACGAGCGGGTCGGTTCCGTCGACGGGGTGGAATCCGTCACGCTCGAGACCGACGAGGGGGTCGACTGGCACGCGGGGATGATGACCGAGGAGGCGCGGCAACGGCGTCGGGAACGAAAAGCCGCCCGCGAAGCGGCGTACTTCGGCGACCCTACTGAAGACGTGAGTGCTGACGGTTAACGGGCGCGGGGCGGGACCGTCCGTCCGGAGCGGTTCCGCGTTTGGAATCCCGAGCGAGGAACGGACGAGAAACGGGTCGTGTGGCCTCTCCTATATCTGTCTGAAGGATAAGAGCGGCCGGGATAGCCCGGCCTTACACGGGATGTCGTGTGCAGGGGCCTTGAGAGTGGTTTGGTAGCTGTAAAGCCTTACTTTTCCCTGCATGTGGTAACACGAGAGCGATCATCATAAGTGTGTTGTATGTTATCGTTGGAACGGATAGTATTATAATTTCAGTGACTTTTTCAGTTAGCGTCGGTCCACGTCGCCATTACCGATGTCCAGGCCGAAAGGGGGGTTGACAGTCGATCGTCGGATGTAACGTCGTTCCCCGCCTCGAGCCCGACCGCGTCGTCTCACGGAGTCGCGCCGGACGTATCACGCGGGATAGTTTTATACGGTTTACCGAAGCAATTCGTACTGTGGGACCACATGACACAGGAGGGTAACGTCGACGACGAACTGGCGAGGGACTTCCTCGAGAAGATGCTCCGCATCGGCGTCTTCGAGGAGGAGACGAAAGAGCGGTTCGGCGAGGGAGAGATCCCGGGATTTGTCCACCTCAGCGGCGGCCACGAGGGATCACACGTCGGTATGGGTGCCGCGATGGACGACGACGACTGGCTGGCCGTCGGCGGCGCCCGACTGATCGGACAGTACATCGCGAAGGGCGTGCCGCTCCCGGAGATCATGGCGGAACTCTACGGACGCGTCGGGGGATCGAACAAGGGACACGGCGGGCAGATGCACGTCTCCGACGTCGATCGGCGGCTGTACGGCCACGCCGCGACGATCGGCTCCGGGCAGAACCCAGCCGTCGGGCTCGGACTGGCGGAGGAGATGAAAGGCACCGACAACGTGGCGGTGACGACCATCGGCGACGGCGGGACGAGCCGCGGCTCCTTCCACACGGCGCTCGTCTTCGCCGCGTACTGGGACCTGCCGGTCGTGTTCGTCATCGAGAACAACGAGTGGGCGATCTCGACGCCCGCCGAATCGCTGTCGCCGGATCACCTCTCGGACTACGGTATCCCGCACAACATGCCGACCGAGAGCATCGACGGGAGCGACGTCGAGGAGGTGTACCACGCGGTCTCCGAGGCGATCGAGCGCGCCCGCAACGGCGGGGGTCCGACGGTGATCGAGAGCCGCGTCGTCCGTCTCGTTCCGCACTTCGAGGGGGACAAGGAGAGCTACCGCGATCAGGAGGCCTACGAGCGGGCCAAAGCGGAGAAAGACCCGATCGAGAACTACCGGGAGCGACTGCTCGAGAACGATGTCATTACCGAGACCGAACTCGAGGACATGGTCGAAAACATCGAAGCGGAAGTCGAGGAGGCCGTCGAGTTCGCTCGCGAGAGTCCGGAACCCGAACCGGAAGCGGCCTACGATCACGTCTACAAGACCCCCCTCTACGGACAGGGTGACCGACGATGACGCGAGAGATCACGTACATTCAGGCGATCGCGGAGGCGATAGACGAGGAACTGCAACGCGACGAGGACGTCATCCTGTTCGGCGAGGACGTCGAGGAGTTCGGCGGCAACTTCGGCGAGACGGAGGGGCTCTACGAGAAACACGGTCGCGATCGCGTGCGGAACACGCCGCTGTCGGAGATCGGGATCGCCGGCATGGCCCTCGGCGCCGCCGTCGGCGGGATTCGACCGGTCGCTGAACTGCAGTTCGCGGACTTCGCGGCGACGGCCGGCGACGAAGTCTTCAATCAGATCCCGAAGCAGCCCTACGTCAGCGGCGGGCAGATCGAAGCGCCGCTGACGATTTTCGCCCCGTCCGGGGCCGGGATCGGGGCGGGCGCACAGCACTCGCAGTCGGTCCACTCCTGGCTCGGAAACGTCCCCGGGTGGGTCGTCGTCACCGCGACGACGCCGTACGACGCGAAGGGGCTGTTCAAGAGCGCCATCCGGGACGATAACCCCGTTTTCTTCCTCCCGCACAAGATGCTGAGCGAGACGAAAGGCGAGGTCCCCGACGAGGAGTACACGCTTCCGCTCGGGGAAGCCGCAGTCGAGGAGGAAGGCGAGGACGTCACCGTCGTCGCGACCCAGCTCATGTTTCACCGGGCGAGGGAAGCCGCGGCCCAGGTCGACGCCGACGTCGAAATCGTCAACCCCCGGACGTTCGCCCCGCTCGACACCGAGACCATCGCCGAGAGCGTCCGAAAGACGGGGCGGCTCGTCGTCGTCGACGAGACCGTCGAGCGGTACGGAACGCAGGGTCACATCGCCAACGAGATCGTCGAGAACGACTTCTTCAGTCTCGACGCGCCGCCGAAAACCATCGGGGTGAAGGACATCCCGATCCCGCTGAGCCCGCCGCTCGAGCAGGAGGCCCTGCCCTCCGCGGACCGCATCGTCGATGGGATCGAATCGCTCTTCTAACCGTTCGCCGTTCTCACCGTCTGCCCTCCGGGCCGGCCCGAAACGCGGCGGTGACGCCTCGACCGTCGGGTGAGAATTTAAATAGAAGGGTGGACCAAGGTACCAAATATGGTAGACGTAGTAAGGATCCCGAAGCTCGGGCTGAGTGATTACGGCGATCTCGTCGCTTGGGAGGTCGATACGGGCGAGCGCGTCGAGGCGGGGGACGTCGTCGCCGTCCTCGAGTCCGAGAAGGCAAGCGCCGAGATCGAGACGCCGGCGAGCGGGGTCTTGCTCGCGCAGTACGTCGAGCAAGGCGAGGAGATCGCCATCGAGGTGGGGAAACCGCTCGCGGTGATCGGCGAGGAGGGGGAGTCGGCGCCGTCGCTGGCGGCACTCGAGGACGGCGGGGGCGACGACCGGTCGTCGAGCGCGGACGGGTCGGCGACCGCATCGGGTGATGGCACCGCCGGCGAGGAAGCGGCCAACGGCGGTACGTCGGCCGCGGACGTCAAGGCGACGCCGCGGGCCAAGCGCCGCGCAAACGAGGCGGACGTCGACCTGACGGCGATCGAGGGGACGGGACCCCAGGGGGCGGTCACCGAGCGCGATATCGAGGATCACCTCGAGAGCGGCGACGGAGCACCGATAGGTGACGACGACGAGTCCGACGCCGGGTCGACGACGGACGTCAAGGCGACGCCGCGAGCGAAGCGCCGCGCAGAGGAAGACGGAATCGAACTGTCGAGGGTCGACGGGACGGGCCCGCAGGGGGCGATCACCGAGGACGACGTGGCCGCGTTCGCGAGCGGTGGCGGTGACGACGGGACCGACGCGTCGGCGGCCGCGAACGGCGAGTCGACCGATGACGGACTCACCGTGACCGACTCGCGGGAACTCACCGGCGCGCGGAAAACGATCGCGGAGCGGCTGAGCGAGAGCGCTCGAGAGAAACCCCACGTCATGGGGACGCGCGAGATCGGCATCGAACGGCTCGAGGAAGTCACGGACCGACTGCAGGAGAACGGCGTCGACGTCTCACTGAACGACCTCGTCCTTCACTTCGTCGGCCGAACGCTCGAGGACCTTCCCGAGTTCAACGCCCACTTCGAGGACGGGGAACACCGGCTCATCGACGAGGTCAACGTCGGCTACGCGGTCGACAGCGAGAAGGGCCTCGTGGTGCCGGTGATCGACGACGCGCCGAACCGCGGCCTCGACGACCTGGCGTCGGAACGGCGCAGGCTCGTCGAGGCGGTTCTCGAGAACGAACACGCGCCGTCGGATCTTCAGGGGGGAACGTTCACCGTCACCAACGTCGGGGTCTTCGACATGGACGTCTCCTACTCGATCATCAATCCGCCCCAGGTCGCGATCCTCGCGCTCGGCCGCCGCAAGCCGATGGCCGTCGAGCGCGACGGCGACGTCGAATTCGAGCGCGGGATGACGTTCAGCCTGACGATCGACCATCGGGTCCTCGACGGTGCCGACTCCGGCGCGTTCCTCGATCGGCTCGCCGAGTACCTCGAGTACCCCGGTCGGGCGTTCGACGCCGTGTAGCGCGCAGGCGCGACGAAACGGAATCCCAGGGGGTCGCTCTCAGGGGCCGAGATCGGAGCCCGCGAGGACGGCCTCGTGGAACCGCTCGTTCTCCGCGGTTCTATCGGGCGGGAACAGGCACATGACGTGATCGACGCCGAGGTCTGCGAGCGCTCGCAAGCGCTCTCGACACGTCTCGGGCGGCCCCGCGATCGCGAAGCGGTCGCCGAGATACTCCCACACCTCGTCGCCGATGTCGTCCAGCGCGGCCGCCTCCTCGTCGCCGTGTTCCTGCATGTCGTGAGCGTCGACGAGCGCGCGGAGATCAGTTTGCACCTCGTCGGGTGCTTCCGCGACGGAGAACGTGAAATTGTGGTAGGCGATCGGTTCGATGACCGGTTTGAGCTTCTCGACCGCCTCCGCTCGAGTCTCCGCGACGCAGGTCGGCGTGAGCGTCACGATGTCGAGGTCGTCGATCGACCGTCCGGCTCGTTCGGCACCCTCTCGGATGTTCGCTATGCCGAGTTCCTCGACCGTCCCCGGCTTCGGCCCGCCGCCGAAAATGACGCCGTCGGCCACTTCGCCGGCCATTCGAAGCGTCTGGGGTCCCTCGGCGGCGACGTAGACCGGAACGTCGCGCCGGCGCGACTCGAGCCGGAACGGTTCGCCGCCGAACGCGACTTCGTCACCGCGGAGCAGCCCCCGGACTTTCTCGGCGCTCGCGGCCAGTTCGTCGACGGCGGCCGGTCGTCGGCCGATCGAATAGACGGCGCTGTCGCCGGCGCCGATTCCCACCACCGTCCGGCCGTCGGCGACCTGGTCCAGCGAGGCGACCGCGTTCGCCGTCACGGAGGGATGCCTGCTCTTGGGATTGGTGATCCCGGGCGCGAGCGTCAGATCGTCGGTCGCCCTCGCACACGCCGTGAGCGTGACGTAGAGGTCGGTGTAGAGCTGCTGGGAGTCGATCGCCCAGAGGGCGTCCCAGCCCCAGCGCTCGAGCGCGCGGGCGTACTCGGTCGCGTCGGCGACCGAATCGGTCGCGACGAACCCGCCGAAGTTCATGACTCGTCGGGCTCGTAGCCGTAGACGTCGCGGGCGCGTTCTTCGGTGATCAGCCCCCGCTCGACGTCGGCTTCGATGGCCTCCCGATCGCGGTCCTCGGGGTCGCCGAAGCCGCCCGGGGTCGCGGAGACGAGGGTCAGCGTCTCGCCGGACTCGAGCACCCCGGGTCCGTTCGGCGGGACGGGTTTGTCGTCCGTCGAGGAGGCGGTGGTCGCTCGCTTGCCGGGGCGACCGCCGCGAAAGCCCGCCGGGTCGTCGTCGGCTCGTCCGGAGGTGAGCGCGAAGTAGACCGGTCCGTCCGTCGGGTTGTAGTACGACGTTCGCATCGCCGGGCCGGACCGGTGTTCCCCCGCGCCCTCGCTGTCGGGGACGAGCGACGTCTCCTCCCAGCGGAGGGGACTGTACCGTTCGAACATCTCGATCGGCGTGTTCTGTCCGTTGTACGGGAAGTAGACGCCGGGGATGCCGTCCTTGTCGGCGCTCGGCGGCATGCCGCCGGCCGTCCCGCCGACGGCGATGAACTCGTCGCCGTTCTCGTCGGCGCCCGAAAACGGCGCGAGCTGAATCCCCGCCATCTCGGAGAGCGCCGATTCGGGGACGACCTGCCCCAGCGCGCGGATGAGCGCGTCCTCCGCCCGCGAGTAGATGAGGTGTCGTCCCATCGTCGCCGCCGGCCGGTCGCAGTTGAGGATCGACCCCTCGGGCGCGGTCACCTCGATCGGTCGGAAGAACCCCTCCGCGTTCGGCAGGTCGGGGACGAGCATGCACTTCACGATGTACTCGGTGATCGTGACGATGTTCCCGAACGGACAGTTGATCCCGCCCTCGACCTGCGGCGACGTCCCGTCGAAGTCGACCTCGAGGGCGTCGCCGTCGATCGTCACGGCGACGCGGATCTCGAGGTCGTGGTCGGCGACGGTGAACTCGATCGCGTCCTCGTAGGTCCCGTCGGGCAGGTCGGCGAGTCGCTCACGCAGCGCGCGCTCGGTCCGATCGATGACTTCGGCGGCGACGCGGTCGAACGTCTCGGGGCCCCGTTCGTCGACGATTTCGCGAATCCGTTCCTCCCCGACCGTGTTCCCCGACCGTAACGCCTCGAGGTCGCCGAGGGCCTGATGGGGGATGCGGACGTTGCTCCGGATGATGGCGTCGACCGCGTCGTTTCGCTCGCCGGCCTCGTAGAGCTTCGTCGGCGGGAGCAACAGTCCTTCCTCGTAGACCTGTTCGGCGTCGGTCGACCAGCCGCCGCGGTTGCCCCCCACGTCGTCCGTGTGCCCGAGACTGCCCACGATGCTGACGAGGTCGCCGTCGTGAAAGACCGGATTCAGGACGACCACGTCCGACAGGTGGCCGCCGCCGATCCAGGGATCGTTCGTGACGATCGTATCGCCCGGCTCCAGCGTCTCCGGCGGGAAGTGGTCCTCGAGGACGAGCCGCGTCGTTCGGGAAAGCGCCCCCGAGAGGACGGGAACGGACTGGTCGGAGAGGCCGATCGCGTCGCCGTCGGCCGTCATGACCGCCGTGGAGGCGTCGGCCCCCTCTCGGATGGAGAAGGAGTACGCCAGCCGCTCGGCGGCGTCGTACATTTCGTCTGCGGTCGCCTGAAGCCTGTTCCACAGCACTTGCGTCTCTAGCCCGGTCGAATCGGCCGTCGCGGTGTCGTCGGTCTCGCTCATAGTTCGATGGTGATGTCGTAGTTGTCGGCCACGCTGACGCTCGAGGCGGGGTCGGCGACCACCGTCGTCTGGTCGGCCTCGACGACGACGGGACCGTCCATCGTTTGCCCCGCCGCGAGGCCGTCCCAGCGGTAGACGTCGGTCGCGATCGTCCCGTGGTCCGGGCCGAAGTAGACGTCGCGGCTGTCCGGTTCGTCGCTCCCGCCCTCGGGAACGGCGAGCTGTGCGGTCTCGGTGACGGAATCGGATTCACCGAGCTCGAGCCGGTAGGTGAGCACCTCGACGGGGAACTCCAGGGTCTCGCGGTTGAACGTCTCGCGATAGGTCCGCTCGAACGCCTCGCGGGCGACCTCGGGCGTCACGTCGTCGACGCCGTGGCCCTCGAGGGGGACCTTGATCTCGTGGCCCTGGTCGACGTGGCGCATGTCGAGACTGAGCGACGCCTCGGTCTCGGCCGGGTCGATGCCGGCCCGTTCGAGGACCGCCGCGGCTTCCCCGCGGAGCGCGTCGAACTGGCGGTGGAAGTCCTGGGGGGTCAGCGCCTCGAGGACGGCCTGGCTGGTCGAGCTGGCCTCGTACATGCGCGGCGCTTCGGTGAGCCCGATCGAGGACCCGACTCCCGCGCCGTACGGGCAGACGACCTCGTCGATGTCGAGCTTGCGGGCGACGCGGAACGCGTGCGAGGGGCCCGCGCCGCCGAGCGCCGTCATCGAGAGCCCGCGGGTGTCGATCCCGCGCGAGGCGGCGTACCGGCGAAACGCCGTGGCCATGTTCTCGTTGACGACCTCGAACACGCGCCAGGCGGCCTCGGTCACCGAGACCTCGAGCGGAGCGGCGAGTTCCGCGTCGAAGATCGACTCGGTCCGCTCGGCCGCCAGTTCCATCCGTCCGCCGTAGAAGTTCTCGGGGTTGAGGTAGCCGAGCAGGAGCGAGGCGTCGGTCACCGTCGGCTCCTCGCCGCCCTGATTGTAACAGATCGGCCCGGGGTCGGAGCCGGCCGACTCGGGCCCGACCTCAACGAGGCCGACGTCGTTCACGGAGGCGATCGACCCTCCGCCGGCACCGATCTCGGTGAGGTCGATGAGCGGCGAGACGAGGTCGTAGCCGCTCCCCTCCTTGAACCGGTGGACGCGAGCGACGTCGGCGGTGTATTTCATCCGAACGTCGCCGTCCTCAACGATCGATCCCTTCGCGGTAGTGCCGCCCATGTCGAAGGAGAACACGTCGTCGTTACCGTGGTTCTGGCCGAAGATGCGCGAGGCGAGGACGCCCGCCGCCGGTCCGGACTCGACGAGCCGGATCGGTTCCGCCTTCGCCGTCCGGACGTCGACGATCCCGCCCGACGAGGTCATCATGTAGACCTCGCCCGCGAACCCCTCCGATTCCAGCTCCGAGCGGAGGTACTCGAGGTAGTCGGCCACCACGGGCGCGACGTAGGCGTTGATGACGGTGGTCGACGTCCGCTCGTACTCCCTGATGACGGGGACGACCGACGACGACAGCGAGACGTTCAGGTCGGGGTACTCGTCCTCGATGACGCCCGCGACCATCCGTTCGTGTTCGTCCGACTCGTAGGAGTGCAACAGCGAGACGGCGACGGAGTCGACGTCGTGGTCCTCGACCAGCGTTCGGGTCCGCTCACGGACCTCCTCGCGGTCGAGCGATTCGACGACTTCGCCCGCGTCGTTCAGCCGCTCGTTCAACTCGAGGCGGCGCTGGCGGGGCACCAGCGGGTCGGGGTACTCCATCTCCCAGTCGAACATGTCGTAGCGCGAGCCGCGCCGCAACTCGAGCGTATCGCGGATTCCCTCGGTCGTCAACAGCCCCGTCGTCGCGCCGGTACTTTCGATGAGCGTGTTCGAGACCAGCGTCGTCCCGTGGATGACCGTATCGAGGTCGCCGAACGCGACGCCGTTCTCCTCGAGGATTCGACGGGCACCGGTCAGCGCCCCTTCGGCCGGATTGTCCGGCGTCGTCGGCTCCTTGTCGACGGTGACGCCTTCGGACTCCCGGTCGACCAGCGTGAAGTCCGTGAACGTGCCGCCGATGTCCATGCCAAGAGTGTACATATGCCGTACACCTCCCGAATACACACCTGCTTTCATATACGTTACGGTGGCCGGAGAAATCGCACTGCCCAGCCGAAACGAGCCGCTATCGGCCGCGACCGAGCGGTCCGACGCCGGACGCGTCGGTCACCGAAACGGCGCTTCGGTCGGCTACGTCCCCTCCGCGACTCCGCGGATCAGTCGTTGTCGCGGCCGAGCATCGTCAGCTGGCTGTCGACCCGAACGCGGAGGAACTCGTAGAGCGGTGCACGCGCGTCGCGCGCGTCGCTCCCGGCGAGTTCCTCGTTGATCGTCTCGAGGACGTCGTTGCACGTCTCGATGAGCACCGATTCGAGCTCGGTGGTATCGCCGGTCTGTGCCTCGGCGATCCGTTCCCGCCCTCGTTCGGCCGCTTCGCTGACGGTCTCGTCATCGCAATTCCGGGTGACCGCTTCCAGACCGTCGACGAGCGCCTGTCGTTGTCGAACAGTCATCTCGCGCCTGACACGGAGTTCGCTGGCGAGGTAAGATAGCGTGCTCGACATCGAACCGACTTGTCCGTCGATGAACTCGTCGTCGATCTCCGCTCGGACGTCCTCCTGCAGGAACGTCGAAAAGCGCTCCAGTACGCGGTCCGGACCTAGGTGTGGCATTATCACCCAATGACTTCGGGCAAACAAAAAGGTGTTTCGACTGATCGAATACGCCGACGGCGGCACCTGCCGTAGAAGGAGGCAACTACACATCTATTATATGGTGAGTTACTACAGTCGCGTATCACTGCGCCATCTCGACAGGAGGCGACGGTTCGTCCCTTGCTTACGGGCGACGAACCGCCACGAGGCGACGGAACTGCTGCTCTCGGGGAAGACCGTCGACGCTCAAAGAGTGGGGAGTAAGAGCGGTCAATCGCGTCGTTCCGCGGTCGCGGAGAGCCGACAAATGCCGGGTAACGACGTCCGAGTCCTCAAGCGGGTACTCGACGGCACCGCGGGGATGCAGTGCCAGACCGCGTCCGAACTCAGAGAATTGTTCGACGCGCTCGGCCGCCATACGGAGCACGACAAGGGGAACTATCGCATCGCGGCGACCGAGTGGTTCGACCCGGCGATCGAGTACAGGAACGAACGCGACACGGGCTCGAGACCGCCGCGCAGTCACCAGCCGGTCCGGTTACCGCCCGCGTCGCATCGCCGACTACGCTTCGGCCTCGTCTCGGAGCTTGTACTTCTGGATCTTCCCGCTCGGGTTCTTGGGGAGTTCGTCGCGGAACTCGTACCGCCGCGGTCGCTTGAACGCGGCGAGGTCGTCGTGCTTCCGACAGAACTCGTCGAGGTCGTCCGCGGTCAGGTCGCCCTCGGGAACGACGTGGGCGACGACGCGTTCCCCCCACTCCTCGTCTTCCTCGCCGATCACGGCGACTTCGGCGACGCCGTCGCGTTCGTAGAGGACGTTCTCGACGTCGGTCGGGTAGATGTTCTCGCCCCCGCTGATGATCATGTCGTCGATCCTGTCGACCAGGAAGAGATAGCCGTCCTCGTTGAGATAGCCCGCGTCGCCCGTGAAGAACCAGCCGTCGCGGATCGCGTCCGCGGTCATCTCAGGTCGGTTCCAGTACTCCGCCATCATCGGCGGTCCCTGCAGGATGATCTCACCCGTTTCCCCGGTATCGACGGTGTCTTCGGGCGTGACGGGGTCGTCCGGACTTTCGTTCTCGGTCGGTTCGACGATCCGGACCTCGTGGTTCGGCGCGGCTCGCCCGACGCTCTCCGGGTGTTCCCGTCCCTCGAACGGAAGGATAAACGTCGCGCACGGCCCCATCTCGGTCATCCCGTAGGCCGTCGCGTAGTCCTCCGTGAACGTCTCGATGCATTCCTCGAGCAGCGACGGCGGCATCGGGGCGGCGCCGTAGACGCCGAGTTCGAGCGACGAACCGTCGAACGACGACATTTCCGTCGATTCATCGAGCAGTTGCCCCCAGATCCGCGAGGCCACGAAGAGGTGGGTCGCGCGCTCCTCGTCGACGACCTCGAGGGCGCGTCGCGGATCGAAGTCGTGGAGGATCACCGACGTCGCGCCGAGGTTGATCCGGGTGAGTAGCCCGCAGTTGAGTTCGGCGTTGTGATACAGCGGCATCGCGGAAACGCCGACGTCCGTGAAATCCAGTCCCATCCGGCCGGCGTAGAGCGTGTTATGATACGTCGCGTCTCGATGGGAGTGGACGACGCCCTTCGGTCTGCCGGTCGTCCCGCTGGTGTACATGATCGCGTACTGGTCGGTCGAGTCGACCGAGACCGCCGGCGGCGCGGTCGACGCGCCCTCGAGCAGGTCGTGGAACCCGGCGTACTCGGGCGCGCGTTCGCCGTCGTCGTCAACGTACACGTACTCCTCGACCGTTCCGAAGTCGTCGCGGCCGCGTTCGACCGTGTCCCGCGTCGCCTCTTCGAAGATCAGTACCGTCGACTCGGAGTCGTCGAGGATGTATCCGACCTCGCTGGGCGCGAGGCGATAGTTCACGGGATTGAAGACGGCGCCGGCCCGCAGGAGGCCGAACAGCGCGACGGCGAACTCCGAGGAGTTGTGAAGCAACAGCGAGACGCGGTCGCCGCGCTCGACGCCGCGCTCCCGGAGCGCGTTCGCGAACCGAGTCGCTCTCTCGTCGAGTTCGGCGTAGGTCAGGCGGACGTCCTTTCGGGGGTAGACGATCGCTTCCCGATCCGGGTACTTCCGCGTCGTCCGTGACAGCGTCTCCGGTATCGTGGGAAGATAACCCATGCCCCATCTTTTCCGGGATCAGCGTGTTAGCTCTTTCGTCCGCGACCGGCCGACCGTCACGGGTTCATTAGAGCGACCGCTATCCGTTCCGGTGAACGTGGTCACGAACGCCGTCCGCTCGAGTTACGTTACCGGTATCGCGACCGAACCGGCGCGCTGGAACGACCCGGACCGCCATCTCGTCGGTCTCTCGAGCGACGGGTTTCCGGTGCGGCCTGTGATATGGATTGCGCCGCAACGACGGACCAGCCCGTCTGGGCCGTCCGATTCGGCCGTGACACACGTGGATTTACGTTCCCGGCCATGGTATGGGAACTCGAGACAATGGACGCCGTATACCTACACGGGCCGGGAGACCTCCGCGTCGACGCCGTCGATCGACACCCCGTCTCGGCGGGAACGGTCGCGGTCGACATCGAATATACGGGTATCTGTGGCTCCGATCTGCACGAGTACGAGGTCGGTCCCGTTCCGATCCGGGCCGAAGCGATCGATCACTCGATCCCGGAACCGGACTGGGACGAGTACTTGCCGAAGCCGATGGGCCACGAGGTCGCCGGTACCGTTTCGGAGGTCGGCGAGGACGTCGACGAGGTCGACGTCGGTGATCGGGTCACGCTGAACATGGTAATCGCCTGCCACGACTGCCGCTACTGTGCGACCGGCGAGTACCACCTCTGCGAGCGGGGAGACGGCGGCGTCGTCGCCAGCCGGGGATTCGCGGATCGGATCGTCGTCCCGGCCTCGATGGCGGTCACCGTTCCGGACGAGGTATCGCTTCGCCACGCCGCGCTCGCGGAACCCCTCGGCGTCTCGCTTCGGGGCGTTCGCCGATCGGACCTCGAGCCGACCGATCGCGTCGCGGTGTTCGGCGCCGGGCCGATCGGGCTCGGCGTCGTCGCCGGCGCCGCTGCGGCCGGTGCCCGCGAGATATACGTCAGCGAACCTCGAGCCGCCCGTCGAGCGGCTGCGGAAGCGCTCGGCGCCGATGTCGTCATCGATCCGACAGCCGTCGACGCCGTCGAGAAGATCACCCGGGAAACCGACCGGGTGGACGTCTCGTTCGAGTGCGCCGGAACGGCCGCGACGCTTACCGACGCGCTCCGGAGCACCGCGTACGGGGAACGGGTCGTCGTCCTCAGCGTCTTCGAGGAGGAAGTCCCGATCCACCCCAACGACATCATGCAAGCGGAACGGGAACTCGTCGGCTCGTTCGGCTTTCAGGGCGGGCCCCTCGTCTCCCGGTCCGAGTTCGCGACCGCACTGGACTACATGGCCGACGGGCGCATCGATCCCGAACCGATGATCACCGGGACCGTTCCGCTCGAGGAGACCGAATCAGTGTTCGAGCGCCTTCGCGATCCCGACAGCGACCGGATCAAAGTACTCGTCGAGCCCTGACGCGGTTCACGGCCGTACCTCGGTCAGCGGTTCGGCGTGTGTATCGCCTGCCCGAGCGCGTTCTCGCAGGCCTCCATGATCGCCTCCGAAAGCGTCGGATGCATGTGGGCGGTGCCGGCGACGTCCTCGAGGGTCAGTTCCGTTTCGACCGCCAGTCCGAGTTCGCCGATCAGCTCGGACGCTTCGGGGCCCACGATCTGGGCACCGAGGAGTCGGCCGCCGTCTCCGTCGGCGACGACGCGGACGAATCCCTCCGTCTCCGTCAGCGTGAGCGCTCGGCCGCTGGCGTCGAACGAGAACTCGCCGACGACCGGTGAATAGCCGGCGTCGCGCGCCTCCGCCTCCGTCAGTCCGACGGTCGCGATTTCCGGATCGACGAACACCGCCGTCGGGATCGTGGCGTCGCGAAGTACGGCGTCGCCGCCCGACGCGACCTCCGCGGCGACGAGTCCCTCGGCGATCGCCTTGTGTGCGAGCATCGGTTCGCCGGCCACGTCACCGACCGCGAAGACGTGCTCGCGACTCGTCCGCATCCGGTCGTCGGTCTCGAGGAACCCGCGGTCGTTCGGGGCCACGCCAACCGACCCGAGGTCGAGCGTGTCGGAGACCGGTTCCCGGCCGATCGCGACGAGTAGCTTCTCCGCCGTCATATCGAGCCCGTTCCCGTTCGTCCCGTCCGTTGAGAGGGTGACGGTCCCATCGTTCGACCGGGACCATTCAGCCGCGACCTGACCGAATCGGAAGTCGACGCCTACCGACTCCGCCCGTTCCTTGACGGCCCGGGTGAGATCCGTTTCGTATCCCGGTAACACGTCGTCTTCCATTTCGATGACCGTCACGTCCGTCCCGAGCTTCGCGAACACCGTCGAGAGTTCCATCCCGATGTATCCCGCACCGACGACGACCAGCGAACGCGGCGCCCCCTCGAGCGCCAGCGCCTGCCGGGAGTTCAGAACCGGGTCGGCGTCGAACGGGAACTCGGGGAGTTCCATCGGACGGCTCCCGGTCGCGACGATCGCGTTTTCGAACTCGATATCGGTCGTAGAGCCGTTATCAGTAACGATTTCGGCGACGTGGTCCGCCGTAAAACGTGCCGCTCCCTCCCGCACCGCGACGCCGTTCGCCTCACAGAGCGTTTCGACGCCGCCCGTGAGTCGCTCGACGACGTCGTCTTTCCAGCCGATCATCTCGTCGACGTCGACGAACGGCTCCGCGTAGATCCCCATCCGGGACGCCGACTCGAGTTCGGTGACGAGGTTCGAGGCGGTCAACAGTGCCTTCGAGGGGATACAGCCGTGATTGAGACAGGTGCCGCCGACTCCGTCGCGATCGACGAGCGTGACGTCGCGGCCGCGCTGGGCGGCACGGATCGCAGCACTGTAGCCGCCCGGTCCCCCGCCGATCACGAGAACGTCAGTCGCTGCCATACGAAGCGAATCGGTCGGGCCGTTTATAGTGGTTTGTGGTGGGGTCCCGCTCGTACCGCTGATTCCAGCGGTCGCTGAATAACGTGTTTTGGTATCGGTTTTAGCCGCCTTTCATTCTTTACTATAGAACCATCATATGATTAACTAAGGGCGTTATCAAATAGCGTCCAGTGACGATACTACGGACGAACCCAACTCCGACGGTGGGTGATGACAGCAACGGACGACTCGCCGAGACGGTGCCCCGATGGATCCGCGGTTCGCTGATCCAGAACTTACTTAACCGGATTTTCCGTATCGCAGACGATGACAGCGGAACGGAGGTCCGATGATCCGTATGGAAGATGACGACCGGTATCTAGAGCGACTCGTCGACGAGGAGGCGTTACGAACCTACCTCGAGGGAACCCTCGGTGAACCCGCCCACTTCTCGGTACTGCGCCACGACGAGGGCCACTCGAACGAAACGCTGTTCGTCGAGTGGGACGACCGCGAGTTCGTGATACGCCGACCACCGGCCGGGGAAACCGCGGACACCGCTCACGACGTGCTCCGCGAATACCGGACGATCGACGCGCTCCAGGAGACCGCCGTCCCGGTTCCCGAAACCGTCCTGGCGTGTACCGACGACTCGGTGATCGGGAGCGAATTCTACGTCATGGTCCGCGAGGACGGGGACGTCCTTCGGGACGACGAGATCGAGCGGTTCGTGACGCCCGAGCACCGGACCGACATCGGCACGGAACTGGTCGATGCGCTCGCCCGGACCCACGCGATAGATTACGAGGCCGTCGGACTCGGTGACTTCGGTCGCCCCACCGGGTTCACGGACCGACAGGTCGACCGGTGGCACCGGCAACTAGAGTGGGCGTTCGAAGTGACGGAAGCCGAGCGCGCCGTTCCAGAACTCGAGATCGTGGGCGATTGGCTGCGGGAAAACGTTCCGTCCGATCACGCCCGCGCCCTGGTTCACGGGGACTACAAACTCGACAACGTCCTCTTCGAGCCGGGCGTGCCGCCGCGGCTGGGTGCGATCTTCGACTGGGAACTGTCGACGCTCGGCGATCCGCTGACCGATCTCGGATGGATGCTGCTCTTTTGGCACGACCCGGCGGATCCCGAGCCCGCGATGCCCGAGCTGATGAGCACGTTCACGGCTCGCGACGGGTATCCCACTCGCGACGAACTTGTGGACAGATACGAACGACGAACGGGCGTGGCGTTCGAGAACCGCCGCTTCTATCAGGTGTTGGCGGCGTACAAAATGGCCGGCCTCGGCGAGATGTTCTTCCGGCGCTACCTCGAGGGGAACTCTGCCGACCCGCTGTATCCCGCGATGGAAGACGGCGTGCCGCGTCTCGCCGAACAGACGCTCGCGATCATCGACAGGGACCAGCAGCTGTGAGCCGTCCGCTCGGTGGCCCTCCGCTGCGACCGGCCGTCTCCCGCACGGTCTCGGCCGTCGTGTAGCCGTCGCGGCGAGCGCCGTTCTCGGCAGGCCGCCTTCCGTCACGGCCCGATCTCGTGGCGTTCGGCTCGACACGCCCTTCAGCGCCGCACTCCGCGATGATCTCCGCGACGCGTTCGTCCGGAAGCGACGCGAGAATCGCTTTTCCCGCGGCCAGCAACTGAAGCGGTTGACACTTCCCTACCTCGGAATTGGTTTGCGCGGCGTGTTCGCCGGTCGGGCCGAACACGGACACAGCCTTCCCGTGTTCCTCGACGACGAACTGCGCTCGTTCGGCGGTTTAGTCGGCTACTTTCGCGACTCTCCGTCTCGCCATCCGGTACGCACTGTTTCACTTTCGAGTCTCCCCTCCCAGTTTCATGAATCGGAAGCCGATCCGACACGTGTCCCCTTTCTCGAGGACGTACTCGAACTCCTCGAGGACGATGGCCGCTCGTTGACGGCTGCGAGCACACGGGCGGTCGATACGGCCGCTCTCCGAACGGCGGTGGCGGTCGGACTCGTCTCCGTTTCGTCCCCGGCGGGTCGACCGCTCCAAACGGGACACTTTTTTAGTCCCGTTCGACACTTCGTAGGTATGGTCGTAGATATCGACGACATCGAGACCGTCGCCGTCATTGGCAGCGGCCAGATGGGCCGTGGAATCGCCGCCGTCGCCGCGCTGGCGGGGTACGAAACGTACGTCAACGACATCGACGAATCCCAACTCGCCGAGGCGAAGGAGCAGGTCGAATGGTCGTACGAGAAGTCCGTCGAGAACGGGGCCGCGTCCGAGACGGAGATCGCCGACGCGATGGCGCGACTGACGTTCACGTCCGACCTCGAGGAGGCAGTCGGCGACGCCGACTTCGTCACCGAGGCGGCGGTCGAACAGCAGGCGGTCAAGGAGGACATCTTCGAGGACCTCGACGCCGTCGCACCGGAAGACGCAGTTCTCTCGACGAACACGTCCGGACTCAACATTACCCGGCTCGCCGAAGTGACGGATCGGCCCGAACAGGTCGTCGGGACTCACTGGTTCAACCCGCCGATGTTGATGGACCTGGTCGAGGTCATCATGACCGAGTACACCCCGGACGGGGTCGCGGACACCGCGGAGGCGCTCATCGAGTCGTTCGGCAAGACGCCGATCCGATGCAAGATCGACATCCCCTCGTTCATCGTCAACCGACTCATGCGACCCTACGGCGAGGGTTCCGCGTGGATGGCCTATCGCGGCGAGCACACCATCGAAGAGATCGACTCCGCGATGAAGTTCAAGGAGGGATTCCCGATGGGGCCGTTCGAACTCGCGGACTTCACCGGCGGGATCCAGATTCGCGTCGAAGGGGAACAGGACCACCTCGAGGACGATCGGCCGATGGCCTACGACACCGAAGTGTGTCCCATTCTCCACCAACTGTACGAGAAGGGCCGCTACGGGCGCAAGGCCGACGCCGGGTACTACGACTACGACGAGCGCGACGAACCTCGGATATCGGTCGACGCGGGACAGGGGTTCGACACGCTCCTCGTCTGGGCCCCGATCGTCAACGAGGCAGCGAAGATGGTACAAAACGACGTCGCCAGCGTCGAAGACATCGATACCGGTGCGCGCCTCGGGGGCAACTGGCCCGTCGGCCCCCTGGAGAAAGCCGACGACGTCGGCGTCGACATCATTCTCGAGAAACTGACCGAAGTCGCCGGCCGACACGAGGATACGGACAAACTCGCCGAGACGCTGCCGTGTGACCTCCTCGTCGAGAAAGCCAAGAACGGCGAGACCTTCTACTGACCGCCGCCGGGGTCGCCGTCGCGCGTTCGACGACTCCTCGGTTTCGCAACGCCGACGCCGCCCGAGAACTCCACTCCAAGGACGTCGTCTAGATCGCTCGCTGCGACGGTGGTGAACTGCCGTTCAGGCGAGGGAACACCTAATTCGAGTCATGCGGTGCCCTCGCGGCGTTCCTCCCGGCGACCCGAAGTGCTTCCTCGAGCGAAACACCGAAATCGTTATGGGAAAATGTGCGGTTGTTCATCCCATGCAAGGGATGACCGTCAGTCGGCTCACCGAGCGGAACGCATACAAGTCCCCGGAGGCGGAGTCAGTCGTACTGCGACCGATCGCTGGAGATCGATCCGCGATCACGAACGCGACGCTCAACGACCGCGTGAACCGCGTCGCGAACGGTCTCCGAAAACGAGGGGTCGAGCGGCACGACGCGGTCGCCGTCTACACTGCGAACTCGATCGCAACGATCGAGATGTATCTCGGAGCCATGCGGATCGGCGCGCTGCCGGTTCCGGTGAACCACCGGTTCCGGGCGGACGAGGTTCGATACGTCCTCGACGATTCCGACGCGCAACTGCTCCTGTTCGACGACCGGGCCGCCGACATCATCGACGACGTCCACGACGCCCCGGAGATACCGAGCGACCGCTTGTTCGTCGGCGACGACGGCCCCGATTATGCGGACGGCTACGTCGACTTTCGAGAGGAGGCGCCCGCCACGCCGGTCGACGTCGTTCCGTCGCGACTCGACGAGGCGATGCTCATGTACACGTCCGGAACGACTGGGAGGCCGAAGGGATGCCTGCTCACGCACGACAACATCCTTCAGATGACCGTCAACGGCATCGTCGAGAAGGCTTTCGAAGGACAGCAAGTCGACCCGGACGGCCGAGGAATCGTCGTCACGCCCCTGTTCCACATCGCCGCGTTCGGCAAGTTCGTCAACAACCATTACGCCTCTGCCACGACGGTTCTGATGGACGGGTTCGACGCTGAACGAGTACTCGAGGTACTGGAGAACGAATCGATTACGAACGGCTTCTTCGTACCGACGATGGCGCGTGCGCTCCTCGCGGTCGAGAACTTCGATTCCTACGACCTCTCGTCGTTCACCCGATTCGGTATCGGTGCCGCGCCGTCGGGAAAGGAACTCAAAGAAGAGATCATCGACGCGTTCGACGCGGAGATACGGGAGGCCTTCGGCCAGACCGAAATGTCCCCCACGACGACGATGTTGATGTCGAGTCAGGCGCTCGATCACCCGGACAGCGTCGGGCAACCGGTCATCAACGTCCTCTGCAAGGTGATCGATCCGGAGACGGGTGAGGAAGTCGATCCCGGCGAAGCCGGTCGGGTCTGTTACCGCGGGCCGACGGCGTTCAACGGGTATCACAATATGCCCGACCGGACCGAAGCCGCGTTCGACGACGAGGGCTTCTTCGTCTCGGGCGATCTGGTGACCCGAGACGAGGACGGGTTCGTCGAATTCGTCGGACGGAACGACGACATGATAATCACCGGCGGCGAGAACGTTCATCCGGCGGAAATCGAGGAGGTGCTGCACGAACACCCGGACGTCGACGAAGCCGCCGTCGTCGGTGTCCCGGACGAACGGTGGGGTGAACGGATCAGGGCAGTCGTCGTCCCGGCCGCCGGCGACTCGCTCTCGACCGAGGAGCTACGGGGGTACGTCGGCGACCGACTCGCCGACTACAAGAAGCCGAGGGAGTTCGTGTTCCTTGATTCGCTTCCGCGGAACCCGTCCGGGAAGATCCTCCGAGACCCGCTCGAGGAAACCGATGGGGCCGTTACTGACGAGAGCACGTAGGGGATTTCGACCGTTCGTCGAGCCCAGTCCCGAGAACGGGAAGTCCGGCCACTACTCACGAACGACCTCGTAGTATTCGACGTATTTCACGTAGTCACAGCCGTCGAGACCGGCCTCGAGTGACGACGACGCTGCGTCGTCGCTCGATTCCAACAGGGTGGGGAACTGTTCCTTGACAGGTTCGGAGAGCTCGTCGTAGTGACAGACGCGCGAATCGTTTCGGACGTCGTCAGCACTACAGTGAGTGATGGACTCAACCATGGGACACGGTACCAGTCGTAAGCTATTCAATGTTGTCATCGGGCGAGCTGCGCCCGTCTGGTGGGGGCGCCGAGACAAGAGTGAAACGCGCGGGTAACCGATTCACGCCGCGCGATCGATCAGCCGGAATCGAGACTGTTCTGCCGGTTCGTCCGGTCTATCCGCGGATGTACCCGCCGTTGACACTGAGCACCTCTGCAGTGATCCAGTCGGCAGCGTCGCTCGCGAGGAACGCGACCGCATCGGCGATGTCCTGGGGCTGACCGAGGCGATTCAACGCGTAGGACTCGAGGACCTTGTCCCCGTACTCCGCGAGCCAGTCCTCGGTCGCGGGCGTCTCCGTCGTCCCCGGGGAGACGACGTTCATACGGACCCCGTGTTCACCGACTTCCTTCGCGACGTTCATCGTGAACGCGACGTTGGCGGCTTTAGCGCCGCCGTATACGGGCAGGGACGGATCGTTTCCTTTGTACGAATCGCTGGCGTAGTTGATGATGCAGCCGCTTTCCTGCTCGACCATGTGCGAGAGCGCGGCGTGCGTACAGTTCATCGTCCCGAAGTAGGTCACGCCCACCGAGTGGTCCCAGTCGTCAGGGGTCGACTCGAGGAACGAGGATGCACGCGTACTCAGTCCCGCATTGTTGACGAGAACGTCGATCGAACCGAACTCGTCGACGGTCGTCTCGATCATCTCGGCGGCCTCGTCGTACGATGAGACGTCCGTCTCGATCGCCAACGCCTGCGTATCGTGCTCCGATTCGATGGTTTCGGCCGTTTCTTCGGCGGCTTCGATATCGACATCGGCGATAGTGACGTTCGCACCCTGTGCTGCGAACGTCTCACAAACCGCCCGACCGATTCCGCTCGCTCCGCCCGTCACGGCGACAGCGTCGTCTGTGAAGTCGAACTTTTCGGCAAGTGATTTTTCCGTCACGGCCACCAGTTTGGCAGCATCTCATATAAGACTACTGCGTAATCGCGCTCGGTCTGAACGATCCAGTGACGAACGGCTCGGAAACAGTGATGTCACGACCGTCGGATGCTGAACGGACCCCGATACGCCGATCACGGCATCGTTTCGGTTCCCGTCGCGATTGGGTTCGAGCGACGGATTTCGTTGTGCTCCACGGTAGAACGCCGTCATCGGTGAGTGGATACAACAGTGGCCGAACGCGCAGTCAGGGCCACGCATCGGTTCGAGAGGCAAGGCGGCGTGCGGAATCGTCTTCCACTCGAGCGGAGCCGTCGACGGGTGACGAGTCACGACTCCAACTCCGCAACGCGGAGCGTCTCTTTCCGAGACTAGCGTCGTCCGCACGGCCGACAGGAACGGGGCGGGATGACGCGGCCTGCGAGACCCCCGATCGAGATCCGGTTCGTCGCCGCAGCGGGGCTGATTCCCGAAAGATCGAGTTCACGATGGACGGACTCACTCGGTCTCGGTGAGAAGCTGCCCATGTGCGTCTATCTCGCCGTTTCGGATACGTGTGCTGCTGATCCGAACGCCGTCGTTGGCGGTAACGAACGGCGCAGTGTGAATCTCGAGCGGCGCGAGCCCGTCGCTGACCCGCTGCTCGTTTAGTTCGTGGGCGCGGTGCTGGGCCTTCCCTTCGGGGGAGACGATCAACGCATCGATGTCCTCACGGGTCGCTGCGGGCCCGTGTTGATCCTCGAGCTTGATGGTTTCGTACGAGGCGGTGTACGCACCGCTCAACTGCTCGAGCTCGGCCTCGATGACGTCGCGTCGCTGCTCGAAGGGACCGAGGAGTTCGGCGTGGGCGGGATCGCTGCGCGTCCGTTTTGCGAGCGCCGTCGCCGTCACCGCGACGATCACCTGTCCCTCACCGGCGCCGTCGTGACTCGCAATCTGGAACGCCTTGTGCAGGAGCGCGCGGTGGCCGTCGTGAATCGGTGTGAACGTTCCGCCGAGTATGGCGATTCGGTCACTCTCACTCATGGCGGAGCGTTCGTTATACTTCACTATATATTGGTGGGATACGTGACTGTGACTGCATCCGGACGAGCATCGTTTCCGGTCGGCCATCACCGCGTCGTGTCGCAATTCCGGTAACGTCGTCGTCGGCTGGCACTCCAGAGACCCGGTACGGCCGAGCGCCAGTCCTCGCCGCGTCGAGGCCGGTATGGTCGCTCGTCGCAGCTCGCGTGAGGAGTACTGCCACTGGATAACCGCACGCCGCTCGAGTACTGTACTACCTTTCGTTCGAGTATACAGAACGCACGGGGCGAAACGGCGAGAGCGTTCGCACGACTGTCAGGGAGACTCGGTCCGGGTGGTCCGCGGACGGAACCGTCGGCGTACTCGTCAGGCGGCGCAGCGAGCGGATAGCTGAAGCTCACGAGGTCGTACGACGGGAGATCAGGTGGGATGGGGACGATATCCACCGCCCTCCCCGGAGTATCCGTACGAGTAATCCGACGGGGGAAGATTTACGATCATATCGGTGTAATGGTTTAAAATAGCCCGTAGAGACCGTTCACGGCCCATTATTCGAATATACGGAACGAAAGTCTCGATAGTAGAGTCGCGACGTCGACTCTGGAGGACCCGCTCACCGACCGGGAGTGGAACAGAGAACCCTCACTACCGTCCGTTTTCGTCGAATAGATGCATCAGGGTCGATGCGTGGACCTGAAATCTGGGGATGCGCTTGGACCGGAACCGTTCTGTATATTCGAACGGCGAGTGGTCCACCGGAAGCAATCCGATACCGAACTCAGTTCGCTGTCGGTTGCGGTGTCATCGACGCCGGGTTCGTGATCGGTGTCGGTTCCGATCGGTAGCGGAGGACGGTAAAGGGACGACTATCCTGCCGGGACGGACGAATCGTACCAGCCGACCAATGAACCCGCCCGGGCCGTTCGATGTCAGATTCGGACGGAATGATCGCCCTCGAGGGATCCATCGTTGGCAGCGACTGTCGGCGAACGCGTCGGCGGGATCCAGCCACGCGTCGTAGCGAAGGACCTGCTGGCACGCTTTCGCCTTCGTTCAGTGGTCTGTCCCTCACTCGCAGTGACCAGACAGAACTACAACATAGATCTCGGTCGATAATACGGATATATTAAATAGAAACAGGAAAAAGTATGACAGTTATCTATAATAGTGTTCTCCGCTTTGGTTCGCCACGAGTGCCATTCACTGGCAACAGGGAGAGATATGAGTGAGTCAACACGGCCACCGCAAAGCGAGGCAGCGAACGGATCATCAGCTATACCACGGGCGATTATACACAAGAAAATCCTGGATGTTGCAGAAGAACGACCCGATACGGCCATCACGGAACTCGCAAAAATAGTAAACGGGGCATCGCCGGATCTGGTAAAGCACGTTCTGAAGGAGTACGGCGATCCAGCACGGGTCTCCGAGAGAGTCGGGGAGGATCCGGCGGACGAGTCACCGGGAGAGACGGGGGACGACTCAAACACCAAAACGGAGCAGAAATTGACGGACGATGAGTTAGCGACGCAAGAGGAGTTACAGATCGAACCAGTGACCGACCCGGACCGGATACCCGAAAAGCAACGAGAGATCCTCCGGACGATTTACGAGAAACCGGAAAAAACGCAGAAGGAGATAGCCGAACAGTTTGACGTGAGCAGCGCGACGATCTGTCGACGGATAAACGACGTTGACGGGTTCGAGTGGAATGACCGTCACGAATTCGTCGAGCGAATATTCGGAACCGAAAAGCCGTCGGAGAACGAGAACATGTCAGATGACCCTTTCGAGGGAGGAGCGGGTAGTGATATTACTGAAATCCGTAACCGACTCCAACGGATCGAAGAAAGCCTACAGGAGCAATCTCGATCGCATACCGTCTTTGAAGATCCCGCTCTCGTTCACAAGGTCGTTCACGCCTGCATGAACTCAGATCAAATCTCTGAAGCGGAAGAGTTGAAAGTACTGAGTTGCCTGATCGGCAACGAGCCCAACACTGATTGAACGCCATCTGAAACGACGACCGTCTCTCAGCAGTAGACCGACCGAATCGGCTCTGTGAGAAACACGCTACGAGTGGTGAGAGAATTCAGTAGTCCTCCTCGTGAGACTATCGAACGCTGGTCTCTTCTCGAAGGAGTCGGAACTGAACGGCCGGTGTTTCGGGAACCGGACGCGAAGGCGGCCGTCGCCGTTCGCATTGAGATCGGTGACCGGATCGATCTCCTCACCGTTCGGTCGCAGCAGTGGGTGATAGACGACCGGGAGAAAATTGCCATTTCGTAATTCTTCCGTGTGTTTTACACAAAGAGAAATTTTTGAGACTTTCTTATGGAGTTTCCAAACGTTTATAAGAAATAACGTGCTTCGAGTGATTACTGCTATCTACCCACACGGATTAGCGCGCGCCGCGCGTTGTTCGCCTCGGGTCGATAGCGTGGAGTAACTATGATTGGAAGACGACTCGCCACCACGGAAGAACTCATCGTCCTCGTCAGTCCCGACAGCGACGAGGAACTCGCGACTATCGAAGAGTGGGGACGAACGCGAAGCGTTTCTGTCAACGCGGTCGATGTCGGCAGTGATATCGATCCGATCTACGAGCCCGGCACCGAATATCTCGGCGTCACGCTCGGCGGTGACGGGACGTACCTCGAGGGAGTCCGACAGTTCAGTCCCAAAGAGATACCGATTCTCGGGGTCAACGCCGGCAGTCTCGCGTTCCTCGCGAGCATCTCGCCGGACGATCTCACCGACGCCCTCACGGAAACGGTTTCCGGGAAGGCGACGATCGATCAGCGACAGCAACTGCAGGTCACCGCGGACGGCGTCGACTGTACGGGCATCAACGACGTGATGATCGAACACGTCCCGCCCGAGAACCCCGTCGACCGAAAGATAACGCGACTCGAAGTGTACGCTGACGACGAGTTCATCGGCGAGTACGAAGGAAGCGGGATCGCAGTATCGACGCCGACGGGCTCGACCGGCGTCTCGTTATCGGCCGGCGGACCGATCCACTATCCGAAGAACAACACGTCGCTGCAGCTCGTCCCGCTTCACACCCACCGACTCGGCGTACGGCCTCTCATCGTCGATGCGGAGACGACCCTTCGAGTCGTTTCCGAAGGGCCGGCGAACCTGCTCGTCGACGGTGGTCGCGCCCAGACGAGACTCGGGGAAGCGGACGTCGTCACGGTCGAGGGGGCGGGAACGGCAGCCCACGTCGTCAATACGAGCTACGACGACGATTTCTTCACCTCGGTTTCCGAAAAACTGGGGTGGAGCGTCCGTGAGGACCGGAACGACACTGGTTTCAGTGACATCGGAACTCGAGCCGACGGAACTCACGACGAGCGACCGCTCTTGGAGCGAGCGAAACGAGCGGCGATGGATGCCGCCCGGGCGGCGGGGCCCGCACTTCGGGAACTTCACGGACAGACCGAATCGATCGAGTTCAAGTCGGACAAGTCGGACATCGTCACGGAGGCCGACTACAAGTCCGAGAACATCATCACGACGGTCCTCGAGAGCGAATTCCCCGATCACGGAATTCGATCCGAAGAGGACGTCCAACGCGACGGCTCGAGCGAGTACACGTGGTCGGTCGATCCCCTCGACGGCACCGGTAATTTCGCGCACGGGAATCCGAACTACTCCGTCTCGATCGCGCTGCTCGAAAACGAAACCCCCGTCATGGGGGTCGTCTACGCGCCCGAGACCGACGAGATGTTCAGCGCGATCAGCGGCGAGGAGGCGACGCTCAACGGCAAACCCCTTACCACGACCGAACGAACGTCCCTCGACGAGTGTATGTTGCTCTCCGGATACGATCCGGACGGCACGTTCCTATCTCACAGTTATCACGAAGCCCGAGGCGTTCGTCGGCTCGGCTCTGCCGCACTGAATCTCTGTTATCTCGCAGCCGGCAGCGCGGACGCCGTCTGGGAGTACGATACCTATCCCTGGGATGTCAACGCGGGACTGGTCATCGCTCGAACGGCGGGCGCGACCGTGACGACGGCCGACGGTACCCGGTACGAGTCAAACGTCGACCTCGACACGCGAAACGAACTGCTCGGATCGAACGGTCCACTGCATGAAACGCTGCTCTCGCATCTGCAGGGGGCCGATGCACTCCGCTCGACGACCACCGGTTTGACCGACTGAGCCGCGTTCACCGCGTCACCTCGATTCGCGTGCCGGTCGCGGTCGCCTGAAGCGGAGACCGACGGGGATACGCGACGTTCGCGATACTCTCGGCGGGACACCGTCACGTAACTGGCCTGCTGATGGCGGAGTCCGAACGAACACCGCCGACACGCAACGGAGAGACGGAAAGCGACGTCGCCGTCCGAACGCAGTTCAGACCCGCTCGATGATAGTTGCGACGCCTTGGCCGAAGCCGATACACATCGTCGACAGCGCGGTATCCTGGCCCGTGCGCTCGAGTTCGTGGGCGAGCTTGGTGAGCAACATCGCGCCGGTCGCGCCCAGCGGGTGGCCGTGAGCGATCGCGCCGCCGTTGACGTTGACGTCCTCCCAGGACGCGCCCGACTCCTCGAGCCAGGCGCCGACGACGGATGCGAACGCCTCGTTGACCTCGAAGAGGTCGATGTCCCCGACGGTCATATCCGCCTTCTCGAGGACTTGTTCGGTCGCCGGAATCGGCCCCTTGAGCATCGTCACCGGGTCGACGCCGACGACTTCCGTCTGCCGAATACGGGCCATCGGGTCCCAGCCGTGTTCCTCGGCGGCTTCCTCGCTCGCGATGAGCAAGGCGGACGATCCATCGACGATCCCGGAGGAGTTCCCGGGATGGTGGAACCCGTCCCCTTCCTCGCGGAACGAGAGCGGCAGGTTCGAAAGCGTCTCGAGGTCGGTTCCCGGTCGGGGATGTTCGTCTTGCTCCACGACGACTTCCTCCCCGTCGAGTTCGGTCTCGACCGGGACGAGCTGATCGTCGAAGCGTCCCTCGTCCCAGGCCCGCTTCCAGCGCTGCTGGGAATCGACGGCGATCTCGTCGAGTTCCGTCCGGGAGAGGTCCCACTCTTCGGCGATGCGTTCGGCACCCTCGCCCTGATTCGTCCGTTCGTCGAAATACTCGAAGTACGTGTCCGTGAGGCTGTCCGCGTTCGCGTCGGATCCCATCGGAACGCGAGTCATGTGCTCGACGCCGCCCGCGATGAGGACGTCGTGCTGGTCGGCCATGACGTTTGCAGCCGCGAAGTTAGTCGCCTGCTGGCCGGAGCCACACATCCGGTTGAGCTGGACGCCCGGAACAATATCGCCCCAGCCCGCGACCATCGGTGCGAGTCGACCCACGTTCAGGCCCTGTTCGCCCACCGGGCTCACGCAGCCGTAGATGACGTCTTCGATCGTTTCCGGCTCGAATCCGTTTCGTTCTCGGAGCGCCTCGAGCGGCTCCGCAGCGAGGTCCTGTGGATGAGTATCGCGGAACGACCCGTCTCGCTTCCCGAACGGCGTTCGCACTGCGTCAACAATGACAGCGTTTTTCATTGGCGTGTGCCACGTTATCCATCGAGCTATTAATAGCTTTGTCTACGACAGCGGTCAAATTCCTCCTCTGTCACTTCCGAACGCCCAGCCGAAGTCGTCGAACCGGGACGAAGAGACTTCCACAGTGATAGGAACTAAGGGGACGGATATCGATTGTCGATCATGCGCGAGATAGGAAGCGGCAACGTACTCGTGGAGATCGACGACCACCGCGCCGATATCGTTCTGAACCGGCCGGAGAAGCGCAACGCGATGAACGAGGCCGTGCTAACCGACCTGAAGCAGGCGATTACCGAAGCGGATTCGGACGAGCGAGTTCGCGCGATCACGCTGCTCGGCAACGGACCGGTGTTCTGTGCCGGAATGGATCTCGAAATGATGCGTGACCGGGGCGAACAAGCCCAGCAAGGGGAATCACGCAGTACCGGCTCCCAGGGGGATCTCCTCGGGGACGTCGTCGATGCGATCGAGACGGCCCGCGTTCCGACCGTCGTCGGGATCAAACGAGCCGCGCCCGCCGGCGCGTTCGAACTGTCCCTTCCCGCTGACTTCCGGATCATCTCGGAAGATGCACAGTACGGCGTTATCGAGGTAAAACTCGGTACGTTCCCGCACGGGGGCGCAACACAGCGGCTCCCTCGCATGATCGGACTGGCAAAAGCGAAAGAGCTGGTCCTCAGTGGGGAGTTCATCGACCCCGAAGAGGCCGAGCGAATCGGGCTGGTGAACGAGGTATGCGATGTGGAAGCCGTCGACGACCGTGCTCGCGAGCTCGCGGACGATCTCGCTGAGAACGCCCCACTCGGGATGGAGCGGGCCCGAAAAGCGCTCAACGCCGCCTTGGAAACCCCGCTCGACGAGGGACTCGCTTACGAAAATTCCCTCGGGAAACAACTCGACGACACGTACGACTACACGGAAGGGTTTACGGCGCGGCTCGAGGATCGCGAACCCGAGTTCGAAGGACGGTAGCGAAGCGCCCCCGTCTTCCTCATTCGACTCCGAGAATGTCCGAGTAGTTGCCCGCTCGGTACCGGGTGGGAAACGTCGTGTGGCGCCGCATCGACGGCTCGTCGTGATCGTTTCAGAAAGTAAGTCGGCCACGCGCGTCGAGAAGAAACCGAAAGGACAAGCGGAGGCTCCGTTAGAACGAGAAGAGATCGATGCCGCCGGTCACGCCGATGACCTGTCCGGTCACGTACGACGCGTGTTCCGAACTGAGATAAGCGATCATGTTCGCAACGTCGTCCTCGCTACCGAGGCGTCGCATCGGTGTCGCCTCCGCGATTCGAGCGAAGTACTCGTCGACGTTTTCGCGGAGTTCGTCCGGCGTCATCTCGGACCACTGATCGACGACGATGTTCGGAGCGATGACGTTCGACGTGACTCCGGACTGTGCGCCTTCGAGCGCCATCGTCTTTCCGACACCGAGCATCGCCGCTTTCGTCGCCGAGTACGAGAACTGGCCGAATCCGCCGTACCAGCCGGCCATCGACGACATGTTGATGACGCGACCCCAACCGCGGTCACACATCTTCGGGAAGACTTCTTTACTGATGTTGTACGTTCCGGTCAGGTTGATTTCGACGTCCCGGTCCCAGGTCTCGTCGTCGAAGTCGGCGATGCGGTTGCGAGCGTCTACCATCGCAGCGTTGTTGACGAGAATGTCGACGCCGCCGAACTCGTCTCGAACGTCGTCCATCGACTCCCGCACGTCTTCCCTGTCGGTCAAGTCACAAAGCAGCGGGAGCGCGTCTCCTCCGCCTGCGGTTTCGTTTACCTCCTCGGCGACTTCGGAGGCGCCGTCCTCGTCGACGTCGAGGACGACGACGTTCGCGCCTTCTTCCGCGAGCGTTCGGCAATCTGCGCCTCCGATTCGTCCGGCACCGCCGGTAACAACCGCGGTTTTATCGTTGATACCTAATTCCATCGCAATTTGTGAGTGTTTGTCGACCATAATAACGATTCCCCTTTTCGAGGGGAACGACAGTCCGACTCCGGGGACCGACTGGAACAGTACCGCGGCTGAATACGAACCGCCAGCGATGGGATCCTTATCAACGATACGGCTGCCTACGGATGCGAAGAAGTCACAATAAAGTCTGCACCTTGGTTTCGCATTCCACCTGACGTGCGTTGACGATCAGATAACACCCTAAGTGTGTTATGGACTCTGGGAGATGGGGTGGATTAACATCTCACATGCGAGGATTCTGTCGCGGTCCATACCCGATCGATACCGGGTCGTCGGCAACCGACCTCGAGAGCGATGACTACCCCGGCGATCCGTTCTTCGAGGTCGTTTTACCGGGCGCATTTCCCTCCAATAGAAATTTATCTACCGAGGTTTCCATACTGGACGTATGAACGACGCTGATCGGACTGTCGTTTCGGACCGCGATGCGGAGATACACCGACTGGAGTTTTCCGTCGACTGGCGACCCGGCCACGCAGCGGCGTATTTGATAGCCGACGACGAGCCGATTCTAATCGACGCGGGGACGCCAGGCGAACGCGGTTCGGAGGAATTACGTACGGAACTAGCTGCCCACGGTTACGAACCGGCTGACATCGAGCACGTCGTGCTCACGCACGGCCATACGGATCACGTCGGCCAGGCGCGGACGCTCCACGAAGCGGGATCGCCGATGATCTACGCGCCGAAACGAATGCGAGAACGATACGAACGAGACATGGAAACGGTCACCGAGCGAACGCGGGCAAACCTCCTCGAGAGTGGCCTCGAACCTCGTCGTCTGGAGTCCGCCAGCGAACGATTGCTCGTCGCCCATCGGGTCGTTCGCGAATCTCTTCCCGAAGAAGCAGTGGACGTATGGGTCGACGACGTGCCTCTCACCGTCGGGAGACGCGAATTGGAACCGATCTCTGCTCCGGGCCATCACATCAGTCACGTCTGTTTCGGGATGACGCTCGACGGCGACCGAGTGATCTTCTCCGGGGACATGGCGATACGACCGTTTCGCGCACCGTCCCTACTCGTTAACTTCGACGACGGCGTTAGGGACAGCGTGCGGCAGTTCCGTTCTTCGCTAGACCGGCTCAAAACCTACGACTTCAGCCGAGTATATCCGGGACATGGCCCGGTACACGACCAGTATCAGGACTGTCTCGACCGATCGATAACGGACCTCGAGAACAAATGCGAGCAATGCCTCGAACGGATCGAAACTGGCCGGACCACGGCCTTTCAGATCGCCGCCGAGAGAGCGGGAACGAAACGGGAGATCAGCCGAATCTTCGCGGAAACCGTCGGCCTCGTCGGATATCTCGAACACCACGGCCAGATACAGCGCACCGTCGAGGACGGCGTTCGGTACTACAGCCGAACCTGAAGGGAAGACCGTCCCGACGTCCTCCGGCAACTATAGGGGCCACTGAACGTCATTGCAGATCTGATCGCTCGATTGCGTTGCGATCAGTGTGTAAATCGTTCCAGTGGCAACTACATCTGGAAGACCCGTGTCAATCGCTCGGTTTCGACTCCGGCCGGATGAGTCCGGGGTCCTGGTTCTCATACGCCAACAATCCGAGGATAGCAACGACCACGGCAGCCTGAAGCAGCGTCGGACCCCACATTCCGGCCGCCGAGAGCCCCAGATAGACCGCGCGATGTGGCAGCGAGATCTTGTTTCGACCGTTGAATCCGGTCGTCGCGACGGTGAGTGCCGTGATGCTCACGAAGAGGAAACACAGCGCGAGTGGCGTCGCCGGAAACGACCAGTACAGGATGCTGTCGTTCGTTATAAACGCGAAGGGGATAACGAACCCGGGGGCACCGATACGAAGTGCCTGTTTGCTCGCCACGAGGAAGTTTGCGTCCGCGATCTTCGAGCCGATCGCGACCGCAATCGCCACGGGCGGGGTTATCGCCGACAGCATCGCGAAGTAGAATACGAACATGTGTGCCGTGATTTCCTTCACGCCGAACCCGATCATCGCCGGCGCGATGAGAATAACGACCAGGATATAGGCGGCCGGCGTCGGCATACCTAATCCAAACAGGATACTGGTAACTGCGGCGATCAATAGGAGGAAGACGAATATCCCACCGGCCAGGCTGACCATCTGGGCGCTGATCTTTTGAGTGAGTCCCGTCTGTGTTAGCAGCGTGAGGACGATCCCGAGAGACGCTAACACGCCGACTAGCGGTGCGACTTCGACACCGCCCTGTTTGAATCCCCGTATGGTCTGTTTCGTGGTATCGACCAAAACGGCGGGGGAAAGCCCCTCAGTTGCGAGGTTTTTCACGTACATGGTAGCGATCAACGCCACGGTGGAATACAGCCCCGCGCCGAGCGGTGTGAGACGCATGACCGCGAGCGTGTACACAAGTACACCGAGGGGCACGACGAAGTGAAGACCGGACAGGAGCATGCTCGTATCGAAGGAACCCGTACTGGAGACCGTCCAGCCGTGTTTGCGCAACAACAGATGCACGGCGGCGAAGACGCTGAAGTAAAACAGCGCAGCGGGAATGATACCCGCTTGGATCACGCGGAGGTACGATATGCCGAGCATGTCGGCCATGAGAAACGCTGCAACGCCCATCACCGGGGGGAGCATCTGGCCGCCGGTCGACGCGACGCTTTCGATAGCGGCAGCGAAATCGCTTCTGATCCCCTGTTCTTTCATCATCGGGATCGTGAAACTCCCCGTCGTCGCGGTGTTCGCTGCGGCACTGCCGGTGATCGATCCCATCACCATGCTTCCGATGACGGCGATGTGCACCACACCGCTTTTGAGCGATTTCTGGGTCTCTTGGGAAATCTCGATGATGAAGTCCATCAGTCCGAACACTTTCGCGATCCCGGCGAACATGATGAAAATGGCGACCCAGGTCGAGCCGACCGTAAGGATGAATCCGTAGACGCCGGAGAGTCCGATCGCGCCGTTTCGGCTGATCTGTTCCCACCCCATCCCACTGTGTCCGAATACGCCCGGAAGCAGTGGTCCGACCATCGTCGTCGCGTACAGTATCGATGCCAGAACGACGCCCGCGATAGCTTTACCGTATGCGCGATACGTAGCGTCGACGGCGAGGAAGATGATGACGAGTCCGATGAGGAGGTCCGTCTGGTTCCATCCCATGATCGGGGCTTCGCTCAACAGACGGTCGAAATTGAGTTCGACGTACGCGGTGACGGCTACCGAGGTAACTGCCAGTAGCAGGCAGACACCCGGATTGATACGTGATATCGCGGGACGAACCGTTCGACCCCAGACGGAATCGTTCACGTCGACCAGTCCGAATAGCCGACCGCCGTCTTCGACGGGACTACTTGCCATCGAGGCTTGCTCCTCGACGCCGGGAACAGCTGCTTCGGTTTCGCTGTCGTCCTCGTAGACGTCCTTGACCTCGAGCAAGTAGAACAGAAACAGGCCGATCCCGAGAAAGGCGTTCGAAAATCGAAGTCGACTCACTGGCAACGCGTATGCGTAATAGAGCGTCGATACCGTCAGCGAAAGCGCAGTAACAAATACGACGCCCCTGAGAGCCGACATTGCGGTCAGTGATCGGTTTGCTGTGGCCATGGGTATAGTGTATTATTGATGACTATTCGTCTGCACGACCGCCCTTGGCCATGTCCCATGCGCCGATTTCTTCGTAGAAATCGGCAGCGGCCGGATGGAAGGGGACCGCTTCGTACGAGTTCTGTATCCAGTGTTCGATGTTGCCGTGGAACGAGAGGATGTTGTGATAATCGGATAGTGAATCTCGATTTTCGTACATGATATTCAGCAGTTCGGAAATAGCATCTGGATCGATGTCGTTGCGCGCGACCATGTTAAAGTTCGCAGTCGGAACGGTCAACGTATCCGCAGGGACGTTCGCGTATCCGGAGAACTGCGTCATATCGACGTCCGCGAGGGTGATCAACGGATCGTCTTCCATCTCGGAGAGCGCGCTCTCCGGCCACTGCAGGACGCTCAAGTCGACGCTGCTCTTTTGCTCCTGAACGTACGACCCCTCGACCTGACCGTTCATCAGCGGCACGATGCCGACGTCGAGCGTCCCTTCCTGGAACGGGCCCGCCTGTTGGGTAAACCGAATGCTCGCCGCCTCGTAATCGTCGACGGCGTAGTCCAAGGCCATCTCGAGCATGTCTCTCGTCCCGGCGCCCTCCTCGGCGGGAGAGACGCGAGTATCCGACTGAATGTCGGTGATCGAGTCCCAGTCGTGTCTCGTCACGAAGAGGAACGGGGATGACATCCAGTGAATGATTTCGTTCATTTCGAACGAGACCTCCGAATACGGGCCCATCCGCTCCGTGACTCGAACCGCGTCGAAACTCTGGGTGTACGCGATGTCGGCTTCGCCACGCTGGAGTCGGCCGATGTTCGCGCCCGACCCCTTGCTGGGCTTCGCTTCCAACTGGACTTGATCGGTATTTTCGTTAACGAGGGACGTAACTCCCTGAACGGAAGCGTACGAAGCGCTCTCGGAAGCCATCGTCGTCCATACTACGCTTCCGTCGTCCGATCCGCTACCGCCGCCCAAGCACCCGGAGAGCCCGAGAATTCCGGCTCCGCTGGCTGCGGCGAGAAACGACCGTCGGTGAACTCTTTCAGTCATAGTCGACATACGAGCCATCCGACCACCATTATAAATAGTTATCGATTACGGGGAGTCAGCGGAAATACTCGAATAAAATACGTATTATCTCGGTATTTTTGTAAGAACGTTGTACTGTAGGTGGAGCGACCGCAACCATACCGAAAGAGAACACCCGATCGGAAACGGAAATTTCGCTCGTCATCTCGCACCGCGACGGGCGCGCGCAGACTGAATTCCCGAAAGCGTCCGACTGCCGCTTCGACAGGGGTCGAAATTTCCGAAGCGAAACTCGCGTTGGTCGTCCCGACTCTTCGTCGGACTCCTCGGAAAGTGGTGTGAAACGTGAGTGTAATCGGAAACGGGAACGCGTAACTATTATCCCAGCATATGTGGTGTGTGAACGCATGAACGGGCTTACGGTTGGCTATCTGGCCGAACGAAACGCGCGGAAGTACCCCGATCGAGAAGCGGCGATTCACCGGACGGAAAACGGACGCGTAACGGAATACACGTTCGCGGAATTCGACGACCGAACGAACCGAATCGCGAACGGCTTACGGGAACGCGGCGTCGGCGAGGGAGACACCGTCGCGCTGTATATGAAGAACAACGTCGAGACGCTCGAGGTTTTCCTCGCCGTGATGAAACTCGGCGCGCTTCCGGTCCCGGTCAACCACCGGTTCAAAGGCGAGGAGGTGATATACGTGCTCGAGGATAGCGGCCCCCGAATCGCGATCGTGGACGAGTTCGGTGCCGACACGATCGCCGATATTCACGACCATCCCGACGTCCCCGTCGAGACCGTCCTGTACGTCGGCGAAGAAACGCCGCCGTTCGCCACCGATTACGAGACGGTCGTGAGGAACGCGTCGGAAGCGCCGGTCGATATCGTTCCCGCACGGGCCGGCGACGCGGCCCTGATGTACACGAGCGGAACGACCGGAACGCCGAAGGGATGTCTCTTCACGCACGACAATCTGATCACGCTCGCGGCCGACGGTGCCTACGAGGGGGACCACATCGAGCCGGGGAACCGTCACATGATCGTAACCCCGCTGTTTCACGTCGGCGCTTTCGTTCCGTTTATAACGAATTTCTACGCCGGCGGAACGACCATCGTCGTCGATGGATTCGACCCGGAACCAGTTCTCGAGTACATCGAAGCGGAATCGGTCAACTCGTCGTATTTCGTCCCGACGCAGAGTCGCCAACTGCTCGCGGTCGAGAACCTCGAAGAGTACGATTTCTCGAGTTTCGAGAGCTACGGAACCGGAGCGGCGCCGTCGGGCGCGGACCTCAAACGCGAGATCATTGAGACGTTCGAGACGGACCTCGTCGAGAGCTTCGGACAGACGGAAGCGCTGTCGACGCGCCTTCCGCCGGATCGGACGATCGACAAGGCGGAGAGCGTGGGACGACCCGCCCTCAACCTCGAAATGAAAGTCGTCGATTCGGACGGGAACCGCGTCCCGCGCGGTGAGATCGGGCGCGCGGGATACAAGGGCCCGTCAGTGTTTGCGGGCTATCACGGTATGCCCGAGAAGACGGCCGAAGTCTTCGACGAGGACGGCTGGTTCATTTCCGACGACCTCATCCGGCGGGACGAAGAGGGGTTCGTGTACTTCGTCGGCCGTGCCGACGATATGATCGTTTCCGGCGGCGAAAACATTCATCCAGCGGAAATCGAAGAGGTATTGCACGAACACCCGGCGGTGGACGAAGTGGCAGTCGTCGGGGTTCCGGACGAAACGTGGGGTGAACGCGTCAAAGCCGCCGTCGTTCCACACGAGGTGGCGTCCGATCTCGACGAGGGGGAGATCGTCTCGTACGTCGAGGAGCGGATCGCGAGTTACAAAAAACCGCGCGAGGTCGAGTTCCGAACGGCACTTCCGCGAAATCCGACGGGAAAAGTGCTGAAAGGGGAGCTCAAATGACATCTCGAGCGGACGTTCGATCCCCTCGATGGTGGTCTCGGTCCGTCCGAAACCGCGGGACTGATCGTTCCGTACCGCCGCAGTCGGTCCTCTCGAGGGGGCTAGCTTCGAGACGCCGTGTGGCCGACGACTACACATTTAAGGGCATGCCCACCAATACCACGGACGAATCGGAGAGAACGATACATGAGTGAAAACGACCAGACGTACTTCGACCGACTCGTCGATCTGGACGCGCTCGAGGCGTTTTTCGAAGAGCACCTCGGTCCGACGGACCGATTCGACGTCGATCGACATCCGGGCGGCCATTCCAACGAAACGTTGTTCGTTACGTGGGGTGATCGGAATCTCGTAATTCGTCGTCCACCCCCGGGCGAAACCGCCGACACCGCACACGACGTAATTCGCGAGTACACGGTTCTCGAGGCGCTCCAGGGGACGGACGTACCGGTTCCGACGACGGTGGTAGTCAGCGAGGACGGGGACGTTATCGGCTCTGAGTTCTACGTGATGGAGCGGATGGAGGGGACCGTAATTCGGGACGACGAACCCGATCGATTCGGACGACCGGAGTATCGACAGCAGGTAGGAACTGAACTAGTCGATACGCTGGCGTCTATCCACACCGTCGATTACGAAGCCATCGGTCTCGACGAGTTCGGCCATCCCGACGGCTTTACGCAACGACAAGTCGACCGATGGCAGCAACAGTACGATTGGGCGTTCGAGGTCACCTCCGAGGAGCGGTCTATCCCCGAAGTACGCGAAGTGACCGATTGGCTTCAGGATCACGTCCCGTCGAATTCACCGCAGACGCTCGTACACGGTGACTACAAACTGGATAACGTGATGTTCGGTCCGGAACTGCCCCCGACGATCACGGCGGTCTTGGACTGGGAGATGTCGACGCTCGGTGATCCGTTCACGGATCTCGGTTGGTTGCTCTCGTACTGGCCCGATCAGGGCGATGAAACGACCACCGTCGGCACCGCCGGCGATGCCGCCTACCTCCTTCAGGACGGGTACCAGACCCGAGAGACACTCGTCGAACGATACGAGTCGGCGACCGGATTCAGTTTCGAGAACGACCGGTTCTATCGCGCGCTCGCGTACTACAAACTCGGCGCGATCGGTGAGATGTTCTTCCGGCGTCACATAGAGGGAAACGCCGACGACGAGCACTATCCGATGATGGAGCACCGCGTTCCCGAACTCGCCAGGCAGGCACTCCGTGTGATCAACGACGGCGAGTGAGAACTCACGCGCTCGACATCGGCGATTCGGGCGTGCCAGACCCACACCAGCACAAATATTTAATGGAGACTGTCTCGTTACAGCGACCATGTCAAACAGCGTCGAAGTCGACCTGACACTGTCGCCCGGGCGCCACGACACGCTAGACGAGTTGGCCGCCGTCGCTCAGCGGGCCGAAACACTCGGCTTCGAAACCCTGAGTTTCGGGGAGGTAACGGGATGGGATAGCATCGCCCTGCTTACGATACTCGCCGACCGAACCGACGACATCCGCATTTCCGACGAGGTGATCGGACCGTACTCCAGATCGCCGAGCCAGATCGCACAGGCCGCTGGATCGGTACAGACGCACGCAGACGGTCGGTTTCGGCTGGGGCTCGGAACCAGCTCGCCGGCCATCGTCGAGGGGTGGCACGGGCTCGATTTCGACCGGCCGTTACGGAGGCTACGGGAAACGATCGAAATCGTCGACACGGCGACTGCCGGTGAGAGCGTCGACTACGACGGCGAGATATTCGAACTCGATGGCATGTCCCTCGAGCTACCCACTCCGATAGAGATACCGATCGACGTCGCCGCGCTCGGCCCGAAAGGCGTGGAACTCGCGGGGCGGTTCGCGGACGGGTGGGTTCCGCAGCTGTTTACGCCGGACGGACTCGAACGGCGGATGGAGGACCTCCGTCGAGGCGCAGAGATGGCCGATCGGGATCCCGAATCGCTGCGTACCTCGATTCTACTCCGCGCGTGTGCGCTCGAGGACGGTGATCGGGCACGAGCTCTCGGTCGACGACACGTCGCGTTCATGATATCCGTCTACGGACCGTTCTATCGTCGGTCGATCGCGGAGCAGGGATATCAGGAGATGGTCGAAGAGGTACGGAGCCGCTGGTTCGATGGTGATCGCGAGGCGGCCATGGAGGCCATCGATGCGGACGTTCTCGACGGACTCGTCGCTTGCGGGACGCCCGAAGAGGTAAACGCAGTCATCGACGATTTCGCCGCTGTCCGCGGGTGCGACGCCGTTCGAATCGGCTGGCTCGGTCCGGCAGAAGACGATGCGATCGAATCGACCATGGAGGCCGTTGCGCCGTTCAACCGGTGAGACGGTCCGTCCACGCGGCATAAATCGTAACGACGAGGAAGACGCGGGCCGGAACTCCCGACAGCAAAGTGTTTCCGTCGTCGATTACGCGTCGTGACGGACACGACTCGGATCGTCGAGCCGATGCGAGAATACGAACCCGCTACGATTTCCCGGCCGCTTCACGTCCCGAAGCGGGCTCAGTCGCTGACAGCGGTACTATTAACTGTGTGTCGGTAGTCACATCAGTCGGAAATGACTGACATCAAAATTGACACGAGTGTCAAGGGGTTATCGGCGGAATCAGCGGAGTTGGCCAGCCAAGCCGAAGACTTCGGCTTCGACGGGGTTTTTACGCCCGAAACTGACGAAGACCCTTTCCTTCCGCTCCCGCTCGTAGCCGAGAGAACTGAGAACGTAAATATTGGAACGCGGATCGCGACCGCGTTTACGCGATCACCGATGGTGATGGCGTACATGGCCTGGGATCTACAGCGGTTCTCCGACGGGCAAATGATACTCGGCCTCGGAACCCAGGTCAAAGGACACAACGAACGGCGGTTTTCGGTCGATTTCGACTGGGAAAAACCGGGACCGCGGCTCCGTGAAGAAGTCCTCGCACTTCGCCACATTTTCGACGTCTTCCAGGGTAACGAAGACGAGCTCGATTTCGATGGCGAATTCTATCAGTTCTCGCTGATGACCGAGGAATTCAATCCCGGCCCCCTCGAGTCGGGACCGCCGGATATCTGGGTGGCGGGAGTAAACGAGTACATGCTCAAGATGGCGGGCGACGTCGCCGACGGGCTCTGCATGCACGCGTTCAACACGCCGAAGTACACCGAGGAAGTCATCAAGCCGCTGATCGAGACGGGCGCCGAAATCGGCGACCGCGACCCCGATGACGTAACGCTGTCCGCGAGCCCCTTCCTGATTACCGGCGAAACCGAAGACGAACGGGAAGCGATGAGACGGGAGGCGAAACAACGGATCGCGTTTTACGGGTCGACCAGGACGTACCACGATGTCTTGGAGATCCACGGCTGGAAAAATGTCGGAATGGAACTCCACGAGCTCTCGAAAGACGGCCAGTGGGAGGAAATGACCGAACTCGTTACTGACGACATGGTCGACGCGTTCGCGATCGAGGCCCCACCGGACGAGCTCGCGGACGAAATCCTCGACAAGTACGGCGGCATCGCGGACCGAATCCAGTTGGCCTTCGACGGAAGCGAGTACTGGAACGAAGTTCTCACGGAACTGAAGTCCTGACTCGATAGAGTGAGGTCCCCCGTCGTCCGTGCGGACGACACCGGGACGGGGAATCGGCCCGGCGGCCCGGCGTTACGCTCCCGCGAAATCGCTTGCACACCGATTACTGACGCCGGCAGCCGCGTCTCTCATGAATTCTATTGGTATGCGCCATAACATTTATACCCGGTCCTGAAAACTAGGCTGACTATGGTACACGCTAACCAGCAACGACCAGTATCACGGCGACGAGTACTACAATCGGGCGCAGTCGTCAGCGGGATGGCAGTCACGGGCTGTCTCGGTGGCGGCGGCGAAAACACGCTTACCTACATCAGTCGCGGCGGGGTCACTCAGGAAGCCGAACGACAAGTGATGGATCAGTGGGCCGAAGAAAACGGAAAGCAAATCACGCATCAGTCGGCCGCTGACGATACCGAAATACTGGAACTCATATCGAACAATCCAGGAGCGTTCGATTTCACTAACCTGGTCCCGTCCGCGTTCGCCCAGCATTCGCTCCTCTACGACGAAGAGTTGTTCGCTGAACTGGACTACGGGGAGGTCCCGAATTACGACAACATGAAAGAGTCCTGGAAGAACGCGCCGTTCCTCGAGGGACATGACTACGGCCTCTTCTACTTCAACAATTCACAGGGAATCGCATACAACACGGAGCACGTGGAGCCGACGTCGTGGGAAGACCTGCAGGGATCGGAGTACAACGACGTCCTCTCGATGCACAATAACGCCATCGCCAGGTTCTGCAACAATTGCGCGATGATGGAAATTTCCCCATCGGAAGCGATTAGCGACGACGAAATGTTCCAGAGCGTCTGGGACGAACAGCGGAATTTCCACGACAACATCTTTAAATACTGGGCCGCTGGCGACGAGTTCCCCCGTCTGTTACGGGAAGAGCAAGCACACGCCGTCGAAGGCTGGGGCGGCCGTACGGAAAACCTGATCGATGACGGGCTCCCGATGGACTACATCATCCCCGAGGAGGGGTGCCTCACCTATTCGACGGGATGGACCATCATCGATGAAAGCGATAATAAAGACGATGTGTACGACCTCCTCAATTTCATGTATGAACGCGAGAACGCAGTCGAACTGACGCTCGGGCATGGATATCCCGTTCAGCTCAAAGACCCACCGGAGGAGATCACGAACCGGTACGATTACACCGAATCCGCCGACGACGTGATCTGGCTCGATTGGGAAAGTATCATTCCGGCAATATCTGATCTCGAGCAGGCGTTCGCGGAACTGAAGGGGGAGTAAGGACGGCGTCTCGGTTTTACGCACCCAAACAGTGCGCCAGGAACGGTACCCGCGAGGCCCACTGTCGCCGGCGAATAAAAATAGGTTACAGCAGCTATCGCTCGAGGATGTTCACACAGGAGACGGCGCCGGTGGCGTTGCGCCCGATGCCGATGTTGTGTTGCATGCCGACTTCGGCGTCGGGAACCTGAACGTCGCCCGCTTCTCCACGGAGCTGCTCGAATATTTCGGCGATCTGTGCGACGCCGGTCGCGCCGATCGGATGCCCTTTCGACAGCAGGCCGCCGGAGGGGTTGATCGGTTGTTCCCCGTCCAAGCGGGGGATGCCCTCGTCGATGTGCGAACCGCCTTCCCCTTGGTCACAGAATCCGAGGTCCTCGTAGGTGATGAGCTCCGTAATCGAGAAGCAGTCGTGGACCTCGGCGACGTCGATGTCGTCGGGGCCGTACCCGGAGCGTTCGTAGGCCTTACTGGAGGCGTGTCTGGAGGCGGGGAAGTTCGTCAATGCGAGATCCTCACCGCGCTGGAACGAATCGGTGGAGAGTCCGTAGCCCGCGACTCGTACCGGCGCATCGGTGAACTCGCGGGCGCGGTCGTCGTTCGCGATGAGGACGGCGCAGGCCCCATCAGTTACCGGACAGCAATCGTATAGGTTCAGCGGATACGACACGGTCGGTGACTCCTTGACGTCGTCGACGGAACACTCGAACTGCTGGTGGGCGTGTGGGTATTTCGTTCCGTTCTCGTGGTTCTTCACCGACACCGACGCGATCTGTTCGCGGGTCGTGTCGTACTGATCCATGTGACGGGTCGCACGCATACCGAAGAACGCCGGCATCGTTACGCCGCGCCCCCGCCAGAGCCGTTCGAGTGCCGCCCCGCCGATGAGGCCCTCCGTCGAGTCCAGCATCTTTTCGGCCCCGATCACGAGCGCAACGTCGATGTCCTCGGCCTTGATCGCCTGAACGGCGTTTCGAAACGCATCGCTCCCGGTGGCACAGGCATTGACGATGTGCGTTGCAGGCGTTTCGAAAAGCCCCGTCGCGTGTGCGACTGCGGCGCCGGACGCCCCTTCGTTTGCGATGTCCAGCGTACCGTACCAGACGCCGTCGATATCGTTCGTCGGATCGACCCCGTAATCGACGCTCTCGACGAGATCGAGGTACGCGCCCTCGAGCAAGTCATCGAACGACCAGTCGTACTTCTCCCCGAAGTCGATGATACCGGCACCGACGACGTGTGCATCAGTCATCGTTTCTCCTCCCTCGGAACCGAGAATTTAAAGGAATTGATCGGTCGATCGCCCTCGTCGAAGAGTTCCCGAAACCGAACGTCGACCGTACAACCGACCGAAATTTCGTCGAGTTCGGTTTCGGTCAACAGGCCGTAGACGCGAGTCGGTTCGCCGTCACCGTCGGTCTGTGGGATATCGATGATCGCAAGCGGTTGCGGAACCTCGATATCGTCCGGAAGATACTCCTGCACAACGAACGTCTTGACCGTCCCGGACGACGAGAGATCCACGTCCCGAAACTCCGCCGGTGCGTCTCCACACCGCTTGCAGATTCGTTTCTCGTCCGGGAACGAAACGAAACCACAGGCTTGACACTCGAAGCCGACCAGTCGTTGATCCTGCCGCCTCGTCCGGTGATAGCGAGGTCCGCTCATGTATTCGGCACCCCCTGATACTCGTATCGCTCCCGTGAGTTCACGTGTTTCATGTATGATACGTACTCCTTCGTTTCGATCTGGTCCGAAACGGACAGGCCGGGCCGTTCGTCGGGCGCATCGACGGTGAGACGAAACGCGTCCGCACCGCCCTGTCCGTACGCGATAGCGACGAGGGAATCTCCCGACTCGGTCGATTCCAGCGCGTGTGCTACGTCCAGCAACAACGTCGCCGTGCCGGCGTACCCCACCTCGTTAAACGTCGAGAGCCGTTCCGCGTCGACGGACTGAAGCGCCGTTTGAACGAACCGATACCCCGGTGCACTGACGACTGCGTACTCGGGATCGACGTCGGTTTCGGTTCGTTCGAGCGCCGTCGTCACGGCCGGTTGAACGCCGTGACGGCGCTCGAACCGGGCGTCCCCCCGTTCGGCGGACTGCCCGTGTTCGCGGTGCCGCTCGAGAAAACCAGTCGTCGCCTGCCCGACCGAATCGATCGTCGCGGCCGGATCGTCGCTACGCGGACGAAGGACGAGCGCTCCGGCACCGGCCCCCATCGTCTCCTCGTCGTCGTCTCCGGGTTCGACCGGCATGATGTCTGCCGCGGCGACGACGACCGGCTTCTCGGTGGCACGCACGTACTGTCTGGCCGTCTCGAGCGCGTCCGCGGCCGCTCGCGTGGTTCCCCGGAAATCCCCGGTTCTGCTGTCGGTCGGAGCGCCGACCCTGTATGCGAGTTGCGCGGCGATGCCGTGTTCCGCGAAGAAATCGCTGACGCTCGCAGCGAAAACGGCCCCGATATCGTCGGCGTCGACGCCCGCACGCTCGAGGGCGGACGTCGTGGCCTCGCTGGCCATCGTAATGTGGTTTTCGTCGCGGGATGGAACAGCGCTTTCGCCCCGTCCGCTGCCGCCGTGTTGGGCCGCTATTTCGCTTCGGTCGATCCGATACAACGGGACGTACCCGGCTGCGGCATCAATAGCGACCATCGGTATCAGCTCCAGTTGGTTCTCCCATGATATTGCGTGTCACGATACGATCGATTTCACAATAAATATGCGGGTACCAGTGACACCGTCCGTGACGAATCGGGATCGGCCCCCCTCGCTGGCTGACGGTCGTTTTCGATCCGAGTACGGGCCGACCCGGTCGGCTCATGGCGGGTCAGGGACACGCGCAAATCGACCGATTCGCTCCGGTCAAATCAGTCGTCACTCTCCTTCCTATAACACCCTAAGTTGGTTATTTTCTGCCGAGAAATCGGTCACGGTGTGGAGAGACACGCTGTCGCTTTCTTGTGACACGTTACCGGACATCATCCTGGTCGGCCAGCGATGCGACGACGGCCGTGTTCCGGAGGGAGGACGGCCTCGCGCGGACGCCGCGATTCGGGCCGATTTCGGTGTGCTGAGTCCTCTTTGCCCCGGCCGAGTGACTTTCACCCATCGGAAAACCTATTTGAGTCGGCCCTGAACCGTCGTGTGTATGGCGGAAACATTTGACACGACTGAGGTCGAGTTCAACGAAGACACCGGTATCGGACATCTCACGCTGAATCGCCCGGACGCGCTCAACGCGCTCAGCGGCCAGCTCCAGGAGGACATCGTCGAGGGACTGCGCGTACTCGAGGCCGAGAACGAAAAACGGGGCGAAATCGCGCTTCGAGCGGTCGTCATCGAAGGGGCCGGGGGTAACTTCTGTGCCGGCGCGGACATCGGCGAATTCAGCGAGTCCAGCCCCGGAGACAGTTCCGGACGCGCCCATTACGACTTCATCATGGACTTCCCGACGCCGGTGATCGCCAAGATAACCGGCTACTGCCTCGGCGGCGGCCTCGAAACCGCGATGTCGTGTGACTTCCGGTTCGCCGCAGCGGACGCCAAGCTCGGGCTTCCGGAAGTCGATCTCGGCATCATCCCCGGTGCCGGCGGCGTCCAGTTCATCAGCGAACTGGCGAACCCCGCCGCGGCGAAGGAGATCGCCATGACCGGGGACCACATCAGTGCCGCTCGAGCGGAGGAACTGGGAATCGTGAATCGAGTCCCCGACGACATCGACGCCGAGACGCAGGAGTTCGCCGAGAAAATAGCATCCAAGCCGCCGCTGGCGATCCAGGCGATCAAGGAGTCCGCTTCCGTGGCCACCCAGACGGGGCTTCGCGAGGGCCGACAGTACGACCGTCGCCTGTTCGAGCCGCTGCTCGAAACGGAAGACCACAAGGAAGGCGCCAAAGCGTTCGCCGAAGACGACTACGAACCCGAATTCACCGGCAGATAACGTTCGGCTCGAGCGGCTTACCGGCTCCGACTTCGGTTTCTATTCGTTCGAATATCGCAACCGTGTAGTTCTAAGGGTGAACGAACGCCCCCGAATGAGAGGTGACGCGACGGCTTTCACCGCCGTACCGCACGCGATGCGATTTACGATCCGCGGATCTCGTTGAACGCCTGTGATATCTTATCGTTGTGTGGCAGGACCTGAGACCAATCGATCCAGACGAGGTTGTCAGGGTGATCGGTGTAATCGGGCAAGGACGTGACCTCCTCGGGCGGATCCGATATCGGTACCGGATAATCGATCTGAACCGAGAGGTCGACGAGGTTTTCCCGTTGGTACACCCAATCCAGAAGATCGTGTACCATCTCTTTGTTCTCGCTGGCCTCGGGAATGGCGTACCCCTCGCTGTGGGTGACGGCCCCTTCCTCCGGGATGAAGTACTCGATCGGAACGTCGTCGGCCTGTAACGAGGCGACGCGGCCACCCCACGCCGAGGAGATGTGTGCCTGTTCTTCGCGGAGGAACTGCATCTGCTGGTCGCCCGACGTCCAGTACTGGAACACGTTCTGGTGTTGGTCCTCGACTTTTCCGGCGATCGCATCGAAGACGGCATCGTCTCCGATCTGGTTGACATCTTCGCCCGCAGCTGCAGCGGCGTTCGCGAACCGCACCGATGGGGTCGCGTGTAGCGAAATCGAGTCCTCGTATTCGCTTTGCTCGATCTCGTCCCACGAACTGAACTCGTCTACCAGCTCAGTGTTGTATGCCAACCCCTGAGACGAGATGTATCGGAACAGACCGTCACTGTGCCCCTCGAGGAACGGAACGTTGTGCCACGCTTCGGGCAGGTTATCGTAGTTCGGAATTTCCCCGTAATCCAGGTCGGCGAGCAGTTTTTCATCCTGTCCTCGGAATCGGATGAACCCGCCCGACGAGGGGTTGCAGAGGTCGATTCCGCCCGGATTCTCCGACACGACGTTTACCATTTCCGTGTCGTCCGCGACGGACGTGTGTTGGACCGTGACGTCGTTTTCGTCCTCCCAGTCACTGATAACGTTCCTGAACGCCTCCTGCGTTACGCCGCCTCGTCCCAAGTACTGCAGGGTATCGCCACTGGTTCCCAGACAGCCGGCGATTCCGAGACCCGTAGCGACGATACCGGTCTGAAGTACACGACGACGTGTTGGTGAATGCCTAGCATGCTCCCGCATACCAACCCAATAGAGACTCCCATGCATATTATTTTCGGTCAAGTCGCAGATTTCGAGGAGGGAGCGAGAGCCTAAACTGCGTTGGGGACGCTGCCGGCTCGAATCTGACTCTCCTCGTTGAAACGACGAGATCGGCACGAAACGTGATTTACGCACGTAACTTCGGGTACGGGTGATCCAATCTGTCCGGTTTCCGGGCCAGACGAACGACGCACACAGTTGTGGTATTCGCCGACGCTGAACAGCCGGAGCCCGTTCGATGGGCGCGGCACAATGAGAGGGAAGCAACGATGAGGAATAATTTTATAAAACATGGGAGATAATCCCACCGGTGTGACTGCAATTCACACGAAGAGACACGGGCGGAACCGTTCGGAGCGATCGAAATGACGACGTCGCAGTTCAGCGTCGACGACAGAACGGCCATCGTGACCGGGTCCTCGAGCGGAATCGGGAGATCGATCGTCGAACGGTTCGCGGACGACGGGGCGAACGTGGTCGTTACGTCCCGGGAGTTAGACAACGTCGAGCCGGTCGCGGACGAGATCAACGAGAGCGATTCGGACGGCCGGGCTATCGCAGTGGAGTGCGACGTTCGAGACCGTGCTTCGGTCGAGGCGCTCGTGGAAACGACGGTGGACGAATTCGGCGGCCTCGACGTCCTCGTCAACAACGCCGGTGCGAGCTTTCAGGCCGATCCGGCGGATATCAGCGAAAACGGATGGAAAACGATCGTCGATATAAACCTGCACGGAACGTTCCACTGCTCCCAGGTCGCCTACGAACACATGCAGGACGACGGCGGTCGCATTATCAACATCGCGAGCGTCGCTGGCCAGCGCGGCTCGAGGCGCATGAGCCATTACGGCGCGGCCAAAGCGGCCGTCATCAACTACACCACGTCCGTCGCCTCGGACTGGTGTCAAGACGATGTCCGGGTGAACTGCATCGCTCCCGGTCTGGTCGCGACGGCGGGCGTCCGTTCCCAGATGGGAATCGACGGTGACGCGAACGCCATCGACCGCGAATCGGCGGACCGGTCGATCGGTCGACCGGAAGAAGTCGCCGATCTCGCGCAGTTCTTGGCGAGTCCGGCGTCGTCCTACATCATCGGCGAAACGGTAACGATAAAGGGGGCTCCCCGTCTCGAAGAGTAGGGCCGCATCGGAGCGACTTCTTTCGGCGCAATAGCGACTCGAGCGGCGCTTTCCGCCCGAGACCGAGAGGCGATCGAAACCGACTGGTCACGGGACGGAACGAACGAATACGTTGAACCCGTATCGAGCGTGGGGACGGTTAGTACCGAACGACCCCCGCTTGCCGCAGTTCCTCGAGTTTCTCGGCGGTGTATCCGACGGCCGATAGCAGGGATTCCGTGTGTTCCCCTTGGTCCGCAAGGGCTTCGCCCGCTCCCGCCGCCATCTCGGTCGAGCGAGCGGGGAAGCCGATCCGCGGTGGGGCATCGTCGGGGCGTTCGATCATATCGCGCGCGTCGAACTGCGGGTGGTCGACCATCTCCGCGGGACTGTAAACGCCGCCGACTGCCGCGTCCACGTCCCCGAGCGCGTCCTCCCATTCGGCACGCGTCCGTTCCGCGAACAGCGCTTCCAGTTCGGCCCTGACCGTCGCGAACGAATCGGGATCGTGTTCATCCTGGGCATCGATGAGGTGCTCCTTTCCGACTGCCTCACAGAACGCTCGCCAGAACTTCGGCTCGAGCGCTGCGATGGTGACCCATTCGCCGTCGGCCGTTTCGTAGCTGTCGTACCACGGGAACTGGCCCGACAGATGGGTGTTTCCCGGCCGCGGTTCTTCGGGGTCGCCGGTCAGCGCCTGATACGCGATCGACTGGGAGAACGACGCGACGACATCGCTCATCGCGACGTCGATGTACTCTCCGCCGGTATTCCCGAGCTCTCGCGATAACAGGGCTTCGGTGATCGCGAACGCGGAAAACAGCCCGCCGCTCATGTCACCGATCGGGTAGCCGGGCATCTGTGGCTTGTCGGACGGCGACTCGCGGGTCATGTCGAGTAACCCGGCCAGTGCGACGTAGTTGAGGTCGTGGCCCGCGCGGTCGGCCCAGGGTCCCTCCTGTCCGTAACCCGTCAGCGAACAGTAGATCAGTTCGTCGTTGTACGATCGAAGCGTCTCGTAATCGATCCCCAGCCGCTCGACCACGCCGGGTCTGAACTGTTCGAACACGACGTCGGCGGTTTCGACCAGTTGATAGAAGGCCTCGGTTCCCTCCTCCGACTTGAGATCGAGCGAGACGCTCTTCTTGCCCCGGTTTACCATCTCGAAAATGGCACCGACGTCCCGTTCCGAACGCGGTTCGCTGTGCCGAGCGTAGTCGCCAGCACCGGTGTCTTCGACTTTGATCACCTCGGCACCGGAGTCCGCGAGTAGTTGCGTCGCATACGGACCGGGTAGCAGTCGAGTCAAATCGAGTATTCGGACGCCGTCGAGTCGCATAGTACGAGATGTATGTACCAGCACTTCAAAATAGGGTTTTGCGCCGAGGAGGGATCGGAATCGCGTCCGGGCCTTGACCCCCGCCGGGTGACGGCGATACCGGCCCTCGAGAGAAACGAGGCGGGAGACGCACGTCTCGATAGTACGGGACCGGGCGTTCCCCGTCGAAAGGGCGAGCGGACCGCTCAGGACACGACGGTCGCGGCCCGCTGCGGTGCGATATCGAGCGAGAGTTGGGACGCCTCGTGCCCTCGATGGGCCCCGGCCGCTCGTCTCGAGGGAGACGACACCGAAGAGAGAATGAGCCATAGTTTTACATTGATATGCCCGAATCCCATGGTATGGAGTATCACGACTCCGACACAGCGATGGAAGTAGCCGATCGGGTCGAATCGTTTATGGACGAAGTCGTTATTCCCCGCGAACGGGAAGCGCTACGGACCGGCGAAGACATCACGAGAGACGAGATCGAGGAACTGTGGGAGATGGCGAAGGAGCGGGACCTGTTCGCCCCGCAAATGCCGGAAAAATACGGCGGGCAAGGACTGGACTTCCAGGACATGCTGCCGTCGTTCGAGCAGGTCGGCCGATCGCTCATCGGTGCGCGCTCGATTCGGGCGAACGCGCCACACGAGGGGAACATGCACACCCTGGAGATGGTCGGGACCGAGCAACAGAAAGAGGAATGGCTGCGACCGCTGGTACAGGGTGAGCTCTCGTCGGCATTTTCGATGACTGAGCCCATGCAAGGAGGGGGATCGGACCCGAAGATGCTCCAGACGACCGCGCAAAAAGACGGTGACGAGTGGGTGATAAACGGGCACAAATGGTGGACGTCGGACGGCGTGGACGCTGACTTCTTGCTCGTGATGGCACGGACGGATCTGGACGCGCATCCGTACGAAGGGACGTCGATCATTCTGGTTCCCACCGACGTAGACGGCGTCAACATCGTCCGAAACGTCGGCCACCTCGGCGGGCACGGGATAACCGAACTGGCGGGCGGACACGCGGAGGTCAAGTACGAAAACGTCCGCGTTCCGGTCGAAAACACGGTCGGAAACGAGGGAGGGGGCTTCAAAGTAGCGCAGATGCGTCTCGGTGGTGGAAGGCTCACACACTGTATGCGGTACTCCGGAATGGCCGAGCGATCCCTGGACATCGCAAAGGCCTACATTAGCGAGCGGGCGGCGTTTGGCTCCGACCTCTCGGAGAAGCAGTCGCTCCGGCATCGAATCGCGGACGCCGAGACGCGGCTTCACGCCGCGAGAACGATGGTTCGACATGCGGCGCGGGAACTCGACCGGAGCGAGGCGCGGACGGAAGTCGCGATGTCAAAGAACTTCACGGCGAACGTGACGAACGATATAATCGACCTCGCCGTCCAGTGTTGTGGCGGGAACGGGATCGGGAAGGATCTGCCGCTGGCACACTTCTACGAGAACGTTCGGCCGTTCCGTATCGTCGACGGCCCGGACGAGGTACATCGACGATCCATCGCCCGCGTCGCGTTCGACGATATCAAAACGGAAGAGATGGAGAACGTGCTTCGGTTCGACGAGGATCGTCGGATCGATGCGCTCGACGAGTCGTAACCGACGACTTCGACGCTGAGAGGAGTGCAGTTACCACTGAAACGATTTATACGCAGATCGCCACACCGTCTGTGATCGTATTGCGGTCTATGATGATTTGCAACGGTTACCAGAGCCGCGGCTCTGGCTCGAACACATCGCTTTCGTACCAGTCTCGAGGGCGTCCGTGTCCCGGCGGGGCCGTGACCTGAGCAACCTGATCTGCTTGGCCCCGTCGACCCGTCAGTAAGGGTCCGCGTGGATACCACCGGTTGCTTTCGCAGACGCTCGACGGGAGCGACCGACCGCCGTAGTGTCTGTGGATGCGAAACCATAAGACGATTCATGGATAATGGTAACACGAATCTATGAGAGATTTCGATAATTTCAACGTCGACGTAACGGACGACGGAATCGCTACACTCGCGATCGATAGTCAATCGGCGATGAACTCCCTTAGCGACGGGATGACTGAAGAGTTACTGTGGCTCGCGACCGAACTCGACGAAGACGACTCGATTCGGTGTCTCGTCCTCCGGGGATCCGACGGCGTCTTCTGTGCTGGCGGAAACATTTCGTCCTTTGAGGAGGACTCGAGCGCTGCCGGGAGACTTCGACGCGGCGCCTCCATGATAAACGACGTCGCCGTCCAGTTGAAACGCGGTGAAACACCGCTGATAACCGGAATCGACGGGCCAGCCGTCGGAGCCGGATTCAGTATCGCGCTGCTGGGCGACATCACGTTGATGCACGAGGACGCGTATTTACAGTTCGGCTATTCCAGAATCGGTCTGACCGGTGACGGTTCCGCGACGTTTTACCTCCCACACCACGTTGGTCTGCAGGAGGCGAAACGAATCGCGTTACTCAACCAGAAGATCTCTCCAGCGGAAGCAGCGGACATCGGTCTCGTCACGGAGGTCGCTACCGACGACGAATTCGAAGAGCGACTCACGGAACTCGGCGAAACGATCGCTGCCGGTCCGACGAAAGCGCTCGGCAAAATCTCTCGAATGCTGGAGGAATCGTATGCACGCCAGTTACCCGATCAACTGGCCGAGGAAACGGAACAAATCGCGAACGCGTCGAAGACGGCTGATTACGTCGAAGGGGTAACGGCGTTTAAGGAGAAACGCGACCCTTCGTTCGAAGGGCAGTGAGCCGAATCGAGCGTCCGGGACGAGCGGGAAATACACGAATTACACGCATGAGCGCCGACCGCGATCGACGTGTCGCCAGTCGGTGGGACGAGCCGTCGAAGCGGACGATACCCGCGCGAGACCCGTCGATTCTGCCAGACCGAATATCGAATCGCGCGATCCGGGACTCGGGTAGAATAACATACACAATGATTAATAGAGGGGATGAACTATAGGGGGCCATGTGGATGACAACCACGATAACACCCCACACAGAAAGGAAAGACGGGAGCGGTCGGACGGTGAAGACGGGTAGTCGAACGGAGACGACGAAAGGAACGGCAACTGCGACCGGCGTAGAAAGCGTACGCACACTCCAAGACCCATGCTAGAAGTAAAAAATCTAACAAAGTACTACGGCGATCTGCTCGCAGTCGACGACGTGTCCTTCCGAATCGAGGAGGGTGAATTTGCCACGCTGCTCGGACCGAGCGGCTGTGGGAAAAGTACGACGCTCCACATGATCGCGGGGCTTATCGAAGCTACCTCGGGAACAGTACACCTACGCGGGAGCGACGTATCAGATACGGAACCGTACAACCGGAATATCGGGCTCGTGTTTCAGCACTCGGCGTTGTTCCCCCATATGACCGTCGAGGAAAACCTCCGATACGGGCTCAAGATGCAGGGGTTCGACGGCGATCACGACGATCAGATCGCCAAGCACCTCGAGATGGTACAGATGACGGACCACGCGGACCACAAGCCAGGCGAACTCAGTGGCGGGCAACAGCGCCGGATATCGTTTGCACGAGCGCTCGTGTACGAACCGGATATCCTGTTGCTCGACGAACCGCTTACCGGCCTCGACCGAGTCCTTCGCGAGGAGATGCGAAACGAAATCCGGGAGATTCAACAAGAGGTCGATGTCACGACCCTCTCGGTCACGCACGATCAGTCCGAAGCGCTGTCGATGTCGGACAAAGTTATCGTGATGAACGAAGGGCGGAAAGAACAGGCCGGCACGCCCCAGCAGTTGTACGAAGAGCCGGAGACTCAGTTCGTCGCCGAATTCCTCGGTCAGTCGACGAAATTCGAAGGGACGGTCGCCACGAACGACCCGCCCACGGTCCGGGCTTCGAACCAGGAAATCCAACTCGCCGCCGACGTCGACGCGGACAGCCTCGACGGCGATTCGGTGTCATTGTACGTACGGCCGGAAAAAATCAATCTCAGTGCGGCCGAGAAGGCAAACGGAACCAGCAACACGTTCGTGGGGACAGTCTCCCACGTCGAGTACCTCGGCCATCGGGCCGAACTCGAGGTGACGCTGGACGACGAAACGACCGTCACTGCCTTCGGCAACGCAACGGAAGAGTACGCGGTCGGTGACGACATCGCGATCCAGTTCGATCCGGAGGGGGTGACCGTCGTATGAGATTCGGAATTGTGACACTTCCGGACTTCTCCACCCCTGAATGGGTTCGCGGTCGATCGTCCCCGAAACTCCTCGTCGGGCTCGGACTCGGCTGGCTCACGCTGTTCTTTATCGCACCGGTGATCGTGCTATTCGTCGAGAGTCTCAACTTCGGCGGCGACCTCTTCGTCAATTACAGAGACGCTCTGAGCGGCGTCTATTTAGAAACGCTCATCCGGACGCTCTACTACGCGCTGATCACGACGGTCGTGTGTCTGGTCCTCGGCTACACGATAGCGTACTACATCGCGTTCAAAGCGAAGCGTCAGTTCGCCATGCTCGCGTTAGTGCTGTTGCCGCTGTGGATTGCGATTATTATTCGATACTTCGGCGTCTCACTGTTTTTCCTCCCGACGGGTCCAGTCCAGCAGCTATTCGGGACCGATTTCGGAGTGTTGTTCAGTACGCAAGGCGTCGTCATCGGTCTGGTTAGCGCATTACTGCCATTCGCAATCTTGCCGATGTACAATTCGATACAGTCGATCGACGACGAATTGATTTACGCCTCGGAGGTTCTCGGTGCGACACCGTTGTATACGCTACGGACGGTTATCATTCCGCTCAGTCTCTCCGGTGTCGTCGCCGCTGCGCTGTTCGTGTACATTCTCGCGGCCGGATCGTATTTGGCGCCGGCACTGCTCGGAGGGCCATCCGACTTCATGATGGCGAACGTGATCGAGCAAACGTTCACGTACGACCTCGACCTCGCCGCGACGATGTCTGTGGTGTTCACCGTTACGCTTCTTATTCTGATCGGCCTGTTCAACCATTACGCCAATATCTCGGAGGTGCTCAGCGACCTATGATGAACCGACTGAGACGGCTGTCGTTCTATCCGTTCTTACTGGTCGTCTATGCGATACTGTTAGTTCCGGTTGTCGTCGTCATCGCGACCTCGTTTACCGTTCAGTCGTCCCCCACGCTGCCGACTAACGGCGTCACGCTGGAGTGGTACAACACTCTCTTCCAGAACTTCCGACTTCGAAACGCGATGGTCGTCAGCGTGATCGTCGCGACGGCGACGGCTATCCTCTCCGGCACTATCGGAACGATCACGGCGTTCGGATTCGTCCGAAGCGACATCCGAGCCAAAGAGACGCTCGCGACGATCATGCTACTTCCGCTCATGATTTCGCCGGTAATCACCGGGGTCGCGTTCCTGCGGTTCAGCAGCCACCTCTCGATCCCTCGCGGGTTCCCTCGGATCGTGATCGCGCACTCGGTTCTCGCGCTCCCGTTCGTTTTCCTCATCGTTCGGTCCCGCTTACTAACGTTCGATGAGCGGCTCGAGGACGCATCGATGATCCTGGGGGCCAATAAATGGGAGACGACGGTCAACGTCACCCTTCCCGTCATCGGTCCCGCGCTGTTAGCCGGCATGCTGATGGGGTTCGTCATCTCGTTCGGAGAGTTCACTGCGACGCAGTTTCTCATCACTCCACAGACGACGACGGTCCCGATCATTATCTTCAATCAGATTCAGACGGGACTCAGTCCGGAGGTCAGTGCCCTCGCAACGACGCTCGTCGCCGTGATGATCGTCGTCAGCGTCATCGGCGATCGATTGGGATGACTCCGGACTCCGCCGACTCCCTCTCACGACGGATTTCCGATTCATCGACCGTGGTTATTTCTACCGCGACCGACGAATCGGACCGCCGAACGGCCACGAAACGTCGTCCTGACCCGTCGTATCAGTCCTCGGCACGATGAGAGAAGCCCTACGGACGGCGCGGTAGAACAGATTTAGGGCGGGCGGAAAAAGACGGGGTGTTCACGTAGACGGGTCGACGACGAGTTTGCCGACGGCGTCCCGGTCGACCATGTCGGCGAACGCTTGATCCGTGTCCTCGAGCGGGTAACGTCGGTAGATCTCCGGTTCGAGTCGGCCGTCGGCAACGAGGGTGACGAGCCGTTCGAGATCCGTTTGAGTTCCCATGGTGCTCCCGATGACCCGCTTCTGATTGAGAAAGAGATCCCCTAACTCGAACGTCGACGTGGGACCTGCCGTCTGGCCGCAGATCGCCATTCGGCCCCCGCGACGTAAGACGTTGAGACCGACCGCCGAATACGCGCCACCGAGGTGATTGACCGTTACGTCGACCCGGCCCGTCTCGAGCACCGTTTCCCGAATCGCATCCGGATCGCCGGACTCGATGAGCCGGTCAGCGCCGAGCGCGTCCACACGGTCGAGTTTCTCCCGCGACGTCGAGGTCGCGATCGTACGAGCGCCCAGTATGTCCGCGAGTTGGATCGACGCGACGCCGACGCCGCCGGTCGCTCCGGGGACGAAGACCGTATCACCCGGCCCGACGTTTGCCTCCGTGAGCATTCGGAACGCCGTCATGTAGGCTGTGGGTAGCGCCGCGGCCGCCGTCGTCGCGACCGCCTCCGGCAGCGGTAGTAGCCGATCGGCCTGCACTGCAGCGTACTCCGCGAGCCCACCGTGATAGAGGCCGAACGCTTCGCAGTAACTTTCAGGTCCGTCGCGACAGTACCGACAGGAGCCACAAGTTCGGTTGGGACAGAGGAGAACGCGGTCCCCGGGCGCGACGGCTTCGACCTGACCGCCGACCGAAGACACGGTGCCCGCGACGTCGATTCCCGCAACGTACGGTAAGTCCTCTTCACCGACCCAGTGGTCCCCCTGGAGGACCCACAGGTCGTGGTGATTTATCGAACACGCCTCGACCTCGATGACGGCCTCTGCGGGGCCCGGTTCCGGGTCGGGAGCAGACTCGATCGCCACGCGTTCCGGACCACCGAATCCAGTGATCGCTGCAGTGCGCATGACGGTTTGCTTGAACGCCGGCAGCATATATCTACCGTTCATCCGAGTGGCCCCGCCAACTTCAGCCGTCGCGTCCACTCGAGCCGTGTCGAACGCCGACGGAGAGAAGCGGCGAGTCGAACGCGCCGACCGAGCTATATGATGTCGAAGAGGTGGCCGGCGACCCGACGCTTCTGGATCTCTTCGGCGCCTTCCGTTATGCGGTACCGGCGGTGATGGCGGTAGATATGTTCGAACGGTTTGTGTCTGCTGTACCCGACACCGCCGTGGACTTGCATCGCTTGATCGGCTGCCCGGCAAACGAGGTTATTCGCCGTGTAGTTACACATGGCGACCAACTGACTGATCGAGGAGCCGGATTCGGTAATCATCTCGCCTTCGTCGTCGAGTGCCGCTGCCGTTTTTCGAACCGTGTTTCGCAACATTTCAGCCTCGGTGTGTAACTCGGCGAGCGGGAACTGGATCGCCTGACGGTTCGCCAGGGGTTCACCCCACGTCTTCCGCTCCTTGGCGTACTCGACTGCCTCGTCGATACAGAACTGCGCCGCACCGAGACTGGCGGCCGCCTGCCGGATACGGCTCTCGTGAACGAAGCGCTGCGCCACGTGGAGGCCTTTCCCTTCTTCACCGATGATTGCCGAATCCGGGACGCGGACGTCGTCGATCGACACTTCCGCGTGGTCCGTCGGCATGTTGAACGTCCACCAGTAGTAGTCAACTTCGAACCCGTCCGCGTCCGTCGGGGTCAGAAACGCCGTGATGCCGTCGCCGTCGCCGTCCTCACCGCTGGTCCGGGCGAATACGAGATCGTAATCCGCCGCGTGCATCCCGCTGTTCCAGCGTTTCGCGCCGTCGATCACCCATTCGTCACCGTCCTTCTCGGCCGTGGTGTCCATCCAGGTCGCATCGGATCCGTGGTCGGGCTCGGTGAGACCGAACGCGACCCTCGTTTCACCGGCGATCACGTCCTCGATCATCTCCTGTTGTTCGTCGGTCCCGAACCGATCGAGGATCTGTGGGAACTGGTGATTGCCGACGACCGACGCTTCGGTCTGCAAAACGTTGTGGAGCCCCGGCCCCTTGTGAGCGAGATGTTCGCGAATGATCGCCATGCCGAGGTTCGATCCGTCCATTCCACCCATCCTCTCGGGAAGCGCATAGCGATAATATCCCGCCTCGTCGGCTCGAGCTCGCATCTCCTCGAGCACCGCCTCCCACTCCGCCTCCGGCACACCGTCTTCCTCCCAGTTCGTCCGGGCGTATTCCCGACGCTTGTCGAAATACTGGATGTGCTCTTCCTCGAGGGGTTCGATTTCCGTTTCGATAAACTCATCGAGTTCATCGAGCAAGGCCGCTACGTCTTCGGGTGGACGAGTGTCCATGGTATATAGTCACAGTTCCAACTCAAATAACTTCTCCCGAAGGAATACAGTTCGGATGTCGACACTCGATGCCGGTCGGATAGCGCCGCGACGATAGCGGAATCGGGATCCAGAGGGGCATGCTAGCTGATCTCGAGTCGATATACGGGGCCGCAGGCGAACTCCCGTCACTACTGTCTACAGAACCCCTCGGAGCCACAACACGAACGGAACTGGACGAGAACGAGAGTATCGAACGTCACATAACACACTAAGTCCGTTATAACAGAATTCGACGAAAGATCGTGGTACTGATTAACAACCAGTTGCGTTCGTGTCGCACAATCCGGTCCGGCGAGGACTGAATGAAACGCGTTTCCCGTCGATTACGCTCGATCCAACCGGGACACGTCCGCTTCCATGGCCGGATCACGCGGAAGGTATACGCCCCTGACAGCGAGAGCGTCCGATACCCGTTCCGACGATCGGTCTCCGACGTGAGAACAGTCCGACTGCCAAGAAGCGCAATGACACCTCGAACTCGAGTCCCCAGTGAGGTCACCGGGCCCTGCGGTGTGGGGCCGGCAGAGAGCGCTCGGTTCACCCGCAGCCGACTGCGCAAACGCTTCACCGTCGCGGGGTCGCGTCCCCGTATCGGCACCGGGTCGGGTACCCGCGATGTCAGTCTTCGAGGGCGGCCCGCTTTATTTTCCCGCTCGCCGTCTTCGGTAACTCTTCGATAAACGCTATTTCGCGGGGATACTCGTGTTTCGACAGTTCGGAGCGAGCGAACTCCTGAATCTCCTCGCCGAGTTCGTCGTCGGGACTGTACTCGTCGACCAGCGTAACGTACGCTTTGACGACGTTACCGCGCGTATCGTGATCAGCGCCAACGACGGCCGCCTCCTCGACCGCGGGGTGGTTGAGCAACGTGTCTTCGACCTCGCCGGGGCCGATACGGTATCCGGCCGAGATGATGACGTTGTCCGCTCGGCTGACGTACCAGTAGTAGCCGTCCTCGTCTTCCCTGGCCAGATCGCCCGTCCGAAGCCACGGCCCGGTGAAGGTGTCGAGCGTCGCCTCGGGCCGACCCCAGTAGGAACCCTGGGCGGTTTCGTCGCGTTTGACCGCGACCTCACCGACCTCGCCTTGGTCGACCTCGTCGCCGTCGTCGTCCAGCAGGGCCACCTCCGTTCCGGGGAGGGGTTTCCCCATGCTCCCCGGCTTCACCTCCCAGTCCTCGAAGGCGTAATTGCAAACGATCATCCCGCCTTCGGTCAGGCCGTACGCGTCCTGAGGCGGTGCGCCGAGTCCGTTTTCACACCAGGCGACCGTCTCCTCGTCGAGCGACTCGCCCGCGGAGATCAACACGCGGAGATCGATGTCGTACGACTCGAGATCGATACCGCCCGCGCGGGCCTGACGAAGGGCCGTCGGCGGAATCATCGCGTTGTCGACGTCCCACTCCTCGAGCGTCTCGAAGAAGGTGTGCGGATCGAACTGACCGCGATAGCACCCGATCGCCGTTCCGCGAACGCCGGACATGACCGTCCCCATATTGAGCCCGTACGACCAGGACGGAGAGGCGGCGACCAGATAGACGTCGTCGGGGCGAACGTCGGCCACGTACTCCGCGTACGCGTGGAGTTCGACCACCCCTCGATGGCTACTCAACACGCCTTTCGGTGCACCGGTCGTGCCGGACGTGTACGTCAACGTGTACGGATCGTTGGGGTGGGTCTCGACGCTGTCGAACGCGTCGGAGTGGTCGGCGACTGCGTCGTATCCGTCCACCGTCGTTTCGCCGTCGACCGCACCGTCGCCCCCGCCGTCGACGGTGACGACTCGCTCGAGCGTCGAGATCGTTCCGTCGAGATCCTCGCAGCCGTCGGTCGTGGTAAACAGGACCGCAGCTCCGGAGTCTTTGAGGCGGTAGTTGAGCGCGTCCGGACCGAACATGGGCGCAAGCGGGAGGTAGATCCGGCCGGCTTTGATCGTCCCGAAGACGACGGCATACAGTTCGAACCGCGTCGGGAGCATCGCGCCGATCCGATCTCCGCGATCGGTCTGTGACTCGAGGTAGTTGCTCACTCGGTTCGCCGCGGCGTCGAGTTCGGCGAAGGTGTAGCGTTCGGTCTCGCCGGTGCCGAAGTCCCGAATTCGCAGCCCCGTTTCGTCCGAATCGGCGTGGCGACCCAGCGCCTCGTCCGCGATATTGAGCGACGATTTATCACCGACGTGGACGTTCTCGTCCCAGCTCCGCTCTTTCTCGTACTGGTCGAACACCGCTTCGTACACACTCTCGTATGTCATATACTGGCTCTTACACGATTATACTATAAGATTCCCTAGGTCATGATTAGATGGTTGACGGTTCCGGTCCGCCAAAACGAGCGCCGGAGAGCGATCCGTCAGTACGAACGGGGAAGTCCGAGATGGTGTTCGGCGATGTAGTTCTTGGCCATTTCGTTGGAAACGGGAACCGTCTCGGTTACGCGGGCGTTCTGCCAGAGTTCGAATACTTCGTACTCCTCGGTAAACCCGTTTCCGCCGTGAGTCTGGATCGCTCGCGACGCCGCTTCGGTGCTAAACGTACTCGTGAGGAGTTTCGCCGCGTTCGTTTCCATGCTGCAGTCTCGGCCGTCGTCCCACTTGGACGCAGCGCTGTACGTGATCTCGCGGGCCGCGAGTAATTTCGCGTAGCTCTCCGCCAGCGGGTGCTGAATCGCCTGGTGTGACCCGATCGGGTCCCCGAACACGTTACGGTCGTTCGCGTAGTCGACGGCGAGGTCAACCGCTCTGAGACCGTCGCCGAGCGCGCTTGCTGCACCGGCGATTCGTTCGGTGTTGAGCGTGTCGAACATGAGCCTGAACCCTTGGTCCTCGGCGCCGAGAATGTCGTCCTCGTGAACGCGCAACCCGTCGATGTTGACCTGATACTGATGTTCGAACCAGGGGACCGCCGTATCGAGTTTCGAGAGGGAGATTCCATCGCGGGACGACGGGTCGGAGACGAGAAAGAGCGTCCCTCCGTGGGACGGGTTCTCGGGGTCGAACGGCGACGTTCGGGCGACGAGTAACATCTTGTCCGCGTTCTCGACGCTGCTGATAAAGGTCTTCTCGCCGTCGATCACGAATTCGTCCCCGTCACGCCGAGCGGACGTATCGATTGCGAGCGTGTTCGTCCCCGCGTTGGGTTCGGTCAGGCCCATACAGAAGCGAAGGTCGCCGTTGACGATACGCGGGAGGAACTCCTGTTTCTGTTCCGGTGTCCCGTGGCGCTGAATGCTGATCCCGCCGAACACGGGCGTCAGAATGAAAATGATCCCACCCTGACCACCGGCGCGTGACAGTTCCTCGATGACGATCGCCATCTCCTCCATCCCCATGCCTTCGCCGCCGTACTCCTTGTCGATGGCCACACCGAGCCACCCGTTGTCCGCGAGGTCCTGCCAGTACGATTCCGGGAAGCGCTTCTCGTCGATGTGTTCGCGCCAGTAGTCTGCGTCGTAGTTTGCCGACAGGTCACGGACGGAATCTCTGATCAGATCGTGCACTTCCGTTTTGGTGTCTGACATACGTCGCCTTTCTCGCGGACCGATATAAATATCCTCGTATTCAGTCGATTCGGACGAATCGGACCCTGCCGGGGCCGGAGTGAAACGGCGAGCGCGAACGGCGTCGACCGTATCGCAGCCGTTCAATCATCCGACACCATAATTTATATGGGTTGGAATAAATGTGAGTGACATGAACGGGATGACCATCAGCTGGTTGGCAGAGCGTAACGCGTACAAATTCCCCGAAAAAGAAGCGATCGTGATGACGCCAGTCGAGGGGGGACGGACGGCGATTACGAACGACACTTTTAACGAGCGGATCGATCGGGTCGGGAACGCGCTCAGGGAACGCGGTATCGAACGTCACGACAAAGTGGCCGTCTACACCGCGAACTCGATTCCGATGCTCGAGATGTTCCTGGGTGCGATGCGAATCGGTGCGATTCCCGTGCCGATCAACCACCGGTTCAAAGCGGACGAGGTCAAGTACGTCCTCGAGGACTCCGGGGCCGAACTCCTCTTCTTCGACGACCAAGCGACGGAGATCGTCGATGGGATCCACGACGATCGGGTAACGCCGGACGAGATGCTTTTCTCGGGGGACTCGACGCCCGAATACGCGGCCGATTACGGCGAGTTCCGAGACGCGGCATCGGCCGAGTCCGTCGAGATCGTTTCGTCGCGGACGGACCAGGCGATGCTCATGTACACGTCGGGGACGACTGGCAAGCCGAAGGGATGCATCCTCACACACGATAACGTCATCCAGATGACCGTCAACGGGATCGTAGAGAAGGCGTTCGAAGGCCGAAACGTCCGCATCGACGGACGTGGAATCATCGTGACGCCGCTGTTCCACATCTCCGCCTTCGGCATGTTCATCAACAACTACTACGCCTCGGCAACGACCATCCTCATGGACGGGTTCGAACCGAACCGGGTGATGGAAGTCCTCGAGTCCGAATCGGTTACGAACGGATTTTTCGTGCCGACGATGGCCCGCGCGCTGCTCGCCGTCGACGACTTCGCCGAGTACGATCTCTCCGCGTTCGAAGAATTCGGAATCGGCGCCGCGCCCTCCGGAAAAGAGCTCAAACAGACGATATCGGAGGCGTTCGACGCCGAGTTACAGGAGGCGTTCGGTCAGACCGAGATGTCACCGGTCGTGTCGCTGCTCCAGCCGAGTCAGGCGCTCGACCATCCCGACAGCGTCGGTCGACCAGTCATGAACGTTATGTTCAAAATCATCGATCCGGCGACTCACGAGGAGGTCGAACCGGGCGAAATCGGCCAGGCCTGCTACAGAGGACCCACGATGTTTTCGGGGTACTACCAGATGCCCGAACGGACCGAAGAGGCGTTCGACGACGATGGCTTCTTCATTTCCGGCGATCTGATCCGGCAGGACGAAGACGGGTTCATCGAGTTCATCGGGCGATCCGACAATATGATCATTTCGGGGGGCGAAAACGTCTACCCGGCGGAGATCGAGGAGATACTGCACGAGCATCCGGCCATCGACGAGGTCGCTATCGTCGGCGCGCCGGACGAGAAATGGGGCGAACGAATCAAAGCCGCGGTCGTTCCCGTCGACGACGAGGAATTTTCGGCGGAGGACCTCCAGAACTACGTCGGTGAGCGCCTGGCCGACTACAAGAAGCCCAGAGAGTTCGTCTTCCTGGAATCGCTCCCACGGAACCCGACTGGAAAAGTCCTGAAAAGTTCCCTGGCCGACGAAGACGGCGTCACGGTCGGGTGGGACTCGTAGTCGGTTCCGAACCGCCGAACCGTACGTCACAGCGGGTCACGGACGGCCGGCACTCGAGGTCGACCGTACACGCCCCCGCCGTATTGCGTCGTGATCGTTCAGATCGTATTTCGTCACTTCTCTCGACGAATCGCCAGAGCCGGCCACAGTGAAGCGATTGCCGATGATACCACGGACGGCGTTTCGCTCACCCATCTCCGAGGCTCGATTGAGCGGATTCTTTGCACGACCGCACTCCCCGTCTCGATTTCGATAGCCGCCCACGTGGCCGAAACGCGTTCAGTCACGAAGCTCTCGGACGATGGTTCGCTTTTGCATTTCGTCGGTTCCTTCGGTAAGTCGTTTCCCGCGGGAGGACCGATACCGCTCCTCGATGGGCTCACGCCGCGAATAGCCCTTCCCGCCGTGGACTTGCATCGCGACGTCTGCTGCGTCGTTCTCGAGGTTCGCCGCCGAGAGTTTCGCCATCGCGGTTTCCTTGCGCGCATCGCGGCCGGTATCGACCTTCCACGCCGCATAGCGATAGAGCTGCCGCGTTCGCTCGATGTCGACCGCGACCTCCGCTAGCGGAAACGAAATTCCCTGCCGATCGATCAAGGGCTCGCCGAACGTCTCGCGCTCTTCGGCGTAGTCGACGGCTTTCTCGACGAGGAATCGGGCCGAGCCGACGCATCCGGCGGCGACGCCCAATCGCGCGCTGCCGATCCAGTCCATCGCCCGGTAGAACCCCTTCCCTTCCTCGCCGAGGAGCGCGTCCTCACCTACCCGGCAGTCGTCGAACTCGAGTTCCGACGGCGCGACCCATGCGTGTCCCATGGGCCGGTGAATGTCGCCGACCTCGAACCCCGGCGTATCGGCGTCGACGAGGAAGCACGAGATACCGTCGATCCGGCCGGACTGACCGCTCGTTCGTGCGAAGACCATGGCGAAATCGGCGTACGGGCCGTTACTGATCCACGACTTCCGTCCGTTGATAACCCACTCATCGCCGTCCTTCTCCGCGGTCGTTTCGAGCAGGTTCGGATCGCTTCCGTGGTTCGGTTCCGTGAGCGCGAAACACGTCGTTTTCTCCCCGGCCATCAGGGGGTCGAGATACCGATCACGCTGTCGTTCGTCGCAGGCCAGCAGGATCGGCGTCGGTCCGCCACCGGCGCCCCGTACGGCGTACGTGTGCAGGCCGGGGGGACGGTTCTCGAGGAACTCGACGATGATCGCGTCAGTGAGCGTGTCGATTCCCCGCCCACCGACCTCCTCTGGCATGTTCATTCCCCAGAAGCCGGCTTCGGCTGCCCGCTTCCGGATCGTTCGCTTCAACTCGAGATACTCGGGAACCTGCTCGAACGAATCGTCGAAGATGTGTCGTTCCGCGTCAGGACCGAGAAACCGCGCGTGTTCTTCCTCGAGCGGTTCGATTTCGTCGTCGATGAACGTCGCAAGTTCGGTTTTGAGTTGCGTCGCTTCCTCGGGTTCGCTGAAATCCATGGCATAAGATGTCATTACTTAACTACATAAAGGTGAGTGATACTGGGGGCGAACGGATCGTTCGCCGGGTTACTTGGCCGCTGCTGCTCAGCCGTCGACCACGGGGACTGCCTCGGGGTCAGGCCCCGTGACACCTGCCCCACACCGCCTGCGAAATCGGCCGAACCCCCTGGTACTGTTCGGTGCCATCGGCAACACGGGACTCCGCGAGCCGGCCCAGAAAAACATGCCGAGCGCGGGTCTGGAAACGGGAAACCCGCGGGAGACGGTCCGAGACGTATCGTGGTGGGCGGGTGCTACACGTCGATCGTCCGGGCGACAGCGAAATATAGGCGACCACGGATACCGTCCATCCGTTCGCTTCGGCGTCGGTCTACTCCGATTCGGCGGCGAGTCGCGACTCGATGAGTCGATCGCGGTACGCTTCGGGTGAGCCGAGGAAGTTCCGCCAGCTTTTGGCCTGTTTGAGGTAAATGTGTGCGTCGTGGTCCCACGTAAAGCCCATTCCGCCGTGATTTTTCATATCATCGGCGAACACCCGGTGGAGGCGGTCGGCCGCATACGATTTCGTCGCCGCAACGGCTCGGCCCGCATCCGGCTCGTCGTTATCGAGGGCCCACGAGGCGTAGTAGACCAGCGATCGGGCGCTCTGCATGTCGATCCACATGTCCGCCGCCCGATGCTTGACGGCCTGGAACATACCGATCGGTTGCCCGTACTGTTCCCGTTCGTTCCCGTATTCCGAGGAGAGTTCGACCGCGCGGTCGGCGGCACCCGTAAGCATCGCTACTGCCGCGACCGAGTATCTATCGACCGCGTCGACGAGAGGGCCGCCACCGCCGTGAAGCGGGCCGAGGAGCGCATCGGAACCGACTGTGAGGTCATCGAACGTCAGTTCGTACATCGGCCGCGCCCAGTCGAGGCTGTCTAACTGCTCGGCGTCGACGGCCTCGTGATCGGTATCGACGAGGAACAGCGAAATCCCGTCGTATCCCTGACTGTCATGGGTTCGGGCCGCGACGATCACCGCGTCCGCGTCGCCGCCGTACGGCACGAGCGTTTTCGTTCCGTCGAGTCGGTAGCCGGATCCGTCGTCCGTCTCGACCGGCGTCGCGCGCAACTGGACGCTCTCGGGGAGCGGTTCCGATTCGTCGTCGTAGACTGCGACGCTTACCTTGCAGTTCCCGTCGGCGATCGTGGACAGATACGCCGATTTCTGTTCTTCGCTTCCGAGATCGGAAATGAGCGGGACCGCGAACGCGGCCGTCTCCGGAAGCGGGCCGGGGAGCGCGTACCTCCCCGTGGCTTCGAGAAGCGCCGAGAGATACACCATTCCCTCTCCGAACCCGCCGTGCTCGAGCGGGACCGTGATCGCAGTGTAATCGAGCTCCGAGAGCTCGTCCCACAAGTGGTCGACGACGTCCTCGCCGTTCAGCTGTCGCCTAGCGAGTTCCATGCCGCCTTCCGATTCGATGAACTCTCGTGCGGTCTCCTGTACTCGTTGGTGTTCGTCGGTCAGTCTCGCATCCATAATCAGTCACTCCTGTGGCTCGTTTTGCTTTTGGTATCTTTCGGGAGCCCGAGCACTCGCTCACCGATGATGTTTCGCTGGATGTCGCCGGTGCCGGCTGCGATCCACGACCCGTACGAACGAAGGTAGCCAGTCGTCTCGTCGAAGGCGGCGTCACCGTTCGCCCACAACGAGGCGGCAGGTCCCTGCACGTCGACGGCGAAGTTCAGGAGATCGATTCTGAGTTCGTCGCTGACGACGAGGTCCATCGACCCTTCGGGGCCGGGTCGACCCGTTTCGATCTGCTTGCTCACGTTCCGATAGTGGCTGACCTTCGCGGCCTGGATCCGCGCGTCGAAGTCGGCCAGCCGCTGACGTATCTCCGGCTTCTCGATCAACGGCGTCCCGCCGCGCGTCTCGGTTTTGCAATACTCGAGCAGGTCGAGGTAGCTCTGTTCGATCGTATAGATCGAGGTCATGGCGTGTTCGTACGCCGAAAGCGTCATGACGATGTCCCATCCCTCGTCGACCTCGCCGAGCACCATGTCGTCGGTGGTGGTCGCATCGTCGAAATACACCTGGTTGAAACTCCGATCGTCGTTCGCCTGATGGATGGGTTCGGTTTTCACCCCTTCCTGGTTCATGTCGACGAGGAGGACGGTAAGTCCCTCGTGTTTTTCGCTCGAGAAGTCGGTGCGGGTTACCAGGAGACACCAGTCAGCGTTGTGCGCATAGCTCGTCCAGATTTTCTGGCCGTTGATGACCCACTCGTCGCCGTCCCGTTCCGCACGGGTCGTCAGGCTCGCCACGTCGGAGCCGGCTTCCGGCTCGGAGTACCCCTGACACCAGATTTCCTCGCCGCTGAGAATATTCGGTACGAATCGGCTTTTCTGTTCTTCCGTTCCGGCTTCGATCAGCGTCGGACCGACGAGGTTGATGCCGATGACGTTGACCTGTGGAGGAGCGTTGACACGCGCCATTTCCTCCCGATAGATCGTCTGTTCGACCAGCGACGCCCCACGACCGCCGTACGCTTCGGGCCAGTGAATGCCCGCCCAGTCGCCGTCTGCCAGTGTCCGTTGCCAGTCCTTCAAGAAGGCGAGCCGTTCGTCGTCGTCCGACGGGAGTTCTCGCTCGCCGTCGAGCCATCCGTCCGGCAAGTTCTCCTCTAACCATACTCGCAGTTCCTCGCGGAACGATTCCTGGGCGTCAGTGTAACTAAAGTCCATGAGTTCCGTGACGGGCCTCCTCCCCGTATAGAAGGCGTCGGATTATATAAATTATACCATGCCAATGTCACGCGTGGTACTGGCAACCCCACCTGCGGGTTCCGCCATAGAAACTATTACCATTGTTGACGAGGAACAAGCAGCCGCGATGAGCGATGACATAGTCAAGCTTCGTATCGAAGACGGCGTCGCGACTGCGACGCTTAACGATCCCGACCGGAGAAACGCGCTATCGGAAGAACTCGCGAACGGATTACGAACGGTCCTCGAGGAAGTGGAACAAAGCGACGCACGGTGTCTCGTCATCGAAGGAGCGGGTGACGCCTTCTCCGCGGGCGGCGACATCAGTAGCATGGTCGAAGCGATAGAGAACGACGTCCCGATCGACGACCGCGTCGACGGACTACTGGAGTCGACAAACGACGTCATGCGGCGATTGGGCGAGTTCTCGCTCCCGACGATCGCGAAAGTCGATGGGCCGGCCGTCGGAGCGGGCGGAAACATGGCGATACTGTGTGACATACAGATCGCGAGCGATCGCGCGGCGATCGGCTTCGTCTTCCGCCAGGTCGGCCTCGGGGTAGATACGGGAACGTCGTATCGCTTGCCGCGACTCGTCGGTGAAAACGTCGCCAAGGAACTCGTCTTCACCGGACGGATAGTCGGCGCGGAGGAAGCAGCCGACCTCGGTCTGTTCAATCACGTGTTTCCCGCAGGGGAGTTCGACGAGAAGGCCGACGAAATCATCGACTCGATCGCGTCGGGCCCGACGGTCGCCCTGAAGCACGCCAAGCGTCTCATCGACGAGGGGAACAACAAGTCGCTCGACCGGGCGATGATCGACGAGGCGGTCGCCCAGGGAATTATCTTCGAAACCGACGATCACGAGGAGGGCGTACAGGCCTTCCTGAACGATCGATCGCCCGAGTTCGAAGGGCGGTAAGGACGGAAATATCGTCGACGTCGCTCAGGAAAGTCATACACGAGCCGGTGTCGTCTCCCCGTTGCCGGACCGGAATGAACGCCGCGTGATATACGCGACGGTAGCGCCACCACTGTTACGCCGGTACGCATCTCCTACCGAAACGTTTCGAAAGGCGTTACACCGAGCGTTTCGTCCCGGAATCCAACCGAGCGGATCGTCGCTATTCGAGCTCTATTTTTCGCACCTTTCCGCTCGCAGTCCGTGGCAGTTCGTCGACAAACTCGATTTCCCTGGGGTGCTTGTACGCCGCGAGGTTATCGAGAGCGAACTCTTTGATTTCCTCTTCAGTCACGTCGGATCCGGGAGTGACGTCCGCTGCCGTTACGACGAACGCCTTGGGAACTTCGTTTCGTCGCTCGTCCGGTACGCCGACCACGGCGACGTCGATCACTGCCTCGTGTTCGCGTAGCAGGTCTTCGACCTCGCTCGGATAGATATTGTACCCGGACGTAACGATGACGTCCTTGGCCCGGTCGACGATTTCGTAGTAGTTGTCCTCGTCCCGTCGAGCCAGATCGCCGGTCCGGAAATAGCCCAGTTCGTCGAAGGCCTGCTCGGTCTTTTCGGGCAGTTCGTGATACGCTTTCATCACGTGTGGGCCCCGAATCAGCAACTCGCCCTCTTCGCCGGTCTCGACTTCGTTCCCCTCCTCGTCGACGATTTTGCAGTCCGTCATTCGGAAGGGTTGGCCGATAGACCCCAGTCGCGGCCCGAACGTGGATTCGTGGCCGGCGTGCGTCGCACCGCTGGTCTCGGTCAGACCGTACCCCTCGTACATATCGACTCCGGCAACCGATTCGAACTCCTCCTGAACGGGTTCGGACATCTTGGCCCCTCCTTCGCCGACCGATTCCAGGCTCGAGAGGTCGTACTCGCCGAACGACTCGTCGTTCACCATATCGACGTACATCGCAGTGACCCCGTTGAACGACGTTATTTCGTGCTCTTCCATCGCGGCCATCGCGTCGGCGGGATCCCAATTGTCGGGGTTTCGAAGGAACATGCGGCCGCCTTTTATCAGCGGTTGCCAGGTGCAGTGATAGACTCCCGTCGTGTGATACAGCGGCAGGAACACCAGAGTCCGCTGGTCGTCGGGATCTTCGACGCCCGTATCGAGACCGGAAAACGCCTGCGCGCGTAGGTTGCCGTGCGTCGAGAGAACGCCCTTCGGTTTGCCGGTCGTCCCGCTCGTGTATAACTGGGTAGCGACGTCGTCGGCGTCCCGCTCGACACAGAGCGGTTCGCCGTCGACCGCGTCGAACGGAACGTCGTCCTCGCGCCCACCACCGACCGTAATCACGAGGGGGTCGAGTCCGGTCTCCTCGAGCGCGTCCGCGACGGTGTCTCGAAGTGACTCGTGGGTGATGATCGCCTCCGCGCCGGAGTCGGTGAGCTGGTGGGTCAATTCGCGCGACTGGTACTGCGGGTTCGCAGGAGAAAACGGTGCTCCCGCCTTCAGTGCGCCGAACAGCGCGATGACGAACTCCGGACAGTTAGGGACGTATACCAGTAGTCTATCGTCCGGCTCGATCCCCCGCTCCGCGAGCCCTCCTGCAAATGCCGCCGAACGATCGCGCAATTCGGCGTGTGTAATGGTCCGATCGCCCATCGTAATCGCCGGCGTATCCCCGTATTCCTCGGCCGTGATGTCGTGAAGTGTCCCGACGTTTTCGGTGCCGCTCCCGTAGAAGTCTTGCCGTTCCATGTGTAGTGTCGGCATTCGACACGATCTAATGTGAAACTACCGATTGAAACGCCGATGTCGCCGGCCGGATCCGGTTTTCGCTCTCGAGCACGGGGTGATAGATACCGGACGGAAGGCGGGACCTCCGAACGGAGACGGGACTCGTGCGGATCGCAGTGTTGCCCCAAACCGTCCGAAACTCCCACGCTGCCTCGAGAAGGAGTCGGTCTTCGGAAGACTAGTAGGGTGACGGTGTCGCCGTCGAACAATCGTTTCGGGGGCGAGCGAAACACCTTTTGCGTTCCGTCTTAATGGTGCTATCGAATGGCATTCGGACTATCGGTGGGTGAGAGACGGTGATTTCGGCGAGCACGGACGCCTGCGTCGGGGATACGCCGGCACCCGATAGTAACGGACGCGCGAGCCGTCCGCCGCGCACCGGGAGACGTTTCTCGTCGAACCATCAAACCGGGTGCAAAACGTTCCAATGACACTCGATATTGACGATATTTCAGGGCAGTTAGAGTCGTATCTCTCAGGACGGTTGAGTAACGGAGACGTTTCGGTAACGGACCTCGAACGCCACACGGAAGGCTGGTCGCGACAAACGATGTCGTTTACCGCTAGCTGGGCCGAATCGGGAGTGGATCGGTCGGAACGACTCGTCGCCCGCGTCGATCCCGATCAAGAGGACGACCGGCCGCTCGACTACCGGAACGATATCAGTACGGAATTCGAAACGATCGAAAGCGTCCACGAAGCCGACGTCGACGTTCCCGTACCCGAACCGTACTGGTTCGAATCCGACACGTCGGTCCTCGGTGGATCGTTCTTCCTCGTCGGGCATTGTCCAGGGTCCGCACCGGTCACGTGGAACCCCAGGGATCGGCAGTCGCTATACGAGTCGTGGGACCGCGACGGCAAACCGTTACCCAACCAGTTCGTCGACATCGTCGCGAACATTCACGAACTCGATGCCGACGACGTCCCCTGTCTCGAGTCACGAAGCCCCGACAAGGTGATCGATGCGAACCTCAAACAACAGGCGTTCAACTACGAGGAGATGAAACTCGTCGATGAACCCGCAGTAAACGAGATTCTCAACTGGCTCCACGAAAACAAGCCCCACGTTCCGGAAACGACGCTGGTTCACGGTGATTTCCGGGTCGGGAACATGTTGTTCCACGAGGACTCGATTTCGGCGGTGCTGGACTGGGAGCTCTCGCAGATCGGCGACCCGATGTTCGACCTCGCGTATTCGTCGCTACAGTATTTCGCCGGAAAGCTCGTCGAGCCGACCGAGAGACCGGAACTCGCCGGCTCGCTGCTCGAGCGGGAATGGTACTACGACGAATATGAGGCACGAACCGGTCGAACTATCGACCGTGATCGGATTCGCTACTGGCGTGTATTCAGTGCGTTCCGGATGATGAACGGCGGTGTGGGCGGTGCTCGGCGATTCCACGATGGTGATAGCGACGACGTTCGGGACGCGTGGTTCCAATATATCGTTCCCGGGCTGATAGAAGACATGCTTGACCTCATCGAAGACGATCGAATATAAGCCGTATACGCGTCGATGGGCCCCTTCTCGTTAGTTGTCGCCGGTAGATCGAGTGCCGTTCCCGACCGCAACCTCATTGTGCGGTCGTTCGGCGTCGCCAGCCGTCAGGGAAGTTAGGAGCCGGCACGCCTGAGATATCGGACACCTCCTCGAACTAGTTTGTAACCATCGTCTATAACTGTATGAGAGAGCAATCTTTAGCTAATAACACCCTAAGTTAGTTATCGATGGCTCGTTCTACTAGTTACTGGTGCGCATTTCCAAACAACGATGTTGGCCGACACACAACACCAATTGAGGATCCGTAACCGGCCATCCGTAGATATACTCTCCCGCTCTATCCAACACAATAATCAAGTCATCTTCGAACTCGGTGCTGTTTCGTTACGCGTGAAAAGTGAGGCGGCACGATTCTGTGCTAGTCTATGGCAAAAACCGAACGCTTCGACGGTTGTCGTGACTGGATCGATTTAAGTTTCGTAGAGCGAGAGCGGACACCGCGACGCCTGATGAAGTTCGGTATTTGACTCCAGCTTGCCGAATTATCGATTTCGAATACAATTTGGAAATCGACAAATTCGGTGTCAATCGGTCGTGCAAGGCTGTTCATGATTGGGTACAGAAAGCGGATCGACAGCCCGCAATTGACGCGATTCCAACTCATGTTGTGCTCGACGAAACTGTGGTTCATATCGACGCCAAGCAGTATTGGCTGTACACTGCAGTTGATCCTGAAACGGACATAGTTCTCCGTATAGGGCTGATTTCAACGATTAAAACGGTATTTCCTAAACGTTTTTTGCGAGAACAAACCGAGAAACACGATGTTGAAGATGCTGTGTTTCTCGTCGATGGTACACAGCATCTCCAGACCCACTCCGTCGACGCAGACGCCGATTTCGATACGAAAAACATGGAAATCGGAACGCTGTCAAACATATAGTTGAGAAGATAAAATGATGTACCCCTTTGTTTCCAAACTGTTTTCATACACGTCACATAGTCAACTGTAGACGCGTGGATCCAAGCTTTTGCCGTCCGGCAGAATGCTATGAACTAAACACGACCCACGCCGTCGGCATCGTAGTCCGTAGTGCTGTTCATCTATTCGTCTAGCTGATCGTAGTTGCACAGCCGTCGCGTCTCGCGCGGATACGGCTGGCAATTCGGCAGGAATCTTCCTCGAGGAGGTCTCGCAGTTGGACAACGCAGGTGCTGTTTCCCCACTTCCGGGTGGACTGATCGTCGCCAACAGCGTTCGCGCGTCCTTGTGGGTCGTGTGACTGTTTCGAGCGTGGTCACAGATAAGCCGTGGCGTCGGGACGATCCGCGGCCCCTGCAACACCGCGCGGATCGACGCAAAATTCGTCCCGCCGAACTCATCGGTTAGAAACCCGTCCACGTTGAGTACGTTCGCGAGGACGATCCCATCGGTCTCGCCGTCGTGGAGGCCGAACGTCGGTCCCGAATCCGGAATCTCCCCCCGTTCATAGGGACATGATGGTGTAATCGCGAGCCGTGAGGACGTTCGTCGCTGTGGCACCGTGGATATCCTGCTACTGGATACGGTATCGGAGCTCTGTGACCATCTCTAGCGGCACGAACGCGTCACACGAGGTGGGCAGATACTGCAGGGGAGCCGGGACGGTTTCAGTATCGCACGCTGCGTCGGTGCGGGGCACGGCCAGACTGACCACCGCCCTCGTGTCCACGACGACCGTCCGCAGTCGCGGATTCGGCATCGCTTGTCGTCAGCGGTATCGACCGTCGCCGCGTCGAACCGCAACCGGCTAACGTGCTCTCCGATGACCGTCTGGTCTCTCGACTCACAGAGCGCGGATAAAATCCGTCGCAACCGGCGTTTGTGCCGTAATTCAATTCCACTTCTGCAGAATCGGTGGTTGACGCGACGGTGCCAGTCCCGTCTCGGTCGCCGGCGGAATCCAGAACTGATTTTTGTGGTGGGCCCAATACTATACACGAATGACGCTACCAATCGACCCCACTCAAATCGATCCGGACGACATCGGTGCGAAACAGACGACCCTCGAGATGGACCACGAAGACGCCATCGAACACGTCCGCGAGGTGTTCTCCGACGCGGGGTTCGGCGTCCCCGTCGAATTCTCCCCGTCGGAACTGCTCAACGAGAAGGTCGATGCCGATCGCGACCCCTACTACGTCCTCGGCGCGTGTAACCCGGCGGTCGCCGACCGAGCGCTCGAGGCGACCGACGGAAAACTCGGCGCGCTCTTCCCGTGTAACGTCGTCGTCTGGGAGGAAGAACCCGGTCGACAGCGCGTCTACCACGTTTCGATCATGCGGATCGCGCGACTCGTCGGAATGGCACCGGCCGACGACGAGATGGCGGACATCGTGGCTGAGACGGGCGAACTGGTCGACACTGCGTTCGAGAACCTGTAGCCATGGGATACCACACGTTCGATGCGTCGCGGGCTGACAAGTTAGAGGCGGCCGGGAAGCGATATCGCTTCCTCTCCGCCGAGGAACTGCTGTGGGCGCTCTCGCTTTCACCGGACGACACCGTCGCCGACCTCGGAAGCGGTACCGGTTTCTTCACCGACGACGTCGCTCCGTCCGCCGGCGAGGTCTACGCGGTCGACGTCCAGGAGGAGATGCACGAGTACTACCGGTCCAAGGGCGTCCCGGAGAACGTCGACCTCGTGACTAGCGACGTGAGCGACCTGCCGTTCGACGACGGCGGCGTCGACGCCGCGTTCTCGACGATGACCTATCACGAGTTCGCAAGCGAGGAGTCGCTGGCCGAGATCCGGCGGGTCCTTGCGCCCGCCGGTCGGCTCGTCGTCGTGGACTGGACGGCCACCGGAACCGGCGAGAACGGGCCGCCGGTCGACGAGCGTTACAGCGCCGATGAGGCGGCGGATGCGCTCCGCGAGGCCGGGTTCAGCATCGAACACGAGGCCGTCCGACCGGAGACGTTCATGTTAATCGCACCGCTCGAGTAAGATTGGAATCGGTGTCTTGGCTGGAAACGATACGTCCCGTTGTGAGTAAGAACACGGCCACGGTAGACTCGAGAGATCGAATGTCTTCGTCGGGAAAATACGAGACAGCTCGATTTTCCTCCCTTCTGTGAAGCGGTAGGCTCGTCGGGAGACGCCATCAGCAAAACGACGTGAGAGCGCTTGAGGAGAGTGAGAATGAAAGCGAGTAGTAGTCGTTTGACGATTAGCTCTGGGCGGGGATCTCGGTGTCAGCCTCTGCGTGTTCGTACTTGTCCTCGAACTCCTGGATGAGCTGCCCCATCTTCGCGTACCAGTCGTTCAGCATCCGCTGCATGTCGTTTGCGATCTGGGTCGGGTCCGTCGGGTAGTAGACGTGGTAGTAGCCGCCCTGCTCGTAGTTGATCTGCTCTTTCTGGATGAACCCGCTCTGGAGCAGTCGCTGAATCGATCGGTACGCAGTGGAGCGCTCGCGGTCGACCCGGTCGGCGACCTCGTCGATCGTCAGCGCTTCCTCGCTCTCGACGAGCGCGCGGAAGCAGTCCTTGTCGAGTTGCTTGAGCCCGTGGATGCACTCGAGTAGCCCTTCGCACTCCATGTCCTGTTGCAGTTGTTCCGCCATCGAATTAGCCATTGTACTACCCGGTAGGGAACGCGTCGGTAAAAGGGCTTTGTGAATATTGTGCAATCTCAATGAGCCGGGAACAGAACGGGGTAAACGGCGTTTGTCGAGGCCACGACGCGAAACCCCAGTCCAGGGCGGGGAGAAGTCAGTCGTCAGTCCGCGGACGTTACGGACGCAGTCGTCTGACCGCGCATCGTCGTGATCGTGCTGTAGACTACGGCCCCGCTGACCGTGAACGCCGAGAGCAGGATCAGGGCGAAGCCGACCGTGTTGAAGACCTCGATCCCGAGGTAGTCGCCGGCCTGCTGGAAGGCCACGGCGATCGATCCACCCAGAAGCATCAGCCCAAAGTAGATCTTGATGTCGCCTTCGTCGACGATGCCAGTCGCGGCCGACCCGATTCTGGCGCCCAGCGCGCTCCCCGCGAGTAGCGGCGCAACGATCGAGAGGTCGACGCCGCCTTCCATCCCGTAGAGGAACGACCCGATCCCGCCCGAGAAGACGATCTCGAACAGGTCGGTCCCGACCGCGACGGGAACGGGCACCCCGATGAGGTAGAACATCGCGGGCATGCGGATGAACCCGCCGCCGACCCCCAGAAAGCCCGAGAGCAGTCCCGTCGCGAACGCGACGCCGAGGACCATCCACAGCGAGACCTGGATGCCGCCCGCGATGGTCATCATCGGCGGGACGTGGTACGACTGAATTCGCTTCGCGATGTCGGGGATCGCGTCCGGATCGATCTCCCCGTCCGCGGCCTCGTGGTGGCCGCCACTATCGTCCTCGCCGTCGTTTGTGAGCGCGTTACGCGTAACGAACGCGCCGATCGCGCCCAGTAGGACGACGTACGTGACACCGATGACGCCGCTTGCGAGGCCGAGTCCCTCGAGGTAGAACACCCCGATTCGGCCGATCTCGATGCCGATCGACGTGCCGACGATCATCAACCCGCCGAGTTTGTAATCGACTTGTCCGAGGTCGTGATGTTTCAGCGTCGCGATTACGGCCGTCCCGAAGACGAACGCCATCCCGCTTCCGACGGCGACTCGAGCGGGGTACCCCATCACGAGTAACGCGGGCGTGACGAGGAACGACCCACCCATACCGAAGAAGCCGAACAACACGCCGACCATGAAGCCGAAACTGACGAACAGTGCGAGCGTCGCCAGTGCGATTCCGAATAGCTCCATTATGCGTGTTTGATCCGCTCGACGACTGGCATTGCGACTCGCTCGAGCGCGCCATATCCCACATAGAGGACGAACGCTTCGAGGAGGACGGCACCGACGAGCGCGCCTGCCTGTACTGCTGGCGAATACGCGGCGAGGTCGATCATTGGGATCGACCACCACCGTTCGGTTGTGTACGTATCATGGTTTTCTACTCGGTATCGACTACCCGGAGGAGGAGTATAACGCTTTTGGGATTTGTGCACAATATTATCTCGATCAATCTCACGGCTAACCTACGGATATATTCAGATAACTTATGCAGACATACAGGTCGTTCGGCGACCGGCCTCTACAGTTCGGGCGCAGTCGAATCGACTGCGTCGAGCGGTTCCACCGTTCAGATCAGCAGAGTGTTACTGACTGATAGTTGCCGATGACCGGACCACCGTCTACAGCGGCCGCAGCCGATAGCCCGAATTTGGTGTTGATGTCCACAAACAATATTATGCGTCCGAAGCCTACGACCGATATGATAGCGATCTGTGCGACCGACCTCTCTGCCGCTAGCGAGGCGACGATCGAGAGCGAGACCTGCCTCGAGTGTCTCGGACGAATCGGCGTCGAGGAGATCCACCTCGTGACCGTGATCCCGTCGAACGTCCACACGGGGATGCCCGGTATCGACTTTGCAGCGCGACGCGAGCGAGCGCTCGAACGCTATCGCAGCGTCATCGAAGACGCGGGGTTCGACGTCGAGGCACACGTCGTTCGCGGGACGCCCCATCGACGCATCAACGGGATCGCAGAGGCGGTCGGCGCCAGCCTCACGGTCGTCGGCTCGCGGGGAAAGAGCCCGCTCGAGAACCGCGTCATCGGATCGACCGCGCGCAATCTCGCGCGGACGACAGTCGTGCCGCTGCTGGTCAACCGAATCGAACGCGGGGCGGATGAGCCGGCCGTCGTCCGCGAACACCTGTTCCGGCGGACGCTGTACGCGACCGACTTCTCGGAGAACGCCGAGCGGGCGTTCGAGGCGTTCTCGTACCTCCGTCACGCGACGCGGGAGGCCACGCTGGTCCACGTCGAAACGCCGAAGGATCCGGAACTTCCGAAGGACGCCGACCCCGAAGCCCGACTGGCGGAACTGGCGACGCAACTCGAGGAGTGGGGAATCGAGACGCGAACCGAAGTTCGGCAAGGCGATCCCGCCGACGAGATCCTCGCCGCTGAGGACGAGTCCGAACCGACGACGATCCTCGTCGGCTCGCGCGGTCACAGCAGGCTCCGCAGGCTCTTGCTCGGGAGCGTCTCCGAAGATATCGTCGCGCGGGCGGATAGCAACGTTATGCTCGTTCCGCCGGATCGAACGGCGTAACACGAGGGCGAACCGTGCTCACTCGAGCGTGAACCGGTTCACCGGTCGTGAGAGATGGAGTCGACGCGTTCGTCGGCAAACCAGTGTGCGATCGCGCTCTCCGCGCGATGCAGGATATCGCTACAGGTCGACTTGGTCACGCCGAGCGCCGACGAGACATCCGTCAGCGTCGCCTCGCGGGGAACCTCGTAGTACCCCGCCTCGAGAGCGGTGCGGAAGACCTCGAGCTGCCGATCCGTCAACAGATTCTCTGCGTCGCTCGCGGCGACGGCGTGTACGTACTCGATGTGGTATTCGATGCCACTCTCATCGAACGCGTCGCCGAGCATCGATAACCGGTCCGCACTCGTCGTCAGTTCCCAAGTCACCACGCCGTCTTCGACCGCAAACGGCGTCTCCATTGGAACGCCGGCCTGCTGCATGGGAACGAGCAGTGACGGATTTGACGTCTCGACCTGCAGAAGTGCGGTCTCGTCGTGCTTCCAGAGCAACTCGAGGTCCCGGATATCGCTCCGCTCGGCGATCGCGGCGAGTATCGGGACCGGATTCGACGCCGCCAGTTCGATGACACCGATCGCGACGTCCGATCCCGGCAGCACTGAACTGACTCGAAACGTCGTGTCGGGATAGGCCGTCGAAATCTCGTGAATCCAGAGCGATTCGGGGAGTTGGACGGTGAGTTTCGCCCGTGGCATCAGTATTGATGGTCGGCAGTCGAACACCGTAGCATACGCTTCGAACATGTTCGAAGCACCCTGCAATATTCGCGACAACGGATACACAACGGCCGACCAAACGAACGTGTATGGCTAATACGGATCCGTGCGCCCCACGTCCAAGCGACTCCGAACACCGATCCACTCGGTGGGCGGCTGATGGACCGCCACTCACTCTGACACCGTTTCACGTTGCTGGCATCGCTTTCCTGTTTGCCGGTTTCGCGCTCGCTTGCTATCAGGGCCTTCAAGCGTTCGAACTCGTTTCGCAGGTGTCGTGGATCACGTGGACGCACATCCACTTCGTTACGATCGGCGCGTTCACGCAGTTACTCTTCGGCACGTTGCCACAGCTGACGGCGCGGAAACTCGAGCAACCGGGGCCGTCAGCAACGGCTATCAAAGCCGCCTTCCTCGGATTGAACGGCGCCATACTACTCGCCTGGTACGGTCGTGCCTTTAGCGAGCCGCTGTGGTTCGACGTCGGTCTCGGGACGATCTGGCTGCTTACGGGTTGGCTGTTCGCCGTCGTTCTCCTGATGGTACGCAGAAGCGACGGCGAGCGAGCGCGCGACCCGACCATCGGCTTCTACCTCCTCTCGCCGTTCGTCTACCTGATCGGGCTCGCGTTCGCCTTCGGACTGTACAGCCACGGCTGGGACGTCCCCGGCGGCTGGTACGGACTCCGGGAGGCACACGTCCACGCCAACGCGTGGGGGTTTCTGGGCCTCGCGGCGATCGGCACGCTGTACGATCTCTTTCCGCGGCTCGTGGACGCAGACTTGTACAGCGAACGCCTGAAACGCCGCTCACTTCCGCTCTTCGCACTCGGTATCGTCCCGCTCGTCGTCGGACCGGTGCTCGGCATGGGGAAGACGGTGACCGCGATCGGACTGGTGCTGTACGCCGCCGGCTACGTCCTCTATATCTACACGCTCGCTCGAACCTACCGGGCCGGTACGCCGAGCGGGACGGCGCTCTCGGTGCTCGTCGCGCAGCTGTGGATCCTCGGTCCGGCCGGCTTCGCGCCGTTCATCCTGTTCGGCGTGCCACTCGGCATCCCCGACCCGTGGATCGAGACCGGGGCCTTGCACTTCTTCTTCCTCGGCTGGGCGCTTCCGATCGCGCTCGCGGGCTCGCTGCTCGTCGCCCGCTCCCTCGAGTGGTCCCCCGGAACCGCACTCGACGACGGTGTCGAAGGCCGTACCGACGGACTCGTCCCCGCGAAGCGTCTCCCATCGGCCGTCGGACCGAAGTCCGTCCTCGCCTGGAACCTCGCGGTCCTCGCCGCCGGGATCGGCTTCTTCTATCAGGACCAGTCGTGGTCGGCGCTACTGCACGGCTCGGGATTCACAATCCTCCTCGCACTCTGGGGGTACTATCTGCTGCAGATCGTCGAATAGTGGTGGTCAGTCCGGACGCAGACATCGTCACCTCGAGTGTGACTTCCGGACTCGACGGAAAAGCGTCGTACACACCTCGGGGTACTGCGTTCAAAGCCGTTTACAGTCTGCGGGCTGCGTTATTCCGTACTCTTGCCTGTCGACTGAGACTCGTCGAGAGAGCCCGGCTGCCGCTGGCGAACGCGGTTCAGATGTCTGAGATCTAGACGGATCCCGATACCGCACGACATCTCCCCTCATCCGACGAAAACGAGCGGAAGAAGTACCGGTTCAATTGCTGAGAGACGCTCTCGAGAGTCGCTGGCAGAACGCCGACGATCGCCAGGAAAATGCGTTCACGATCAGGAGGAAGCCGGTCGGACTACGCCGGAGGAACCACACCCGTTGAATCCAATCCACAATCCTGTCTTGGGTGGCCGGATGGGGACGTTACACACCACTTTCTGGGGAGCCGACCCCGCCGGCGGTCATCTCCGACGACCACTGCAGGGTCTATACTCGCGCGGCGCTGTTCGCGGACCGCTGCGCGGCGATCGACCGGTGATCGGGCGACTGCTTCCGTAGCTCCACACGAGCACGTCGGCAACCTGTCACTCCGATCGGGATCCGATCGAAATCGGACGGTGACTCGAGGGGCCGAACGCCTCCGCCTGTAGCCTCAGAGTCCCAGGAACCGCATCGATCCGTAGCCGAGCCCGAACGCGAGCACGAACGACCCGACCCAGGCGGCGACGGTGAGTCCCAGCTTTCGGGGGCTGACGCCGTCTCCACCGGCGACCGCGAGTCCGCTGCCGACGATCGCGCTCACGATGATCTCGTTGAACGAGACCGGCACCCCGAGCAGGACCGCGCTCTGTGCGATGAGAAACGAGGGGACGAGCGTCGCGATCGACCGGCGCGGGCCCAGCGACGCGTACTCCTGCGAGATCGACTTGATCATCCGGGGCGCACTCGTCCAGGAGCCGACCAGGATCCCGACGCCGCCGCCGAGCAACACCGCGATCGGCGACACGGTTGGCAGCTCCTCGAGCAGCGGGAACAGCGGTCCGACGGCGAGCCCGACCTGACTCGCGCCCGCCGAGAACGCCACGAGCGCGCCCAGCGAGAGCAGGAACCGGCGCAGACCCCCGGCCTGGTCGCGCCCGACGTCCCAGCGGACGACGACCGCGGCGATAGCTCCGAGGCCGAGCGAGATTGCGACCGTGGTGGCAGGGCCGTCGACGGGAACCAGCGTGGCGCCGGCGGCGGCGAGCGTCCCGCCGGCCGACGCGAGGAACGCGAACTCGAGGTTCGCGACGACCGTCCCGACGAGTCCGGCGAGGAGCGGAACGCTAACGTCCTCGGGAACGTCCGGGCGCGGAAGAACGCTCGCGATACCGTAGGCGATGCCCCCGCCCACGAACGGCGTGAGGACCCAGACCGCGCCGATTTCGGCGTACTTTCCCCAGGCCGGATCGCCGCCGAGCGCGAAGCCGACGCCGATGACCGACCCGGTCACGGTGAACGCAGTCGCGATCGGATACCCGGTGTAGATACCGATCGCCATCAGTCCGGCGCCGATCAGCAAGACGACGATGACGCCGCTGACCGGGAGGCTGACCCCCTCGACGAGGCCGGTTCCGACGGCTTCGGAAACGCTCCCTCCCTGCGTCACCGCGCCGGCGAACCCGAGGATACCGACGAGAAACGCCGCGCGCATCGTCGGAATCGCGTTCGCGCCGACGGCCGGTGCGAAGGGCGTCGCGCCGCTCGAACCGGCGCCGATCACCCAGGCCATGAACAGGCTCGCGACGGCCGCGGTGACGAACAGTAGTATCGTTCCTGGATCCATTAGTGTGCGAAACCCCACCGTCTCAGTTTTTTAAACACGAAATTCGAACGGCGTTAGTCGGCACCCGCCGGGGCGGCCTCGGCCGCGGCACGCTTGCTGCGCCAGACGCCCTGCAGGTAGGCGCCGGCGAACATGCCGGCGAGCGCCCACAGGATCGTCAGGTTTCCGATCCCGAGGCTGGCGTAGGCCGCGCCGGGGCAGATCCCCGAGAGCCCCCAGCCGACGCCGAAGATCCCGCCGCCGATGAGGACGTTTCGGTCGAACGACTTCAGTCGCCGACCGTACACGTCGCCCGTCAGCGGTGCGGTATCGCGTATTCGGGGCACGACCGCGAAGGCGATCCCGGAGACGATCGCTGCGCCGAACATGACGAACAGTAGTCCGAAGTCGTCGAACTGGAGGAAGTCCAGTACGACTTCCGGGCGGGCCATGTGGCTGTACGCCAGTCCGAACCCGAAGATCAGGCCGCCGACGAGGATCAGCGGCATGAACAGGGGATGACGATTTCTACTCACGGGTCGTCACCTCCCCGTTCGTCGTCTCGAGACGCGAGCGTCTCGCAACTCATCTTACGGACTCACCCCCATGGCCTGCACGAGCTGGGCCGTCACGATCGCGACCGTCAGGAACGTGATCACGCCGACGATCGATGTCCTCGAGGCCGAGCCGACGCCGCAGACGCCGTGGCCCGACGTACAGCCCTTGCCGATGCGCGTGCCGATCCCGACGAGGACGCCGCCGACCAGCAGCCGCCAGGGCTCGACGTCGGTCGTCCACGCCCCGCCCTGCCAGAAGACGGCGTAGACCGCCGCCCCCAGGACGATCCCGAGGGTGAACACGACGCGCCAGTCCCGGGAGGTGCGGTACCGCTGGAACCGCGACCGATCCGAGACGTACGACAGCGTCGACTCGAGGAACGTGCTCGCGCCCGCGGCGATCCCCGTCCCGAGGTAGATGACGACCGCGCCGAGGCCGACGAGCAGACCCCCGATCGCGTACCGGGAGACGCCGTTGGGAAACGGCTCGGCGGGCACGACCTGACCCGGGGCGGCGAGTTCGGCGAGCAGTGCGATCTCGAGCACGGTGATCAGTCACCCGCCAGCGATTCCTGGCTGGCCGCGCAGTTGTTCGGGCCGAGCTCGAGCTCGAACGCCTCCTCGTCGTCGGCCTCCTGCTGTCCGAGATTGGTGGGGATGATGTCCTCGTAGTTGGCCGGACGGGGCGGCATGTCCGAGAGGATCAGCTCGACGAACGCGTCTTCGTCCATCGTCAGGGCGTCCATCTCTTCCGTGAGCTGGCCGACCGGTGCCGTGTAGGTGCCGTCGTCGGCGGGCTCGGCCGCGTCGCTGAAGTGCGCGCCGCCGATCAGCGTGTCGTCGGGCAGGGGCAGCACGCGCTCCTGCAGCGACTCGTAGAGCTGCTTGGCAGCGTCTTCCGCACCTTCGTCGCCCTCCTCGAGGTCGGGGCGGGCGACGCTCTCGACGAACAGCCCGTCGCCGGTCGCGAGCAGCGAGTCGTCGATCAGGTACGAGGTCATCCCGGAGGTGTGACCGGGCGTGTAGACCGTCTCGATCGTCGCCGAACCGACCTCGAACTCGTCGCCGTCCGCGGCCAGCGTCATCTCGTCGACGTAGGTGACGCCGCGGTCGACCGCCGCCTCGGGGATGACGCCTTCGACGCCGACCGCGTCGAGTGAGCGGACGCCCGAGATGTGGTCCGCGTGGATGTGCGTGTCGATCGCGTACTGCAGATCGACCCCCAGCTCGTCCGCATCCTCGAGGTACCGATCCGTGAACGCGCGCAGCGGATCGATCACGGCCGCCTCGTCGCCGTCGACGAGGAGGTAGCCGAGACAGCCGCTCGAGGGACGCTGGTACTGGTAGAGCGTCCCCGCGCCGTCGTAGCGCTCGACCTCGACGCGCTCGTAGATGCGCGCCCAGCCGTTCATCCCGTCCTCGAGGTGGTCGACGTCGTAGCCGCGCTCTTTCAGCGTCCCGGCGACGTACTCGCTCGAGCCTCCCTTCGCACAGAGGACCGTTATTTCACGATCATCGGGGATCCGTGCAAGCACGTCGTCGTCGATCTCCTCGTCGAGGAACTCGAAGTAGGGGACGTTGATCGACTCGACGTTCTCGCCGTCGATGCTCCACTCTTCGAAGTCCGACTCCATGCGGGTGTCGAGGAGCGTAACGTCCTCTCCCGCGTCGATTCGCCCCTTCAGCTGCTTGGGGCTGACCGATTCGATCTCGACGTCCGGCGTTGGAAAGTCCATGTCGTCCATGTTGTACAGGTTCCAGTATCGGCTACTGGCACTTAAGGGTTTGCATAGTATTTCACAATACCTGCAATACAATAAGCGAAGGATGGCGAGGGAGACCGAAGTTGAATATGTTGTTTAGGCGCGTATGGGCGATAAAGCGCAACTGCAACGGTTCGCGCCACGTTTCGGTCGTCGAGTGGGGTGTTTGTGTATTGTACAATAACCGATGCCCTTATGAGGGAGCAGTCAATATTGTGCAATAGCTCCAATACGGGGCACAGAAAACAATGAGTTCGGAATACCAGACCGCGGAGACGCTCGACGTGAAAGGACAGTCCTGCCCGATGCCCATCGTGAAGACCAAGCAAGCGATCGACGACCTCGAGGCCGGCGACGTCCTCGAAGTGATCGCGACTGACTCGGGCAGCATGAGCGACATTCAGGGGTGGGCCGACGGCACCGACGGCGTCGACCTCCTCGAGCAGGTCGAGGACGGCGATCTCTACACCCACTACGTGAAGAAGACGGAATAATGAGCACGGACAACCAACCGACATCGGTCGACGAACCGGACGCCGAATCCGAGTTCGACGCCGCCGAACTGCAGGCGCTGCGCGAGCGCGTCGAGGAGTTAGAGGAATCACTCGCGGAGGTGGACGCGGGCGACGATCAGAAGAAGATGACCATCGTCGCGACCCAGGGGAGCTTCGACATGGCGTATCCGCCGCTGATCCTCGCGAGCACCGCGGCCGCCTTCGGCTGGGAGGTCGTCGTCTTCCACACGTTCTGGGGACTCGACATTCTCCACGAGGAGAAGTCGACGAACCTCAAGCTGAGCGCCGTCGGCAATCCCAACATGCCCGTCCCGAACGCCGTCGCTGCGCTCCCCGGCATGGACGCGATGGCCACGAAGATGATGCAGAAGAAAATCGACGAGAACGGGACCGCCACCATCGAGGAACTGATCGACCTCTCGCTCGAGAGCGGCGTCGATCTGCAGGCCTGCCAGATGACGATCGAGCTCATGGACTACGACGAGGACGACTTCTACGACGGCGTCACCACGGGCGTCGGCGCGGCCACCGCGTTGCAACACATGGCCGAATCCGACATTCAACTCCTCGTGTGAACTACCCCGACCCGACTCCCCGCCGGACGGAACACGGTTCGAAAAATACGGCGTCGATGGCTCACTCGCGTAGAGAACCGAGTTTCTCTCGGAGTCTCGGTGAGGCTACTCGACAGCCACACGGTGTTGCGACGTGTTCCATCGGATCAGGATCGTTCCTCCAAAACGTCACGACTGGGCTTTTGTCGGTTGTTGTCCTAAGCCAAGGCGACCGCGAGGTGGAACAGTCCGAGGAGTGTAAACCCTGCCGCGACCAGTCGGTCGCCCGTTCGGGACCCCATATGCCGCTGGGTTGCCGCGCGGAGAAACCACCAGCCGGCGATCCACGTCAGCAGGGACGGCGCGAACCACGCTGAGAGCCATCGCGATGCAAGCAGATCGATCACACCGATCGTGACCAGCGTGTAGCTGACAGCGTGGTTCATGATCTGGGCGATGCCGCGGAGATCGGACCGCTTCGTCTGGTACGTGACGACGAGCAGATCGAGCGGCCGCAACGGGTCCCCGTCGATCGGTATGGCGCCGTCGAAATCTAGCAACCACGGCATCGCGAAGTGAACGAGACCCAGTACGACAGTGAACGTTCCACAGACGAGAAAGCCTACCGTGAGAAGGACGCCAGGAACCATCAGTAGACCGAGTGTTTGTCGGGTGAGGTATTGGTAGTGATGGTTTCGGCCACCATTATGATCGATTACAGGTTCGAACTAATTCCCCAAGGCTGAGCGTGTCGCATCGAATCTTTTGAGCGTACAGTTTGCGGTGACGATCGAAGCGGATACTTCGACGCCATACGTGCCGAGGACGGAACTGAACAACGGTCTACAAAACTATCCGACCGAAGGATTCACCCTCCAATAGTAACCGATGAAACTGTCTTCGTAGCGGACGAATACGGTCTTCGTGCGTTAGATGCCGCCGATGGGACCGAGCTATGGTCCACTGAAATACCGGGATCGACAGCTGGAACGACAGCAATAGCTAACGGTCTAATCTCCGTCCCGAATGAAAGTGGTTTCCACGCGGTAGACGCAGTTGATGGAACCGTATTTCTGACCTCTGACTATCTGACCGGAAGATATATGTCGAATTGACAGGATAATAAAAAAGACACCGACCAATCATAATCACCGTCCAGTGAGGTCAATGCGATAAGTGAGCCGTTCGTAAAGCCGTCTGGGGATACTGTTGACGGAACTGCTCAGCGAGAGCGACGAGACGGAATTTGATTAATGTCGGGAGCGGGAACGGACGATGACGCCCGTCAGGACGTTCGCCGTTCGTTTCCACGCCCGATTGTTCGCTTCGAGAGAGTCCTACAATATACCTGTTCGACACTGATTATGTCTGATACAGATACAATATTTAAAAATGATGATACGGAGAGCTAGAACTAGCTATTCCATCGTATCAGCGTGCACGGTGACACTTCGAGATCGAGACAATTCAATTGAAAGACGCTACTAGAGGACCGATGAGGTAGCCGAATTCGGGTCCGGACAACGAGAACGTTGACCACCTCGGTTTTCAGACCGTCTCTGAACAAGCATCTCAACCTGCCCGTGAATTACAGCGATCAAGCCGAGCATCGGGGGCTCGGAGAGATGATTACGCATTCGACGCGGGAGAAGTAGATACCATACATGGGAATGACTAACGTGGGGAACATGGTACGATCCGGGACGGCGACCTGCCGTTGGATCGATGCGCGCGAACGTCTTCGGGCATTCGTGTTCGCGACGAGACGAACCGAAATGAGCTTGGGATTCGTTCGCACAATCTGTTCGCTGTTAAGAAACACTATCGTTCACAACGGCTGATAGCAACGCGGGAAAGAATCGCATCTGTAAGCGGTGGTTTACAGACATACGAATGTCTATTTTGGGTCAAACGGTTGCACCGGATACAGCTCCGTCGTCCGACAGACTGTTTCATATCAGCGAACACTACCTCTTCTTCCTCGCGGACCGCCACCGAATCATAGGGGACGGGTTATATATCCGGTGTCCGTAGTAGATGCGTATGAAAGGGGACGAAAACGATGGACGATCAATTAAATCGAACGAAACCCTGTTCGCTATTGTCGAATCGCTTCGAGAGAACGAGACCGCCGGAGTGACCGAACTGGCAGATAAGCTCGATCTGGCCAAGAGCACGGTGCACAAACATCTCGTTGGCCTCGAGCGCCACGGGTACGTCGTCAACGAGGACGGCCGCTACCGCCTCGGCCTGCAATTTTTCAACGTCGGCGTCTCCGTTCGGAACCAGTTCGAGGTCTACCACGCGGCGAAGGAGCGAATCGATCAGTTGGCCTTCGATGTCGACGAGACGGTGTGGCTCATCGTTCCGGAGAACGGCATGGGAATGTTCCTCTACGGGGCCCCGCGGAGCGAGTCGTTCTCGTTCGATTCGACGATCGGGAAATGGGTTCCGCTCCACGCTAACTCGGCGGGCAAAGCGATTCTGGCACACCTGCCGGAACGCGAGGTTCTGGAGACCATCGATCGACACGGGCTGCCCTCCCGGACCGAGAACACGATCACCGACCGGGACGCGCTGTTCGAGGAGATCGAGCGCGTCCGCGAGCGCGGGTACGCGGTAAACTACCAAGAGGACCTGCGCGGACTGCACGCCCTGGCGGCGCCGGTGATCCGCGACGGGCGGCCGATCGCGGCGGTCGCGATCGCCGGCGCCGCGAACCGGCTCACGGAGGAGCGCATCGAAGCGGAGCTCTCCGAACCGCTGCTCGAGGCGGTCGACGACATCGAACTCCGCCTGGTGTACGGGTAGCCCGCGGTTCGAACGCGAGTCGCCGTCGGATCAGTGGTGCAACACATACGCGACCAAACCGATTAAGTACATTGATACGTTCGAGCGAACCGTCAGGTGTCACTCGTCGAAGACGGCGCTCGTAACCGACGACGGGCGGTCGATGACGTACGGCGAACTAGACGACCGAACGACCCGGCTCGCGAACGCGCTGAACGAACGCGTCCCGGACCGACGCATCGCGACGCTCGCCCTCACGGGAACGACTGCAGTCGAGACGATGCTTGCGAGCCAGAAGCGGGGACTCGCGAACGTGCAACTTCCGTTCCGCGATAGCCCCGGGATCCTCGCATCGATGCTCGAGCCGACGGGGGCGGCGATTCTACTGTTCGACGACGCCTTCGTGCGCGAACACACCGAGTTCGACTCGTTCGACGAGATGGTCGCGGCAAGCCCCAGCAAGGCCGATTCCGCCGCCGACCTCGAGACGATTCCCCACGGCGAGTGGGACGAGTTCGTCGCCGAGACGACGGCCTTCACCTGGAGGAACCGGTAGGACGACGCCCACGTCACGTTGTCCTCGTAGCGCTCGCCCATGACGTCGCGGACGAACTCGCGCATCCGATCGTCGCCGAGGAGTTCGTCGGGGTCGTCGTCCTCGCAACACTGGATGTCGAGGCGCCAGCCGCCGGTGAACGGAACGAGCAACACGTTCCGTCCGTCGGCTTCGGGCGCGTCGTAGTGGAACACCCGCTCGAGGTCGGGGTGGTCGTCGTCGATCTCCTCGTCCTCGACGTCGGCGATGATGAAGTGGTTCGCCGACTGGTCACCCTCGAAGTCGACGCCGATCTCGCTGCGGACAGTCGACCCGCCGCCGTCGGCGCCGACGAGGTACTCGCACGTCCGCTCGCGGCCGTCCGCGGTCTCGACGCGGACGCCCTCCGACGAGGAGTCGACGGTTTCGACCGCCGACTCCCAGTGGATCTCGATCCCGGCCTCCTCGAGCGCCTCGAGCATGTATCGCTCCGTAACGACCTGCGGAACGTTCGTGAAGTGGGGGATGTCGCCCCTGCCGCCGGGCGAGTCGTACGTCCGGTTGAAGACCTCCTTCCCGCGAAAGAGGTGCGTCGCGTCGGCCAGATGAGCCCCTCGTCGACGAGGTCGGTCCCCAGGCCCGGGTGGAGTCGCTCGAGCGTCCGCAGCGTCGAGCCGTGGACGTAGATGGCGCGACTCCCCGACCGGTCGCGGTCCGCAGGTTCGGCTTCGAGGATGGTGGTCTCTACCCCGCGGGCGTTCAGTGCGAGTGCTGCCGTCATTCCGACCGATGCCGGCTATCAGTACCGGTGACTCCGTCGTTTCTCCGCTCATGGCCGTGACAATGCAGTAGTTCTCATAGAAGTTATCATCCGCTGGAGGCCGATTTCGTCCGGATTCGTTCGTTCACCGGTTGCAGTCGCGCGATCGATCCGGCGGCTACCGGGTCGACGTTCGGCGTCCGCCTCCGGGAACCCGACGCTGCGGGCCGGGGGCACCTTTTTATCCCTGTACTGAGAGAATCACGGCACACAATGACGCTGCTCGAAATCGACTCGATCGACGTCGCGTACGGCAACGTTCAGGTGATCTGGGACGTGAGCTTCGACGTGGCGAAGGGGGAAACGGTCGCGCTACTCGGCGCGAACGGTGCGGGAAAGACCACGATTCTGAAGACGATCTGCGGTCCGCTGACGCCCCGGTCGGGCGAGGTACGCTACGACGGCGAGTCGATCGGCGACCTGGATCAGGACGAGGTCGTTCCGAAAGGGATCGTCAACGTTCCCGAGGGCCGCGAGATCTTCACGACGAGCTCCGTCGAGGAGAATCTCCGCCTTGGCGCGTACACGAACCCCGACGGGAAGGACGAGCGGTTCTCGTTCGTCTACGACATCTTCCCCCGACTCGAGGAGCGAAAGGACCAGCGAGCGGGGACCCTCTCGGGCGGCGAGCAGCAGATGCTGGCGATCGGTCGGGGTCTGATGAGCGACCCGGACCTGATCTTGCTCGACGAGGCGAGTCTCGGCCTCGCGCCGGTGCTCGTCGACGACGTGTTCGAGGCGATCGAGGAGATCACGAACCAGGGAACGACCGTCCTCATCGTCGAGCAGGACGTCAACAACGCGCTTCGGGTCGCTGACAGGGGGTACGTTCTCGAGTCGGGCCGGATCTCGATGTCGGGCGACAGCGAGGAACTCGCGTCGAACGACGAGGTCACGGCGACGTACCTCGGCGGGTAATCGCCGGCGTCGGCTCTTTTTCGCTCCCTCACACCGATCTCGAGCGCCGCTCCGACAGCGTCTCGCTCGTCGTTCGGGGCGCGTCTCGAGGTGGATCGACCGGAGAAGAAACGGGTGAACGGTTCGACGGGGCGGGCGTCAGTCGGTCGCCGATTCGTCGGGGGTCGGGACGGTCTCGCTCGGCGGATCCCCCTCCGACGTATCGCCGGTTCGGCTAGTGATGAGCCCGTAGATCCCCTTCGGCATGTAGAGCATGAAGAGGATGATGAGAAGGCCCTCGATCGCCGTCGAGTAGCCACTCGCCACCTCGCCGAGGACCCAATCGAGCCCGACGAACAGCCCGGCTCCGAGGATCGGCCCGGTGATGGTCCCCATTCCACCGAGGACGACGACCACGAGCGCTTCGACCATCCAGTGGAGGCCGAGCACGTCCGCGGGATTGAGGTATCCCGTGTACTGGGCGTAGAGTCCGCCCGCCATCCCGGCCATCCCCGACGCGATGCCGAACGCGAGCAGCTTGTACTTGAGCGGGTTGATCCCGAGACTGCTGGCCGCCGTCTCGTCGTCGTGGATCGCTCGCATCGCCAGGCCCCACCGACTCGTGACCACGTAGTAGGAGACGATCACTGTACCCACCGCCATGACCAGCGTCAGGAGGAACAGCTGTTGGTACTCGGCGCCGCCCGAGTCGACGAAGTAGCCGCTCGAGCCCCCGGAGATGCTGCGCTCGTTCGACAGGATCAACTCGATGATCGCGGCGAGCGCGAGCGTTCCGATCGCGAAGTAGTGCCCGCTCAGGCGGAAGATGACCGGTCCGATGACGAGTGCGAGGAGGCCCGCGAGGAGCGCGCCGCCGAGGACGGCGACGATCACCGGTGACTGGATCGACTCGGGGAAGCCGGCTCGAGTCGGCGTCGTCAGCCAGGCGGAGACGTACGCGCCGAATCCGAAGAAGGCGACGTGCCCCAAGGAGATCTGGCCGGCGTAGCCGCCGATGATGTCCCAGGAGACGCCGAGGATGACGAAGACGAGCACGGTGAAGAAGACCTGAGTGAGCCACCGCTCGGTGACGAACGGTATCGTCGCGAACGCCAGCACGACGAAGACCGCGATCGCTACTCGACGGCGGTTACCGAGCAGTTCCCGGATGAAGCTTCCGCGTTCGCGTTCGGAGCCCACCATCACTCCTCACCTCCCGAGCTACCGAACAGCCCCTGAGGTCGCACCAGGAGGACGAGGAGGAAGATGCTATAGCTGATCAAGTCCCGGTAGCCGCCGCCGATGACGAGCACGCCGACGTTCTCCGAGACGCCGAGGAGTAACCCGCCGACCAGCGTCCCGATGACGCTCCCCACGCCGCCGAGGACGACCACGGCGAACGCCTTCAGCAGGTACGACCAGCCCGCGTACGGCGTGAAGGGAAAGAGGATCGACAGCAACGCGCCGGCCGCGCCCGCCAGCGCCGTCCCGAGGCCGAGCGTGATGATGTAGATCTTCCCGGTGTCGATGCCCATGTACTGGGCCGCGTCGGTGTTCTGTGCGGTCGCCCGGATCGCGAGGCCCGTCGTCGTGTACTTGAGGAACGCCCAGACCGCGACGATCAGGGCGACCGAGACGACGAACGTGACGACCCGCGGGAACGACAGGACGGCGGGTCCGACGGGGATGCTCGAGCCTGGAATGCCGATGCTGGCTCGCTGTGGCTCGCTGCCGAGAACGATTCGGCCGACGCTCTCGAGGACGAGCGCGAGCCCGAAGAGGACGATGATCGGCTGTTCCATCCCCTCGTCGACGACGCGCTCTAACAGCACGCGTTGGAGGAACACGCCGAACCCGAACAGCAGGACGGCCGCGAGCAGCATGCCTATGAGCGGGGTGATCCCGGTGGCGGCAAACAGGAGGATGCCGACGTACGCGCCGACCATGAGCATGTGCCCGTGGGCGAGGTTGACGACGTCCATGATACCGAACACGAGCGAGAGGCCGAGCGCGGCGACGGCGTAGATCCCTCCGATGAGGAGTCCGTTTAACAGCGATTCAAACGCGAGTTCTGGTGAAACCATGAATAGTGGTGAGCGTGGGTTGCAGATCGAGTGTTATCGCTCGCTCCAAGACGGAATCGGATACTCGAGTTCGGCGGCTCGCTCGTCGTCGACCTCCGGGTAGACGGTGTGCTGGTTGCCGTCCAGCCACTGGCCAGTCGGGGCCGTCAACTCGCCTTCGGTCGGCAGGCCGTTCTCCTCGAAGCTGAACGAGCCGATGACCGTCTCGAAGGTCTCCGACTGAAGCGTCCCCTGGACGTCCGACGGATCGGTCGAGCCCGCGGCGTCGATCGCCTGGGCGGTTACCTGCGCGACGTTGTAGCCGCCGCCGACCGCCGTGCGGATAAACTCGCCCTCCTCGAGTCCGTACTCGTCCACGTACGCGTTCCACATCTCCTCGTTCCCGTTCCCCGTCATGCCGGGCACCCAGCCCGGACACATGCAGACGTACTGGCCGCTCTCGCCGAGCGCGTTCCACCAGTCCTGCGGGTCGGCGGCGCGGACGAACTTGGTGAGGGTCGGCGAGAAGTTGCGTTCCTCTATCTGCTCGATCATCGTGATTCCGTCCGGCGGTGTCGGCACCGACAGGAGAACCTCGACGTTCTGGTTGTCCGACCGGGAGATCATCGTCGAGAAATCGCTCGCGCCGTACTCGTATGGCTCCCTGAGGACGATGTCGTAGCCCGCATCGCTGAGGGTCTCCTCCCAGGAGTCCGACTGCTCTTCGCCCCAGTCGGAGTTGGGCTCCCAGATGCCGACGTTGGTCGGCCGCTCGCCCTCGGGGATGGTCTCTAACAGGCCCTGCGTCGACCGCGCGACGTCCCTCGACTTCGGGAACGCTGCGTAGGTCCACTCGTACTCCTCGTTTCGGTGTGGCGCCTCCTGTGCGAAATAGGCGGCGACGAACGGGACCCCTTCGCTCTCCGCGACGCTACTGCCCGCGGTCACGAGTTCGCTCGAGAAGCTCCCCCAGATCACGTCGGCGTCACCGGCCATCTTCCGGAGGCTCTCGATGACGACGCTCGGGTCGCTCTCGTCGTTCTCGACCAGTAGCTCCACCTCCTGGTCGAGCGTCTCTTCGATGTGTGCGACGCCGAGCTCGTACCCCTGTTCGATCTCCTCGGCCATCGACGAGAACGCGCCGTCCTGCGGGATCGTCGTCGCGATCGTGATGTCAGCGCTGCTTTCGTCGCTACCCAACAGTGTACAGCCGGCCAACGTGGCTGCTCCTGCGATCGCACCGGTCGTTTTTAAATACGAACGCCTAGTTCTATTGCTGCTAGGATTCCCCATGGCGTGGTTTGCCAATCAAACACGAGCATATTAAATCATATGGATGTATCATGACACGAGCGCGCTGAGACGACTGTTCCGGCGACGGCGTCGACCGGCCGCGAATCGCTTCGTTCTGGCTCGGAACTCACGTTCCCGTGGCGCACCGATCTCGGCGGGTCGACCGCCGCAGCCGAATCCGAGTTCGGACGACCGACGGACGAGGGGTAGGTTTATGCGAGTGGGTAGTCAACACCTGCCGCAATGGCGCTACTCGAAGGAGAGAATTTGACGAAGAGTTTCGGGGGAGTCCTCGCCGTCGACGACGTCTCGTTCTCGATCGACCGCGGAGAGGCGGTCGGGCTGATCGGTCCGAACGGAGCCGGCAAGTCCACGCTGTTTCGCCTGATCACCGGCGTCCACGAACCCACGGAGGGGCACGTCTTCCTCGACGGCGACGAGATCACGGGCACTGATTCGCACGATATCTGTCACCGGGGGCTCGTCAAGACCCACCAGATCGTCCGTCCGTTCGAACACATGACCCTGCTCGAGAACGCGACCGTCGGCGCAGAGTTCGGCGGCCGAGACGTCGACGATCCGCGAGAGAAAGCCTACGAATCCCTCGAGTTCGTCGGCCTCGACCACCTGGCGAACACGAAACCCGACGAACTGAGCGTCGGCGCGCTCAAACGACTCGAGATCGCGCGCGTGCTCGCGACGGATCCGGACGTGCTGCTGTTCGACGAGGTTGCGGGCGGTCTGGACACCGACGAGACGGAGGCGATCGTCGACCTCATCGGCGACATCAAGGAGAGCGGCAAGACGATCTTCCTCATCGACCACGTGATGCGAGCGCTGATGTCCGTGAGCGATCGGGTGTTCGTGCTCGACAACGGGCAGCTCATCGCGCGGGGGACGCCCGAGGTGATCCAGAACGATCAGCGCGTTATCGAGGCGTACCTCGGGACGTCAGCCGATCGGGATCACGACGCGACCGGGGCCGCCGCGGGCGACTGACGGACTCGCGCCCCCGTCACCGGCCCGGTTCGCCACGCGCCGCGACTTCCCTTACTCGGCGGTGCTCTCGAGGGCCGTTCTGAGGTCGTCGGGAACGGGAACGCTACCGTCGCCGTCGACGGGGACGCAGACTCGGTACTCCGTCCCCTCGAAGACGACTTCCCCGTCGTGGGTCGCGACGTAGCCGAACCGGACGCTCGACTCTCCGACCTCCGGATTCAGTTCGATCGCGACCTGGTCGCCGCCGCGAACCTGTCCCGCGAAGTCGAAGTCCATCGAAACGAGTGGCAGACCCAGGCCGTGTTCCTCGGTCAACTCCCAGTAGGGGACGCCGATATCTTCCATGAACACGTCCGACGTCTCGTGGACCGCGTCGATCATTCGGGGGTAGTGAGCGATGCCGAACGGGTCCGTGTCCGAAAAGCGGACGGTCCATACGTGCGTGAAGCTCATGCTTCGTCCCGTAGGGACCCGGCCGAGGATTATAAAAACCGCGGCGAACGACTGTCCCGATCTCTGGGGTGGAGTAGCCGCCGCGGGCCCGACACCTAGACAGTTTTACCGCTGTACTGAGAGGCGTACGGCAATGACTCGTTCGGACGCGATCGAGACACTCAGATCGCCGCCGTTGGCGTTCTCTTTGGCGGCGATCGTCGGCCTCGCGACGTGGGCGCTGGGCTCGGGATCGACCGCGGCGGCGCCCATCCTCGCTATCACGCTTTTCTGTGTCGTCCTCTGGATTCTGACGCCCGTCCCGCCCTCGTATACGGGGCTGATCGCCATCGGGCTGATCGCCATCTCGACCTCGACGGACCTGGCGCTCTCGGGCTTCCAAAAGCCGGCGACGTGGCTCATCGGCTTCGGGTTGCTGATGGGCGAGGCGACCCGACGCAGCGGACTCGCGACCGCGGCGGGTCGGTGGATCGCGGTCAGGAGCGTCTCGGAGTCGGTTCGTTCCGATCCCGTCCGGACGTACCGTCGGTTGCTCCTCGCGCTCTCGCTCGGCGCCCACGCCCTCGCGTTGTTCGTCCCCTCCGCGCTCGTGCGCATCCTCGTGGTGGCACCGATCCTCCGGGAGACCGGATCGCTTTTCGACTCCCGGGACGCCCGCACCGGGATCTACCTTGGACCGCTGTTCGCGACCTTCTACGGCTCCGCGGGCATCCTGACCGCCGATCTCCCGAACATCATCATCACCGGATTCGGGGAGTCGCTGGCCGGGCACACCATCTCGTGGTCCGACTGGTGGGTCCACATGTACCCGATCATGGGCATCACTCGCGTCCTGCTCGTCGTGGCCGTCGTCTCTCTCCTCTTTCGGCCGTCGCCTGACTCGAGCGTCGACCTGCCCGAGACGGACGGCGCCGGGATCGGCAGCGTCGAGCGACGAATGCTGGGATTCCTGCTCGTCGGAGCGTTGATCTGGGCGACCGACTTCGCCCACGGTTTCCATCCGGTGATCGGCGCCGTCGCCGTCGTCGTCCTCGCGTTCCTGCCTGGAATCGGCGTCGTCGACTTCGACGAGATCGGGGGCGAGGTGGACTTCTCCATCCTCTTTTTCATCGCGGCCGTGTTCGCGATCGGCGACGGGCTCACCGAGACCGGGTTCACGGACGAGGCGGCCACGTACCTCCTCGACCTCATCCCGACCGACGCGTCGCTCGCGGTGATCCTCGCGTGCGTCTTCTTCGTCACGTTCGCGCTGGCGTTCCTGATGGAGGGGCTGGCCGTCGCGAGCGTCCTCACGCCGATCCTGATTCCCTACGCGGAGGCGGCGGGCCTCCCGTTCACGCCGGTCCTGATGGCCGAGGCGATGGCCCTGAGTTCGTACTTCTTCCCGTACCAGTCGGCGGTGCTCATCGTCATCCTCGCGGAGGGCGAGGTCGAGACCCGGGAAGTGATCCGGACGACGGTCGCCTGCTCCGTCGCGACGATCCTCCTGTTGCTCCCCCTCCAGTTCGGCCTGTTCGATCTCCTCTACTGATCCCCGGGGAACCCGTCATCGACCCTCGAGTCGACCCGCAATCGCGCCTCGAGTCGCGATCCGACGGCGAGGGCGAAATCGCCGGTTCTCCAAAGATATATAGTATTCAATCACGCACGGATTTGTGATGGCAAATGACACTGTAGAGCGCGTAGCAGTGCTGGGTGCCGGTAGCATGGGACACGGTATCGCGGAACTCGCCGCGCTCGGTGGGTACGACGTGACCATCAGGGACATCGACGAGGAGATCGTGACCGAGGGTTACGAGAACATCGAGTGGAGTCTCGAGAAACTCGAGGAGAAGGGACGACTCGACGAGTCGAGCGACGCCGTGCTCTCGCGCGTCGACACGACGACCGATCTCGCCGAGGCCGTCGACGACGCCGACCTCGTAATCGAGGCGGTCCCCGAGCAAATGAATATTAAGCACGACACGTTCTCGTCGGTCGACGAGCACGCGCCGGAGCACGCGATCTTGGCGACGAACACCTCGAGCCTCTCCATCTCGGAGATCGCCGAGGCGACGGATCGTCCCGATCAAGTCGTCGGTCTCCACTTCTTCAACCCGCCGGTGAAGATGGATCTCGTAGAGGTCACCTACGGAGACGAGACGAGCGACGAGACGGCCGAGACCGCCTACGAGTGGGCCGAGTCGATCGACAAGACGCCGATCTACGTCCGCAAGGACGTCCACGGCTTCGTCGTGAACACCGTCCTCGTCCCGTACATGGAGGAAGCGGCGTGGATGTTGTCGAACGACGAGACGACGATCCGGGAGGCTGACGCCACGATGGTATACGACCGCGGCTTTCCGATGGGACCGTTCGAACTCAACGACTTCGGCGGCATCGACATCGGCTACCACTTCCGCGCCGAGTCCGACCAGCCGGTCCCGCCGGTCGTCGAGGAACTGGTCGACGAGGGTAACCTCGGCCGGAAGAGCGGCGCGGGGTTCTACGAATACGAGGGCGGAGAGTCCTCTCAAGCGGACGGTGTCGACTACGAACCGACGGACGCCGGCGGCTACGACGCCCTCCGGACCGAGGCCGTCATGATCAACAAGGCGGCGTGGCTCGTCGGCAACGACGTGGCGACGCCCGAGGAGATCGACGTCGGCTGTCGCCTCGGTGGGAACTTCCCCGAGGGAATGTGCCGCCGCGGCGACCGCGTCGGTCTGGACGTCGTCCTCGAGAAACTCGAGTCCCTGTACGAGGAGTACGGCGAGCAGCGGTACGAGCCCGTCGACTACCTCGTCGAACTCGTCGACGACGGATGGACGGGCGAGGACGCCGGGAAGGGGTTCTACGACTACCGGGTCGACCCGCCGTACCATTACATCAACTGGGAACTCGACGACGACGGCGTCCTCGAGGTCGAACTCGACCGTCAGGAGCGGATGAACTCGATGTCCGACGACATGTTCATGGAGATCGACCGGCTCTTAGACGATATCGACGTCGATACGGTCGCCTGCGTCGTCTTCTCCGGCGCCGGCGACCGCGCGTTCAGTTCGGGTGCGGACATCACCGGCTTCACCGCCGACGACCCCGCCGAGATCATGGACGTCGACGAGATGTTCCAGACCGTCTACGAGTTCCCCCGGCCGACGGTCGCGAAGATCGACGGCTTCTGTCTCGGTGCCGGCATCGAACTCGCGCTGGCCTGCGACATCCGCGTCGCCACCGAGGCGTCGACGATCGGGACGCCCGAGACGAACCTCGGGGTGATCCCCGGCGGCGGCGCGACCCAGCGGCTCGTCCGCCTCGTCGGCGAGGCCAGGACGAAGGAGATGGTGTTCCGCGGGATGCAGTTCGACGCCGCCCAGGCCGAAGAGTGGGGTATCGTCAACTACGCCGTCTCCGACGCCGACGAACTCGAGGACCAGGTCGGCGAGATCGTCGACGACCTCGTCTCGGGGCCGCCGGTCGCGCTCAAGGCGGCCAAGCGGGTCATCAACGACGGCCCCGAGGCCAGCCTCGAGGCGGCCCTCGCCATGGAGAAGCAGGCGTTCGCCGTGCTGTCGACGACCGACGACATGCTCGAGGGCGTGACGGCGTTCAGGCAGAACCGCGCGCCGGAGTTCGAGGGTGAGTGAGATGACGCGAAACGCCGCGATCGTCGGCGGCGGAACCACGACCTGGGGCGAACGGGACGCGACCTGGAAGGATCTCGCCCAGGAGGCGGGGAAGGCGACGTTCGACGCCGTCCCCGACGTCGGCCCCGAGGATATCGAGGGGCTGTTCGTCGGCACCGTACAACCGGAACGGTTCGCCTACCAGTCCCACGTCGCCCCGATGGTGGCCGAACTGCTGGGTATCGAGGTCACGGAAATGACCGCCCGGACGGAACTGGCGTGTGCGAGCGGTCAGGCCGCCTTGCGCTACGCGTGGCTGGCGATCGCCGCGGGCCAACTCGATACCGCGCTCGTGCTCGGCGTCGAGAAGATGAACCTCGGGCGGGAGTACATGCCCGAGATGCAGGGGTCGATGGCGAACGTCCTCGACCGGGAGTTCGACGGCGTCAACGGGCTGGCCGCGCCGCCCTTTTTCGCGTGGTACGCCCAGCGACACATGCACGAACACGGAACGACCCGCGAGCAACTCTCGCTTGTCGCGGCGAAGAACAAGAGCAACGCCGCCAAGACCGACTTCGCCCAGTACCGAACGGAGATCGACCCCGAGGACGTCGAAGAATCGCCCGAGATCGCGCCGCCGCTCCATCTCTTCGACTGCAGCGGGATTACCGACGGCGCCGCGGGCGTGATCCTGATGAGCGAGGAGAGAGCTCGCGAAGTCACCGACACCGCGGCCTGGATCACCGGCAGCGGCCAGTCGTCGATGGCGGGCAACTCGATCAACAACCTGCCTTCGTTTTCCGGCTGGCCGCAGGCTCGGAAAGCGTCGCAGAACGCCTACGAACAGGCCGGCATCGAAGATCCGCTCGAGGAGATCGACATCGCGGAGATCCACGACTGCTTTTCGATCAGCGAGATCATCGAGTACGAGGAACTCGGCTTCTGCGAGCGCGGCGAGGGCGGCCAGTTCATCGAGGACGGCCGCAGCCGCCTCGACGGCGACGTCGCGGTCAACCCCCGCGGCGGCCTGCTGGGCTGTGGTCACCCGCTGGGCGCGACCGGCGTCTCGCAGGCGCTCGAGGTCACCCAACAGTTCCGGGGGACGGTATCGAGCGAAAGACAGGTAGATGACCCGGAGACCGGCCTGATCCACAACCTCAGCGGCAGCGGGTCGGTCCACAGCGTGATGACGCTCGCGAGGGATCCACAATGACCGATCAGACCGATTCGAACGGCGGAGAGGGAGCGCGCGACCGCGTCTCGGTGCCCACGGAGATCGAGCTCCCCCGACTGCTCGACTTCTACGAGCTCCAGACCGACGACCACACGAAGATCCACGAGTTCTACGACAACCTCCGGGACGGGCAACTGACGACGACGCGGTGTACCGACTGCGACGCGATCCACTACCCGCCCCGGATCGTTTGTCCCGAGTGTACGGGCGACGACCTCGAGTACGTCGACCTCCCTCACGAGGGCGAACTGTTCGCCTTCTCGGAGGTCCGCGGCGGCCTGCCGATCGGGCTGGCCGAGCACGACGTTCCGTACGTCGTTGCCGTCGTCGACCTCGGGCCGGTGCGGCTGTCGGCCAGGGTCGACGGCGCGGCCTACGACGACCTCGAGATCGGCGATCCGGTCGAACTGAAAATCGTCGACATCGACGGGCCGACCGACGAGGAACGGGTCTTTTATCGGTTCGAGCCGACCGCTGTCAACGACGGTGAGACGCAGTGAAGAACTACGAGCTCACGCTACGGGTCATGCTCGAGCGGGCCACCGACCTGTTCGGCCACAAGGCGATCGTCTCGGAGCTGCCCGACGGGACGACCCACCGGTACACGTACGACGACGCCTACGATCGGATCGGGCAGCTGGCCAACGCCCTCGACGACCTCGGCGTCGGCGCCGACGCGCGCGTGTCGGTGATGGCGATCAACCACTACCGCCACTACGAGCTGTACTTCGGCCCATCCTGCAGCGGGCGAAGCATCCACATGACCAACCACATGCTCCCCGAGGAGCACCTGATCGAGATCGTCAACGAGGCCGAAGACGAGGTCGTCTTCGTCGATCCGCAGTTCGTCGAGACGGTCGAGGCCGTCGCCGACGACCTCGAGACCGTCGAACACTACGTGGTCCTCGACGACGAGGTGCCCGAAACGGATCTCGAGCCGGTCTGGGCCTACGAGGACCTGTTGGCGGACCAGGACACCGACTACGACTGGCCCGACCTCGACGAGGACGACGAGGCGGGGATCTGCTACACCTCCGGGACGACGGGGCTGCCGAAGGGGGCGGCTTACTCCCACCGGGACCTCTACCTCCACACGCTCACGCACGGCCACGTCGACGTCTTCGAGATCAGTGAGAACGACGCTGTGATGCCCGTGGTCCCGATGTACCACGTCAACGGCTGGGGGCTTCCCTACTCCGCGACGATGTCCGGTTCGGAGCTGATCCTGCCGGGCCCCAAAACCGACGCCGAGTCGATCGCCGAACTTATCGACCGCGAGGAGGTGACTGTCACGGCGGCGGTGACGACCGTCTGGCTCGAGATGGCGGAGTTCTACGACGAGCGCGATGACGTCGAACTCGAGAGCCTCGCCCGCGTCCTCATCGGCGGTACGTCGCCGCCCGAGTGGCTCATGGAGAAGTTCGACAAAGAGATCGGCGCGCCGATCCACCAGGGCTACGGCATGACCGAGGCGGCGCCCCACCTCGTCAACACGATGACGACCACCGAGGTGCAGGACCTGCCGGAGAGCGAGCGCTACCAACAACAGATGAAACCCGGGATCCCGGCCCCCGGCGTCCGGATTCGGCTGCGAGACCCCGACGGGGACCCGGTTCCCCACGACGGGGAGTCGACCGGCGAGATTCAGGCCCGGTCGCCGTGGCTCATCGACGAGTACTACGCCCGCCCCGATGAGACCGAGGCGTCGTTCACGGAGGACGGCTGGTTCAAGTCCGGCGACGTCGGAACCATCGACGAGTACGGCTACCTCGAGGTCGTCGACCGCCTCGACGACGTCATCAAAAGCGGCGGGGAGTGGATCTCCTCGCTCGAACTCGAGAACGAACTCATGGCCCACGACGCCGTCACGGAGGCGACGGTGATCAGCGTCGAACATCCCACGTGGGAGGAGCGCCCGGTCGCCTACGTCGTGTCCTCGGCGGACGAGGTCTCCGCCGACGAGCTCCGCGAGCACCTCCTCGAGCGCTTCCCGAAGTGGTGGCTCCCCAACGAGATCTTCTTCTGCGAGTCGATCCCAAAGACGACGACCGGGAAGTTCGACAAGAAGGTCCTGCGCGACGAATTCACCGACGAGTACGGCTCGTTGCCCCTCGAAGAGTAGCGCGCGAGTCCGATTTTGACCGCCTTTCGTCTGCCGTACGTTTCTCGATGCGCTTTCCGATTCGCACTCGTTCGCCGATGCCGCCTCGAAGACCCCCTTTCTTGGGTTATCCAATTATTATGGACGAGCGGCTTTGTCTCCCCATTCCTCGAGTCGAAACGACCACGGAGCGTCGTTCGAGGAGATCAAATTTACGACCATAGATCTGTAACAACCCTGACGCAGCTGCCGGTATTTCGACAATATCGTCCATCATCGATGGACGGAGCCCGAGACGATTCCTCCGTATGCCCGTTCCGAATCGCGCTTCTGATCGAGCGGGGGTGCCGACGAGGCACCGCTGTCCAATATAACCGAACGATTTATCGACGAGCGGCCGAACGTACGCGTATGACCGAGGGAACGTCCACGATGTCGTCAGTCCTCAAGGCGTTCACCGTCCTCGAGACGCTGTGGGATGTCGACAGCGCGGGACCGTCCGAGATCGCCGGTCGGCTGGACATTCCGAAGAGCACCGCCCACGTGTACCTCCGCACGCTCGCGGAGACGGGGTACGTCATCAATGACGGTGGCGAGTATCGACTCAGCTATCGGTTCCTCACGACCGGTTCCCGGCTCAAGCATCGAAACGGCCTCTTTCAAGCAGCCGAGGGGTCCCTGAAGGATCTCGCCGACCAGACCGGCGAGCTCGTGTCGCTGGTGGTCGAGCAATCGGGACAGGCGGTGATTCTGCACAAAACGTTCGGCGACCGCTCGCTCGAGTTAGGCATTTACTCGGGAATGACGACGCCGCTGCACACGAACGCAACGGGGAAGGTACTTCTCGCGTACCTCCCGGACGAGCGAACCGACGAGATCATCGAAACGCGGGGGTTGGCGCGGGTGACCGACGAGACGATCACCGACGAGGAGGCGTTGCGGTCGGAGCTGGACGAGATTCGAAAGCGAGGGTACGCCGTGGACTGGAACCAGCAGGTCACCGGAATGGGGGTCATCGCCGCACCCGTTCTCGTCGAGGACCGACTGGACGGGGCCGTCGGCATCGTCAGTCCGACGGGGCGGATCAGGAACGATCGCTACCAGCGGACGCTCCTCCAGAAGTTACAGGAGACGATCGATTCGATCTCGATCAAGTATCGGTACGGGACGTGAGCGTCCGAAACGGTTGGGTCGACCGGCTCTCGAGCGATCGAGCCCCTACCGCCCTGCTCGGTTTCGAGTGACCCGTTCGTGCGCTAACGGCGGAAATCAGGGCCCGAACGTCGATTTCCACTCGTCACACTCGTTCCTGCGTTCGCTTCTCGACCACGTCTCGATCCGTCTCGACGTGTGATGTCTCGAAGCACGGTTGAACTCCGGCAGCCGTCTCGAACGGCGGTCGCCTCGAACGCCATATGTAAAATATTGTAAATTTCACGTCTGGCTTCGCACCGCCGCTGGCGTCTGTCCGTCGAGTGAGCGATGCGGCCGTTGCGTATTCTCGTAGTGTACAACCCGTTCAAGCCACTTTCTGACGCGTAACCGACGAGAAACTCGGTCTCGGCGAGATCGTGTTTCTCGTGGCGTTTTTGCAGCAAATGCAGCCGCTGGATTAGTACCGTATCGACCGAATAGTGTGACATCGAGAAGCAACTGTCACTCGATGTCTATTGCAGCGTCTAGCCAAGATCACTCCCGTTGATTTTGGGCCGCGTTTAGTTTGTGGCAATGTGCCGGGCGGCGAGGACTTGGAGCCACGATTCTGCGGTTGATGGGATGGCGTGACTAAAATGATTTGAACCGAATAGGTGTGTCGTATTATATCTCTAACTATATGTTAGATACTGTTCCGGTTTCTCCGTGTTTCATATCGAAATCGGAATCCCACATCGGCGTGCTGTCTGGAGATGCCGTGCCCTATCGACGAGTACCACAGTGTCTTCGCTGTCATGTTTCTCGGATCATTCTCGGACGAACGTTCAGTCGGTGGAGTCGTAACCGGTGAAAGCAGCCGGCCATGGGGAACTCTGTTCGTTGCAGGATCGACTGCAGCGTGCCGCCAATCCTGTCGATTATCGGTCCGAATTTCGGTTTTGTCGATCGAAACGTGATCCGAATTCGCGTCAGTTGCTGGCTGCGATCGGCTTTCTGTTCCTACTCGAGAACGGCTTTCCGTGATCGATCGGCACCGTATTCCCCCACTCCTCGAACTGTATTTGAAAAATACATTTCAGCACGATGGAATCGAATCCTAAGTTCTATCAGCTGGCGCGGTGTCCGCTCTCGCTCTACAATACTCAAACCGGTTCAGTCGCTACCTCCGCTGAGGCGGTCGGTTTTCGGCATAGAAACCATAAAACCGCGCCGCCTCACTTTTCACGAGTAACGAAACAGCGCCTCGCCGTCCGCCTCCACGAAACCGGTTGTCCGCTTCGAAAGACTGCAACGATTTCCGCTGAAGTAGGCGTTGAGCCCGCTCACGGAGCGGTTTGGGACCGGTAACATCGGCTTTCTGACAGCACCCGCGAGTGGATTGAACAGTTCGTGCAATACTATACCCGTTGGAGACCGCATCGGACTCTCGACGGACAGACATCAGTCGAGGTGATGCAAAACGAGACAGTGTTCATAATCAATAGCTATTTGAAAAATGGTTTTCAATACTCGGATTGATGCGTCCTCCACTTGACCTCCGCGATATCTGTTACATTGCGGCGGTACTCGTCGTTTCGAGTATCGTCGGCATGGCGTCCGAACGGTCACCGTACCCGCTCCGCACAGATCTCATGTAGGCTCTTGAGGGGAATGCCGTCGCAGTACTCCAGCCCGATCCAACCCTCATCCTAACCGTGCTGTTCGTCATCGTCTATCTTCTCGTGTACCCCACACTGCTTCTCGCTACGTACATTAGTTTGAAATATCGCCACGGTCGTACCCGGGCACTCGATTACGTCACCACGTACACGGCTGTCCTCCTCGTGTCCATGCCATTCTTCTACTTCGTACCCGTCGGCGTCACCGGATACTACTTGCAAGGCGTCGAGCCGGTACTCTACGAATCCACCGGCCCGGTTCAGACGTTCATGACGAATGTCGACACTCTCCAGAAGGCATTCCCGAGCCTGCACGCTGGCCTCGCCGGAACTGCAGCCCTCTACGCACCCCGTGGCTACAAACGGCTCAGTTGGGCGATCACCGGGACGGTCCTCGCCTCCACGATATATCTCGGCGTCCACTGGCTCACGGATCTCGCCTTCGGCCTCGCCGTAGCGTACGGCTGCTACCTCGCCACGCCGGCAATCCGTGCCCATCTCGAGCGCGTCGGGCCGCAGCCGGAACCGGTTACCGTTACTGACGACTGACCGCTTTGACTGTCCCCTCCCGGACATATATCGAGACTTCAAACAGCTATCCGTTCTCAAGTGGAGTATAACGCGGTTGCCTCCCAAGACCGAATCACTCACAGGCCACGCGATTCAACTCGAGCGATGATGCACTCGTTGTGAGTCACGGAACAGTTGTCGGGCGACTCATCGACGGTCAAAATCGGTCTTTACGGGCAAGTCATCCGCGGAGGGTGGGATACCGGCTTTGTCATTGAGGCCGTGAGTGTTGAGGAAACACCGGATACGGCGGCCGAGGGAACCGGATATCTCTCCGCCGCCGAGGACGGAACGAAGGTTCGTGTGCTCGAACTTGATACGGGAGAGTCACTCTCAGTCGACGCTGATGATGCTCTCGCGTTCGAGCCGAGTCTCGAGGATGGAACAGTTGCCCGTCCGGTTACACTCGGACGCGTCGCCCGTGCGTCGCGTATCGACGTCCAATGCAGTCCCGTTGGAAAGTCTTCACCAGAGTGAATGTTTCCTGACATGGAGACTTACGTATCGTGTTCGGCGAACGCATCGCCAGCGTCTTTCGCCATTTCTTTTGCCTCGATATGTGAGTAGGACTTCCGAACTACTTCCTCACTATTATCGAGAAGGCGAGCGGCAGAAGTGAAGCCGCGCTGTCGAACCATCACTTCACCAGCACCGCGACGGCCACCGTGCAGTGCGAGATAGCCGTGTTTATCGTCGAGATCGAGCCCGGCTTCCTCGCACAGCCGTCGCATGATACGGCGAGCGCCGTCGGTATTGATCGAGGACGGCGCCAATTCGTATTCACGAAGCGCCTCGAAAACGGCCGGTTGGCCCGTGAGCTCGTCGACGAACTCCTCAATATCGCTCGAGGACCAACCGCGTTCGTCACGGAGCCCCGTTCGAAGCGTCTCGTAGAGCGTCGGAAGGTGGAACGTCGGAAATACCGGCCAGTCCTCCCCAGCGGGATCGAGCAGTTCTTGATATCGCGACATAGGATTTATCACTTGTTTCGTCAGCGATCGATCGGACCAGTTCTGTTTTTTCGCGAGGACGGTCATCGTTCGATCCTCGAGGGAGACGTCTCCCCACCTGAGGCCGTTGCGCCGGTCGTCCTTCGGATCCGCTACGATCTCTCCGCCACGAACCCCGGAGTAACAGAGGACGTAGACGAGCGCTCGGTCCCGAAACTCCTGAATGGCGTCGAGCCCCTTCTCGTCAGCACCATCGTGTGCGCGTTTGTCAACGTACCGCGTGATCTGTGATCGGTGTTCGTCGGTCCAGGCCTGTTGATCCCCCGACCGCCGCCCATCGTTTTCGGGGAGCGGCTCCTTCGCGACGTTTCGCTGAGCGTAGTTCGCCTCGAGAAGCCCTTCGCGAACGCACCAGCCGACGTAGGCGCTGACGTGCGCGTAGTACGTTCGAACCGTCCCCGGAGCGAGGTCTCGACTCGTGAGTTCGCGCGCGTATCGCCGGAAGGTTCGCTCGTCCAGTTCGTCGAACGTCCCGCCAGAGTAGGAATCCACTTCGAGCCACTCGAGAAAGTCCTCGACGCAGCGCTCGAGATTCCGCCGGTAGTTCCCGCTCTCAGTGGCCCCCTTCGACTTCGAGCGAAGGAAGTCCTCGAGCGGTTCGTCGACCCGCGTCGTCTCGGCGGTCACGCGCGATCACCGACGAGCGTCGGGTTCCCGTGGCCATCCATCGTTCGTGATCGGTAGAGTAACCGCACACTCATAAAATTACACTTGATTATCCGGCGGTGGACCCAACGGGCGCCCGCCCTCGTGAGTCGGATACCGCGATCGGCAACTCGCGAGATCACGGAAGAAACTCTAATACGGTTTCTACGCATCGATATCCGGCCCCGATCGAGAGCGAACGGACGGCGATAAATATATGAAAATCGATATAATTGGTCCTTGGTGCGTTTCGCCCTGTTTAGTGAATGCCGGAATTCGAACTCGATGCGCTGCGGTCCGAACGGTATCACGCTCCTTGAGGGACGTATTCGACCGTCGGCGCGATCGGATTATTTCGGTGAAAACCTATCCGTACCGGCTTGTCACATCTATCATAGTCGGAGACATGCCCTTTCGTCTCGGTGTGACTACGAGTGTGATACTGCTACTATAATAAACGCATTCTAGATTTGTCTTCTCGGTTCGAGACGATCGGTATTCGCCCCCTTCGATGACCCTCACTACGGATCCCGGTACAGCGTCGGAACCGAGCGCCCGGACCGCGGCGGTCGAGCGAACGCGGGATACCGGCGGGACGTCACGGAAGCGAACGGCGACGAACGAGCCCCGACGTCGACCCGTTCAGATCTCCGTGACTCGGGCGTGGTCCCCGTCGACGGCCTGCGCGTCCTCGTGGAGCAGCGCCGCGACGAGGTAGGGAACGTGGGACTCGAAGTAGCCGATCAGCGTCGCGATCCGCTCGGAGTCGATCGCCTCGAGGGAGTCCAGCAGCATAATCGGGACCGTCTCGTAGACGTCGTGGACGAGGTAGCCCGCCAGCGCGAACACGAGCCCGGTCACCTCGCGTTCGCTCTCGCTCAGGTGGGTAATCGTGTCCTCGTAGGCCGCGCCGGAGGCGGTGCTCCGGACGATCTTGAGGTCGAACGACGACTTCGTGACCTTCCGGCGGCCCTCGCGGACTTCTCGCGTGGTCCGGTCGATCCAGATTCGGTCGAGGTTGTCGTACTCAAGGATCTCGAGGAGGTTCTCCATGTGCTCGTTGAAGCTCTCGACGGCGGTCGCCTCGATCTGATCGATCCGCGTCCGGAGGTCGGTCAGTTCGTCGGTGATGTCATCGCGGCGCGCCTCGAGGCCCTCTCGCTCGTCGAGTCGCGTTTCGATCGACGCGATCTCGTCCTCGATCTCGTCGCGCTCGCGCTCCTTGCGTTCGAGTTCGAACTCGAGCCGGTTGACCTCCTTGTGCCGGTCGAGCACATCGTTCTGGTCGGCCGTCTCGAGGTCATCGACCTCGGCCTCGAGGTCGTCGATCTCGCCGGTGAGCTCCTCGCGCTCGTCCGTGAGGTCGTCGACGCGGTCGCGTCGGCGCTCGATCTCGTCGTCGATCGAGTCGAGCCGCCGCTGGGCCTGCCGGTACTCGGTCCGGTTCTCGTTGATCTCCGAGAGCGTTTCGCGGCGCTCCTCGAGTTCGGAACCGAGCTCCGATCGCGTCTCGAGGCGCTCCTGACGCACGGTCTGGAGCTGGTCGATCGTCGTTTCGATTTGCTCGCGGGCGACCGACGAGCCGCAGGTCCAGCAGGTGACCGTCTCCTCGTCGGCGAGCAACTGATCCGTGGCGCTGCCGCCAGTCTCGCCCTCGCTCCGGTCGGTCTCCGGCAGGATTGACTCCTCCTCGTCGAGCAGCTGCTTGTTGAACTGGATCGTGCTCTGGAGCTGCGAGATCTCGTCGGAGAGCTCGGCCTTCTCCTCTTGTAAGGTCTCGATTTCGGCCTCGATTCGACCGACATCGGCGTCGTCGCCCGTCGAGTGCGACTCGAGGCGCTCTTGAACCTCCTCTCGCTCGTCCTCGAGGGCGTCGATGCTCTCGCGTTCGGTCTCGATGCGGTCGCGGACGCGCTCGAGTTCCGAGCGCGTCTCGCGGACCTCCTCGAGCTTCTCCTCGAGTTCGGACTGTTCCTCCCGGCGCTCTTCGACGTCGACGTTGGAATTCTCGAGTTCCTCGCGGGCCGCTTCGAGCTCGTCCTCCAGCTCCTCGATCTCGTCGGTGACGCGCTTTCGCTTCGCCTCAAGGTCGGGCAGCCGCGTCTCGAACTCGTCCAGTTCCTCCAGTTGCTCGTCGATCTCCCGCTTCCGCGTTTCGAGCCGTTCGATCTCGCTCTGGATCTCCTTGGTGTCGACCGGCCGCATGATCAGTTCCCGGAGGTCGTCGCCGCGAGCGACGGCCTGTCGCGCCTCGTTGGTCTCGAGCAGGAACGCGAACAGGTCCGCGACCTCGGGGTCCTCGAGGTACGGGTCGCCGTCGGTGACGACCGCTCCGTTGCGCCGCTCGAGCGTTCGCCGATAGGTCTCGTCGCCGAACTCGAGCGCTGCGTGCCCCTCGTCTGCGTCGGCCTTGAGGCTGATGCGATCGCTTCCCAGCGCCGCCATGAGTCCCTGCAGCAGCGACGTCCGATTCGTCGCGTTCCGTCCGGCGAGGACCGTCACGCCCTCTCGCAACGTCACTTCCGTCTCGTCGATCCCGCCGACGTTATCGACGGTGAGCGTCGCCTGCTGCGGAACCTCTGGTCTCTGTTCTGTCAGTTCGTTCTCCATACTTTTCATCTCGTACTCGTCCGTATAAGTATTTTCGCTTAATTATCATGGTTGATCCTGCTGTTTCGCCTAGATCTGAGTCCGTTCCGGTCGGCCCCCATCAGCGGGCGTCGGCGCACCCGCAGGCCTGCTCGTTGAGTAGCTCCCTGATGGTGTACTCTTGCAGGCAGTCGTTGCAGGTCACGGTGACGGAGACGGTCACGTCGAAGTCGCCGATGTCAACGATCTCGTTGCGTTCGAGCTGGCCGACCGTGTCCGTCGTGACCGCTTCGATCCGGTTCTGGAGCGCGCCGAGCTTCTCGCTGCTGCGCTCCAGTCGCTCCTCGTCGCTCGGCGTCTCGAGTGAGGCCTTGAGGCAGTCGGTCAGGTGATTGTAGACCGTCTGGTGGGAGACGAAGTCCGACTCGACGCGGTCGATCGACACCCCGTCGCGCTCCAGTTCGTTTCGGGTCTGCACGCGAACCCCGCTACTGACGTCGTCATCGGTCAGTAGCCGATAGGTGTTCTCGACCTCGCCGTCCTTGACAGGGACGCTCGCTTCCTCGAGCGCCGCCTCGAGCACGTGCTGGTTCACCTGCGTCGCGAGCTGTCGCGTGCTGTGTCGGTCCCCGTTCTGGCCTGTCCAGTCCGCGACGAGGTCGTTGTCGAGCCCGACGAGATCGTACTGGTCCGCGATCCGGCCGAGTTTGCACCCGCACGTCTCCGCGCTCCTCAATTGCTGGTCGGTCATCGCCTCCATTAGGCGGTTCGTCGTAAAAAATGTTTGGATCTCGGACAAGTTTACACATGTACATTCGTAATTCTATCGCGCCCGTCCCGGACGTTGCTCGGCGCACCCGGAGTATTCTGCGCCGAACCACTACAAAACTATGGCATCTCGTAACCCGGCTCTCCGACCGAGATCCGGCGAACTGAGAAGTGAAGCGGCGTCTGCGAGGCCCGGCTATTCACTCGCCGTTCCACCCGACAATAGGCACCTATTAAAACTGTTCATCCTATTGCTGAAATCGAGAATACGCGTCCGTCGATCGGCTTTCTCCCGCCGTCGTCTCCCGTGTGCCGATAGCCTGCGTCGACGAGACGGTTCCGCCTCGCGTTCTCCCTCGTTCGCTACCGACACTCCCGTTCTTCATTCTCTGTTAGCGAACGAAGCTGTTATGGACTAAATCACGTCACTGTTTGAGCGGACGATTCGTTCGGGACGACGACTCACGATTCGGTGTTCTATTCGGCCCGAACGGGACGGCTCAGTGGGCCGTGTATCGGCTTTAGTTTCACCGATCCGTCGATCGGTCGACAGCCGTGAGAGATGCTTGAATTGCTGGATTCGTCTACTATTAGACCTAACGTTTCTTGACAGCGTACGCAATTTCGCGGTCGCCGGAGTCCGTAGTTCCGCTGGACCGCTCGCGGATCGAGCAGCTGACGCCGCGCCACACGCCGGTGTAGTACCGATAGAGCGCGATCGCGGCGGTCAGCTTCGACATCCTTCGCATACGGGACGGACCGGTCCCGTCGCGACCGGGGGCAGAGACGGGCGCGACACTCGAGGCAGGGACGGCACCCGACCGCCGGATCGCTGCGACCCCGCTACCACCGTGGATCGGAGACGGCTGTGGGAATCTCGATAGATTTAACCTCGAACTCCGTGACCGTCCGAACGAAACGATGGACGGACGGTCGGCACTCGAGACGCTCAGAACCCCGCGAATAGCGTTCGCCATTGCCATAGCGATCGCCGCGGCGGTCTGGCTCGGTTTCTCGGGCGGGAGTGGCGGCGACGTCGCGCGAATGCTCTCGATCACGGTCTTCTGTATTTCGCTGTGGATCCTGACGCCGATTCCGCCTTCGTTCACGGGACTGATCGGAATCGGGCTCATCGCCGTAGGGTTCTCGACCGAGTTGGCCCTGACCGGCTTCCAGAAGCCGGCGACGTGGCTCATCGGCTTTGGACTGTTAATGGGGGAGGCGACGCGCCGGAGCGGTCTCGCGAACTGGGCCGGGACCCGTATCACCGCTCGAACGGTCTCCGAATCGGCCGGGACGCAGCCGATACGAACGTATCGGCGGCTCCTGCTCGCGCTCTCCGTCGGCGCACACGCGTTGGCGTTCCTCATTCCCTCGTCGCTCGTCCGGATCCTCATCATCGCACCGTTCCTCACGGAGACCGGCGAACTCTTCGACGATCGGTCGGCGCGCGTCGGCCTCTTTCTCGGCCCGGCGTTCGCCACCTTCTACGGCTCCGCGGGCATTCTCACCGCCGATCTCCCGAACATCATGCTCACCGGGTTCGCGGATTCGATCGCGGATCATCCCGTCTCCTGGACGGAGTGGCTGTCCCACATGTACCCGGTTATGGGACTGACGCGCGTGTTACTCGTCTGTGCCGTCGTCTACTACCTCTTCCGTCCGGACCCGTCCGCGAACGTCGATGTCCCGGCGGAGACGGCCGGCGACGCGTCGCGGACCGAACGGCGCATGCTGGCCGCCCTCCTCGTCGGTGCGGCGATCTGGGCGACCGACTTCGTCCACGGATTCCATCCGGTCGTCGGCGCGGTCGCCGTCGTTGTGCTCGTATTCCTCCCCCGGATCGGCGTCACCGACTTCGAGACCGTCGGCGAGACCGACTTCTCGATCCTCTTTTTCATCGCCGCCGTGTTCGCGATCGGCGACGGACTGGCCTACACCGGGTTCACTGCGGACGCGGCCGACTACCTGCTCGCGCTGATCCCGACCGACGCGTCACTCGCGGTCGTCCTCGCGGTCGTCTTCGGAATCACCTTTCTGCTGACGTTCCTGATGGAGGGGCTGGCCGTCGCGAGCGTCCTCACGCCGGTTCTCATCCCCTACGCGGAGGCCACGGGGCTGCCGCTGACTCCCGTGTTGATGTCGGAGACGCTGGCGCTGAGTTCGTACTTCTTCCCCTACCAGTCGGCGGTCCTCGTGGTGATCCTGGCCGAAGGCACGGCCGACACCGGCGACGTCATCCGCACCACGGTCGCCTGCTCGGTCGCGACGATCGTCCTCCTGCTCCCGCTGCAGCTAGGGGTCTTCACCCTGCTCTACTGACGATTTTGGCCCGTTTCGCGCTGACAGTCGCTAGATCGCGGGAGCCGTCGTTACGGCCCCGCGTTTCCCGTCACCGTCGAGAACGGAGTCCCCGCGGTCACGCGTCGTCGTCGATCGAGCCGATCAGCGCCGCGACCGCGTTCGCCCCGCGCTCCGGTGCCTGGAAGGTCGGAATACCCGCCTCCTCCATCCGGAGCCGTTCCTCCTCGTAGCTCTCCGGACCGGCCACCGTGAAGAGGATCGGCTTCTCGAGCTCGTCGGCGAGCGTCTCCAATTCCTCGACCGGGTACCCCAGCGAGTCCTCGTAGATCTCGTAGACGACGACGATGTCGACGTTGTCGTCGCGGGCGACGGCGTCGATCACCCGTCCGAACTCGGGCAGCGGGCGGCCCGTGTCGACCGGGTTCTCCGTGTAGGTGATCCCCTGGAGGAGGTCGTCGACGCGCTCTTGAGTCTCGGCTTCCAGATCGGGGAACCCGGCGCCGCGCCGGTCGAGGTCGTCGGCGACGATGATTCCCGGCCCGGCCTGCGCGGTGACCAGCCCCACGTTCCGACCCGACGGGGTCGGCGTGTCCGCGATCGCGCGGCTGGCGTCGACGAGTTCGGTCACAGACGAAACGAAGACGACGCCCTCGCCGGCGAGGGGCTCCTCGTAACTCTCCCGGGACTGAATGGGTGCGCCGGTGTGGGACTCGACGAAATCGCTCAGCGACTCGCTGCCGGCCTTGTACGCGACGATCGGAGTCTCCGCCTCGAGGCAGGCCTCGAGGAACGCGTCGACGTCTTCGGTCCCCTCGATGTGGAGCGCGATCGCGTCGGTTCGCGGGTCGTCGTCGAGGATCGGAATGAGTTCGGCGAATCCGGTGTTCGCTCGGTTACCGAGGCCGAACATCGCCGACACGCCGTACTCCTCGCGGTCCAGCTGGAACGCCGAGGTGATCCCGACGCCCCCGCTCTGGGCGAGCAGGGCGACGTTCCCCGTTTCGACGTCGCGGATCTCGGGGACGAACGAGCCGTAGAGATCCAAGTGCGGAATACAGTAGCCGGCCGTGTTCGGACCGAGAACGGTCATGTCGTACTCCTCGCCGATGCGGACGATCTCGCGCTCGCGTTCCCACCCGGCCTCGTCGACTTCCGCGAAGCCGCCGGCGAAGATCACCGCGGCGCCGACGCCCGCTTCGCCACACTCCTCGAGGACCTCCGGAACGACGGGACTGGGCACGCAACACAGCGCCAGATCGGCGTCGACGTCGTGGACCGAGTCGACGAACTCGTACCCGTAGACGCTCCCCTCGCTGGAGGGGTTGACCGGATAGACCTCGCCGTCGTAGGTCCGAATGTTGGTCATCGCGTCGTTCCCGAGCTTGCCGGCCGTCTTCGACGCGCCGATGACGGCGATTCCGTCCGGATCGAAGAAGTCGGATACTCCCATACTGTGGCATGGCCGAACCGTGTAATATAAATTACGGAGTACGTGCTTCACCGGGTGAAAACGGTCGAGAAAAGTGTGACAGTCACTCGTGTTTATGCTCGAGATACCGTCGTCCCTCCTCGGTCTCCGCGAGGATGTCGTCGAAGATCGCGGCCTCGGTCTGGAACTTGTGGACACTGTGAAGCATCGTGTTGTCGAACCCGCCGATCAGGTCGCCGTGTGATTTGAAGAACTCGTGGACCCACCGCTCCATCTGGTTGTCCGTCCGGAACTGCGTGATGACGTGCCAGTGGTAACTGCTGTCCGCGGTGAAGAACATCAGGACGTGCGGGTCGTTCTGCAGGGCGAAGTAGCAGTCTCGCCAGTTCTCCTCGAAGTTCGTGAAGTTAAACCCGATCCGAAACAGGTAGTGTCGAAACATCTCCCGGTTCGGGAGGATCGTCTCCCGAAAGGTCTCCTCCTCGGACATCGTCCGCAGAATTTCGTTGATGCGGTTGTGGGAGAGGGTGATTCCGTACTCCTCCTCGAGGATTCCGCTGAGTTCCCGCGTCGACGACGTGGGATGATCGACTCTCGCTTTGAGGATGGCGATATCCCGCGGTGAAACGTCGAACGAGTCGTCTTCGTCCATGTTCGTGAACCTGGAGTAGTCTCTATAAAAAGTTTATTCAAAACACCTCGAGATGACCCGACGGGACGTCCGATCGGTGGGACGCCCCATCGACACTCTCAGCCGTGGTTGACTCTTCGTTCGATTCCGACGGGGGGCTGTTCGCAAGGGACGAACAGCGATCCGCTTTGCCCGCCCATCTCTCGGGGTTCTCTCGAAGATCGTAGAGACAAACAAATAGTCATGATAATAGTAGTATATTAGATGATTCACCAGATACAAAAGCTATCGATCAGTCTCGTCAACTGCGATCGAACGGGCGAGCGGTCCGGTGTAACTGCCGAGACCAACCGCGGGATCCGAGGAGATATTCGATAATGTTCGATAAGACCTGCGATAGCGGAACACTTACCCCCGGTTCGATTTCGGGCCGAGGTACGGCAGTGATCAGCCGCCCCGCAGTCAGTTTTCGGTCGGACGATAGCGCACCCGGTCAGTAGCCCGCCACTGCGGATAAGGTACGTAATCAGTCACTGTAAGAATTCAGATCGTTTCGGAGATCAGAATCGATCGCTTAGATAGAGACGGCGATGACGCGGGGCACCACCGCCCTGCGGTAGATTATGTACGGACAGATTGTCGTAATAACCGTGTGAACTCGAGACGACCCGTCCGGACGACGTTCGATTCCGTCCCAATCGGTCGGTCGAATTCATCAACGGGGACGCGATAGGGGGCTGAGACGAAGAGGTGTTCGTCAAACGCGAACAATTACTCGGATCATTCCGGCGATCACTCACTCGGCCGATCACCCGTCCGAAACTGACGGAGGATCACGACGGGGAACGTCGATCCGCTGGAACGGTCGGTCGGTAACGGACGGACCTGCCCGCACCAGCAACATCGTTTACATCCATACTCTTGTAATTAGACGGGGCTCGAGACAGCGAATCCGACTGACGACCGATTCGGACCCGATCGCTCGGCGTATTCGTCGGACGATCAACGGTAATGAGCAGAAACGAACGTACGTTCGCGACGAGAGAACCGGCGCCTTGGTCCAGTTCGGCGGCGGTCTCGCGACGGGTTCCCCGCGTTGCCGTCACGAGTACGTCTGATTGAGTTCGATGATGTTCGCCGCGTGTCGCAGTTTCGGGAGGATCTCGGTCTGGATACGCTGGTCGTCCATGCGGCTGTTCGGGCCGGAGACGCTGATCGCTCCGGAGATGCGATCGTTCCGGAAGATCGGTATCGCGACGCAGCGGAGTCCCTTGATTCGCTCCTCAAGGTCGTACGCGACGCCCTCGTTCCGGATTTCCTCGAGTTCGTCCTCGAGTTCGTCCCGGTCGGTGATCGTGTTCTCCGTCTTCTCCGGCAGGCCGTGGCGGTCGATGACCTCCGTCCGGCGCTCGGTCGACTGGTGAGCCAGCACCGTCTTTCCGAGCGCGGTCGTGTGAAGGTGGACGCACTGGCCGGTGTAGGAGTCGATGCTCACCGACTGGGGCCCCTGCTCGCGCAACAGAAAGATCCCGCGGCCGTTCTCCTCGACCAGCAGGTTGACCAGTTCGCCGGTTTCCTCGGCGACCGACTCGAGTTCGGGTTGGGCCACGTCGGTCAGTTTCCCCTCTTTCTGGCGGGCGAACGCCCCCAGATCGAGGAACCGCAACCCGAGTTCGTACGTCTGGTCGTTCTTCACGACGTAGCCGTCGTGCCCGAGGGTCTGGAGGTGGTTGTAGACACTGCTCTTGGGCATGTCCAGGTGCGTGGCGAGCTCAGTTGTCGTGGCGCCGTCGAGCGATTTCAGCGCTTCGACGATGTCGAGCGCCGTCCGCACCGTCTTGACCCGCGTTCGCATGTGATCGTTGTCTGCACCCATACGACTGACCGACGGTTCGCGAGCTATTAACTGTTGGTCGTCGCCTCCGAACAGGTGTCCGGTTACTTGTTCTCGAAATGCCGTCGAAATTCAAACGGCGGGGCGACGGGTGAGTCCGGGAATGGACGGTCGCCGCGGCGGAAATCTGCCGACCGAAGAGCGTATACTACTGTGTGTGAATGTCCCTATACCCACAGATGAGAACGGAGTTCGAACTACCAGACGTCGGTGAAGGCGTCGCCGAGGGTGAACTGGTCACCTGGCACGTCGCCGTCGGCGATACCGTCGAAGAAGACCAGGTGCTCGCCGAAGTCGAGACTGACAAGGCGCTCGTGGAGATCCCGTCGCCGTGTGACGGTGAAGTCGCGGAACTGCGCGCAGAGGAAGGGGAGGTCGTCCCCGTCGGCGACGTCCTCGTCGTGTTCGAGGTGGACGACGCGAACGGGGACGAAGCAGATACCGGCGCCGCCCCGGACGAGGGCGCGACGACCGAAGCGGACGCCGAGGAGACGTCCGCGGATCCGGCCGAATCGGCCGAGAGTCGCGGATCGACCGTCCCGGAGGGTCGCGTCTTCGCCGCGCCCAGCGTCCGCCGACTCGCGCGCGAAGAGGGCGTCGACATCGCGACGCTCGGCGGGAACGGTACCGGGAACCGAATCACCGAACGCGACGTTCGCGAAGCCGCCGGCGAGGCGACCGCCACGATGCCGGCGGAGTCGGCCGAAATTCCGGGGGTCGAAGACGCCGACACCGGGGCCGTGACGACCGGTACCGACGAATCCGCAACGGCGGCCGCTTCGGGCGGATCCGCGGCGGCGTCGGGTACGTCCGCGGCGACCGGAACGGCCAGCGCCGACGACCGCGCGCAGTCGGGGGCGCTCGAGGCGCGCGACGGTGCGGACCGCGACCGGACGCTGGCGATGCCGGCGACTCGACGGCTCGCGCGCGAAGAGGGCGTCGACATCGACGACGTTCCCGCGAGCGAGCAGCGCGACGGCGAATCGTTCGTGACCCCAGCTGACGTCAGCGCGTACGCGGCGGGCGACCGTCCGTCTGCCGAACCGACCGGAAACGGGACGTCGGCCTCAAGCGCGGAGCAGGGCGAAACCGACGGATCGGACGGCCCGACCGCCGGCGATCGCATCCCGTACACCGGCGTCAGGCGGACGATCGGCGAACAGATGGCGACCTCGAAGTTCACGGCGCCCCACGTGAGCCACCACGACGAGGTCGAGGTCTCGGAGCTCGTCGACGCGCGCTCCCGGCTCAAAGCGCGCGCCGAGGAGCGCGGCGTCAAACTCACCTACCTTCCCTTCGCCGTGAAGGCGGTCGTCGCGGCGCTGCGATCGGTGCCGTCGCTGAACGCCGAACTCGACGAGGAGGCCGAGGAGATCGTCGTCCACGACGAGTACAACATCGGCATCGCCGTCGCGACCGACGCCGGACTGATGGTTCCCGTGATCGACGATGCCGACGAAAAAGGGCTGCTCGAGCTCGCTCGAGACATCAACGACAAGGCCGAACGCGCCCGGAACCGGCGGATCAGTCCCGACGAGATGCAGGGCGGGACGTTCACGATCACGAACATCGGGGCGATCGGCGGCGAGTACGCCTCCCCGATCATCAACTACCCCGAGGCGGGGATCCTCGCGCTCGGCTCGATGAAAGAGCGCCCCTGGGTCGAGAACGGGGACGTGGTCGCCCGGCCGACGATGCCGATCTCGATGTCGGTCGATCACCGGCTCGTCGACGGCGCCGAAGCGGCACAGTTCACGAACGAGGTCAAGCGCTACCTGAACGCGCCAGAACTACTGTTACTCGAATAATGGTTATGGGAGACGTGCGGACTGCGACTGACGTACTGATTATCGGCGGCGGACCCGGCGGCTACACGGCCGCGATCCGCGCCGCACAACACGGACTGGACACGACGCTCGTCGAACGGGACGCCTACGGGGGGACCTGCCTCAACTACGGCTGCATTCCGTCGAAGGCGTTGATCACCGCGACGGACCTCGCCCACGAGGCGGGCCGCGCCGAGGAGATGGGGGTCCACGCCGATCCGACCGTCGACATGCGGACGCTCGTCGAGTGGAAAGACGGCGTCGTTGATCAGCTCACCGGCGGCGTCGAGAAGCTCTGCAAGGCCAATGGCGTCAACCTGGTCGAAGGGACGGCCACGTTCGTCGACGAGGAGACCGTCCGTATCGCCCACGGCGGCGAGGGGCAGGGCAGCGAATCGATCGAGTTCGAACACGCCATCGTCGCGACGGGGAGCCGCCCGATACGGCTCCCCGGGTTCGACTTCGACGACGACCCCGTCTGGTCGTCGCGCGACGCGCTGGCCGCCGACGCGGTGCCGGACGACCTGCTCGTCGTCGGGGCTGGCTACATCGGCATGGAGCTCTCCACCGCGTTCGCGAAAGCCGGTGCCGACGTGACCGTCGTCGAGATGCTCGAGGACGCGCTGCCGACCTACGAGGACGATATCGCCCGAATCGTACGGGACCGCGCCGAGGACCTGGGCATCGAGTTCCGGTTCGGCGAGGGCGCCAGCGAGTGGCGCGAGACCGACGACGGGATCGAGGTCGTCACGGAGACCGCGGACGGCGACGAGTCGGTCTACGGCGCCGACCGCGTCCTGATCGCGGTCGGCCGCGAGCCGGTGACCGAGAGCCTCGAACTCGAGGCGCTGGGCCTCGAGACCGACGAGCGCGGCTTCGTCGAGACGGACGACTACGCGAGAACGGATCTCGAGCACGTCTTCGCGGTCGGCGACGTCGCCGGCGAGCCGATGCTGGCTCACAAGGCGAGCGCCGAGGGGCTGGTCGCCGCCGGCGTCGCTGCCGGCGAACCCGCGGCGCTAGATCACCAGGCCGTCCCCGCGGCCGTGTTCACCGATCCGGAGGTCGGCACCGTCGGGCTGACGGAGGCCGAAGCCGCCGCGAACGGCTTCGATCCCGTCGTCGGCACGATGCCGCTTCGCGCCAGCGGGCGCGCACTCACGATGGGCGAGTCGGACGGGTTCGTTCGACTCGTCGCCGACGAGGGAACCGGCTTCGTCCTCGGCGGACAGATCGTCGCCCCCGAGGCGTCGGAACTGATCGCCGAAGTCGGCCTCGCGATCGAGATGGGCGCGATCCTCGAGGACCTCGCCGACACGGTCCACGCGCATCCGACCCTCTCGGAGGCGGTCATGGAGGCGGCCGAGAACGCGCGCGGGCAGGCGATTCACACGCTGAATCGGTAGCCAGCGCTCGGATCCGAATCGGTAGTCGTCGTTCGAATCGGAACCGAACGCCGAACGACGCGCTCGAGTGTGCAACGAGCGCGAACGGGACGGCCCGCTATCGCGACCGCGAAAATCGGTGGTCCGTCAGTACGCGACGGTGTCCTTGATCGCTTCTTCGATCCGCGGCGGGTGCGGGATGTAGAAGTCTTCCATCGACAGCAGCGGGACTGGCACGTCGAACCCGGTCACGCGCTCGATCGGCGCCTCGAGGTACATCAGCACCTCGTCGTTGATCGAGGCGACGAGTTCGGCGGCGAAGCCGCCCGTCTTGGCCGCCTCGTGGACGACGACGCAGCGACCGGTCTTCTTGACCGACTCCGTCACGGTCTCCTTGTCGAAGGGGGAGATCGTCCGCAGGTCGATCACTTCGGCGTCGACGTCCAGATTGTCGACGGCCTCGAGGGTGTTGTGCATCATCGCGCCCCACGAGATGACGGTGAGGTCCGAGCCCTCGCGGCGAACGGCGGCCGTTCCGAGCGGTTCGGTGTAGGTACCCTCGTCGATCTCCTCCCGGAGGGAGCGATAGACGTGTTTGGGCTCCATGAACAGGACCGGATCGGGGTCGCGGATGGCGCTCACCAGCATCCCCTTGGCGTCGTGAGGGGTCGAGGGGATCGCTACCTTGAGGCCGGGAATGTGACTGTAGGCCGCCTCGAGACTCTCGGAGTGGTGTTCCAGCGCGCGCACGCCGGCCCCGTAGGGCGTCCGGACGACCATCGGGGCGGAGAGTTCCCCGCGGGTGCGCCACCGGATGCGGCTGGCGTTGGTGACCAGTTGATCGAACGCCGGCGGCAGGAAGCCGGAGAACTGGATCTCCGCGATCGGGCGGAAGCCGTGGGTCGCCAGCCCGACGGCCGAGCCGACGATCGCGATCTCCGACAGCGGCGCGTCCAGCACCCGCTCGCCGCCGAACTCGTCTTTCAGACCGTCGGTCGCCCGAAAGACGCCGCCCGATTCGGCGACGTCCTGGCCGAAGACCAGCGTCCGGTCGTCGTTCGACATCTCCTCGTGTAGTGCGTCGTTGACTGCTTCGACGATTGTCGCGTTCATTGATTACCCCTTGGGCCGTCGTTCGATGTAGTCGTACATGTCCGGTCGCTCCTCCAGCAGTTCGCGGAACTCCTCGAGCTGGTGTTCCAGTTCCGGCGGCATCTCCTCGTGGAGGTGAGCGAAGATCTCCTCGATGCCGCGTTCCTCGAAGGCGTCGGCGGCGTCGACCCCCTCCGAGAACTGTTCCTCGACGTCTTCGCGGATCGCGTCCTCGTCGATGGCGTCCCAGCGGCCGGTCTGCTCGAGGAACGCCTGGTAGCGCTCGAGCGGGTCGCGATTTTTCCACTCCTCGACCTCCTCGTCTTCGCGGTATCGCGTCGGATCGTCGCTGGTCGTGTGGGCGCCGCGGCGGTAGGTGACGGCTTCGACGAGGACCGGGTTGCCCTCGAGCGCGCGTTCCCGCGCCGTCGACATCGCGTTGTACACCGCGAGCACGTCGTTGCCGTCGACGCGGATCCCGTCGACGCCGTAGGCCAGGGCCTTCTGGGCCACCGTGTTCGCGTTCGTCTGCTCGTCGAACGGCAGGGAGATCGCGTACTGGTTGTTCTGACAGAAGAACACCGCCGGGGCGCCGAGCACGCCGGCGAAGTTCATCCCCTCGTGGAACGCGCCGGTCGAGGTCGCCCCGTCGCCGAGGTTCGCGAAGGCGATCGAGTCCTCGCCCTCGAGTTGCATCCCCCACGCCTTGCCGGTCGCGAGCGGGATGTGCGAGCCGATCGAGATCGCGAGGCCGAAGACGTTGGCTCCCTCCATCCGCGAGGCGTCCTCGATGCCGCGCCAGTACAGTAGCAGGTCGCGCATCGACAGGCCGTGCATCAGGAGTGCGGCGGCTTCCCGACCGTACGGGAAGATCCAGTCGTCGTCGGCCAGCGCGTAGCCGCTGCCGACGATGCTGGCTTCCTGGCCGCGACCGGAGGCGACCGTTCCCAGTTTGCCGCGTCGCTGGAGTTTCGTGGCGCGATTGTCGTAGACGCGCTGCAGGAGCATCCACCGGTAGAGATCACAGAGCGCCTCGTCGTCGATATCCGGTACCCGGTCCGAATCGTACGTCCCGTCGGGACGGACGACCTGGTACGTTTCGATCTCTAGATCCCCCTGCGAGAGCGGGTCGACGCCGACGTCGACCGACTCGGGGGAGACCGATCGGAGACTATCATCCATAGTACGGCTCAACATGTCTCGAACAACGGCATAAATCTTTGCTAAGCCACCTCATCCCGTGGGCAGTCGTACTCGGGTACTGCGACTCACCGGGGCTCGTGCCGACGCAGCCTCGCGGTCCGCTGACGCGTCGGTCGGCGAGTGGCCCGACCTCAGCGACCAACCGCCGCTCGAGGTGTCAGTGGCGACCGCCTCGAGAACGACGACCGGTGTCGGCCTCGTCAGCCGATGCGGTACACGGCCAGCTTCACGCCGTTGGGCTGGCGGGTTCCTGCGGCAACGAAAATACTCTGCGTGAGCCACTCGAGTTCCGGATCGGCGGTCTCGAACTCCGGAACCGAGTGGAAGTAGACGTCGTCGGGGTCGACGGGCTCGCCGTCCCGAAGCCGTTCGCTGACCTCGATCGGGGCCCAGCGAATGCCGCGGTTTTCGACGTAGACGCGCGATCCGCCGTCGGTCTCGAACGCATACTTCGCCACCAGTTCCGTCGCCCGCTCCGTCCGGAACAGCTGGTAATCTGCGCCGGCGGCGAGCACCTCGCCCTCGCACCGACCCGAGACCGTCCCGCCCTCGATCGGGATGATCCGGCGCTGTCCGTCGCCTGTCTCGCCGATTTTGATCGGCTCCGCGACGTCGATTTCCAGTTCGAGCACGCGCTCGAGGCTCGGCGTGAGCGGATCGTCCTGCGTATCGCTATTTGCACCCATACTACTTCGACTGACGTACGATCTGAAATATGTACCGTCGAAACGCGACCGCTCGGGACCGGAGCCGGCGTGAATCTCTGCGGCCGTCGGCACAGCCAAAACGCGGCCGGCCAGTATCTGCGGCGCAGCCGGATGCGAATCTCCGTTCCCATGGGATCGTAAACACGACTAAAATTTCAGCTCGCATAGGATAGTAAGCACGACTAAAGGTTTATTGCGAATGGATACTTTCACCCGGTATGCCGCACGTTCACACGGCAGTGATCCATCGATGATCGATCCGAGCGAACATCTGGTCGTCGACTGCGACTGGCACTACGCCGACACCTTCGAGCAGGCCGCGCCGTACATGCCCGAGCCCTGGAAGACCAAGTTCCAGAAGAGCGGCTGGGGCGGAACCGGCGTCAAACAGAACCTGAGCGCGTTCTTCCCCGCGTCGACCGGAAATCGGTTCAATTACGGGAAGGTCGACCGGGAGTTCTCGGAGTACCCCGACGGCGGGGACGACAAGGAGGACATCCTCGAGGGGATGGACCAGCTCGATATCGACGCGACGCTCCAGATCTCGCACCTCATCCTGGCGATGGGTGGGGTCAAGGCCGACGACCGACGCGTCGAGTCCTTCGTGAAGGGCCACGTCGACTACATGCTCGAAGAAGTGCTCGATCCCGACGAGGGGATCTACGGCCTCGCGCCGATGCCGTACCACGACATCGACGCCTCAATGGACGTCCTCGACCGGATCGAGGACGAGGAGACCATCAAGGGCGTCGTCTTCGTCACCGCGGGGGCCTCCCCGCCGCTGGGCAACCGCAAGTACGATCCCATCTACGAACGCTGCGAGGACCTCGGACTCCCGGTCGTCTACCACACCGGCGGTTCCGGGCTCGACGAGTACGTCCGCGCCGGCTACCAGGACATGATCGAGACGCACACGCTCGGGTTCCTCGAGTCAAACATGTCCCAGATCGTCAGCGTGACCGCCCAGGGGGTCCCGGTGAAGTTCCCCGACCTCGAGATCGTCTTCATGGAGTCGGGCGTCACCTACCTGCCCGGCCTCATCAGCCGCCTCAACGAGGAGTACCTCAAGCGCTCCGAGGAGGCGCCGCTGCTCGAGAAGAAGCCCGGTGACTACATCGCGGACTACTACTACGGCACCCAGCCGCTGGAGGTCTCCGCGCGGCCCGACCTGCTCGAACTCTGTTTCGACATGCTCGGGACCGAGAACCTGCTGTACGCTTCAGACTACCCCCACTGGGACTTCGACAGTCCGAGCATCATCACCGACCTGCCAATGATCGACGACGACGATCGGTTAGACATTCTCGGTCGGAACGCCGCGGGGGTGTTCGACCTATGAGCGACGAGGGTCGCGTCGAGGTCGCACCGGTGAGCGACTTCGACGACGGCGAGGCGAGAATCATCACCATCGGTCGCGCCGAGGTCGGCGTCATCAAGGCGAACGACGAGTTCTACGCGCTCCGCAATCAGTGTCCACACGACGGCGGGCCCGTCTGCAAGGGGCAGGTCGAACCCAGACTCGTCGGCGAGTGGCCCGGCCCCGGGAACCGCGTCGAACAGGAGTACAGCGACGAGTGTATCATCTCCTGTCCGTGGCACGGCTGGTCGTTCGACGTCGAGACCGGGAAACACATCGGCGACGACAGCTACATCGTGCCGACCTACGACGTCGTCGTCGAGGACGGCATCGTCTACGTCAACACCGAGTGAGTCACCGACGGTCGAACGCCGCGCGTTCGTCTGTTGCCACCGGTTCTCCGTGACCGCTCTCGAACGCCGCGGGTCGCGGGACGAAAATATCATCTCTCCTCAGTATAGAATATGATAGCATGTCTAAGGCAGAGCCGGCGCCGACAGTCGGGGTTATCGGTCTCGGCATCATGGGCGGCGAAATGGCGCGGCAAACTCGACGCCTCCGCGATCCTCACGGTGCTCGAGGACATGGTCGGACTCGAGTCCGAGACCGAGCCGTAACATTCGCTCGTGCGCTCCCGTCGATACTGGTCCGCTCGCGGTAGTACTCTCGCTCCGCGATTTCGAAGTCGGAACACGGTGAGCGGGGCGCGCCGCGGTCGGGTGCTCGAGACCGCGACCCCCGGTCTAGCGCGGACGGATTCAGGATCGCTCTCTGACTACCGTGATCGAGTGACCGAAAGAAAGGGCGTTCGTCGCTCGCGACCTGGACGCCGAAGGACGGAACCAGTCTGGCCTACTGTTCGACGTACTCGTTGGTGATGTAGTCCTCGACGGTGAAGCTCTCGTCGAGGAACCCGAGGTCGGTCAGGTCGTCCATCATGGTCTGCATCCGGTCGACGTCCGTCACGGGTTCGTCGCGGTAGTAGTCGTTCTCCGTCAGGAAGAACGCGTCGAGCAGGTCCTCGGACAGGTCGAAGTGCTCGGCCGCGGCGGGGATGACGTCGGATCGGTTCTCCTCGAGGTAGCCGATGAGGTTGACGTAGTCCTCGCCCCACGCGGAGATCGCATCGTCCTTGTCGTCCATCACATCGTTCGAGGCCGTGATGTACGCGAAGGGATACTCGTTGCCCCAGACGTCTTGGCTCGAGAACACCTCGTTGAACCCTTCGTTCCGCGCCTGCGGCGCGAACAGCGCGGGGTACATCCCGGCGTCGATGCTCCCGTCGTTGATCGACGGCGTCATGTTCGGGAACGCCAGCTCGACGAGTTCGACGTCCTCGCCGTCCTCGAGTCCGAGATCCTGGAACGCCTTCTCGTAAACCGCGTGCGTCCCGGTCCCGCGTGCGTTCGCCGCGACTGTGGCTCCCTCGATGTCCTCCAGTTCGGTGATATCCGAATCAGCAGCGGAGTAGATCGTGAACCCGTAGTTGTCCGGGTGTGCGTCCCAGAAGTCCGTCGCGATGAGCGAGATGTTGCCGGGGACGGCCTCCTGCTGGACCGCGTTCGCGAAACTGACCGTCGAAAGCAGGCCCAGATCGATGTCCCCGGAGGCCATCTGGTTCAGGGTGTCCGGCGTCGACGAGTTCTGGGAAATCTCGATTTCGTACTCGTCGCCGAGGTTCTCCATCTCGTCTTGAATCTCCGGGACGCCCATCAGGGACACCAGGTTCTCGATCGGAACCGTGTAGGCCAATCTGACCGTTCCCTCGTCACTCCCACCTGTACACCCCGCGAGCGCCGTCAATCCGGCAGTTGCTGCCACACTAGCCTTCATGAAGCTCCGCCTGCTATTGCTAACATCTGGCATACGACTACGGAGAAACTCGAAAGGTAAAAACCTATCTGAATATCTCAGGGCGGTATACGGGTGTTGAAAGTATATTCGACCCCGTTCGACGCGGATCAATACATCGGGACTGCCCGCTGTGGTCGCACAGCCACGGACTTCGACGGTACGCCGCTGCGACTGGCTGCAGTCGATGCGACGGTTCGGGATCGGCATCCGCATTCCGACGACCGCGTTCGGATCGATCGTCCTCCAACGCACTCACTCAGCCCTGTACCGTCCGAACGTCCGTCGAAGTTCCCTGTGCCGGTTAACGGAGCACATGGCAAAGGTTATTATACCGTTTTGCGTAATGTTACCACATGTCCGATGGGCGCGTCACAGTTTCGGGTATCGAGAAGATCTATCATTCGGAGAGTGAACGGACGAAAGCGATAGACGACCTCTCCTTCGAGTCGGAAGGAGGGGAGTTCCTCAGCGTCGTCGGTCCCAGCGGGTGTGGGAAGAGTACGCTGCTGTATCTCATCGCCGGATTTCTCGAGCCATCGTCGGGGACGATCGCGGTCGACGGGAACGAGATCCACGGGCCGGGAACCGATCGGGGGGTCGTGTTTCAGGACTACGCGCTGTTCCCCTGGCGGACGGTGATGGACAACGTCACCTACGGACTCGAAGAACAGGACGTTCCCTCGGATGAACGACAGGAGATCGCGCAGCGATTCATCAACATGATGGGGCTCGACGGGTTCGAGAACAAGTATCCGAAGGAACTCTCGGGCGGCATGAAACAGCGGGTAGCGCTCGCGCGGACGCTAGCATACGATCCGCAGATCCTCCTGATGGACGAACCCTTCGGGGCGCTCGATCAGCCGCTTCGCGAATCGCTGCAGGATCACATGCTCGATATCTGGCGCGACCTCGAAAAGACGATCATTTTCATCACGCACGACGTCGAAGAAGCCGTGTATCTCTCCGAGAAAGTGATGATCATGACCCAGCATCCGGGAACCAAGAAGGCCGTTCTCGACATCGATATCGATCGAACCGGGACTCGCGAAGAGATCATCACGTCCGACGAATACGCGGAACAGAAAAACAAGGTCTGGCGATTGCTCCACGAGGAAACCCAACCGGAAGCGCAGGTATAACAATGTCGTACAGAGATCTCACCCCGGGGTTCGGAACGATCGACGTCATCCCGAACAGGATCCGGGGTATCGTTCGGTTCGTGATCGAGTGGCTTCCCCTCGTCATCGTCGCAGGGTTGTGGGAGTACGCCAGCGGGACCGTCGTCCCGGCCGCGATCCTCCCGCCGATAACGGAGATCCTTGACATCACCGTCGAAATGATCGTCGGCGGTGAAATATTCCAGCACCTGCAGGTTTCGCTGTATCGCATCGCCCTCGGTCTGGGAGCGAGCATCGCCGTCGGCGTGGTGCTGGGCGTCGGGATGGCCCGATCACAGGCGGTCGAAAACTTCTTCGACGTCTTCCTGACGCTGCTCTACCCGATCCCGAAGACCGCCCTCGTACCGCTCGCGATCCTCTGGCTGGGCGTCGGGACCCAGGCGGCGATCCTGATCGTCTTCCTCGCGTGTCTCCTGCCGATCGTGCTGAACAGCTACAACGCGGCCCAGAACGTGAATCAGAACCTCGTTCGGTCGGCCCAGATGATGGGGACGCCCGACTGGAAGATCCTCTGGAAGGTCGTGGTTCCGGACACGATCCCGGAGATACTGACCGGCATTCGGCAGGCGATTCCCTTCGCGTTCATCGCGCTCGTCAGCGCGGAGTTCATCGCCTCGAACGAGGGCGTCGGCTTCGAAATACTCCGACACGGGCAGATCGGGAACTACCCCGAGATGTTCGCCGTCGTGATCATCATTTCGGCGACCGCGTACCTGGCCGTTCGCAGCTTCGAAATCCTCAAAGAGAAGGTGGTCGTATGGACGTAACTGATCGAATCGACGCGTCGAATCGAACGCTCGGCGGGACGGCGATCTCCGTCGGGAAGTCGGTGTACTCGCTCGTTATCCTGCTGATCCTCTGGGAAGCCGTCACCCGGATGGAACTGTTCGACATCCACTACTACTTCCTGCCGCCGCTGTCGGACGTGCTCGCGACCTTCTACGAGTTGACGGTGTCGGGCGACATGATCCACCACAGCTACCTGACCCTCAAACGCGCCTTCGCCGGGCTGGCGATCGCGATCGCCCTCGGCGTACCGATCGGGGTCCTGTGTGCTCGCTCCCGGATCGTCGGGTGGTTCTTCAACCCGATCATCGCCGTCGGTTACCCGGTTCCGATCATCGCGCTCATTCCGGTGTTCATCCTCTGGTTCGGCATCGGCGACATGTCGAAGATCCTTCTGGTCGCGCTTGGGACGTTCTGGCCGATCGCGGTCAACGCTCGCAACAGCGCCGAGGACGTGAGCGAGAACCTCATCTGGTCCGCACGAATGATGGGCACGTCCGAACGCAGTCTCGTCTGGAAGGTCATCATGCCCGTCGCAGCCCCGGGAATTCTGACGGGGATCCAGATCGGGCTCCCGATCTCGCTGATCATCACGTTCATCTTCGAGATGGTCGCCGGCGGCGGCGGGCTCGGTTTCCTCGAGATTAAAGGGGTCAGAGGATTCGACTCGACGATCACCTACGCGGCGATCTTCGCGATCATGATCATCGGATTCGTCCTCGATCGGATACTCAGAGTAATCCGGGGCCGACTCCTCGCCTGGACGTAACGCCGGGCCCGGCCGCCGAAACGATTCGACTCCCGTCGGTCACCGCACCAGCACCGCAACGCGACGCAGACGAGTGGTCGAAAAGCAGGGGCCGCGGGGTATCGCCCGGAACGATCAGGGGCTCGATTCTTCGATCAGTTCGATCGTGTCCCCCTCGGAGTCGGTGGTGAACGCCAACCGAACGCCGTCCTCGACCGTCTCCGGTTCCATCTCGACGGCGTCCGCCACGGTCACGTCGACGTCGTCGGTCGCGACCGAGAGGTGATCGATACCGGACGGCTCCTCGCGCTCGGCAACCTTGCGGAACTGGATTTCGGCGGTCCCCTCGCCGCCCACGCAGTAGTTGCGGACGCCGTCGACGTCGAACTCGCGCGTCCGGTGGAGGCCCAGGAGGTCTTCGTAAAACGCGGCCGTTTCGTCGATATCGCTCACGTTGATCGCCGTATGGAGCAGCGTCACCGTCGCGTTCGCGCGCGAGTGTCACGAACACGGACTCCTCGAAGACGAGGCGGACTCGGAGGCGCTCGCGTTCGGCGACGTCAACCGGGCCGTCTCGGCCGACGAGAACAGGTCGCCCATCGCCGTCACGTTCGGCGCCAGTTCCTCGAAGTCGACCCACAGTCCGTCCGCGCGGAGCTTCTCCAGAGAGAGTTTCCCCATCGCGACGACGCGGGCCCGGCCTCGAGCGCCCGATCGGCCGCCGCGCTGTGGGCGATCGCCCTGGACGGAACGATCACGTCCGCTTCGCGCATCGCGGCGGCGACCGTCTCGGGGGGTTCGTTCCCGTCGTACCCCCGCGGCGCCATGAGCGCGACCGACGCCTCTGCGTCGAGCGTGTGGACGGCCGCAGCGAGTCGTTCGGTGACCGCGTCCGACCGCTAGTCTCCGACGATCAGCACGTGCTCGTCCGGTTGGACGTTCGCGATACGGTCGGCGATGATTCTGGCGCCTTCGATCTCCTCGACTAGACTCATACCCGATAGACAGGGTATCCGATCGTAAACATGACGAACGTCGAAACCGATCACTCGAGCGAGAATTGGGGGTGCGCCGACTACCGCGGTGCGACGAGTTCGACCGGGTGGACGGACTCGCGCGGGAACAGCGACCCCAGCTGTTCGTGACAGGACGCACCGCTGGCGACCAACGTGCGATCGGTCTCCCCCTCGAACTGCTCTCGCAGGGTGTCGCCGACCTCCATGCTGAGTTCGTAGTACTCCGACTTGTAGCCGAACGAGCCGGCCATCCCGCAACATTCCACGTCCGAGGTCACAACGTCGTAGTCGAGTTTCGAGAGGACTTCCTCCGTGTACACGTCCGCCCCGAGTGTCCGCTGCTGGCAGTGACTGTGGTAGGCGACGTCAGCGCCACCTTCGAGGACGTCCGCGTCCGCGCCGTTCTCCAGCAGGCCGTAGACGTACTCCATGATCTCGTAGCTGTTTTCGGCCAGGTGGTCGGCACGGTCGACGGGAAGCAACCGCTCGTACTCGCGGCGAAACGCCGCCAGATCCGAGGGTTCGATGACGACCACGTCCCGCCCCGCCTCGATGGACGGCTCGAGGCTGTCGGCGACGCGGGTCGCGTTCGTCCGCGCCGTCTCGATCATGCCCTGAGAGAGCGGCGCGCGGCCGCTCTCGTAACAGGGTGCCACGGCGACGTCGACGCCGAGCGCCTCGAGCGTTCTGACGGCGGCCTTTCCGCGGTCGACCAGCACGTAGTTCGTGTAGGCGTCCGGGTAGATGACGGCCGACCGGTCGCCGTCGCCCGCCGTCGGGAGCGGCTCGCGGTCGGCGAACCAGTCCCGGAACGTCGTCCGTTCGAACGCGGGTAACTCGCGGCGCCGGTCGACGCCGAACGCGCGCTCCATGAGCGCCCGGGACGGGCCGAGGTCGGCCAGCCAGTTCGAGACCGGCGCCGTCGCGCTGCCCAGGCGGGCGAGGGTCCCGTAGTTGCCGAACAGCCGCTTCTGAACGTCGAGTCCCCCCGGCTCCTCGTCGGGCGTCAGCCCCTCCACGAGCGAGTCGAACCGCTCGGGGTCTGCGCCGCGGTTGATGCGGTCGCGGACGGCCGTGTTGATCCACGGAATGTCGATTTTCACCGGACAGGCGTTGACACACCGTGAGCAGCCCGTACAGAGATCGTTGAACTCCGCGGCGGACTCCTGCCCGTGAACCCCCGCCTCCCAGCCGGTCGCGATGCCGCCGGTGTAGGTCTCGCCGCCGAAGGCGTGGCCGCCGACGTGCTGGAAGTTCGCACACGAGTTCGCGCAGGCGCCACAGCGGATGCAGTACAGCGTCTCCCGGAGCTCGTCGTCCTCGCGCATGGCCGTCCGGCCGTTGTCGATGAGCACGAGGTGGAATTCGCGGTCCTCTGGGCCGCCCCCGGACAGCGGTTTGTCGGGGTTCTCGAAGTCGATGACCGGCGAATCGACCGGCGGCGACAGCAGCGACAGGTAGGTCGCGATGTCCTGGCCGCCGGCGGCCTTCGCGATGAGTTCGGCGAACGGCGGGAACTCCCGCACGCTCGGGATGAGCTTCTCGATGCCGGCGACCGCGACGTGGGTCTCAGGCGTTACCGCGCACTTCCGAGCGTTGCCCTCGTTGGTCACGAGTGCGATGGTCCCCGACTCCGCGAACACGAAGTTCGCGCCCGTCATGCCGACGTCGGCGGCGTGGATCTGCTCGCCGACGTAGTCGCGCGCGAACTGCGTGAGGTCCGTCGCTGTCTCGAACGGCGTCTCGGGATCGAAGTGGGCGTTGAAGAGTTCGGCGATCTCCTCGGTGGACTTGTGGAACGCGGGGCCGACGAGGTGCGAGGGCGCTTCGTCGGCGACCTGTAGGACGAACTCCCCGAGATCGGTCTCGTAGACGCTGACATCGTTCGCCTCGAGCGCCTCGTTGACGTCGATCTCCTCGCTGGTCATCGACTTCGACTTGACGACCGACTCGGCGTCGTTCTCCTCGACGACCTCGGTGATGTAGCGGTTGGCGTCGGCGGCGTCGTCGGCGAGATACACCGATCCGCCGTTCGCGTCGACGCTCTCGCGGACCGTCTCGATCAGTTCGGGGAGGCGCTCGATGGCGTCTTCCTTGATGCGACGGGCCGCCGACCGGAACTCCTCGATGTCGTCGGACCTGGCGTTGGCCTCGTACCGACCGTTGTTGATGTGATTCGTGTTCTCGAACACCGCCTCGCCCTCGGTCTGGAAGAGGTGTCTGATGCGCGCGGCCTTCTCCGCTCGAGTGGTGCTTTCCGACATGATTAGCGATCCGTGATGATGACGGCGTGGACGGTTTGCGGGCCGTGAACGCCGCGGACGAGTTCGCCCATGTCCGCAGTCGCGCTGGCGCCGGTCGCCAGAATCGCGGAGTCGCGGCCCGCGTCGAACTCCTCGTCGAGCCACGCCGAGACCGACTCGACGTCCTCGTGGAGGTCGCTCGCGCGAACGACGCCGACGTGCGTCCGCGGGTACAGACTCACCGGTTCGGTGCCGTCTGCGTCCGACTGGATCACGAACGTTCCGTGTTCTGCGATTCCGCCGTGTACTCTCGTGACACCGGTTTCGGCTTCCATGAGCAGTCGCGGCGTCGGCGGGACGGTCACCGCGGTGTCCTCAAGGGAGACGCCCTCGATCCCGAGTGGCGCACCGACGGCCGGTGATTCGACCACCTCCTCGAGGGTCGCCTCGAACGCCGCCGCCTCGACGCGCGTGGACTCGACGCTCGCGGCCGCCATCGACGACGCGAACCGCTCTGTGATATCCTCTACCATTCACCGAGAAATTGGTCCGACACGTGTTATACCTACCGATCGATCACACTAGCTGGCACCGGTCGTCGTCAACGAATTCGACCGTTTTCGTCCGATACGTATTGGTTACCACGACGTCCGGTGCGGCCGTTTCGCCGTTCTATCGATGGGCGAATCGAGCCGCGAATCGACAACGTCGGTTCGACGCTCTCCCGACACCCGCCGATCTCAGTTCCATTGAGGCGCCTCAACTCGAGGGATTCGGGTCGGTCGTATTGGAATCTCGAGTTGGTTTCGGCATCGAGAGCGATGATTCCCTGCTGATCGACGAATAGACACGCTGCGAGCGTGTCCGCATTCATCAGCGAATGGTACTGTGCGTAGCGACCGCGTACGGCGAATCTCCCGAGCTATCTAACGGTGGATAGCGGCGGATCCGCTCACGGCATATCTCGCTGGCTACGCTGGCGACGTTCCAACGGCGAGCGACCGCTCGTGGCTCGGGACCGTCCAGACGCTACCGGGGCGAATAGGTGCGGGAACCGCCCAGCAGTTAGTAGTTCTCCAAAACCATTAGTAGGATGCGTGTGAACTGATACCAAATGGTGATCCTCTGTGCGATCGACGACGACCAGTTCAGTGACGCGGTCGTGACGACGGCGGCCGACCTGGCCGACGTCTACGACGACGAACTCGTGGTGCTCCACGTCATGACCCGAGACCGGTTCGAATCGCGAGCGGACGGCCAACCGGAGTACTACGTCGACGACGGGGCGAACGACGCGGCCAACAGGGCCCGCGAAATCGCGGTAAACGCTGGCGCCGACGGCGACGTCGTCGTCCCGAAGGGCCGCGTCGGTTCGCCCGCCGACGAGATCGTCGACACGGCCGAGCGACTCGAGCCCCGATACCTCGTCCTCGGCGGCCGCAAGCGATCGCCGGTCGGCAAGGCGCTGTTCGGCAGCATCACGCAGTCGGTACTCCTCGAGGTCGAGGCGCCGACCGTGACGATCATGCGCGACTAGCGGGCCGGTAGCGGCGGCTCCGGGATCTGTGGCCTGACCCTCGAGCTACCGCGACTGCGGGAGCGCGTGGGCCAGCAGTTCCACCGGGGTCGGTGGCTCCTCGCCGTCGAGGTCGGTCCCGGCGAGCGAGCTCTCGGTGGGGACCGGCTCGAGGCGCTTGTCGCCGAGCTGGGTTCGACAGGAGGTGCCCGGCGCGGTGACGACGGTCGCCTCGCTGTCCTCGATCTGGCCGACGAGAATGTCGCCGATCGACTGGCTGAGGGAGTAGTGTTCGGCCTCGTAGCCGAAGCTGCCGGCCATCCCACAGCAGCCCGAATCGAGCGGGTCGACTCCGTAGCCCGCGCGCCGGAGGACGCCGACGGCGTGGTGGTCCTTCTTGACGGCCTTCTGGTGACAGTGGCCGTGGTAGGCTACCGACTCGGCCGACGCCGCCCAGTCGACGTTCTCGCCGAGGCGGAACGTGTCGAGGTACTCGCAGACGCCGTAACTGTTCGCGGCGACCGACTCGACGGCGTTGCCCGACAGCAGATCCAGCGCGTCGGACTGGAACATCACCGCGTCGGACGGCTCCGCGAGGACGACGTCCCAGCCGTCGTCGACGCGGGGGCGGAGTTCGGCGACGTTCGACCGCATCGTCTCGCGGGCCTGATCGACGAACCCCTTCGAGAGCGCCGGCCGGCCGCTGTCGGTCCGCCTCGCGAGGTCGACGTGGACGCCTGCGGCCTCGAGAACCCGAATCGTCGCCTTCCCGACGGCGGGATGGCTGTAGTTGGTGTAGGTGTCCACGAAGAAGACGGCCTTGCGCTCGGCCTCGCTCGCGGGGACACGAGATCCACCGCGGGCTGCTCGCGCCTCCGCCGCTCGCTCTTTCGAGGCGGCTTCGCCGCCTCGCTTCTCGAACCAATCCTGCACGGTCTCGCGGTGGAACTCGGGCAGCGACCGCTCGCCCGCGATGCCGACGGTCTTCTCGGCGATGGTCCCGGCGCCCGGGAGCGACTGGACGGCGTTCGAGATGGGCGCCAGCGCGCTGCCGAGCGGCGCCAGTCGATCGAAGTTGGCGAACAGTTTGTCGCGGAGGCTCGCACCCTCTTCCTGGTGGCGGGCGTGCATGACCTCCGTCTTGAGCTTCGCCATGTCGACCTCGCTCGGGCAGTCCCGCGCACAGCCCTTGCAGCCGATACAGAGGTCGAGCACCTCGTCGACGAACTCGTCGTCGGTGGGGTTGTCGGGCAGGTCGCCGCTCATGGCCTGCCGGAGAAGGTTCGCGCGACCACGCGTAGCCGTGATCTCCTCCTCGGCAGCGCGGTAGGTCGGGCACATCACGCCGCCGGTGGTCTCCTGCTCGCCCCGGCAGCCGCCACAGCCGTGGCAGAGTTCGACCATCCCCTGCATGCCGTTCTCGTTGTCCCAGTTCAGCGACGGCTCGAACCCGGCCTCGTAGTCGTAGTCGTCGTACCGGAGTTTCTCCGTCATGTCGTGGTCGCCACAGACGTTGCCGGGGTTCAGGAGCCAGTCGGGGTCGAACGCCGTCTTGAGGTCGCGGAACGTCTCCCAGAGGTCGTCGCCGTAGAGCTTCCGGTTCCACTGGGTGCGGGCGCGGCCGTCGCCGTGTTCGCCCGAGACCGAGCCGCCGAACTCGACGACCATGTCCGTCACTTCGTCGGCGATGTCGACCATGTCTTCGCGGTCGCGGGCCGCCTTCGTGTTCACCAGTGGGCGAACGTGCAGGACGCCCGGCCCGGCGTGGGCGTAGAAGGCTGCGTCGGCGTCCCGGTCCTTCTCCACGAGCAGCGACTGGAACCGCTCGACGAACTCGGGGATGTGTTCCGGCGGGATGGCGCAGTCCTCGATGAAGCTGATGTGCTTCTCGTCGGACGTCCGCGAGAGCAGGATCGGGAGGCCGGCCTTCCGGAGCTTCCAGAACTTCTCGCGCGACGCGGCCGCGTGGGCCTCGAGCCCCTCGAAGGCGTGGATCTCGTCGACGTCGGGCCGGTCCTCTGGCGGGGCGACCTCGCTATCGTTTCCCGGCACGCGGTCAGCGAGGAGTCCCGCCGTCCGTTCGCGCCCGTGGTCGTCGTCATCGGCGTAGAACTCGACGAGCAGCGCCGCCTGCGAGCCGTCGGGAACGAGCGCCGCGATGTCCTCGAACTCCGCGGTTTCGCGGGCCAGTTCGATGAGCACGTCGTCGATCAGTTCGACCGCCGCGGGGTCGTGCTCGAGGACGTGCTGGACGTCCGTCACGGCCTCGAGGACGCTCTCGTAGAACAGCAGTGAGACCGCCTTCGTCTCGGGAACGGGCTCGAGGGACACTTCGGCCTCCGTAATGACGGCCAGCGTCCCCTCGCTACCGGCCAGCAGCCGCGCGAGGTTGACGGTTCCGGTCTCAGCCTCGTCGACGAGCATGTCGAGGTTGTAGCCCGAAACGTTGCGTTTCATATTAGGAAACCGGTCGCGGACCTCGTCGGCCTCCTCGTCGATGATGCGGACGACTTCCGCGGAGACGCGCTCGAGGAGTTCGCCCTCGGGATCGGCCCGCTCGCGGAGTTCATCGACGTCGATCTCGCCGAGGGTGGCGACGGTGCCGTCGGCGAGCACGACCTCGCACTCTTCGACGTAGGCGTCGGTCTTCCCGTACTTCAGCGAGTGGGCGCCCGTCGAGTTGTTGCCGATCGCGCCGCCGACGACGCTGCGGTTGCCGGCGGCCGGGTCCGGTGCGAACTTCAGCCCGTGGGGTGCCAGTTCGGCGTTGAGTTCCTCGAGGATGACCCCTGACTGGACGCGGGCCCGTCGGGCGTCGGCGTCGACCGAGACGATCCCGTCCATGTGGCGGCTGAAGTCGAGGACGACGGCCTCGTTGACCGCCTGGCCGGCGAGGCTCGTCCCGCCGCCCCGCGGGAGGACGGGAATTTCGCGGTCGGCGCAGTAGGTGACGACGCTCGCGACGTCTTCGGTCGATGTCGGGAAGACGACGCCGATCGGGGTCTCTTCGTACGCGCTCGCGTCGGTCGCGTACAGTTGCCGAGTGTAGGTGTCGAACCGGACGTCGCCGTCGGTCCGTTCGCGGAGGGCGCCGACCAGGTCGGGTCGCTCGACGTCGTCGGAGACGTAGTCGTAGTCGGCGCGCTCGTCGGCGGTCGGTGCGTCGTCGACGTCGAGAGCGGTGTTCGGGCTCGCAGTCATAGCTTCTCAGGCACTCGTCTCGAGGGGATCCTCGGCGTTCTCGGTGCAAGCATCGGTCCGATCGGCCGCCGAACCGGTCCGTCGAGAGGGACTCGCAACGGCCGATTCGAAGACGGCGTAGGTACCGATAGCGGTCGTAGACGCGCCGCCGGCGTCTCCCGTCCGGCGCGTCCCGACCCACGTGTCGATGGTCATTCGTGTGCGCTCTTCGAGTGCCACTTCCATCAATGTTTTCTCGTAAGACAATATCTCCCCGTCCGAGTGCTCCGTCATCGAGACCGGCGGATATCAGTTCCATCGTTCGACAGTACCTTTATCACCTCCAACGCACTCGCCTATGACTGTCATGGGTTTCACACGCATCTGGACCGTCCGATTCTCGGATACCGATCCGTTCGGTATCGCTCACTATCCGCGGATGATCGACGCGATCCACGAGACCTCGGACATGTTTATGGAGGAAATCGGGTGGCCCTTCTGGGAGCTGACCGAGGGACACGGCGTCGGACTGCCGCTGGTCTCGATGGACTTCGACTTCGAGGGCCAGGTCGCCGGCGGCGACGAGGTCGAGATTCAACTGACGCCGGAGCTCGGGGAGTCGAGCGTTCAGTTTCACTACCGGGCGACCCACGACGGCGAGGCGGTCTTCAGCGGGACCGAGTACCGCGTCTGCGTCCCCGTCGACGGTGACAGCGGCGTCCCGATCCCCGACGACCTGCGCGACGCGCTGGAAAACAGCGCCTAGGTCGGCTCAGTTCGGCCCGACCTCGACGGCGTCGTACTGCGACCGGAACGCGAAGAACAGGCCGTGGCGACCCGACACTCGCGGCCGCTCCGACCCGTCGGCCTCGTTGACGAGCGCATCGCGGGTGATCTGCCAACGCGTCCCCTCCTCGTCGACGAGCGCGTCGCCGTCGCGCTCGACCGGCGTCGGGGGCGCCTCGTAGACGGCGACATCGTTCGTCGCGTCCCGAAGCACGACGACCGATCGGCCGTCTACCTCGTCGGTCTCCACGGCGTCGTCGTCGATTTCGTCGACGGGGTAGACCCGGATCGTCGATCCGCCGTCGATCGTCACGCCGTAGACGTCCGTCTTCTCCGGAAGCTGGCCGTCGCCGGTTTCGAGGCCCGGCTGGACAGCGTTCGCGTCGTTCCAGTAGTGGCGGAAGAAGCCGATGTTGTCCTCGTAGAAGCGATAGTCGTAGTCGTAGCCGGTGTCGATGTCCATCGCGAGGCTCGCGGGGTGGGCCTCGCGCCACTCGGCCCACGTCGTCTGCGTGACGGGGCGGAAATCGAGTCGCAGATCGGCGTCGCTTGCGAGGAAATCGCCCGCGATGGGGACGCCGCGGTGCTGGCTCCAGAGACTCTCGGTCTCCTCGTCGAACATGATCTTGTTCCCCTCGAGGAGCATCCCCGTACTCGAGAAGGTCAGCGTCCGGTCGCCGACGCGTCGGTCGTAGAGGATCGGGGCGTTACAGAGCGTACAGTAGGTGAGCGAGAGCGGCGTCCCCCCGACCGTGACGTTCGCGAGTTCGTGGGGAAAGAGCACCCATCGCGGCACGGCGTAGGCAGTGTCGTCGACGGTGAAGCCGAAGACGGTGTCGTCCGGCTGGAGGTACCGTTCGTATTCACCGTCGTCACCCTCCTCGAGATCATCGCTCTCGCCGTCGACGGTGACGACGTCGCCGGAAACGAAGTCCGGTTCGTTACACGCGGCGAGGAAGGAGGGATCGCAGTTCCCCCAGCGAACGTCCTGCAGGTCGAACGCCCGCGGCTCGGCGTCGAGCAGGCGCCCGACCGGCGGGAGGTACGAGCGGTACAGTTGCAGTTTCCACTCGTCGAACCCCTCGAGGGGCTCGATTTCCTGCTGTGAGTACCACGTCTCCCACTCGACCCACGCGTACGCCGAGTCGTAGTCGGGTTCGGCGACGGCCCGGAGCGCCTCCCGGACGCCCGACCAGCGGGCCTCCGGCAGCTCGAGGTACCGGGGCGGGCTGTGGTCCCGGAGGACTTCCGGGAAGCCGAACTTCGCCCAGTTGCTCCCGATCTCGTGGATCATCAGCACCTCGATCAGGTGGGGCACGACGCGATCGTCGCCCGTCGCGGCGATGGCCTCGAGTGCGTCAGCGTGGGTGTCCGCGTCGCGAACCAGGAGGTCCGCGACGAGGGTCGCGAGGTCGTCGCTGCTCTCGTCGGTAGTGGTTGCCATACCCACCCGTGGGACGGTCGAATACAAAAAACTACGCTGACCGAGAACGTCATCGCGACGGCCGACCCGGTGGCGGGACTCGAGTCACGGATCCGAATCGGCCGTCGACACCGCGACCAATACCGCAGCGCGGCAGCGTGGTACGGCAGTGGGTGACGGAAACTCATATAACGGTGGGAAGGAAAGGCCAGACTAGACGATTCCCGAACGGTCGGACAGCGCGGCGGTCATACTGCCGACTGCGACGGGGCAGACCACCATGAAAACGATCCTACTCTGCATCGACACGGATGTCGAACGGGCGAAGGAACAGGTCAGATCGGTAACCGAACTCCCGCTGGAGACGGAGCAGGTGCGTATCGTGCTCTATCACGTCTTCCGGGCCGACGACGAGAATGCCGACGCCGAGAACCTGAAATCGGTCTCGGAAGCGACCGCGCGACTCGAAGAGGCGGGCTTTACCGTCGACATCGTTCAGTCGAGCGGTGACGCCGTCCGGAACATTCTGGACCAGGCCGCGGAGTTCGACGCCGACGTGATCAGTCTGGCCGGCCGGAAGCGATCACCGACCGGGAAGGCGCTGTTCGGGAGTGTCACGCAGGACGTGATCCTCAGGTCCGACCGGACGGTGCTGTTGAGCACGACCGAGTAATCGCCGTCTCGGACGGAGCGGAACCGGGCGGTTGCGGACTCGCGTTCGCCGACCGCGGCGAGTCCGCCCCGTCTCTTCGGCCGACGCTATCGACCGATCGCATCCGTCGCGACCGTCGCGAACGACCGCAGCTGGGGGCCCGGTGATCGCTGCGTCCCCCCTACCGATTGGCAGCGTTCGAGTATCTTCCAACAGATAGCTGAATAATAGTATGTCCATTATGATTGTTAGAGTAGTATGTATCGCGACATATGATCGGTGTTTTTATGACTCATGGAACGATTTGCCGAACTATGTTCGGTAGTCAGAGCTGGGAAGATGACGATCACATATCAGGGGAGTCAGTGTCCCCCGATAAGAAGGAGATCGACGACGTAAACTTGGTCGAGAAGCGACTGCGACCGACGCTCAAGTTCCTCTTCGCGTTCACGACCGGCGCGTTCTTCTTCCTCTTCCCGGTCCAATACCAGGGACAGACGACGATTCCGCTCGACGTGCTGATGTCGTACGTCGAGTCGACGTCGCTGCTCGCGGTGGAAGTGTTCGCGCTGCTCCTGCTGTTCGCCGGCGGGATTATGACGACGATCTCGATGCTTCACTTCCAGGGCGTGGTCACGCTGAACGAGCGCATGCGGGACGTCGTCCAGCCCGAGTACTGGCAGACGTCGAAGCCGTTCTGGGCGTTCCGCGTGATCGCGGTCGCCCTCGGGCTCTCGATGTTCCTCGGCGTCGGCCCCGACTGGCTGCTCGCCGACGGGATCGCGGGCGTCTCCTGGGACGTCCTCATGATCACGATTGTGCTCGTGATCCCGCTCGGGGGCATCTTCGTCAACCTGCTCGCCGAGCTCGGCGGCCTCGAGTTCATCGGCACGTTAGCCCAGCCGATCATGCGGCCGCTGTTCAACCTCCCCGGCCGATCGGCCCTCGACAGCGCGGCGTCGTGGCTCGGCTCGTTCAGTATCGGCTACTACCTCACGCGGAACGTCTTCGATCGCGGCGGCTACAACAAGCGCGAGGTGTTCGCGATCTGTACGTGCTTCGCGACCGCGAACCTCGGTAGCGTCGGGGCGGTCGCCGCCATCCTCGAGATACTGCACGTCTTCCCGGTCGTCGTCGCGCTATACATGATCGCGACGCTCATCGTCGCCGCGATCCTCGTCCGGGTTCCGCCGCTCTCGACGGTCCCCGAAGAGTACATCGCGGAACCGGATCCCGAACCGCAGTTCACCGGCACCGTGACTGACTACTTCCGATTCGCCTTCAACGAGGGAGTCAGAACCGCAGACGAAGGCGAGTCGATCCCGCGAGCGGCGATCGACGGGTTCGTTGACGGAACGAAACTCACCGCGATGATCCTCGGCACCGTGATGACGATCGCGACTACCGTCCTCCTGCTCGAGGGGTACACCGACTTCTTCGAGATCCTCGCGGCGCCGTTCGTCCCGCTGATGACGATCCTCGGTATCCCGGACCCCGAGACGGCTGCGATCGCGGTCCTCGCCGGTGCGGGCGAGTACTTCGTGGGTGCGACGGTCGCCGTCGGCGCGAGTCTCACGACGAAAGTGTTCGTCGTGATCGTTACGAGCGCGCAGGCGATCTTCTTCGCCGCGTCGATCCCGATGATGGTCGACATGTTCGACGACGTTCCCATGCGGTTTCGCGACCTCACGGTCCTCCTGATCCTCCGGACCGCGCTGCTCGTCCCGATCGCGGCCGCACTAACCCACGGTGCCGCTGCCGTCGGCCTCATCTAAGCTCGCGATCACCGTCGATCCCGCTTCCCGGCACCGAGACCCCCCTCCCCCGTCCGCTGCTGTCGGCCGAGATAGCGCCGCGACCGCTCTCTCTGTCGGTATCGATATTTGGAATATCTATCTCTAAATGGACGCTGTCTGTAATCAGTATGGCAATTGAGGTCCCCGATCGGAATACATTACTGTACGTTCCTGTCCCGGAACGAACGCAATAATAGCGGTCGTACGAGGGCATATTCGTACCGAAACACTGGTTGGGGGACAAATACCGATTAGTACTGCGGGCCAATGAGTGATCGTTTCGAATACACCGCTCTCTCCCGAAGAAGACGGAAATATTTCTACTGGGCACCTGTGACCGTTATATATGATCGACCGTTCTATTGAATCGGAATTATAAGTATATTCGTTCCCAGCCGAGTTTCGTCGAGGTCGTTGCCGAACTCGGACGATTTACCGCGTCTCGTAGTTACTCGAGCGTACTCCGGGTCGACGAATGCAGTCGCTGATCCGCCTGCCGTCGACCCCGTCCGTGCCGGACGAGGCGAAACGAGTCCGGTTACGCACGGGTTTGTTCGCCTCAAATCAGGCCGAACCGAGCGGCGCGCCGGATACGGTCTCGTCTGTGTCGGGCTCCCAAAGTTTGATTAGCTTCCCCTCAAATGTCGCCATATGGCTCAACAGAGTCAATCACCGTACAGTATCACCGGAGGGTGGGGCGAACTATACATCGATGGCGCGTGGACCGCTACCGCCAGCGACGAGACCATTGCCGTCGAGGATCCTTCGACGCGTGAAATCGTCACGCAGGTCCCTGCGGCCGTCGAGGAGGACGTCGACGCAGCCTACGAGGCCGCTGCTGCGGCCCAGTCCGAGTGGGAAGCGACACCGCCGGCCCGTCGCGAGGAACTTCTGCAGGAACTCCTCGAAACCCTCGAGAACCGAAGCGAGGAGATTATGGAACTCCTGACGACTGAGGCCGGCGGCTCTGCCGTCATGGCCGGAACGTCGGTTCACCTCGCCGAGGACCAGCTCGCCGAGGCCGCGACCCTCCCCCGTCGGATGAAAGGCGAACACGCCAACTCGAACATCCCGGGCAAGGAGAACATCGTCGAGCGCGAAGCGAAAGGCGTTGTCACCGTCATCTCACCGTGGAACTTCCCGCTGAACCTCTCGATGCGCGCGGTCGCGCCTGCCATCGCCGCCGGGAATACGGTCGTCCTCAAGCCCGCGACGAACACGCCGATCGTCGGCGGACTCCTCTTCGCTCGGCTCTTCGAGGAGGTCGGCTTCCCCGACGGCGTTCTCAACGTCGTCACCGGACGCGGTTCCGAGATCGGTGACCGAGTCGCGAGTCACCCCGAAAGCGACGTCGTCGCCTTCACCGGGTCGACGCCGGTCGGTCGCCGGGTCGCCGCCGCTGCGGGCGAGAACCTCGCCGAAGCGGCGATGGAACTGGGCGGCAACAACGGCCACATCGTCACCGCCGAAGCGGACATCGACCAGGCGGTCGATGCCGCAGCCTTCGGGAGCTTCGTCCACCAGGGACAGGTCTGCATCTCGATCAACCGCCATCTCGTCCACGAGGACGTCTACGACGAGTACGTCGAGAAATTGACCGAACGCGCCGAGTCGCTGCCCGTCGGGAGCGCCCACGACCCCGACACGATCGTCGGCCCGATCATCGACGAGTCCCAGCGCGACGAGATGCTCGAGTACGTCGAGGAGACGCTCGAACAGGGCGCGACGTTGGAGACCGGCGGCGAGACCGTCGCCCTCGACGGGGTCGATGACTCGCTGGTCGTCGCGCCGACGGTGCTCTCGGACGCCACCAACGATATGGCCGCCGCCTGTAACGAGCACTTCGGTCCCATCGCGCCGGTCATCCCGTTCTCCGATATCGACGAGGCCGTCGAACTCCACAACGCCGTCGACTACGGCCTCTCGGGGTCGGTCCACGCCGGCGACGTCGGCGCCGGTCGACGGATCGCCGACCGCCTCGAGACGGGAATGGTCCACGTCAACGATCAACCGATCAACGACGAGGCCCACGTCCCGTTCGGCGGCACGGGTGCCTCGGGCATCGGCGGCTACAACACCACCGACTTCCTCGAGGAGGTCACCGAGAAGAAGTGGATCTCGCTGCAACACGAGGACCGCGAGTACCCGTTCTGATCCGGCTCGACTATCGCCCTGTTTTTTCGACGGCATCGGAGTCGTTGTTCACTCGGCGAACGTCGCCACGACCGTCGCTAACGACGAGTCCGGAACTGCCAGTATCCGGGAGTCGTTCGTTCTGTGACCACAGACGCCGTGACTCTCCGAGAGTGCTATCCGGCCGTAATCGAACGACCGGGGCGATCCGGGACCAGTTCATGGAGCGGGTCGGACGACCGATTCGACCGTGCTATATACGATCTATCCGATTATCGCTGCGATCCCCCTCGATCGCACAACACGGATATATCGCAGTGGTCTCCGCTTATATCCCAGATCAGTCGGTCTCCTCGAGCCCCGAGTGGATGTTCACCTCGATAGCGTTGGCGGTTCGCATGACCATCTCGGGCAACGCCTCTCGGATCCGATTGCCGCTCCAGTTACTCGCCGACCCGGAGAGGCTGACTGCGCCGAGGACGCGATCGTCGTCGTAGCGCACCGGCGCGCCGACCGCGCGGATCCCTCGCATGTGTTCCTGATCGTTCAGTGCGAACCCTCGCTCCCGAACGGCTTCGAGCTCGGCCGCCAGTTCGGCCTCGTCCGTGATCGCCGACGACGTATGGGAGACGAGCTCCCGGTCGCGGAGGATCTCGGCGACGCGGTAGTCGGGGAGATGCGCGAGGATCGCTTTGCCCGCGGCGGTACAGTGTAAGAGCGGTTCCGACTGGTCCCGTTTGCGGGAGTGGAAGTCCACTCCGATCGCGTTCTCGCCGAAGGCCTCCTGCAGGATGAGCAGTCGTCCGTCGTGTTCAGTCATGAGGTGGGCGCAGGCGTCGCTGTCGTGGGCCAGCCGCCGGACTTCGGTCTTGCCCGCGTGATAGAGTTCGTTCCGGATGCAGACGTGGTCCCCGTACGGAAGCAACTCGAGGCCGAGTCGATACGCCTGGTTCTCGTCCTGTTCGACGAGTCCGCGCGACTCGAGGGTCGCGAGATAGGTGTGAGCGGTTCCCGGAGACAGGTCGACCGCCTCGGCCACCTCGGAGACCGTCGCGCTCCCGGTCGTCCGGAGACGCTCGAGGATATCGCACACTCTGTCCGCGGATTTGATCCGTCGGCCATCGCCGTCCGTGCTCATACGAGACCGTATTCGCTCGGAACGGAATAACATTTTGCTAATATCAAATACTGTGTCCAGTTTAGCTCATTCCGGCAGTCTGTACGGCTCTGCGGCCGTATTCCTGCGGTCGTTGGTTTGGCGCTTTTGAAACGGTCTTCGAACTGGAACGTAGATCCTAGTATCAGTCAAGTATGAGACTCGATCTCGTTCCGATTTCCACGTGTTCCGTCTCGACTCGGGGTCTGTAATCGTGTAGTGTCGTTCGCGTCGTCGGCGTCGGTATCCTCGGAGACGTACGTCGTGACGCCGTACCGCTCCCGTACGGCCTCGAGGACGCCGATATGATCCACGTCGCCGTGCGTGATGATCGCCCGCACCGGTTCGAGGCCGATCTCCTCGATCGCTGCGAACAGCGCGTCCGCCGTGTTCGGCAGCCCCGTATCGACGAGCGTCGGCACGTCGATGTCACCGGGGAATGCGCGGTACCTGGCGTCTCCATCGTCCTGGACCGTGATATCGTACACTCTCGGCAGCAGTTCGGTGGACATCGATACGTCGGCATTCGGAGCGATCCGATACAGATACCGTCGGACCTCCGCCGCTCGGCGACGACCGACTCGAGAAGAGCGGCGACGACCACAGCTCCGTCGCCGCTACTGTCGCTGTTCGCAGCGGCCGCCGTCCGGTAGACTCAGGAGGGCGATCCGTCGACGTAGACCACGCCGTCCTCGACGACCACGTCGTAGATCGGCAGGACAAGGTCGTCGTCGGCGAGCTGTTCGCCCGTCTCGAGGTCGTACGACCAACCGTGCCAGGAACAGGAGATGATCGGTTCGTCGTCGGCGTAGCCCTTTTCGACACGCTTGCCGGATTCGACGAACTCGCCGACGAGTTTCTTCCCGACCGTTCCCTCGGCGACTGGGCCGCAGTCGTGGAGACACTTGTTTCGGACCGCGTAGAACTCGCCGTCGACGCGGAGGACGCCGACCTCGGCTCCGTTGACGTCGACGAGTTCGCGGTCACCGTCCTCGAACGCGTCCGCGGGCTTGACCCTGACGAGACCGTCAGCGCTCACAGGCCGAACACCTCCTTGGCGTTCTCCGAGAGGATCTGCTTCTTCTCGTCCTCGGAGAGGAAGGGGAGGTCGGTGACCGTCGTCGGGCGGTCGTAGTCCCAGTGAGGATAGTCGGAGGCGTACATCAGGCTGTCCGTCCCGACCATGTCGAAGCAGTTCTCGAGGTACTCGGCTTCGGCGGAGACCTCCAAGGGCTGGGTACCGTAGTAGAAGTCGGTGATGTACTCGCCGGGCTTCTTCTCGAGCAGCGGCGCCTCCTCGGGCCGCTTGAGGTACTCCTCGTTGAGGCGGCTGATGAGGCCGGGGAGGTAGGTGATACCCGACTCCATGAAGACGATGTCCAGATCGGGGAACTTCTCCGGAACGCCCTGGCAGACGAGGCTGACGATCTGGGACATGTTCGACTCGAGGAACCCGAGCGTGTGCGTCTCGATCATCTCCTGGTAGCCCGCGCGAACGTACTCGTCGAGGCCGGCGCCGCCGGTGTGGAAGACAGCGGGAAGGCCCAGCTCCTCGCAGCGTTCATAGAGCGGATCGTACTTGCGGTTGCCCAGCGGGGGCGTCGCGCCGGCGGTGACGAAACAGGCGCCGACGTAGGCATCGTCGTCCTCGATGCGGTCGAGGATCTCCATCGACGCCTCGAGGTCGCCGTACGGAATCGGTGCGAGGCCGTGGATGCCGTCGTCCGGATCGAGAACCTCTTCCCGCATGTACTCGACGTAGGCCTTCGCGAACGCGCTTTCGCGGTCGTCGTCGGCGGTCGTCCCCGCGCCGGCGAGGATCAGATGCGAGATCAGCAGCGTCTCGTCGACGCCGATCGATTCCATTCCCTCACGGATGCGCTCGGGCGTCTCGGGGTCGTCCGGGTACGCGGAGTGTTCGCGCTCGATCTTCCCGTGGGCTTGCCGGTCGCCGGTCGAGAAGGGGAAGAACGAACTGAGGTTCTGCTTCGCGCCCTTCTCGTCGAAGTTGCTACCCTCGAACTTCGTCTTCCAGGGCTCTTCCATGTATTCGGCGACATCGTGGAACGACTCCATATAGTGGCAGTCACCGTCGATGACGTAATACTGGTCTAGCGTCTCCTGTCTCGGTTGACTCTCGTCCGACTCGAGCATGTTCGAACAACACCCGTCCCGTCGTATATATCGTTCTTTTTCGGATTAAGTAACCGTTAACACAAATGTTTTATACTTCCTACTCGCCCCTCGCCAGATATTTTGATTCTATCAAATGAAATTGGTGGCTCATAGCGCCCGATATTTACACAAGTACTACTGTAATATGTCGGCTTAAGAGACGCAGCTGACATCGAAATCGGACGGGACCCGTACCTGTTAGCGTGGTTGAGCATATCAAATCCGATGAGACGATACAAACGATGGGGCGATACGAACCGTAGCGGGGTATCAGCGTTCGAAGGCCGCTGTGCCCGTTCTTCGGGGAACTCCATCTTGATTTGGTCAATTCAAAATGCTATTTGAAATAGTCAAAGCGCGACATCGTGCCGGTCAGTCACGCTCTCTCAACGATTGAATAGCTCCCCGCAAAATGCACCCAGATGGCTCAATAGAGTCACTTAACCTACAGTATCGACGGAGCGGGGGTCGAACTATACATCGCCGGCGACTGGGTCACCGCTGCCAGCGGAGGGACCATCGACGTCGAAGACCCTCTACCCGCGAAACCGTCATGCGAGTCCTCGCGGCTGCCGAGGAGGACGTCGACGCCGCCTCCGAGGCCGCGCCCGTTCCTCGTCGACTGAAAGGCGAGCGCGTCCGCTCGAACAGCCCGAGCGACCGCCTCGAGACGGGGATGGTCCACATCAACGATCAACCGGTCAACGGCGAGACCCACGTCACGTTGGGCGGCACCGGCGCCTCCGGCGTCGGCAGCTACGAAACCACCGGCTTCCTCGAGGAGGTCACCGAGAAGAAGTTGCTCTCGCTGCAGCACGAACCGCGCGAGTACCCGGTCTAGTTCGAACCGGTCGACCGTCATTGGTGTCGTGAGCGGAATGGTCTCGATGACCGTCGGTCATTTCGGCGCTACGGGATTCACTGTTCACTCGTCGAACGATGCTACGATATATCCCTCTTCATCGATATCAGTCACAGAAGCTATATGAGTGGTGCTATACAATGGCTAAGTATGAATCCGGAACTACCGGTATTTTGGGACAGTTCGTTCCGTGACCACCGAGCACCCGGCGGCGGTTGGGTCGTTCCCCAAACGGACCTGCACGCGGTTTCCACGCCGTCGCCCGAGCGACCGGAGCGCGTTGCGAACGTCAAGAGCGGTATCGAAGGCGGACTGAACGAGTGGGCCGTGTGGGAGACCGTCGAACCGGCCAGTTGGGAACGGATCGAATCCGTCCACGACGCATCATACGTCGAAACGATACGGGACCACTTCCGAGACGGTTCCGGCGGTCGAATTCCCCACGACGGGACCGACGGCCTGACCGGTGGCAACGAGGAGACGTACGACGTACTTCCGATGGCCGCGGGCGCGGCCGTTCAAACGGCCGAACGTGCCGTCGAAACCGATATCGAAACCGTCCCGTTCGCTCCCGTACGCCCGCCGGGGCATCACGCGATGTCCGACGAGGCCGACGGATTCTGTATTTTCAATAACGTCGCGATCGCCGCGGAACACGCGATCGACGCCGGTCTCGCCGAGACGGTAGCGATACTGGATTGGGACGTCCACCACGGCAACGGAACGCAGGAAATATTCTATGACCGGGACGACGTGCTGACGATCAGTCTGCATTACAACCACGGGCGATTGGCCGAGTGGCATCCGCAAACGGGACGGGCGGCCGAACACGGCGTCGGTGAGGGAGAAGGGTACAACGTGAACGTCCCTCTCCCGCACGGAACCGGGAACGTCGGCTACGCCTATACGTTCGACGCGATCGTCGAACCCGTCATCGCCGAGTACGAACCGGATCTACTGCTGGTCAGTAACGGGCTCGACCCCGGCCGATACGATCCGATCGGACGGAACCTGGTGACGAAACCGGGGTTCAAGGAAATGGGGAGACGGACGCGACGATTAGCGGACGACCATTCGAACGGTTCGCTCGGCGTCGTACTCGAGGGCGGCTATAATGTCAGTCACCTTCCGTTCGCGACCGTCGGTGTATTCGAGGGCCTTCTCGGCGTGGAAACCGGGATTAGCGATCCGTACGACTTCGAAGAACACGACAACGAGAACATCGCCGCGGTGAGAGAGTGGGTTCAGAACGCACAGCTGGAACTCGCAGACGACTGGCCGGTGACTGAACTGGAAGCGGACATCGAGCGGTAATCCGCTCGGCAACTATTCACACGTCGGTCGCACTCGGATACGTATCGACTTTCAGCGCCACTATAGACCCCGCGAAACGGACGAAACTATCGTCGCGCTCGAGCGCAATCGAAACGCCGGTCGGAACCGCTACGAGCCACACGGCTATCGCGGAACGTTCGACGTCGACTGTCGCTTCGCTGCCCGTCCGTCGACGATTCGTTCCACTAGTCTTCGGCTTCGGGATCGGCTCTGGTTCGCGGAGTCGTTCCTGCTTCTCTTCTACCTTTCAATTGTGTGAGTACGACGGCCAGTACTGATACTGAGACCACGATTCCAATCGTTGTCATGAACACCGAGTCGCCCGAGAAGTAGAGCGCGGCTAGCAGTCCGATAATTCCGATAACGGCGACGGCCGGCATCGACTCCGGTCCGCCGGCGCTGAACGGCCGCTCGTAGTTCGGGGATTTGTATCGAAGCGCGATGACGCTGGCGAGGATCATGATGTAGACGACGATAATCAGGTTCACCGTCGCGTCGATGAGGACCGTCGGAACGGACACCAGCCAGAGGAGGGTCAGGATAATTCCTCCGGTGACCAACAGTGCGACGTCGGGCGTCTGGAACCGCGGGTTGATTCGCCCGATTGCGGACGGTAAGTACCCCTCTCGACCGAGGTTCCAGAGCTGTCTCGAGGTCCCGGCCAACACGGCGTTGAACGTCGCGCCGGTCGCGACGAAGCTGATAACGGCCATCGTCCACTTCCCGATGGGTCCGAAGAACGCCTCGAACGCGACGACTTGCGGAAACGGCGACTCCGCCAACGTTGCCGACGCGAGCGATCCGTCCATCGCGATGATGAACGGAATTCGAACCAGGAACACGAGTCCGAGAACGGTGAACATCGCCTTCGGGAGGACGTTCTGTGCGTCTTCTACCTCCTCGGCGAGCGGCCCCAGGACCTCCCATCCAACGAGTAACCAGACCGCGAGGGGAACGAAGCTCAGTATCGGCGTCCACCCGCCCGGCGTCCACGATACCTCGGACGTCTCGAACGACGTTTGGCCGAAGCCACCGATCTGTACTAGCGAGAGGATCACGATCACGCCGACTAACGCAGAGAGGAGGACGACGGCGGTCTTCCCGACCAAGTCGATACCGGCGATGTTGATGCCGACGAAGAGGACCACCAATAGCGTTCCCCAGACTTGCCACGAGAGCACGCCGGGAAACACGAAATTCAGGATTTGCCCGACGATGGTCGCTTCCGACGCGAGCGCCATGAACCCCAGCCAATAGATGAATCCAGTGGCCACTCCGGTGCTCGAGCCGAAGCTCCGTTTCACGTACGTCGTAAAGCTCCCCGCGACCGGAAACATCGTCGATACTTCCGCCAGTCCGAGCGCCGCGCAACTCATCAGTCCGAACGCGATAACCATGCTGATTAACATTCCGGACCCGACCTGACTGACTCCGCGCCCGGCGACGAACAGGGTCGTCGAGGACGTGATCATCCCGAAACTGATTGCGACCGCGGTCCAGTAGCCTATCTCTCCGGTTTTGAGCTCTGCTTGTCCATTTGCCATTGGTAGCATATCACATCGTTTCGCGATAACCCATAAAACTTTGGGTATTTAAGTGCGTTACGTAGCCGCTGACAGTGCATTACCACCCGAGTCGAGATCGTACGGTCGAGCGGCCGTTCACGAGCCGATGGATCTCGGAAAAGGCACCGCTCTGTATGTGCACAGCTACGGAGCAGCGGACGAGTAGCTAGTAATACTAGTAATACGAGTGCTCGCCGCTATCTCGAAGTGTTTTACAGGCATATATTCGTAATAATTCGTCCGTATGAACGTATAAAAATACACTGTGTTGGAGAGAGTAATACCAGGAATACTGAAGACAAAGATTGATCCGAAACCAGTTTACGATCGGGGTAGAAAGTTCAAAAAGCACTCAAATTTTCTATTTATATACCCAATTTTAAGGAGATTTTGTATTCTTCAGCGAGAGAAGAGAGCGGGGTAGTAGTAATATCGGTCATACCCGTCGCATTTCTGAACTACGACCGATAGTTCGTTCAAGTGACACATAATGGGGTGAACGGTCAACACGCCGGTAGTCCTCTATGGCGCGGGTGTCCTGCCGATTCTCTTCGTTCTCTGGGGATGGACGGGCGGGTCTCGGTGTCATACTCATGGGATTTCTTTTCGCGACGCTGTGAGCCTATTCGAAGACCAACCTGTCGGGTTTCACTTCGAGGAACGACTGAGCCCGGACACCCGAATCTATCGTCGCTCCGTTTCCGAACATGATCGCGAACTCGACAGAAGTTACCACCGAAATGTTTTTTATTGTGGATGGATCTCTCTATTACGAGGAGGTAGATAGCCAATGTCATACATGCTAGCCTCGACTCCAGTAGAGACGCGAGTAACCAGTTCACTTCGACACGGGGAGCGAGACCAATGACAGCGGACGCAGATATCATCGTGGTCGGCGGTGGTTGTATCGGGAGCGGAATCGCACGCGAGATGGCGGCTGATCACGACGTGATTCTCCTCGAGCGAGATCAGCTCGCCGCCGAGGCGACGAGTCACTCGTCGGGACTCGTGAATCCGGAACTGATCTATCCGGATCTTCCGAAAGCGGGCGAATACGTTTATCAGTACTTCGAAAATCTCGACGGATTAGGGAACTTCGAATTCATCGATCGGGAAATGGTGTGTCTCGCCGGGTCCGATCGGACCGAAGCCGGTCGACGATACGTCGAGGAAATGGCGGATCCGCGAGGATACGACGTGACGTGGCAATCGGCCGCCGACCTCGAGGATCGCTACCCGGATCTCTTCAACGTCGACGAAGACGAGGGTCCGATCGCGGGCGGAGTGATTCTCGAACGAACGGGCTGGGTAGAACCCTACACGTTTACCACGACGCTCGCCAAAGACGCCGAGAAGCGTGGAGCAGAGATTCGTACCGGTGCCGAAGTGACCAATATCCTCGTCGAAGACGGGGAAGTAACGGGCGTCGAAACGACCGACGGTGTCGTTCGCGCGCCGACGGTCGTCACCGCCGCCGGCTGGCGAACGCGCCAGCTCGTCTCCGACTACGTCCAGCTGCCGATCCGAGCCAAGCGCTACTGGTCGGTCAACTTGACCAGTCAGAGCGGCGTCGAGACGGACATGGCCGAGGAGTACCCGATCTGGTACGACGAGGTCTCGGACTCGTTCTGGCGGCCGGAGAACAACGACGACGACGAACTCCACATCAGCGGTGTCGAAGGGATGGTCGAACAGGAGGGATCGGTGAAACACGGCCCAGACGAGGAGGTCCACCGGGAGCTGGCGGTCCGAACGCCGGAGTTACTCGACGAGTTCTCGGACGCGGCGGTCTCGAGCGACGGCTGCTGTCCGACGGGCGACGCCCAGACGCCGGACTGGTTGCCGATCATCGATGCGCCTGAAGAGGCACCCGACGGGCTGGTGCTCGCGACCGGATTCAGTGGACTGGGAATCACGGGGTCCCCCGTCGGGGTCGCCGCAGTACGCGAGCTGATCTCCGGTTACGGTGCACCGTTCCCGCTGGAGTCGTTCTCCCTCGATCGATTCGACGATCGGTCGACGGACTTCGAGTCGACTCAGTGGGAACTGTTCGACGTGACCGAAATCGAAGACGCCGATTGGAAAACTGCGTAACGGAACTGAACCCGCCGGCCGCGTATAGCGATCACACCGTACTTCTCGGGCCGTTTCACAGTCACCGGCTCGAGCTCGGGACTGAGCGCTCGCGTCGGTTTTCTTAGGACAACGTCGGATACTCCTCCGCCCACGGTTGTCGGCGTTCGATCGCACTGCTGGCTGCCAGTATGTCATCTTCCGCGAACCGGGAGCCGATAATCTGAGCGCCGATCGGGAGGCCGTCCGCGGAGAATCCCGCAGGGATCGACGCGGCCGGGTGACCGGTGAGGTTGAACGGCCACGTGAGGAAGGTTTCCTTGTCAGACGCTGGCGCCGTTCCGTCGATCGTCTCCGGAGCGCGCTCCCCTTTCTCGAACGGCGGCGCGGCGAGCGTCGGCGTAATCAACAGATCGTGCTCGTCGAGAACGGTCTGAACCGCTTCGTATACGCGGGACCGGAGCACGTTCGCCTGATGATACTCCACGGCGCTGTACTCGTACCCGTTCTCCGCGTACTCGACGATATGGGGTGACAGTTCCTCACGATGGTCGGCCAGCAGATCGATGTCCATGCTCTGCTTGAGATTCTCGAAACTCGATGCCAAACTGGACTCGATGAGCGCGTTGTAACTGTACAGCAGTTCGTCGAGCGAGAGCCCGAAGTCGATATCGACTCGCTCGACGGTCGCACCCGCACCCCGAAGCGCAGCGAGAATCTCTTCGACGGTGTCGACGACAGCCGGTTCGACCGCAAAGACATCGAGATCTCGACTGAACGCGATGGAGAGGTCGTCGATCGGTCGCCCGACTGCGTCGAGATAGTCGGTCCGACCATCAGAGACGCTGAGCGGGTCGCGGGGATGTTCTCCGGCGACGATATCCAGAAGGAGAGCCGTGTCCTCCACTGTCCGTGTCAGGCCGCCGTACGAGACGAAGGGGGCTGCATCGCGGAACAGATTCGGCTGGGTGGCGCTCGGGACGAGCCCCGGAGTCGGTTTCAGTCCGTAGACGCCGCACGCGCTCGCGGGAATCCGGATCGATCCGGCGACGTCCGAACCGAGCGCAAGCGGGACCATTTGCGTCCCAACCGCCGACGCGCTTCCGCCGGACGACCCACCAGCCGTTTTGCTGGAGTCGAACGGGTTCCCCGTCGAGCCGAACATCGGATTCGTGGTGTCACCGGACGATCCGAATTCCGGGCTGTTCGTCGAGCCGACGACGATAGCGCCCGCATCCTGTAACCGTTGTACGATGATCGACGTCCGTTCGGGCATGAGTTCACCGATCGGCGCCACCCCGCCGAGCGTGTGCGGCATCCCCTCCACGTGTAAGCCGAGGTCTTTGAGCGCGACGGGCACCCCGTGAAGCGGCCCGGTTGGTTCGCCGGCTTCGAGGGCGCGCTCCGCTTCGGCGGCCTCCTCACGCGCAGCGTCCTCGCGCTGGTGGACGAACGCGTTGAACTCCTCGTTGCGTCGGTCAATCCGCTCGAACGTCTCGTCGACTACGTCAACCGGGGAGAGACGGCCGTGTCGAATATCGAACGCTAGTTCTATCGCGGACAAACTCGTGTTTGTCATATGATGACTATCTGTGAGATGGATAATTAATTTTCCGGGCCCGCACGGCGCTCATCGACGACTACGTATCGGCCCAAGGCCCCGCCACGGTCGCACACATCCGGGCTCCGCTGAACCGTCGTCGATGCCACCTGAACGATCCGTCGTCACGCTCTTACTACCTCGTGGTTGAGAAACGCAGAAAGTGGCCGAACAACGGCGGCTTCGGGGCCTAATCGTCGGCTATGACCGGTTTTTCTTCCAGAATCAAATCCGATGCCTTCTCTCCGATAGCGATCGTCGGCGCGTTCGTGTTCCCGCCGACGATGTCGGGCATGATCGATGCATCGGCAACTCGAAGCCCCTCGACCCCACGAACGCAGAGTTGATCGTCAACGACCGCCATGTCGTCAGTACCCATTTTGCACGTTCCGGTCGGATGATAGACCGTCGTAGCGTGCTCGCGAATGTACTCAGCGATCTCCGCGTCAGTAGTGACGTCCGTACCAGGCCAGATCTCGTCGCCACGGAACTCATCGAGCGCGCCTGCCTGCGCGATCTCCCGGGCAGTCCGTATTCCCTCGACGAGCGTCTCGAGGTCGCGGTCGTCGGCGAGGTAGTTCGGATCGATGACCGGTGGATCAGCGGGATCATCCGACCGGAGGAGAACTTCACCGCTACTCTCAGGCTGGATCAATGTCGGCGCCAGTGTGAAGTACGCCGACTCCTCGTCTTCGGGTCCGGCGAGACCGTGTTCGAGGATATACACCGGTGCGTTGTGTAACTGAAGGTCCGGCTGGTCGAGGGTCGAATCAGTCCGGACGAATCCACCGGCCTCGATGACGTTCGATGACGGAGACGGTTCGGGCGGACCGCCGGTCCGCTCGTAGACCACGCAAACCTTGAGGTGATCCTGGAGGTTCTTGCCGACGCCGGGAAGATCCGCGACGACGTCGATTCCGTGTTCGGTCAACTGATCCGCCGGACCGACGCCGGATAGCATGAGAAGCTGCGGTGAGTTGAACGCGCCGGCCGAGAGGACGATCTCGTCGCTCGCGTCCGCTTCGTGAACCGATCCATCCTGCTCGTACGTGACGCCGACAGCGACGGTCCCGTCGAATCGGACCTGTGTCACCTGCGCGTTCGTTTCGACGGTCAGGTTCGGTCGACTCAGTGCGGGTTTGATGTATGCGGCGGCACTGCTGCAGCGACGGCCATCTTTCTGGGTGACGTGGTAGACCCCACTCCCGGCCTGCGTTCCGCCGTTGAAATCGGTGTTTCGGTCGTAGCCGATCTCGGCCATGGCCTCGGCAGTTGCGTCCGACACTGGATGTGGGTCGTTCTGTTCAGCGACATTCAGCGGGCCGCCCTCGCCGTGGTGTTCGTTTGCACCCGGCTCGAAATTCTCGCCGCGCTTGAAATAGGCGAGCATCTCATCGTAGGCCCACCCGTCGTTTCCGCGTTCAGCCCATCTCTCGTAATCGTTCGGGTGCCCGCGAATGTAGATCATCGCATTGAGGGAACTCGAGCCACCCATCGTTCGTCCACGCGGATGGAACATCTCGCGGTCGTTCATCGCTGCCTGTGGGACGGTCGTGTAATTCCAGTCGAAATCCGTCCGCATCAACTCCGGGAACCTCGGCGGAACGTGGATCGCCTCCTCCTCGTCGGGCTGACCCGCCTCGAGTAGCAGGACCTCGTTCTCCTCGTTTTCCGAGAGCCGATAGGCGAGCGCACAGCCCGCCGACCCACCACCAACGACGATGTAATCGTATGGATCTGGATTTGACACCATGCGTGATACACTATAGCGTACAATAATTCGATTGATTAACGTTTCGGTTTGACAACCAAAGCGGTCGCGTCAACGGCGGCCACCGTTCTGCGTGATCACGTCGAACAGGTCCTCTGAGGGAGTCAAATCTAATTCCCCGCTACTGCCTGATTCCTACTGAACAATTATTTAATATTTCGGGAAGGGAGCGGGATTCCTTCAACCGACGACACCGGATATGAAGGCCATCAGTACTTTTAATACATAGAAGATAACCATGTTGGGATGGGCCATGAGTATGGATACTAATTCACAAGCAGATGCGAGTAGTGAAACGGTTGAACGACATCGGAGCGCCGCCGAAGACGTGCTTCCCGAACAGCTGACGCACTACATCGGTGGCGAGTGGGTAGAAAGCGACTCGAGCGAGACGATCGAAACGCGCGACCCCGCGACCGGTGAGGGCCTCGCCGAGGTCCCCGCCGGGAACGCGGCGGACGTCGATCGGGCCGTCGAGGCGGCACGGACGGCCTTCGAGACGGAGTGGTCGGACTATTCCCCCGGCGAGCGACAGCGCGTCCTCTCGGAAATGGCGGACGTAGTGGAAGCGAATCACGAAACGCTCGCGACCCTCGAGGTGCTCGACACCGGAAAGACGATCACCGAGGCTATGGGGGACATCGAGATCGTCCTCGACCACCTCCGGTACAACGCCGCGGCGGCGCGGATGGTGACCGGTGAAACGGTTCCGACCGACGATATGTTCGATCGGGAGAAGCAAGTACTGACGATCCGCGAGCCCTACGGCGTCGTGGGCGGGATCGTCCCGTGGAACTTCCCGCTGGCGATCGCGATCTGGAAGCTCGGGCCCGCGCTGGCCGCGGGGAACACGATCGTACTGAAACCGTCCGAAGAGACCCCGCTGTCGATCCTGAAATTCGCCGAACTCGTCGACGACATCGTTCCCGACGGCGTCGTGAACGTCGTCACCGGATACGGGGCCGACGCGGGTGCGCCGCTGTCGGAACACCCCGACGTCCACAAACTCTCGTTCACCGGGTCGACGGAGGTCGGCAAGGAGATCGTTCGAAACTCCATCGATACCGTGACGAAGACAACGCTGGAACTCGGCGGCAAGAGTCCGGTCATCATCTACCCTGACGCGGACATCGAGGAGGCCGTCGAGACCGCGATGATGGCGATCTTCTTCAACAAAGGCGAGTTCTGCGCGGCCGGCTCGCGGATTTTCGTCCACGAAGACATCAAAGACGAGTTCCTCGAGGCCTACGGCGAGGCCGCTTCCGGGCTGACACTCGGCGATCCGCTCCTCGAGGAGACCGATATGGGCCCGAAGGTGTCGCCGGAACAGGTCGAACGAACGAGCAAGTACGTGGAGGCGGCCAAAGAGAGCGGCGCGTCGATCGTCACCGGCGGGGGAACGCCGGAGGACGACGAACTCGAGACGGGGTCGTTCTACGAACCGACGATCATCGACGACATCGACCACGACCACCGATCGGTCCAGGAGGAGATCTTCGGTCCAGTCGTGGAGACGTTCGGCTGGACCGACGAGGACGAAGCGATCGAACTGGCCAACGACACCGACTACGGGCTCGCGTCGGGCGTCGTCACGAACGACATCACGAAGGCGCTCCGGACGGCCCGCCGCCTCGAGGCCGGTGTCGTCTGGGTCAACCACTACAACGACGCCTCGGCCGGACAACCCTTCGGAGGGTACAAGCAGTCGGGTCAGGGCCGCGAGAACGCGATGGAGGCGATCGACGAATATACGCAAACAAAAGCGATCAACATCAATCTCGGCTGAGTGTAGTAGCGATAGCGGATAGTAGACGTACGACGATGGTGGCGACGAGTGGACGTGCTCGTTCGTCGACACCGTTTCTCAGAATCGCCACGCGGTCGTAGACTCGTCGCCCCTCTCACAAGTGCTCGAGTCGGAGCGATAACGACGTACCTTAATTAGGCTCGGTCGCTATATCCGTAGCAATGTCTGAGGGAGCAGAGCGCGTTTACGAGGACCCGACGGCGTCCGTTGAGGATCGGGTGACGGATCTCATCGAACGAATGACGATCGAGGAGAAGATCGGACAAACGGTCGGAATGTACGTCGGTAACTTTTCCGGTAGCTTCACCGGAAAGGATTACGCCGCGACGGTCGACGATGCGATAGCTGCCGTCCGTAGCCGGTTTATCGGTTCGGTGACTCCCTTCGGGGTAGGCATATCCCCTTACAACCACCCGAATATCGTGATCCGAATAAGCAATCGGCTTCAGCGGACTGCCGTCGAAGAGACGCGACTCGGAATTCCGATTCATATCCCCGTCGACGCGGTCCACGGGCACGCTAACGTGATCGATACGACGATATTCCCGCACCATCTCGGATTGGCCGCGACGTGGAACCCCGACCTCGTTCGAGACGTCGCGAGCATCACTGCGAAGGAAATGCGAGCGACCGGAGCGACGCAGACGTGGTCGCCGTCGGCGGGCGTCGCCAGAGATCAACGGTGGGGCCGCATCTACGAGACGTACGGAGAGTCATCGTACCTGGTCGGCCAGTTGGTGGCCGCGGAAATCGAGGGATTGCAGGATACCGCTCGTGAGCCGCACGCACGGGTCGCTGCGACGGTGAAGAACTTTCCCGTGTTCGGATCGCCCGTTCGCGGAGAACATCTCGCGCCGATCGATATCTCTTCGCAGTCGCTGTATCGAACGTTTCTCCCCCCGTTTCGCCGCGCGATAGACGCTAACGTCATGGCGATCGCACCGGCGTACAATTCCGTGAACGGCGAACCGGTCCACGGATCACATCGATACCTCACGGAACTGCTCCGCGACGACCTCAGTTTCGACGGCGTCGTCTGGTCCACTTGGTGGGGCACCGATCTGTTGGAAGAGGGGCATCAGACGGCGGAAACGACCGTCGATGCCGTTCGAACGGCGTGGAACGCGGGAATCGACGTATTCACCGCGGGCGGACCGGAATACGTCGATACGCTCCGGAAGTTGTTCGCCGACGATCAGTTATCGGAAGCAGTGCTCGACCAACCCGTTCGACGAATCCTCGAGACGAAGTTCCGGTTAGGACTGTTCGAAGACCCGTACATCGACCCGGATACTGCGACCGAAACGATCGGAACCGAACCGCACCGTCGCATCGCAGCGAAGGCGGCGCGGCAGTCGATAACGCTGCTCCAGAACGACGACGAACTACTGCCGCTGGACGCGGAGAGCGAAATCTTCGTCACGGGACCGAACGCTCGTACCGTCGATAACTTGTGCGGGGGATGGACGGTCGCAGATCTGGACCTCAAGCGGGGAACGACGGTCGTCGACGGAATCGCCGAAACGGTCGACGACCCGTCGCTGGTAACGTATACAGGGGACTCGTCTATCGATACGTTCACGGACAGCGAAGCGGTGCGCGAAGGGGCGGCTTCCGCCGAGGCCGCGGTCGTCGTACTCGGCGAAAACTGGTACGTCTACGAGTTCGGTCCGGAATCGATCACCGGTCCGACCGGTGAATTCCCGACTCGAACCCGACTGTCCGTTCCCGACGCGCAACGGCGACTCCTCGAGGCCGTCGCGGAAACGGACGTTCCGGTCGTACTCGTCCTCGTTTCGGGTCGCCCGCTCGCGATCCCCGATCTCGTCTCCCACGCTGATGCAGTAGTGATGGCGTACCTTCCCGGTCCCGAGGGCGGGCGAGCGATCGCAGACGTGTTGTTCGGAAGACACAATCCGTCCGGGAGGCTTCCGGTATCGATGCCGAAGTCCGTCGGCGATCTGCCGTGTCTCCACGATCAACTCCCGCAGCCAGTGTTGATAGGAGCGGACGAACACCCCCCTTCCTACGATCCATTGTTCCCGTTCGGTCACGGCGAAAGCTACAGTACGTTCGACTACGACTCGATGGAGATAAACGCAGACGAAGCGAAACGGCAGGGAGACGTCGAGGTCGCCGTCGACGTCAGCAATACGAGTACGCGCACAGGGACCGAGGTCGTACAACTGTTCGTCCGGGACTGCGTGAGTACTTCCGTCACTCCCAGACGCGAATTGAAGGCGTTCTCTCGCGTCACAATTCCGCCACGCGAAACGAAGACCGTTCGGCTCACCGTTGACACGGATACTCTCGCAGTGACCCAGCCCGACGGAACGAAAACGGTCGAAGACGGCGAGTTCACCGCGTATATCGGCGACCTCTCGAAGCGGTTTCTCATTGGCGAATGACTAACCGGACGGAATCATCCAGATACCTATCGAATAGATAACAAAATAATTATACGGATCCGCAGTATTGGTAGTAATACCGACGTATGTGGAGTGTCGTCATACCACGAGTGTGTGCGTCAACTACGGAATAAGAGGGAGTAGAAATGAGAGAGAACGTGAGCGAAGACGCGAACCGGAGCACAACAGAGAGAGAACCGGACGCATGGACGAACAGAGCCGGTGAACGAACCGTGACGCTAGCAGAGATAAACGTCAAAACGGAGTGGGATGGGACGACCATGTACCTCCCGACGAACCTGCGCGAAAACCTCGAGTTGGTGTACCAGGAGCTATCACTCGAGTGTAGACGGGAATACGGCATCGAGATGCAGAAGCTCCGCGACTTCTACCCCTACGTGATCGAACTGGGGCTAGAAGAGTTGTCGAAACGGAACGCCGAAGACGTGCTCTCTGACCAACTGCACCTCGTCGAGGAAAGCGACGAGACGGAGTGACGGAACAACCCGAGATACCGTCCCGTCTCCGCGTCCACGGATCGGAACCAGGGCTTCAACCGCGATACGTACGGTCTTCTCGGCCGCGTTCGACGACCGATTCGGTCGAACACCATGAACGCGTCACGACGACCGAACTCCGTCGTCTCGGACCGGAGGCCGATCCGCCTCGCCGAAGGACGAGTATAGGTTCACAGTCCTGCGTCGATCGCGACCCAACAGGCCGTCCGAAGGCCATTACCGACGGTCGTCGTTCACTCCTCCGGGTAGGGCTCGAGAGCGAAACGACGAGTGGCTGGCAATCCAACTGTCTCGTATGCGACGTCGTCGGCCACGTGGCCGTCGTCCCGGCCGACGCCACCGACCCGGAGTTCGTGATATTCGTCCATCCCGACTTTCAAGACCACGGCATCGGCACGGAACTGCTCGAGCAGGTCGTCGCCTACGCCGACGATCGGAACTACGACGAACTGAACCTCAACGTGTCCCGGGAGCAACGCCGCGCGATCGCCGTCTACGAGAAGGTCGGGTTCGACGTCACCGCCACCAACCAGATGGTCTTGGAGATGCGGTTGCCGCTGGTGGACGAGCGCATCGCTGCCGTTCAGGAACCGCCGGCCACCCGGGACCGCTAACACCGCTGGCCACCCGCTCCCCGATACTACTACCTCGCGCTGTCCGAGCCGATCCCGGATGTCAAGTTCGTTCGCTAATGTGAAACAAAGGGTGCACATCGCCGTTCCGCACCCTCCCGTTTCTGACATTGTCGCGGAAGCGGTGCGATTCGCGCCGGCTTTCGGGCGGAACCGCGCGGGAACACGTGATACTGCACGGGTATCCGACAATCGTAATACCTTCCCATCTTGTACCGGTGTTTGTAATCTCCACGGGCGCATGCGGTGGACACCACAAACACTATGCCACCCTACTTCGTCAGTGCGTACCATGAGTGGTGAAACGACCGACGCGCCGGTACTGATCGCCGGTGCCGGACCAGTCGGCATGACGGCGGCGCTAGCCTTGCACGCACGAGGAGTCGAAACGACGATTCTCGAGGCCGAACCCGAAGACCGGGATCGGTCCGGGAGCCGGGCCATCTACGTCCACGGCTCGACGCTTCGCACGCTCGAGCGAGTCCACCCCGGACTGGGAACCGACCTCGTCGAGGAGGGCCTCGTCTGGCCGACCCGACGGACCCTGTACAAGGGGAAGGAAGTGTTCAACCGGACGTACGACTCGCCGGGCGGGTCGGGCGACATTCCGCACTTCACCAGCGTTCCGCAGGTCGTCACCGAGCAGTACATGCTCGACGCGCTCGAGGAGATCGGCGTCGACATCCACTGGGAAGCCGAAGTCGAGACCGTCGACTCCTCGGCCGACGGCGTCCGCGTCGAGACGAGCGACGGCCGCGAGTGGTCGGCCGAGTATCTGGTCGGCGCCGACGGCGGCGGCTCGACCGTCCGCAAGGAGATCGGCGCCAACTTCGAGGGCGACCAGTCCGAGAACGCCTTCATCATCGCCGACGTCGAGGACGAGGAGATCGAGAACGGCCACGAAGACCTCGAGCGGATGTTCCACTACGACGCGCCCGAAGCCGACGGGCGCAACGTCCTGCTCGTCCCCTTCACCGGCGGCTGGCGCCTCGACATCCAGTGCATCGAGGACGACGACCCCGAGGAACTCAGCAGCGACGAGCAGATGCGGGAGTTCGTCCGCGACGTCATGGGCGAGGAGTACGAGGACAGCCTGAAGTGGGTCTCCTCGTACTACTTCCTCCAGGTGATGGCGGACACGTTCGTCGACGACCACCGCCGCGTGCTTCTGGCCGGCGAGGCCGCCCACCTGCTGGCGCCCTTCGGCGCCCGCGGGATGAACTCCGGCATCGCCGACGCCGACGAGGCCGCCTCGGCCATCGCCGTAGCGCTCGGCGCCCGCACGGACGCCGTCGCGCGAGACGAGGTCGAACTGTACGCAGCCCGACGCGAGAAGGCCGCCGAATACAACCTCGGCGCGGCCGGGCAGGCCCTCGAGTACCTCCAGGGCGACGATCCGGTGACGGTCCTCCGGAAGGAAGTGGCCGCCTCGATGTCCGACAAATTCGAGACCGCCGGCGAGTGGCTCGACGACGCGCCGTACGGTCCCCACGGCGCCCCGCCGATCGTCTCGACCGGGAACTACTGAGCACCGGCCGCCGGCCGAATCGAAGTCGCACTGGTTTTCGCCTTTCTATCCGCTCGAGACCGCAGTCTTGCTTTCGATCTCCGAACGGCCAGTCGGCTGGTCGGGCGCGAGTTGCGGGAAAAGGAGCGCCGGTTCAGGCCAGGTCCAGTCGCTTGGCGACCCAGTGGTCGCGGCCGGCCATCACGAACGCCTGCTCGTGCTCGAACTCGGTTCGCTCGGCGACGAACTCGTCCCACTCGCCGTGGGGGACCGTCTCGAGGTCCGCGGCGGAGGTGGCCTCGCTGGGACTCTCGGCGATCAGTTCGTCGAAGGTCTCGAAATCGGTCCGTTTCGCCACGAACGCGTCGTCGAACACGTCGGTGATCGGAATTTCCTCGCCGTCGTACACGTCGTCGGCGTTCGGGAGGTCGTCTCGCTTTGCTGCAGCGTCTTCGAGATCCGTGTCGAGTACCATACGTCCATTCTGGAGCGCGGTCACGTAAATCCATTCCATTTCCGCCACGTCCGCGTCGCTGAAACGATCTGGATCGGCGAGACCGCGAGCGATCGCTTCGCCGGCAGCGGCCGCGTCCGAATCGACTCGATCGCCGACGGCTACGAGACGACGCGGACCGAGCGGTTCCTCTGACGCCCCGCGATCGAAGGAGCGCAGTCGGGACGCCGGGCTCGGACACCGGAATCGGAAGTCGCGTCTCGTCGTCGATCGGGGAATCAGTCCGCGGGCTGTTCGATGTTGGCGTCGAACACCTGCTGGGACGAGAAGACGCCGCGACAGTCCTCGCAGACCATCTGACCCTGGATCGCGTACTCCCAGAGCTTGCCGCCGCAGTCCAGACAGTCGAAGTGTGCTCGGACGAACGGATCCTCGTCGACGTACGGATTGTCGAACTCGGCCATACGGGTATGCTATGGGCTACGATCTATAAGAGTATTACCCAATCGGGAACCGCTCGGCCGGGCTCGGACGACCTCGAAAACCGAGAAAACGGGACCGTGATCGCGTTACTGGTCGATCGCCGCCTCGGCGTAGAAGTTCATCGACTCGAGGATCGGTCGATCGGTCATGCCCAGCAGGATCGCCTCGTCGTCGGGCTCGTGGTGGTGGGGTTCGTCCGGCGGCACGACGAAGATGTCCCACTGTCCCCACTCGAGGGCCTCGTCACCGACGTGGGTCGCACCCTCGCCCTCGATGACGAAGTAGACCTCGACGGAGTTGTGGAAGTGGGGGTCGGTCGGACCGTCGTTCAGCAGTTGCGCCCGGAAGGACATGGTCGGGAACAGCGGCGGCTCCCCCGTGGCCGGGTTGATGTACGCGAGGCTGTACCCGTCGTGGGGGTCCGGATCGTCGTTGTCCGCCCGCTGGCGCAGCGCCTCGAGCATCTCGTCCCACCCGAAGCGGTACGGCGGCGTCGGCTCCTTGTTGCCCTGGAACGGGCCGGGGATGGAGCCGTCCGAGCCGTCGTCCTCGGGTCGGCCGCGGCCGTACTGGGAGTCCCAGTAGCCCTGCGTCTTCGTGACCGGCTGGCGCTCGAGTTCGTGGTTCTCGAAGACGTGGGTGTTGTTCAGCGTGTCCAGGAACAGCGGCAGGTCGAGGACGTCGAGCCACGCGGCCGTTTCGTCGGAGTCGTTGACGTGGTCGTGCCACTCCCACTGGGGCGTCGTGACGAGGTCGTTGTCCTTCATCGGGAACTCCTCGCCGGCGACGACCGTCTTCATGTCCTCGTGACCGTCGATGGTGAACCGGAGCGCACTGGCGGCGTGCCGGTGAGCGGGAGCGGTCTCGCCGGGCGAGACCGTCTGGATGCCGACGTAGATCGTGTTCGAGATCGCGTTCTGGGCGTTGATCGGGACTGCGACCCGCCGTTGGAAGCCCGGCGGCAAGTCGGCGATCGGGACGTCGTCCTCGATGCCGTCGATCGCGGCCTGGATGTCCTCCCACTTCCAGATGTTCGCTTCCAGGTCGTCGAGGAGGTTCCCCATGTCGTCTTCCACTTCCCAGAGCGGGCGGAGGTCGTTGTCCTCGAGCAGGCCCCGCGTGTCGGAACTCAGCTCCAGGAGGTCCTCTGGATCTTGCTGTGCCATATACGTATATTTGCCCAACAATACCATAAGTGTGTTGGAGGTCCGGGCCCGTCACAAGCGGCCGAAGCCGACGACCGGCCGAATCCGTCGTCGGGCGAGCCGAGAAAGGATGATTTATGTGGACGGCTCGCAGTGGCTCTACCATGCGACTCGTTAGATTCGACGACGATCGGCTCGGACTGCTCACCGACGACGACGGCATCGTCGACGTCACCGACAGACTCGGCCTCGAGACGAACGACCCCCTCAAGGAGTACGCCCGCAAGGACCTCGACGCAAGCGAGTACGAGGGTGAGGACGCCGACTACGACCGCGAGGAAGTCACCATCGAGGCGCCGGTCCGCCGTCCCGGCAAGGTGATCGCGGCGCCACTGAACTACGAGAACCACGTCGAGGAGGCGCTGGCCGACAAGGACATCGTCACCGAGGAGTGGTTCACCATCGAGGACAAGGGCTACTTCCTCAAGGCCCCCTCGAGCGTCGTCGGTCCGGAGGACGGGATCGAACTGCCGTTCAACGACCGACGCGTCGACCACGAGATCGAACTCGGCTTCGTCATGGGCGAGGACATCAAGGACATCGACGCCGACGACGTCTGGGACGCGGTTCTCGGCTACACGATCCTGCTCGACGTCTCGGTTCGCGGTGACCAGGACCGCTCGAACCGGAAGTCCTACGACACGTTCACCGTCATCGGCCCCTGCGTCACGACGGCCGACGAGTTCGAGGACCCCCACGACCTCGAGATGGAACTCCAGCTGAACGGCGAGACCAAGCAGCAACAGAACACGGGCGGCATGATCTACAGCTGCGCCGACATCGTCGAGTACGCCTCGATCGGCGCGACGATCGAGGCCGGCGATGTCATCACTACCGGGACGCCCGAGGGCGTCAGTGCGATCGAGGGCGGCGACACCATCGACGCCGAGATCGAGGACGTCGGGCAGATGACCGTCGAGGTCACCGAGCGCGACGTCGCCTTCGCGGACGTCGACGTCAAGAAGAGTCAGAAGGACGACTGACGACCGAGAGGCGGTTCCGACGCGGCGTATTTTTAGCGGGCGCCTACAGCGACCGACGAGAGCGGTGCGACCTGCGGGAGTGAGGCAACCGACGAGAGCGAGGAGACCGACAAGAGCGAGGAGACCGACAAGAGCGGTGTGGCCGTGCGGACCGCGTCAGTCCTCCAGCGACACCAGTGCGTCGAGCGCGACCGCTCGATCCGACTGCGCCAGCAGCGGATTGACCTCGACCTCGGTGATCTCCTCGCGTGAATCCAGCAGGTCGCCGACGGTGACGATGGCCTCGGCGACCGCCTCACGATCAACTGCCGGCGATCCGCGGTAGCCGTCGAACAGCGGCGACGCCTCGAGGTCGCGGGTCATTTCGACCGCCTCGGCCGTCGAGATCGGCGCGAGCCGGTGGCTCGTATCCTGCAACACTTCGACCGTCACGCCGCCGAGCCCGACGAGGACGGTCGGCCCGAACGACGGATCGCGCGTGCCGCCGACGATCACCTCGAGACCGGCCTCGAGGTCGACGGCCTCCTCGACGAGCACCGCGGCGTCGATGTCGCGTTCCGCCGCGGCCTCGAGAATCTCCGCGGCGGCCGTTCGCACCGCGTCCGCGTCCTCGAGGTTCACGTGGACGCCGATCCCGCCGGCCCACTCGCTCTTGTGCTGGACCGACGGCGCGGCGACCTTGACGACGACGGGGTAGCCCAGCGCGTCGGCCGCCTCGACCGCCGCGTCCGGGGAGCGGACGGTCTCGCCGTCGGGAACCGTCAGCCCCTGCTCGGCGAGGAGCCCCTTGGCTTCGGTCTCGGTCAGCGCCGTCCGGCCGTCCGCGAGCGCCGCTTCGATCGGATCGATCTGCTCAGTCATCCGCGCTCACCCCCTCGTCAGCGGCGAGTTCCGGATCGGCGTTACGCCGGGCGTACTGCACGAGCGCGCCGACGCCGTCGGCCGCGCGTTCCGGCGCTCGGTAGGTCGGGATGCCGAGCTCCTCGAGCGCGGGTAGCTCCTCGTCGAGGATCGCCCGGGGGCCGCCGGTGGCGAAGACGATCGGTTTCCCCACCTCGTCGACGAGACCCTCGAGGGCGTCGGTCGGATAGCCCAGCCCGCCCTCGTACAGTTCGTAGACCAGCACGATGTCGACGTTGTCGTCGCGGGCGACGGCGGCGACGACGTCGCCGAACTCGGGCATGGGGCGAGCGGTGTCGACGGGGTTGTCCGAGAACGTGATCCCGGGGAGGATCTCCTCGACGACGTCCTGGGTCTCCTCGGTGAGCGTCGGCAGCCTCGCCCCCGCGGCCTTCAGCCGGTCCGTGATCGCGATCCCCGGTCCCGCCTGTGCGGTGACGACGCCGACGTTCGGTCCGTCGGGTTCCGGACAGTCGGCCAGCGCCTGGCCGGCGTCCAGCAGTTCGGGCGACGAGCGGACCGTCGGGACCCCGTACTGGGCGAAGCCGGCCTCGTACAGTTCGTACTCGCCGGTGAGCGCGCCGGTGTGGGACTCCGCGAAGTCGCCGACGTCCTGCTCGCCAACGTTGTAGGCCACGACCGGCGTCTCGGACTCGCGGCAGGTCTCGAGGAGGTCCCGTCCCCGATCGGTTCCCTCGACGTGGAGGAGGATCGCGTCGGTCTCCGCGTCGCCGTCGAAGTACTCGATCGCCTCCCGGAAGCCGACGTTGGCCCGGTTCCCAAGGCCGACCATCGCCGAGATCCCGATGCCGGCGTTCTCGGCCTGGAAGGCGACCGCGTAGGCCAGCCCCCCGCTCTGGGCGACGATCGCCAGGTTTCCGGCGGGGATGCTCTCGATGTCCGTCGCGAACGTCGCGTACAGGTCCTTCGAGGGCGCCAGAAACCCACTCGTGTTCGGGCCGAGCAGGGAGACGTCGCCCTCGCCGGCGGCCGCGACGAGGCGCTCCTGTAACTCCTCGCCCTCCGGCCCCGCTTCCGAGAAGCCGCCGGCGAAGATGATCGCGGCGCCGATGCCCGCCTCGCCGCACTCGGCGACGACGTCCGGAACCACCGACGCGGGGACGCACAGCAGCGCCAGATCCACGTCGCCCTCGATCTCGGTCACCGAGGAGACGAACTCCCGGTCGAAGACGGACCCCGAGGCCGACGGGTTGACCGGATACACCGGCCCGCCGAATTCGATCGCGTTGCTCATCGCTTCGTACCCGATTTTCCCCGGCGTATCGGAGGCCCCGACGACCGCGATACCGCTGGGATCGAACAAGTTCGTGACCGACATACCGAAGCTATTGTTCGAACGGGGTGAAAGCGTTTTCCATGGCGAGCGGGAACGGCCGCCACACCGAGCGGTTCCCGCGGGTCGCCATCGAGCGGTCGGTCCGCTACGGTTTGGCGCTGAACTCGAGGAGTCGCTCGAGGCCGCCGGTGTTGATATCGTACACGCCGGGCAGGATCTCGGTGTACATCGGTAGCGCACTATTCCGAGGGATGTGATAACTATACTGTCCGGGCCGACCGGGCCCGCTACTCGGTGAAGAACTCGGTCTGGACCGTCTCCCGCTGGATGGTTCCCGTGTCGGTCCGCGGTAACTTCTCCTCGGTCAGCACGTACTCGCGGGGGCGCTTGAAGTTCGGTAGCTGGTCGTGGTCCTTGCAGAACTCGTCCAGTTCGTCCTCCGTGACGCCGTTCGCGTCGGGACAGACGACGCAGGCCACTCGGTGGCCCCACCGCTCGTCCTCGACGCCGACGACGACGACCTCGTCGACGGCCTCGTGGGTCTCGACGACCTCCTCGACCTCCTCGGGGTAGATGTTCTCGCCACCGCAGACGAACATGTTGTCGACGCGGCCGGTGATGTACAGGTAGCCGTCCTCGTCGACTTCGGCGACGTCGCCCGTGCGGATCCACTCGTCGTCGACGAGCAGCCACTCGGTCTCCTCCGGCCGGTCCATGTAGCCGTCGCAGGTGCCGGACCCGCGGACGATCACTTCGCCGGTCTCGCCGGGATCGACCGTCGCCTCGGGATTCGGATCCTCGTCCGGGTCGGCCGCTTCGACGACGCGGACCTCCGACACGAACGACTCCTTGCCGATCGTCCCCGTGTGTTCGTCCTGGACGGACGGATGCGCGAACGTCAGGTTCGGTCCGCCCTCCGTCAGCCCGTACGTGTTGTAGACGCCCTCGGTCAGGTGCTCGGACGCCTTCTCGACGAGTGCCTCCGTGACGATCGAGCCGCCGGTCCGGATGTACGAGAGTGCATCGACGTCGTAGCCGGCCTCCGCCTGGCGGTCGGCCAGCGCGTACAGCTGGGTCGGGACGGCCAGCAGCCCCGTGGCGTCGTGGTCCGCCGCGAGTTGGAGCGTCTCGTCGGGATCGAAATCAGACTGTACGACCAGCGTCGCGCCGGCCTGCAGGTGGGGCAGGATCCAGGCGTCGCAGGTCACCATATGGTACCACGGCGTCGTCACCAGTGCCGTGTCCGTCTCCTCGATGCCCATCTCCATGACCACCTGCGTGCTACCGTGCCAGAGCTTCTCTTGGTCGAACAGCACCGCTTTCGGCGCGCTCGTCGTCCCGCTGGTGTAGAAGACGCCGTGTTCGTAGTCCGGGTGCGGCTCGACGTCGTCGGTCGACGCGTCAGAGAGCACGACATCGTACGACTCGACGTCCTCGCGGTCGATCGACGCCTCGCCGGCGTGGACGCCGCGTTCGATGTCCGTGCGGTCTAAGACCTCGAGGGCCTTCTCGGCGTTGGCGTCGTCGAAGACGAGGATTTCTGCGTCGGTGGGCTCGAGCATCGCGGCGAGTCCGCCGGGACCGTCGCGGAACGGCAACTGAACGTTCCCGATCCCGCGCTTCTGGCTCGCGATCATGATCTCGATGGCCGTCGAGCCGTTGACTGCTAGCGTCGCCGCTCGACGGTCGCCCGCTCGCTCGTTTAGCGCGTTCGCGAGACGGGTGGTACGGTCGTCGAGCTCTCGGTAGGTCAGCGACCGTCCGTCATCGAAGATGATCGCCGTATCCGACGAGTGCCGTCGGACGGTGCGGTGGAAGGTCTCGATGAAGTTCATGCGGGTTACGTGTGTGACGACCACTACCGAAGGTATTAATGATTATGGAATCCCCGTCGTTTGACGGGCGTATAACTCGGCCGTTCACACCCGGATCGTCGTCGTGCACGGGAGCGGTCACCGGTCCCCTGTGTCGACTCGGCGTCGCTCGGCGGTCTCGAGCCGTTGCGATCACATTGATGTAGCGGCGCGTGTTACGGTCGCTCGTGCACGATCGGTCGACCCCGGAACGAACGCGGATCGGACGCAGGGCCCGCGGCTTATGGCTCCACGTGCAACCGGTATTCCTGCTTCCGGGCGCGTCGATGTCCGGATTCGGAGCGCTGCTCGCGGCGGAGTTCGTGGCCTCGAGCGCGGCCCTCCACGCGGCCGCGGTCTGTCTCGCCGTCTACGTCGCGCACTTGAAAGACGGTTACGTGGACTACTACGTTCGCGGCGAAGACGAGACGAACCCCCTCGAGCCGAGCGAGATTCGCGTCGCGATCGGTGTCGCCGCACTCCTGTTCGGCTGCTGTCTGGCAGTCCTCTGGCAGTTCGCCGGGGGATTCGTCGTGGCCGTGACCGCGCCGCTGATCGCGCTGGGCTACTTCCACGCGCCACTGCTCGACACCCGTCCCGTCGCTGAGACCGTCGACTACCCGCTCGGGATTGCACTGGCGACCGCCGGCGGCTACGCGACTCAAACCGGGACGGTCAGTGCCGCCGTGGGCGCCGTCTGTCTCGTGCTGTTCCTCCTCCTCGCAGCGATCAACGTCATGCTCGATCGGATCGACGTCGACCACGACCGCCGCGTCGAGAAACGGACCTTCCCGGTCGTACTCGGTCCTCACCGTGCCCAGCGCGTCGCATGGGGACTCGTCGTCGCCAGTCTGCTCGTCCTGTGTGCCTCGAGTCTGATCGGTCCGCTCCCTCGAAGCGCACTGGTCGCCGGGATCGTCCCGGCGGCCGTCACGGTTAGCGTTCTCGTTCGAACGCCGGATCCGGAGCGTCTCGTCGCCCTTTTCATCGGTTCGACGTACGTCTTCGCAGCCGCGTTGTTCCTCGCGATTCGAATCAGTGGCTACGGATGACGGAGTCACCGACCCGTTCCGATGCGGCCGTCGCCGGCACCGCCAACGGTAACAATCGTTCACTGATAGCGAACCACTCGACTCAAATCATGGTATTATTTTTTAAATTAGGGCCCACGATCGAGGTTCAACGGCGATATGGCGCGATCCGATACCTCGAATCCCGCAGTTCGGAACGAAACCGGCGTCGTTCACCGTCGCCAAGGAACGAAATCGTTTCCTATTGGCGAACGAAGATCTGGACGAGAGCTGCCCTCGGAACCACATACTCGGAGACGTTCGAATCGCGACCCGGGTTTCGGTCGCGTGCCGCTACGTTCCGTACCGGTACTTGATCGTGATCGAATCGATTGTCCCTCGGAGCGCCTGGACGAATTCGGTCCGATAGGCCTCGTCCTGAATGCGGCCCGTCGGACACGCGATCCCGACCGACCCCTTCAGTCGGCCGTCGATCGCGAGATACCGACGCGTAACCGTCGGAAACGCCGACCGAAAATCGGCCCGCGCTCGTGACGGATGGCGGCGCGCCTCTCGCTATCCGTAGACGAGGCGGAGTTCGATGTCGTCGACCGCCTCGAGGAGCGACTCGTGCAGATCGCTCTCGATGCGTTCCTCCGTCAGTCTGTTCGCTGCGCCGGCGATCGTAACGGCGGCGATCGGGCGCCCGTCGCGAATGATCGGCGTCGCGATCGCGTGCAGTCCTCGCAGGTCCTCTTGGAAGTTCACCGCGTATCCGCGCTCGCGGACGGGCTCGAGTTCGTCGAACAGTTCGTCCCGGTCGGTGATCGTGTTCTCCGTCTGGGCCGGAAGTCCGTGGCGGTCGATGACGGCGTCGATCTCTTCGTCGGAGAGGTGAGCCAGAATCGCCTTGCCGGCTGAGTTCGCGTGGAGGTATACCCACGTGCCGATGGCCGCGTCGAACGAGAACGACTCGTTGCGCGGAACGCCGTAGACGAACATCCCCAGGCCGTTCTCCGGGACGATGAGCCACGCCGCCTCGTCGGTCTCCTCGGCCAGCCTGTCGATGCGCTCCTTCGAGGCGTGGTAGACCTCGTACTGATTCCGGACGTGGACGCCGGCGTTGAGGAACTCGAGCCCGAGCCGATATCGACCGTCCTCGTTGACGACGTAGCGGTTGCGCTCGAGGCTCACGAGGTGTTTGTGAACGGTGCTCTTCGCGAGGCCGAGCTCGTCGGCGAGTTCGGTGACGCCCGCGTCTCCGGTCTCCTTGAGCAGGTCGACGATAGAGAACAGCGTTTCGTTCGATTTGACCGCCCGGCTCGCGTCTTCGTCCGTGTCCATAGATACTGGATCGCGAAGCTGCATGTAAAACGTTCCGCCTCTCCAGTGCGAGATCGAACGCCGATGCGCTCTCGCGAAATACCGTGAGAACGGTCGGCATGGGTCGATTCCGCCTATCGCTAGTAGACGGCCCTCCCGCGGCGATCACCTCCGCCTCTCGAGGTCGCGTCACAGCGGTAGCAGTGTAGAAGCCCGCCCCTTCAGCGGTGGGTAGCTGACTCGGAGATATCGGGATTCCGACCAGCGGCGCGCCCGTCGGACCGGACTGCGTCCGAACTACGGTATTACAGACATACTTGTGTAATAGACGTGGTAGACGTACTATTGGACCCGTGTCTGAGTGGGTTTTCGAGAACGCACTCATCAACGCGGTGAACGCGTCGGATTGACTGATCGGGTGGAAACGGACGGTCGGAGTCGTCCGTACTCTCGAGAACCGACGAATCGTCTTCCCGTTCCCGCCTCACTGACCGCGATCGACTACAGTTCGAGGCGCCGTTCCGGCTCGAGCCCACACTCAGTTCCGCTTTCGTCCCTCGTTCGCTTTCGAGGGGCGGAACCTCCGTTCGACGACCACTTCTGACTCGAATTCGTGGCTGACCCCCCTCGAGAGCCGCTGACCCGCTGGAAGCCACCGATCGCGGTTCGGAGAGGGGATGGACCCTGGTCATATCACACTTGATTATTCAACTAATCAAGTGTATTCAGTCTCCGCTCAATTCTCCCGATATCTGCGGGTAGAGACGATGAACATCCCAGACCCTCTGTTACAAACCATATATGGCTATACGAAATACTTGGCAGCGCGCGAGGGCCGCTGTCATCGCAAACAGACCGACGAGTCGCCCTATCCGACCATCGACTCCGATACGATCGAGTTCAGGATGCCCGGCATCTCAGTGACCAATCCGAATTCGGTACGAACGCCGCGGATCAGATACGAACGCCGAAGCGGACGCCAGTAGCCGGGAGGAGTCACGCGTACGTCATCACGGTTGTGGAGTAGATCGGGACGATCCGTGTTACTTCAGTTACGGTCATCTTGGAACGGCTACTGTTGGACTTTCTACATTTACAAGTATACGAATGTAATACGGAACGGTTCCGACGGTGACGGTAGTTCTGATGGCATCGTATTCCGTGGAGCGAACTCGTCGTCCCCCCATCAGTTCAGTAAACGTGCTATTTCGCCCGTCTCGCACTTCGGTTACTGCGATCCATTTGCATCCCAGTTCAACGACGAGATGCACGGCAGCCCTCGGGTATTTGGCTTTACAACCATACACTTGTAAACATACGCTTTCTCGATCACAGTATCCAATTGAAGGCGCGAACGGGGGAGTAAGACGGGTGAAAATAGTAGAAGGGGAACCGATATCGAACGGACGGCCGGCAGTGCTGTTCTATATCGTGAAACGGAAGTCACTGATGCTGAATATTGAGCTCTATAACGTTTGCAACACCGAGAACCGTCTCCGGGAGCTCCTCGTAGAAATACGCACCCTGCATGCGATGCGTGGGGCCGGCGACGCTGATCGACCCGATGACCTGGCCGGCAGCGCCGAAAACGGGCGCGGCGACACTTCGAAGCCCGTTCAACCGCTCCTCGTCGTCGAACGCGATCTTCCGTTCGCGGATCTCCTCGAGTTGCTCGCGGAGGACATCCTCGTCCGTGATCGTGTTGTTGGTAATACGGGCCAGACCGTGACGGTCGATGATACCGTCGCGACGGTCGTCGGGGAGATGTGCCAGAATGACCTTTCCGAGCGCCGTACAGTGGAGCGGAACGCGATCTCCGATGCCGGTGTCGATGTGGGCCGCCTCTGCCCCGCTGTCCCGGTAGATGAAAACGCCCTCTCCGTGTTCTTCGACCATCAACCCCGAGATTTCGTCGGTCTTTTCGGCGAGCTTTTCGACTTCGGTGTGAGCGACCTGGTACAGCGCGTGCTGTCCTCTCGTGCGTTCGCCGGCCCGGAGGAATTTCAATCCCGTTCGATACTCGCCGTTCTCTCGGACGACGTACCCCGCTCGCTCTAGCGTCAACAGGTGGTGGTGAACGGTGCTTTTCGGAAGGTCGACGTGATTCGCCAGTTCCGTCACTCCCGCCCCCTCGAGTTCGATCATCGCTTCGACGATTCCGAACGTCCGGTCGATCGCTTGTATGCCGGTCGTGCCTTCCTCTGCCATGGAATAGGTATTGGGACCCAGCCACATAGTTGTTCGGTATCGTAGAACGGCGCCCCTTTTCTCGGACAATTGTTTACTATTCTGCCCATATACGGCACGTTCCAATTCTAAATATTCCGTGGAGTTTATCACCGAAACCTCAGAAACGATTCGGCCGAAGCAGAGAGCCACGAAACCCCCACTCGAGTTCCGTCCCGTATCGTGAAACGGCCGTGGTGTGGAATAACACATATACTATTCGAGCCAGTGTGTTCGAGTATGAGTACGACAGGGGACGGAGATCCGTGGGGAATAACGACGCTCGATCTCTTCGAGTTGCTCGAGGACGCCGTTCAGTCGGAGCGGTCGTGGGCAGTCGCGACCGTCATCGCCGTCGACGGCTCCGCGTACCGCAGACCGGGTGCGAAGATGCTGTTCGGTCCCGAGGACTCGGCGTTCGGGGGCATCACGGCCGGCTGTCTCGAGGGTCCCCTCGCGGAGGTCGCCAGCGAAGTCCGCCGAACGGACGAGCCGGAGGTCGTTACGTTCGACCTGACGTCCGACGACGACGGATGGGGGCTCGGTCTCGGGTGCGAGGGGATCGTCGACATACTGGTCGAACCCGTGACCCGGTCGTGGCGAGCGCCGGTCGAGGCGTATCACCGCGGGGAGCCGACCGCGATCGCCACGGTGACCGACGAGACGGCGCCGGTTCCGGTGGGGACACGCGCGGTTATCGCGGCGGACGGGACGCCGATCGAAACCGGCGACCCGTCACTCCCGTCGTTCGTTCTCGAGGCCGTCTCCGAGCGGGCCGGGGAGCTGGCGGCCGCCGGTCGATCCGAAACGGTGACCGTTACCACGGGGGACGGGTCCGTCGACGTCTTCGTCGACGGAATCGACCCGATCGACCGGTTGCTGATTTTCGGCGGCCAGCCCGATACCCGCCCGGTCTCGCGGCTCGCGCGTTCGGTTGGTCTCCACGTCACCGTCGCGACCGCGCGAGGCGGGCAGGCCGATCCGGACCGGTTTCCGAACGCGGATCGAGTCGTCGCGAGGCACCCGACCGACCTCGCGGAGTTGGTCGACGACCGAACGTCGGTCGTGCTCATGTCACACAACTTCCTCGACGACCGGCTCGCCCTCGAGGCGCTGCTCGAGATCGACGCGCCGTTCATCGGGTTAATGGGCCCGCGCGACCGATTTCAGCGGATCCGCGAGGAGCTCGAAGATGACGGAGTCCCCCTCTCAGCGGCCGACCGGGAACGCATCGCCACGCCGGTGGGGCTCGATCTCGGCGGTGGAGAGACCGTCGAAATCGCGCTGAGCATCGTCGGGGAAGTCGTCGCGGCGAGTAACGGCCGCGACGGCGGGCGACTTCGCGATCGGGAGGGACCGATACACGACCGGGTTCAGTCGCAGCCGGAGTGACGCAGGCGCCGGAGATCGGCCACCGTATCGACGTCGACCGCGATCCCGGAATCGTCCACGGGGACGAGACGGACGTCGGCCGATTCGAACAGCGCTCGGCCGCCGACGTCGCCCGAAACGGACGTCAGGGAGTCGAAGTGGCGCGCATCGAAGAGCACCGGATTTCCGCGGCGATCGCCGTCGATCGGCGCGACGATCCCCTCGTCGCCGTCGCGGTAGCCGTCGACGACCGCTCGAACGGTCGCCGGATCGACGCAGGGCATGTCGCCGGGAAGAAAGAGGACGGCGTCCGCGTCGGCGTCGCGTGCGACGCGAGCGCCGAGTCGAACCGATCGGCTCTGTCCGCGATCGTAGTCGTCGTTATCGATCGTGTCGTCGACGAACTCCGCCACGACGGGACGGACGCGGTCGGCGTCGTGGCCGACGATGCCGATCGTGTGATCGAGCGGTGACGTCGCGAGCGTGCGCGCTGCGCGAGTGACGATCGGTTCCTGCTCGAACCGAGCCAGTAGCTTGTTGCCGTCCTCGAACCGCGAGCCGGTGCCGGCAGCCAGCAACACGCCAACGACGTTACTCATTGCTTACTCGAGTGAGACGCCTTCGGGACCGCGGGGCAGGTAGTTTCGGTCGCCGGGTTCGGCGAGCAGTTCGCCGTCTTCGACGACGACCTCGCCGCCGACGATCGTGTGCGACGGAAGGCCGGTCAGCTCGTCGCCGTGGAACGTGGAGTAGCCCGGCTCCATCGTGTGGTAGAAGTCGTCGTCGACGACGGTGCTCTTCTCGAGGTCGACGATGACCATGTCGGCGTCGGAGCCTTCGGCGAGCGCGCCCTTGCGCGGGTAGAGGCCCCAGCGCTTGGCGTTGTTGGTCGAACAGACCTCGACGAGGCGCTCCATGCTGACGCGGTTCTTGTTGACGCCCTCGCTCATCATCACGGGCAGGAAGTACTCGATCCCGTTGTTGTCGCCGGGAATCGCGTCCCAGATGTCGCCGTGTTTCCCCGTGTCCTTCTCCTTGAACTCGAGTTTGTGCGGACAGTGGTCGGTGCCGACGTAGTCGATGACGCCGTTTCGAATCCCCTCCCAGAGGCGCGTCTTGCTCTCCTCGCCGCGAAGCGGCGGCGAGATCTTCCCCCAGACGCCGAGGTCCTCCTGCTCGTAGGTGTGAGAGAGAAACGCCGGCAGCGTCTCCGCGTGGAGGTTAACGCCCTGATCCTGGTAGCGCTTACAGATGTCGACGCCCTCGGCCGTGCTCATGTGGACGATGTACGCCCGAGAGTCGGTGTACTCGGTCAGCTGGCCGATCTGCTCGATCTGCATCGCTTCGCAGATGTTCGGCGCCGACTCGGACCAGGCCTCGAGGTCGTTGCGTCCCTCCGCCTGCAGTTCCTCGCGGCGCTGGATCGCGAGGTCCTCGTTCTCGGCGTGGAACATCACGACGCCGCCGGGAATGTCGGACACCTTGTCCAGTACCTTGTAGACCCCGCCCGCGTCGGAGTGGTCGATTCCGAGCTCGGGGGAGGCGTTCTTGTACCAGTTGAAGAAGATCTTGTAGGATCGAATCCCTTCGTCGGCGAGTCCTTCGATCTCCTCGACGTGGTGGTCCTGGTGGACGATCGCGTGGTAGGCGAAGTCGATGTAGGAGTTCTCCTCGCCCGCACGTTTGAAGAAGTCCATGTCGGGCAGGTACGGCTCCTTCTGCAGGAGGAAGTTGACGACCGAGGTCACGCCCCCGTGGACCGCGCCGCGCGTTTCGGTCTCGAAGTCGTGCTCGAGGCCCTCGTGGTAGTCGAACTCGTACCGGGAGAGCCCCCAGTGGACGTGGGGATCGATGAAACCGGGGATCAGATAGTTGCCCTCGGCGTCGATCTCTCGATCGGCCTCGGGGAGGTTCGATTCGGTGCCGACGCCGACGATGACGCCGTCGTTCGCTGCAACTCCGCCGTTGATAGTACCGTCGGGAGTGACAACTCGTGCGTTGACCACTCGAAGGTCTACGGTTGATTCGACCATACAGTGTGTACGCTTCCCACCCTACTTGAGTGTAATCGTTCGACGTCGGAGTGGTCGAATCGCAACACAACGTTTATGCCCTGGTCGCAGGTATAGATACCATATTCCATGAGTACAGATAGCACAGACGGTGCTGCCGAGCGACCGACCGAAGAGATCACCGTGATCGTCAACGGTGAACCGGTGACTGCGGAAGTCGAACCGCGGCTCAAGCTTTCGGATTTCCTCCGGTACGAGTGCGATCTGCACGGCGTCCGCGTCGGGTGTGAACACGGCGTCTGCGGCGCGTGTACCGTCCAGCAGGACGGGCGGACGACGAAGAGCTGTCTCTCCTACGCCGTTCAGGCCGACGGCGCCGAGATCGAGACCGTCGAGGGCCTCGCCGAGGAGGAGACGGACTCGCTACATCCCATTCAGGAAGCGTTCCACGAGACCCACGCGCTCCAGTGTGGCTTTTGCACCAGCGGCTTCGTGATGGCGACCAAGGAGCTCCTCGAGGAGAATCCGGATCCGACGCGCGAGGAGATCGAGGAGGGGCTGGCGGACAATATCTGTCGCTGTACCGGCTACCAGAACATCTACGAGGCGGTCGAACGGGCCGCCGACGCGATGGAGGACTGACCATGTCTACGTCACACCCGACCGAAACCGAAACCGATGCCGACGCCGAATCGGACTCGAGCCGCGAGTCGTTCACGGGGCAGGGGCTCCCGCGAGTCGAGGACCACCGCATTCTGACGGGCGAAGCCGAGTACATCCACGACATCACGCCGGAGAACTGTCTGCACATGGCGCTGGTGCGCAGCATGCACGCCCACGCCGAAATCACGTCCGTAGACACCGAAGCGGCCGAGGCCCACCCGGACTGCGAACTCGTCCTCACCGCCGAGGAGATCAAGGCCGAGTACAACCCGATGCCGACCGGCGTCGGCCGTATCGCGACGGGCGAGGACGGCGAGCCGGCCGCACTCCCCGAGTGGGCGCTGGCCGACGAGAAGGTCCGGTTCGTCGGGGAACCGGTCGTCGCCGTCGTCGCTTCCGACAGATACGCCGCGGAGGACATCGCCGACCTGGTGGACGTCGAGTACGAGACCATGGACGCGGTCGCCGACGGGATGGCCGCCCGCGAAGACGAGGTCGTACTCCACGAGTCCGTCGGCTCGAACGTCGTCGACAACGAACGCCTCGAGTTCGGCGACCCCGACGCGGCGTTCGAGGACGCCGATCACGTCGTCGAGGGAGAGTACACGTGGGGACGCATTTCGGGGGTGCCACTCGAGACGGCCGGCGCCGTCGCCACTTACGACGAGGAGTCCGACTCCTTCGACATCGACTGTAACATTCAGTTGCACACCCTCGTCGACAACATGATCTACGAGACGCTGGGCTACGAGGCCGACGACGTGCGGGTGAACGTCCCCGCCGACGTCGGCGGCAGTTACGGGACGAAGATCGGCATCCACCGCTACTGCTGTCTGACGTCGATGGCGAGTCAGCAACTCGAGCGGCCGGTGAAGTTCGAGGAAGACCGGCTCGAGAACCTCCAGGGCGGGGACATGCACTCCTCGGACCGGGAGTACCAGATGCGGATGGCCGTCGACGACGACGGAACGATGCGCGGACTCGACGTTTGGTTCGTCGACGACTTCGGCGCGTACCCCCGCTATCCGATCAATCAGGTGCTCAAGCCGCTGTCGGTACTGACGAACTCCTACGAGATCGACGACGTCACCTACGAGTACGATCTCGTCTTGACCAACAAGACGTCCCAGACCGCCTACCGCGGGTTCGGCGTCGACCCCCACATCTACGCCCTCGAGATGATCGTCGACGAGGCGGCTCGAACGCTCGGCATGGATCCGACGGAGTTCCGCCGCCGGAACCTGATCCGGCCCGAGCAGATGCCGTACACGCTTCCCTCCAAGAACCTCTACGATTCGGGCGACTATCCCGCGACGCTCGACCGGATCGAGGAGATCATCGCGGACGAGCGCGACGGCGGTCTGCTGGATCCCGATATCGTCGCCGCGAAACGCGAGGAGGGGAAGTACCGCGGCGTCCAGCCGAGCGTCATCATCGAACCCGGCGCCAGCGGCTCCGACTGGACCGATCGCCAGCGGACCGACAAGGACGACCTCGCGACGCGCTCGCGCGACGAGGTCGAAGAGTTACCCGAGCACCTCCGCGCCGAGATCCGCGAGGACGGCTCCGTTCGCGCGTTCCTCGCGACCGACTCCTCCGGACAGGGCCACCAGACGCTGGTCTCCCAGCTGCTCGCGGACGAACTCGAGGTCCTGCCGAGCGACATCGAGGTCGGCTACCTCGACAGCGTCGACGCGCCGACCGAGTACGGAAGTGCAGCGTCCCGCATGGCCGTCATGCTCTCGGGCGCGACGGTCGGCGTCGCCGAGCGACTCCTCGCCAACGTCGAGGAACTCGCGGCCGACCACTGGGACGTTTCGACCGACGACCTCACCTACCACGACGGGACCGTCGATCGGCTCGGCAGCGACGACTCGCTCTCGCTGGCCGAGATCGCCAAACTCGACGCGGAGACGAACGCCGCCAGCGAGCGGCGGACGCGCGTGAGCTACAACTACGACCATCCCGCGACGGGCCTCGAGGAGTTCGACGAGGCGCTGACGGAGAAGCTTCCGGTGTATCCGACGGCCGCGTTCGGCGCGAACGCCCCCATCGTCGAGGTCGACGTCGAGACCGGCAGCGTCGAGATCCTCAAATTCCACACCGTCCGCGACTGCGGAACGATGCTCAACCCGATGATCGTGGAGGGGCAGGCCCACGGCGGGATCGCACAGGGGATCGGTGCCGCCCTGCTCGAGGAGTTCGGCTACGAGGAAAACGGCCAGCCCCAGGCGATCACGCTGTTCGATTACCTGCTGCCGTCGATCGAGAACGTCCCGGAGATCGAGATGGAACACACCGAGACGCCGTCGCCGTTCACCGAAACGGGTGCGAAAGGCGTCGGCGAAGGCGGAATGATAGACGCGCCCGCGAGCATCGCGACGTCGATCAACGCGGCCCTCGATCCGCTCTCGGTCGAGGAGCCCGCGAACCGGATCCCGGTCGCCCCGGATCACATCCGGAAGAAGCTCCGCGAGTCCGAGCAGTAGCCGACTCGGCGGTTCCCCTCTCGTTCGTTCGCCGTTAGTTCACGCTATCCGCACGAACGCCTTCGCGCTATCCGAACGAAACCGGCAGTAGTGGCCGAGCAGCGACAGTGCTAGCCGAGCAGCGAGCGTCATTTCTCTCCACAGCCCGGCGACCGGACGACTCGAGAACGCGTCGTCGAACCGGCAGTCGACCGCCGAGAGTCGATACTCGAGCGAGAATTCATCGCACGAACCGAAATGGGGGCCGCGGTCGGCCGAAAACTGGGCGACTAGTCGTCCGTCTCGAGCGTGGCGTCTTCTTCGGGCGCGGCCTCGAGTTCGGCCTCGGCCTCGACGCCCTCGTCGGCTTTCGCCTGCATCTTCGAGAAGAACTTCTTCACCAGCCGTTTGGTGACGCTCTTGAGCGCGCGGCCGCCGAGACTCGCGATCGTTCCGGAGACGTCGGCGGTCGCCGACCAGACGACGGTCGTGCCGCCGTCGGCGTTTTCTTTCAGCTCCATCTTCGCGACCGTCTCGAACTCGTTTCGCGGCGCGTGGCCGACCGCTTTCATCTCGAGGACGTCCGGACGATCGGCGCGAGTGACGACGACGTCGACGTCGAATTCGGGCTTGACGCTCCCGACGCCGACGGCCATGACCGCCTCGATCTCGTGTGGGGAAACGAGGGTCATCTCCTTGCAGCCGGGCGCGCACTCCGCGAGGATATCGGTGTCCGTGAAGTACGGCCAGAGTTCATCTTTCGACTGTTCCATCTCGTTTTCGCCGGTGAATTCTAACATTATGTCTCCGTCGCTACTGCGCGTTCGTACGATGTTTCGAGCGAGCGTTTGGCGTACTCGCCGGCCACTTCCTCCTTGTAGTCCCGATCGGCGTGCATCTCAGATTCGGGGGTGACCGCTGACGCGACGGTCTCCACGACCGCCTCGAGAGCCTCGTCCGAGAGGGAACCGCCTTCGACGTGGGCCTCAGCGTCCTCGACGCGGAGCGGGATGTCGGCGGCGTTCGCCATGGCGATCCGGGCGTCCTCGACGACCGGTTCGTCCGCGGTCGGATCGTCGACCCGAATCGAGGTCGCCGCGCTGACGGTCGGGAACGTCTGGGCCGCCCGTTTGAGTTCGAGGAACGTCATCCCGGTTCGCTCGGGCGGGAACGGCTCCGTCGGGATCGAGACGGACTCGATGAGTTCCTCCTCGCGGAGGTCCGTGAACATGTAGGCGATGAAGTACTCGTCGACGGGGACGTCGCGAGTTCCCTCGAGCGAGCGGAGGTGAATCGTCCCCTCGAGCGCCGCCAGCGCTGCGGGATAGTTCCCGGCCGGGTCGGCTTCACCGATGCTTCCGCCCAGCGTCCCCTGATTGCGAACCGACGGGCCCGCGATCTGTCCGGCGGCCTCGGGGAGCATCGGCATGCACTCGGCGAGTCTCTCGGAGCGCTCGATCGTTCGGTGCCGGGTCATCGCCCCGATCCGGACCGCGTCGTCGTCCGCGTCGATGAACGCCAGTTCGTCGACGCCGTTGAGATCGACGAGGTGGTCGGGCGTCGCCAGTCGGTTCGCCATCACGATGCCGAGCGACTGGTTCCCCGCGAGGAGTTCGGCGTCCTCGAGTTCCTCGAGCGCCTCGAGGGTTTCGTCGACCGTCTCCGGTCGGTGGTGGGTGAACGGTGCTGGCTTCATACTCCCTCGAGGCGGGTGATCGTGGAGCCGATAGCGGCCCGCTGGCAGTCGAAACTGAACCGATGCGTGTGGGTGGTATGGGTAATCATGGGTCTGTCACACGGATACCAAACGATTTGGTCAACTGCACTAATAAAGGTTGTTACAACGCGTTGGGAGAAACCGGCTGACCGAGTCCGTATCGGGCGTCCGGAGATCCGTTCGATAGCGGCCGGCTACCCGCGGGCCATCCGACTGCCCGGTTTACGTAGGTTTAAGTGAAATGCCCGGAAAGTAGTATCCATGCTCGATGGCTACGAGATGTACGATTTGACGCAGCCGTGGTCAGTTGACACGCCAGCGTGGCCGACGTACGACAATCCCAAGGTCTGGTACGAAAAGAGCCTGGACACCGAGAAGGTGAACGGGCAGAAGATCGAGTTCATGAACCACACCGGGACGCACCTCGACGGCGAGAAACACTTCGTCGCTCACGGCCGGGACATCGAAGAGGTCGGCCTCGACGAGCTCGTCGGTGACGCGGTCGTCGCCGACATCTCCGACAAGGTCGGCGACTACGACGTCTACACCAGCGAGATGATCGAGGACGTCTGTGACGTCCAAGAAGGCGACATCCTGTTCATCCACACGGGCTACCAGGACTACGCCTGGCACACCGAGGAGGCGGATCCCCACCGCTACTTCTGTAAGCACCCCGGTCCGAACGCGGAGTTCGCCGACTGGTGCAAGGAGATGAACCTCAACTACCTCATCCTGGACTGCGGGAGCGCCGATCACCCGATGAACACGGTCATCCAGGAGATTCGACCCGAACTCGCCGAGGAAGCGGCCGACCACTTCGGCGTCGACGATCTCGACGAGGTCTTCCCGCCCGAGGGCTACCAGCTCATGCACAACGAGCTCTTCCCCGAGGGGATCATCCACGTCGAGAACGCGCAGGTTCCCGAGGAACTGCTGAACGAGCGCGTCCAGATCGGGACCTTCCCGTGGCGCTTCCGCGGCGGGGAATCCAGCGTCTCTCGCGTCGTCGCGTTCAAGTAATCCGGTCGCTGCAGTTCGTTTTTTGGTCGTTCCTCGAGTCCGGTAGCGAGCCGTTCCCCGGTTTGGCGTCTCACAGGAACCGAACGGGAAGCGGGCGGAACGATGCCGAAAACGGAGCGGGATCGACTCGCGGTTATCGCTGGAAATCGACCGAACGAGTCCCCTCGTCGCGAACGACGTGCGTGCTCGCCGGGTCCGTCCGGGCGATCTCGCGCCCCTCCTTGAGGACCAGCGTTCGCGGTGCACGCGTTCGAAGCGCGTTGAACGCGTCCGGCGCGTCGTAGACGACGAGCGATCCGTCGGCCCCGACTGAGAGGCCGTCGTCGTCGACCCCGAAGACGCTCGCGTTCGCCGCCGTGAGCATGTCCCAGATCGGTTCGACGTCGCCGCGGCCGCTCATGTGCGCGTAGTGGACGAGAACGAAGGCGGCGTCGAGGGGATCGCCGCGGCCGTAGTGATACCACGGATCCATCACGGAGTCGTGCCCGAGCCCGACGGTGACGCCCGCCTCGCGCAGTTCGTCGATTCTGGTGTGGCCGCGACGCCGCGGGTAGTCGTCGTACCGTCCCTGTAACACCGCGTTGTCCGGCGGGTTCGTGACCACGTCGATACCGCTTTCGGCGAGCAAGGCGGTCACCTTCGCCGCGTAACTGTTCGGATAGGAGTGCATCGCCGTCGCGTGGCTCGCCGTCACCCGGTCGCCGATGCCGCGCTTGATCGCCTCGCTGGCGAGCACTTCGGTAAACCGCGAGCCCGGATCGTCCGTCTCGTCGATGTGGAGATCGGCGGGTCGATCGTACCGCTCGGCGAGGTCCATCGCGAGTTCGACCGAGGCGACGCCGTCCTCGCGGGTGTGTTCGTTGTGCGGAATCCCACCGACGACGTCCGCGCCCAGCTCGAGCGCCTCCCGGAGCAGGTCCTCGTGAGCCGGATCGGTGAAAATACCGTCCTGTGGGAACGCGACGACCTGCAGATCGACGAGGTCCGAGACCACCTCTCGGAGCTCGAGCAGGGCCCTGACGCCGGTCAGCGACTCCTCCGTCGTGTCGGCGTGGGTCCTGACGCGGGTGACGCCGTGGGCTGCGAGCCACTCGACCGCCCGCTCGGCCCGCGCTTTCACGTCGTCGGCCTCGAGAGCCCCCTTCCGGTCGCCCCAGATGCGGATCCCCTCCGCGAGGGTCCCCGAATCGTTCCACTCGGGCTGACCCGCGGTGAGCGTCGCGTCCAGGTGGATGTGCGGTTCGGTCAGCGACGGCGTCACGAGCCGCCCGTCTGCGTCGTAGCGCCGGGACTCCGGAACGGCCGTCGGATCGATCGATCCGGCCGCCTCGAGGCGCGTGATGCGCCCGTCTTCGATCTCGATGTCGATCGACGACCCGTCGACGGTAGTGGCGTCGGTGATGATCCACGAGGTCATACGCATCGATTCTAGTCCACGGTAATAATAGTACCGCGAGTTGTGATTTGGCATTGTATCGGCTAATCTTTGGACGAATAGGCGGCAGTCGATAGTCGTATCCCCTCACTGTCAGAAAGATTGATTATCACGGAATCGAGAACCATGTGTCATGGCAACATCCGACGGTGGATTCGACTGGCGTCGCATCGTCTTCGGTGACGAGAACCTCCCGGATCCCGACTATCCGCTCGACCACGTCCCGAAGGGCGAACGAAAGGGACTGATCAGCCTCTCGGCGGTCCTGCTCGGACTCGTCTTCTTCGCGGGGACGATGTGGGCGGGCGCGGAAGTCAGCGCGGCGATGGGGTTCGAAGAGATGCTCACCGCGATGGTCGTGGGCCACATCATCCTCGGGGGGTACGTCGCGCTCCTCTGTGGGATCTCCGCGAAGGCGGGGCTCACGACCGTTCTGCTGGCACGATACTCGTTCGGTCGGATCGGCGCCAAGTGGGCGGACCTCCTGTTGGGCGGCACGCAGGTCGGCTGGTTCGGCGTGACGATTCCGATGGTCGCGGTCCCGACGGCGACGTATCTCGGCCTCGAGAACGCGGCGATGGTCAGCGCACTGGTGCTCATCTGGGGGCTGTTACACATGTCGACCGCGTACTTCGGGTACGACGGGATGGAGAAGCTCTCGTACGTGGCGGTGCCGTTTCTCGTGATCGTGGGGCTGCTCTCGATCTGGCTCGCCGTCGGCGACGCGGGCGGGATCGACGGCCTCCTGTCCCAGACCGGCGGGGGCGAGATGACGTTCGGTCTCGCGGTGACGATCGTCGTCGGGACGTTCATCAGCGCGGGCACGCAGGCGCCGAACTGGGCGCGCTTCGCCGTCAACTCCCGAGTCGCCTTCTGGGCCGGATTGATCGCGTTCCTCGTGGGTAACAGCTTCCTCTTTCTCAGCGGCGCGGTGGGCGGTGCCGTCTACGACGTGACGCCCGCGGGCGACCTCTACGAAGTCCTGGTCGCACAGGGGCTCGCGAGCGTCGGCCTGATCGCGTTGATCCTGAACATCTGGACGACGAACGACAACGCCGCCTACGCGTTCAGCGTCGCCGGGGCCGAGGCGTTCGGCTTCGATCGCAAGCGACCGTTCGTCATCGTCGGCTGTGCGGTCGGAATTCTCCTCGCGCTGGCCGGCGCCGACGGGCTCCTCCTGCCGTGGCTCGAACTCCTCGGCCAGTACGTCCCGCCCCTCGGCGCGATCATCATCGCCGATTTCCTGCTCTGCTGGCGCGCCGGGATCCCCCGGATGGACGACGTTCGGTTTACGAGCGTCCGGTGGACGGGCGTGCTCGCGTACGTCGTCGGGTGCCTCGTCGCGGTCCTGACCGCCGGATCGGTGCTCCCGGGCGTCACGACACCGGCGCCGGTTCCGGGCATGGCGGCGCTCAACGGGATGATCGCGGCCGCAGTCGTACACGTCGTCGGCTACTACGCCCTCGAGGAGACCGGTCTCCTCCCGTCTCACCGGGTTCCCGAGGACGCCGACCGAGTCTGACCGTCCGAAAAACGGGCCGATACCGGCGTCGGTTCCGCGGTCGATCTATCGAACGACGAGGACGGGGACGGACGACCGCCGCACGACTTTTTCCGCGACGCTTCCGAGGAGGACGCGAGCGACGCCGTTCCGACCGTGGCTACCAATGACGATCGTATCGTAATCGCCGTCCTCGGCGCGCTTGACGATCAGTCGATCCGGTCGGCCCCGGCCGCGTTCGGTCCCGATCTCGGTTCCGCGCTCCGCCGCGAACTGACGAGCGGATTCGAGGATCTCCTCGGCTCGCTCGTGTTCCGGACCGTCGTCGGGAATATCGCCGGTCATTCCGGAGAACGCCCCGATGTCGCCGTGCCCCGCCTCGATGACGTGGACGGCCGTGATCGATGCGTCCGGGAACGTTTCGATCGCGTACTCGAGTGCCTCTTCCGACCTGTTCGAGCCGTCGACGGGGACGAGGATCCGTTCGGGCATAGTCAGTAGTTGGGTGGCGAGCGACGTAGTACTTCCTCGACTGTCCGGAATTCGGGAACGACTGCCGCGAGGGGAACGCTATTATCGGTTCGAACACGTTATCGGTGATATGAAGGCGTGTATCCTCGACGACTGGGGCGGATCGCTGGCGGTCGAAACGGTCCCCGAACCGGAGCCGGGCTCGGGAGAGGTTCGCGTTGACGTCCGCGCCTGCGGCGTCACTCGAACGATCGAGAACTCGATTCAGGGCGGCCTCGAAGACGATCCGACGCTCACGCCGCGGGTGCCGGGTCACGAGTTCGCGGGCATCGTCGACGAGGTCGGCGACGACGTGTCGGGAATCGTGCCGGGCGATCGCGTGCTGGCGTACTTCTATCTCACCTGCGGCGAGTGCGACGCGTGTCGGCGCGGCGCGACGAATCAGTGTGCGAACGTCGAGGGCTGGTACGGCGCCACTCGAGACGGCGCGTACGCCGAGCGAGCGGTGATCCCCGCCTCGAACGCGCTCCCGCTCCCGAACGGGGCCAGCTTCGTCGACGGCGCGATCGCCGCGGACGGACTCGCCACGCCGCTGCACATCTGTCGTCGGGCCGAGATCGACGACGCCGATACGGTGCTCGTCATCGGTGCGGCCGGTCGCGTCGGCATCCACCTCTCGCAGTTGGCCGCGCTCAGGGGCGCACGCGTGCTGGCGGCCGACGTCGCGGACGACCGGCTCGCACACGTCGATTCGGTCACCGGTCCGGCGGTGCAGCCGATCGACGTCCGCGGCGACGACGTCGCGGCGCGGCTCCGCGAGGCGACGCCCGACGGCGACGGACCGACGGTCGTCGTCGACACGGTCGGGAACGCGGATACGCTCGCGGACGCCTGGGAGTCACTCGCGATGGGTGGGCAACTAATTTCGCTGACGACCCATCACGAGCGCTCGTTCGCGCCGCCGCTACGGGAGTTCGTCGTGAAGGAGGCCGCAATCAGCGGATCGCGGTACGCGACGAAGGACGAGGTCGTCAGGGCCGCGCGATTGCTGGCCGACGGCCGCATCGACCCCGTCGTCACCGAGCGAGTCGGCCTCGGGGACGTCCCCGCCGTCCACGAGCGGATTCGGGCGGGCGAGAGTTACGGGATGGTCGTTCTCGAACCCTAACGGCGGGCACGGCGGAGCAGAGGCGAGGTTGACCGAGCGGGTTTCTCACCGACGAAAAAACGGATAGCAGCCGACTCAGGCGTCGGTGTCGGCCGACTCGAGGCCGCCGTCACCGGGGATGATCGCGTTCAATATCAGTGCGGTGACGCCGCCGACGAGCAGGCCGGAGCCGAGCAGCACCTGAAGATCGTCGGGGAACTGCGCGAGCGCGTCCGACTGCACCTCGACGCCGAGACCGAGCACGATCGAAGCGGCGATGATCGTCAGGTTCCGCTGCGTCAGTTCCACGTTCTCGGCGACGAGTCTGAGTCCGATCGAAAAGATCATCCCGAAGAGGATGATCGCCGCGCCGCCGAGGACGGGTTCGGGCATCGCCGAGATGATCGCGGCGACTTTCGGAATCAGGCCGAGCACGACGAGGAAGCCCCCGCAGATCGCGACGACGAACTTACTCGCGACGCCGGTAAAGCCGATCAGCCCGACGTTCTGGGAGAACGACGTGTTCGGGAAGGCGTTGAACACGCCCGCGATCATGCTCATCACGCCGTCGGCCAACAGGCCGCCCCGCATCTCCTCCGAAGTCGCACGGCGGCCGACCGTTCCGGTAGTCCCCTCCACGTCGCCGATCGTCTCCATGGCGGTGACGACGTACGCGAACGCGGCGATGACGATCGCGCTCGGGTGGAACTCGACGCCGAACTCGAGCGGCATCGGGACGGCCACCCACCCGGCGTCGGCGACGCCGGAGAGATCGAGCAGGCCGAGCGGCGCGGCCACCAGGTAGCCGACGAGGACCGCGACGAGCACGCTCGCGACCGAGAGGAAGTTATCGAAGTACTGGTTGAACAGGACCGCGATCAGAAACACGAGTCCGGCGACACCGAGGTTCACGAGGTCGCCGTAGGACTCGGCGCCCGGCCCCCCGGCGGAGTACTGGATCGCCGTCGGGACGAGCGTCAGCCCGACGAGCATGACGACCACGCCCGTCACGAGCGGGGGAAACAACGACCGGAGGTCGTCGTAGAAGTAACCGATGACGATCTCGACGGGAGCGGCGACGATGACGGCACCGAAGATCGCGGCGATCCCGAACGAGTTCCCGATGTCGATCAGGGGCGTGACGAAGATGGCGCTCGTTCCCATGACGATGGGGAGACGGGAACCGACCGGTCCGACCGAATACACCTGCACGATCGTGGCGAGTCCGGCGACGAGCAACGCCATCTGCACGATGAAGGTGGTCTCGCTCGGCCCGAGTCCGATCGCTCCGGCGATGACGAGCGGGAGCGCGACCGTCGAGAGGAACATCGCGAGCAGGTGTTGAATCCCGAGCGGGATGGCCTCCGAAAGGGGCGGTTCGTCGTCGATTCCGTATCGAACGATATCGTTGTCAGCACTCGAGTCTGAAGACTGACCGTGCATGTTTGCGTCTGCCATTGCAACGGATACCACCACAAATACTGGAAATGTATATTTTTGGGAGATTCTCGGCGCGATTCGGTTCGATGTGGCTGAACGGGAGGACCCAACCGCCAGTTGCCACGGCGAAGCCGTCGCCACTGCCGTGATACGACGCTTTTTGTAGATCCGATGTTTAGCCGGCCACGTGTTACGGCAAAGGTCGTTCAGTGACGAGTCACAGACCGTCCCCTGGACAGCCATCGGCGAGATCGGGCTGGGGCTGTTCGGTCTCGGACTCGCCGTCGGCGGCTACGGCGCGTACGTCTCCGCGCTCATCGCTCGCGGCGTCTCGCCCGACGCGGCCGGGTTCGGCATGTCGCTCTTTCTCCTCGGACAGCTCCTCGTCGTCGTTCCCGCCGATCGACTGACGCGGACGGCCCCCGTCGAACGCGTCGCGGTGCTCGGATTCGCCGTCGCCGGCGTCGGAATCGCCCTCGGCGGCGCGGTGACCCTCGAGGCCACGTACGTCTCGCGGCTCCTCCTGGGCCTCGGTCAAGGGACGGCGTTCGTCGGCGGCATGAAGTACGTCGGATTGCGGACGACCGGCGCGGACACCGCGACTGCCCAGGGGATGCTCGGCGCGCTGTTCACGCTCGGACTGGCCTGCGGACTGGCGGTCGGTCCCGTCGCCGTCGCCGCGCTCGGACCGACGCTCCCCGCCGTCGTTGCGGCTATCGTCGCCCTCTCGGGAGGCGCGTTGGCGAGTCGGTTGCCGGCCGTCAGCGCGAACGCGAAGACGCCTATTCGCGCGTATCTCGACCCGTTCACGTCCGCGAGCGGCCTCGCGCTCGGGCTCGGGAACATGGCGACGTTCGGGTTTCTCATGGTGGCCTCGACCTGGTACGCGGAGCTCCTTTCGGGGGTTGCGCTCCCCGCGATCGCCGTGCTCGTCGGATTCGCTCTGGCGACGGTGCTCGGTCGGGGGCTCGGCGGCTGGCTCTCTCGAGGCTACGGGGAGCGAGCGACCGTCGCGGGCACGCTGCTGGGACTGGCGCTCGTCCTCGTCGGACTGGCGGCGGCGATCGCGACCGGCTCCGAACCGGGGATCGGGATCGGACTCGTGTTGACCGGGTTCGGCTTCGGGATCCCGTTCGGACCGCTGTTCAGTCTCGCGTTCTCCGAGCTGGCAGACGACCCCGGCGTGACGCTGTCGGGAATGCTACTCGTGGGCAACGGCGGCGCGCTGGCGTACCCGTGGCTCGTGGGCCGGCTGTTGACCGCGACGGAGAGCTACGCCGCGGGGTTCGGGGCGATGGGGCTGACCGTCGCGGCGGTCTGGCTCCTCTGGCTGGCGACGATCGGTCGCTGAACCGAAGTCGATGCTCCGATACCGAGAATGACGACGAGAAGTGATCGCGTGCGCCTCGAGTGAGCGCGTGGTCCCGCGTCCGACGGCGATCACGCCGACGGGGGATCAACCGCGACCGCGAACGCGTTATCGCGGCTGCACCGGCAGTTCGACGTGCGTCGCGTACTCGGCGTCGTGGTGGACCGTGTTGGTCGCGATTTCGGACTCGCGGTCGCCGTACAGCGGCCCGCCGGTGTTGTGGTTCACGTCGAAGCGCGGGTAGTTCGACGAGGAGATGTCCAGGCGGATGCGGTGGCCCGCCTTGAAGACGTTCGCCGTCGGGTACGGCTCCATCTCGAACTCGTAGACCTCGCCGGGCTCGAGCAGGTCGGGCTCGTCCCGGTAGCCCCGGTAGCGCCCGCGACAGATGGAGTCGGCGAGGTTAACCGCGAAGCCGTTCGGGAACTCCTCGCTGGGCGGGTACTCGTCGATCAGTTTCGCCGTGAAGTCGGTGTCGGGCGCGTCGGTCGAGCCGAAGACGCTCACGCGGATCGGTCCCGTGATCTCGAGGTCCTCCTCGAGGGGCGGCGTCCGGTAGACGAGGACGTCGTTGCGCTCCTCGAGGGGACCGTACGGCGACTCGGCGCCGAGCGTATCGGGGCGGGTGCGCTGGTCGAAGCCGCCGCGGCCGGTGATGTCCTGCAGGTTTCGATTGGCGAGCGGGTACTCGATGAGGTTCTCGTCTCGCGGTTCGTAGGTGATGTACGACGAGCAGTTGCCCCCGAGGGTGGGGACCGGATCGCTCGGATCGAACTCGTAACTCGTCGCGGCGTCCCGGACGGTCGGTTCCTCCGTCGACAGCCGGCCGTCCTCGTGGATGTAGTAGGTCGTGAACTCGGTGTCCGGCAGGGGCCACTCCTCGCCCGAGCGCCACTCGCCGCTGTGGAAGAGCCGTCCGTCGCGCGTCTGCGAGCCGTCGCCGGTCCCCATCTGGAAGTACTGGACCGTCGGCTGGTCGCCCCAGGTGTCCGCGCCCTTGAGGTAGTGATCGAAAAAGCGCAGCCGCGTCTCCTGGTAGTCGCGCAGGGCCCGCTCGCCGAACTCGAGTTCGCCGGAGTAGGACTTGTTCCACGAGGGCAGGGGATAGGTGTTCCAGCCGTGGGTCCACGGCCCCATCAGGAGGTAGTGGTCGCTGTCCTTGCGCTCGGCGAGGGCCTCGAAGTTGTCGCAGGTCGCCTTCGTGTAGGAGTCGTACCACGCGCCCGAATAGACGGTGGGAACGTCCGCCGACTCGCCATAGTACGCCTCGAAGTTGAGCCCCGGCTCCTGCCAGAGTTCGTCGCTCGCGGCCCCCTGCGTCATGATGTCGAACGTCCACTCCTCGTAGTCGGGGATGTGCCGCAGCGGCGACTGCCCCGGCTGGATCGGCCCGTTCTCCAGGACGTCTCGAACGTCGACGTTGGCGAGTCGCTGCTGAATGTTCGAATCCTCGAGCGCCCGCTTGGCGAACCCGCCGCCGAGGGTGTACGCCCAGCAGAGCCACCGGAGCTCGAAGGCGCCGTTGTGTCGGAACGTCGCCTTCCGTCCGTTGGCGGCTCCCTGATTGATGAACATGGCCTCGAGATGTGGCGGGTCCTGCGTGGCGAGCGCGTTCTGCACCCACGCGCCGTAGGAGGTCCCGATCGTCCCGACCTGGTCGTCACAGTAGGGCCGCTCGGCGAGCCACTCGACGGTGTCGTAGCCGTCCTCGGGCTCGTTGACGAAGATGTAGTACTCGCCGCCGCTGTCGAAGCGACCCCGGCAGTCCTGAATCGCGACGACGTAGCCGCGCTCGGCGAACCACTCGCCGTGTCGTTCCATGCGTCCCCGCTTCCCGTAGGGTGTTCGGTCGAGGAGCGCGGGCTTGGGGTCGTCGATCGGTTCTCCCGTGTCGGGGTCGGCCGGGCGGTAGACGTCGGTCGCCAGTTCGACACCGTCGCGCATCTCGACCATCACATCTAGTTCAGCAGTGACTGCGTACTCCGGATCAGATGCCATCACGTCTACCGATACGGCCGAACTGTAATAGTTCATTCCCTCCGGTCTCGAGCCGTCGCGCTAGTCGATCGACTCAGGGGCTGCGTCGGCGAAATTCGGTATCAGTACACCGGACCGTCCGAGCGGTCGAGGAAAAGGGGACGGTGCACTCCGCCCGCTCAGTTCGCGAACGGGGAAAGCTCGAGTCGCTCGAGCGTCTCGTCGGTCGGAACGCCGTCGTCGTCCCAGCCGCGGAACGCGTAGTACTCGTCCAGCATCGCCTCGAGCTCCGACGGCGGACAGAACATTCCGGCCGACGGCCCGTCGGGAATCGCCTCGTGCATGACGCGGTAGGGGAGCGTGTCCTCCGCGCGACTGGCGATCCCGCGCTGAACGTTGACGAGTCGCTCCAGATTGTAGATGCGTTCGCCGATCCGCTCGAGTTCGGCCGTATCGAGGTCCCAGCCGGTCGCGGCGTTCACCGCGTCGCTGTAGCGCTCGTTCAGTCGCTCGCCCCATCCGCCCTCGCTGACGAAGCGACACTGGGTCAGCGAGTCGCCGACGGCCGTGAAGTGCTGCGAGCGAGCGGCGAACTCGGCGGTCCCGTCCGTCGTTTCGTCGTGTTCCCCCTGGTACTGGAGCGTCGGACGCGTGTCGTGGTGTGACCCGCCTCGAGTCGCGGTCGCGTAGCCGATCGACATCCCCTTGAGACCCCGCGGGGAGTGGGCCGCGAACTCCAGCCCCTTCGCCCCGTGCAGGTACCGCTCCGCCGAGTCGTCCAGCGAGTCGGCGAATCGGAACGAGCCCGCCGCGAGTCGATCGCCGATCCCGTCCCGTCGCGCGGTCGCTTCGGCGAGTTCCACGAGACCGTCGGCGTCGCCGAACTCGAGGTGCGGCGAGGCGTCCGCGGGCAGCAGCCCTTCCTCGTAGCACTCCCGCGCGAACGCGACGGTCACGCCCCAGCTGATGGTGTCCATCCCCAGCCGGTCGCACAGGTCGTTCGCTTTCATCACGCGCTTGATGTCGTACACCTCCTGCATCGTCGCGGTCCCGAACAGGCTCTCGAACTCCGGAATCTTCGCCTCGGTGATCCCCTCCGACTGGACCGCGACGTGTTTCCCGCAGGCGACCGCGCAGTTGGCGCACGTGGTGTCCTCGGTGACGAACTCCTCGCGGAGCAGTTCGCCGCTGATCGCCTCCGCGTTCCCCCGGGACGTCCGCTCGGTTTGGTTGTTTCGCTGGCCGAGCTTTCCCGTCTCGTTGACCGGGTTCACGAGGCCGGCGGTCCCGTAGTCTTGCAGCATCTCGGTCCCCTCCATCAGCGGTTTCATCCGCCCGGTAGCGAGCGTCCGGAGCCGATCGGGTGCCGCGAGTTCTGGCTCGAAGTCGCCCTCCCGGACGGCGACGGCTTTCACGTTCTTGGAGCCGAGAACCGCCCCGCTGCCGCCCCGACCGGCGACGCCCTCGCGCCGTTTCGACTCGTGCAACAGGCAGGCGTAGCGCACTCGGTTCTCGCCGGCCGGGCCGGCGGCGATGACGTGCGTGTCGTAGCCGACGCCCTCTCGTTCGCGTACCCGCTCGCAGGTCTCGTACGTGTCCAAGCCGGCCATGTCGGCGGCGGGTTCGACGGTCGCGCCGTCCGCCGTGATGGTGACGTACGAGAGGTCGTCGGCCGAGCCGTGTAACGCGATCGCGTCGAACCCCGTCGTCTTCTGGGCTCGCGGGAACGTTCCGCCGAACGTGCTGTCGAAGAATCCGTCGGTCATCGGGCTGACGAACCCGACGACGCCGCGACTCGTGCTCTGGAACGGCGTGGCGTTCATCGGGCCGACCGCGAAGACGACGACGTTCTCCGAGTCGAACGCGTCGGCCGACGCGGGGACGTGTTCGGCGACGAGCTTGACCGCGAGGCCGTTGCCGCCGAGGAACAGGCGCGCGTCCTCCGGCGCGAGTTCCTCGGGCTCGCTCTCGCCGCTCTCGAGGTCGACGTGGAGGATTTCGCCGCCGTACGCCGGCGGGAGCTCGCGCATCCGTTTAGCCCTCCATCGCGGCGTCGGAGTGCTCGAGCGCCGCGTCTAACGCCTCGATACTCCGCTCGAGGTCCGTTTCCGTCAGTACCAGCGGCGGCGCGATGATGAGCGTGTTGATCATGTTCGCGACGTAGACGCCGTTATCGCGGGCGCGGGCGGCCACTTCGTCCACGACCGTCGTCCCCGTCGAAATCTTGTCCGATCGCTTCCCGAACGGCACGCGTTCGTCGGCAGACTTGGTGAGTTCGAGACCGCGGAAGAGCCCGACGCCGCGCGCTTCCCCGACGCTCGGATGATCCGCGGCGAGTTCCGCGAGTCGCTCGCCGAGGACGTCACCGACCTCGCTCGCGCGCTCGATGAGGTTTTCCTCCTCGTAGGTTTCGACGGCGGCGAGCCCGGCCGCACAGGCGACTGGATGACCCGCGTACGTGTGGCCGTGACAGAACATCTCGTCCTCGAAGTGGTCCGCGATTTCCGGCGTGACGATCGTCGCGCCGAGAGGCGCGTACGCGCCGGTGAGGCCTTTCGCCATCGTCATGATGTCGGGGGTGACGTCGAAGACGTCGGAGCCGAACCACTCGCCGGTGCGGCCGAACCCGGACATCACTTCGTCACAGATGAGCAACGCGCCGTGATCGTGGGCGATTCGCTTCAGCTCGGGGAGATACTCGTCCGGCGGAACGAGAATGCCGTTCGAGCCGACGATCGGCTCGACGAGCACCGCCGCGACCGTATCGCCCTCGAGTTCGAGCATTTCGTCGATGTACTCGAGGCTCTCCATCGGCTCGAGCGTCGAGCCGTAGGCGTACGGGTCGGGCGCTTTGATCGCGCCGGGAACGGCGGGTTCGGCCGGCAGCCGCCGCGGGTCGCCGGTGACGCTGATCGAACCGGCGGTCGCGCCGTGGTAGGAGCGATACCGCGAGATGATCTTCTGCTTTCCAGTGTAGAAACGCGCGATTTTGATCGCGGCCTCCACGGCCTCGGTGCCGCTGGTCGAGAAGAACGTCTTGGTGAGGTCTCCCGGTGTGACGTCGGCCAGTTTCTCGCCGAGTCGGGCGCGCGCTTCCGTCGCGAAGCCGGGCGCGAAGTACGCGCCCTCTCTGGCCTGCTCGGCGATCGCATCCGCGACGCCGTCCGCGGAATGGCCGAGATTGGAGCACATGAGCTGTCCGGAGAGGTCGACGTACTCCTCGCCGTCGGCCGTCGTGAATCTCGCGCCGTCACCGCCGACGACTTGCGTCGGGCTGACTTCGCTCTGGAACGACCACGTGCCGAAGACGTGTCGCTTGTCCGTCTGTTCGACCTCGTTGAGGGGTGATAACTCGTCTCCCATGAGATCACCTACGAAACAAAAGTTAAAAACTGTTGGCATAGTCTCGCTCAAAATCGGCCTGAATCCAACATATTTGGCGTATATCGAACAGTTATATAGTGGCGCCGTTTCGACGAATCTGGAGGGCGTACCGAGCGGTGAGTACGGGAAATCGGCACCGAGACGAGGCCAGCTCTACGACGGGAGCGGTCGGAGATAGTATCGTACTAACCGAAACGGATTACACACCGATCGCACAGTCTGCGGGTCGGAGCGAGCACCGTGAGCGAAAACCGCGTCGCGAACCGTGAGTGCAGCCGGAGCCGGACGAGTCCGCCTGCCGGAGGGGGTTCACTCCGACAGACGCGGACGGAGTGCCTCGTAGGCGGCGTTCGGCCGCTCGGGAAACACCGTGAGCGGTTTCGTGCGACCGGTAACTTTGAACGAGAGTTTGCCGCGCTTGCGGTACGTCAGGAAGAGGCTCACGACGCCGACGGCGGCGAACGCGACGCCGCCGAGCACGTGTTCCGTCGTCGAGTACCCGCCGAACAGGATGAGTACGACGCTGAGCACGGCGAGAAACCAATCGAAGGCGTTGTACTCGACCTCTACGACGTCCTCGAAGGCGATACGCATCTGTTCTCCGTCGCCGCGAACGACGTAGATGTGGTCCGCCGTGAGCGCGAACGCGTCGCCGCGTCGAAGCGCGAACGTCTCCGCGGCAGCGGCGTCGACGTCGTCGAGTGCGTTATCGGTGGTCACGAGTACAGCATGAGCGGTCACCGTCCTTACTGTTGTGGTCGGACAGCGGGCCGCACTCCCCGATCGGACCCTCGAGCGGGCAGACTCGGCCGCGAGGGCGAACGCGGATACCGACTCCCTGCGGAGCGAGGAGGTAGGAGTACTGTGTGACGGAGAGGTGGCGACGGCTTGTGACGACGAGGGAGAGACGCCGTGTGACGGCGAGGAGGAGTCTGCGTGAATTATACGGTCCGTTCTAACGATCTACCGGAGCAACCGCGAACCGTCCTGCGGTTGCTCCGGAAATGAGTTCCAACAGACCGTCTCAGATCGGCTGAACGAACTCGACGACGTAGCCGTCCGGATCGTAGACGAACGCCGCTCGCCTGTTCGCCGCGTCGAACGTCGTCGGTTCGAGGTGGACGTCGCACCCGCTCTCCTCGCGGACTCGTTCGAAGGTCGCGTCGACGTCCTCGACCGAGAACGCGAGGTGATCGATACCCGACGGATCGACGGTCACGTCGGCGTTCGGGTCGAACTTGAACTGGAGGGATGCGCCGGCGTCGGTTCCGACGTAATAGTTGACGACACCGTCGTCACCCGTGAACTTCCGCTGGTACTCCAGTCCGAGCACCCCCTCGTAGAAATCGGTCGTCGCCTCGAGGTCGCTCACCGTGACGGCAGTATGTGTAGCGTGCATACACCACGAACGGGTCCACGTCTACATATACTTTGGTTCCACCGCTACGAAAACGCGGTATTGTATCGATGTGTCCGATTATCTGGGAGAATGAGGTGCTGTATTCGAGTATTTCTCCGTGATTAGGACAAGAGTTAATACGTACCCTGACAGTCGTGAACGTATGTCGATACAGATTGACAGAGAGCGCTTCGTCGAGACGATGAAAGAACAGGCGGCGATCGGCGGTACGGAAGATGGCGGCCTCCACCGGCTCGCGCTGTCCGACGAGGACAGGGAGATCCGGGACTGGTTCCGCGATCAGCTCGAGGAACTCGGGCTCGACGTCCGGATCGACGAATTCGGAAACATGTTCGGGCGCCGCGAGGGGGCGGATCCCGACGCCGCGCCGGTCCTGATCGGGTCGCACCTCGATTCCCAGCCGTACGGGGGGATCTACGACGGGGCGCTCGGCGTGATCGCTCCCCTCGAAATGCTCCGCACGCTCGAGGAAGAGGGGATCGAGACCGAACACCCGATAGAGATCGTCAACTGGACGAACGAGGAGGGGTCGCGCTACCAGCCGGCGATGCAGGGCAGCGGCGTCTGGGTCGGTGCACACGACATCGAGACGGAGTACGACCGGACCGACGAGAACGGGAATCGGCTGGTCGACGAACTCGAACGGATCGGGTACCGGGGCGACGTTCCGGCCGAGCCCCAGGAAGAGTACGAGGCGTACCTCGAACTCCACATCGAGCAAGGGCCGTACCTCGAACTGGAGGGCAAGGAGGTCGGCGTCGTCACGGGCGTCGTCGGATTCTACTGGGGTGCGATCACGTACTACGGCGAGGCGGACCACTCGGGTCCGACCCCGATGCACTTCCGCAACGACGCGCTCGTCGGGGCCGCCGACGTGATCACGCAGGTCCGTCGCATCCCGAGCACGCTGGGCGATCGAACCGTCGGAACGGTCGGCTACGTCGACGCACAACCCAACTCCATTAACATCATTCCCGACGAAGTGACGTTCACGTTCGGATTCCGGGATCCGTCCGACGATATCGTCGAGGAGGCGAAACGCCGGGTGCTCGCCGAAGCGGAGGCGGCGGCGGAGCGAGAGGGCCTCGACTGGGAGTGGGAGAAGCGCCACCAGTCGGACGGCGTCCAGTTCGCCGACACCTGCGTCGACGCCGTGCAGGCGTCGGCCGACGAACTCGGCTACGACAGCATGCGCATCTTCAGCGGCGCCGGCCACGACGCCGTCCACCTCACCGACGTCTGTGATACCAGTATGGTGTTCGCGGTCAGCGAGGACGGCAAGAGCCACAACGAGACGGAGTACACGAGCTGGGACGACTGCTACTCGGCGGCGAACACGATCGCCAACGCGGCGCTCCGACTCGCGAACGGGGAGTAATCGACAAAAGAGAGCCGGGTACGCAGGCGGATACCGGAGTGGCCCGCCGGCCGATACCGGAGTGGTTCCCGGCCCAGATCAGAACTCCCAGTCGGGGAGATCCCGTTCGACGAACTGGCCGTGTCCGGGCTCCCCCACGATTTCGCCGTCGTCGGCCACGAGTTCGCCCCGGACGAAGGTCTTCTCGACGCGGCCGGTGACCTCCCGGCCCTCGTAGATGGAGAAATCGGCGACGCTCGCGTTGTCCTCGGCGTCGATGGTGTCGGACGCGTCGGGATCGAACACGAGGACGTCGGCGTCGGTCCCCGGTTCGAGCGTTCCCTTCGAGGAGAGTCCGAACACGCGAGCCGGGTTCGTACACATCGCGCGAACGAGGAACGGATACGAGTAGCCGCGCTCGTTGACCGCTTCGTCGTGGAACACCGGCAAGCTCGTCTGGAGGGCGTTCGCGCCGAACTTGCTGTCCCACCAGTTCTCGACCTGTTTGCTCTCCTCCGTGTACCCGCAGTGATCCGTCGAGACGACGTCGAGCGTCCCGCGCTCGAGGTGCTCGAACATCGCCTCGTTGTCGTCGGGTTTCCGAATCGGCGGGGCGATCATCGGGAGGTGTCCCATCTCTGCGAAGATGGAATCGTCCAGCGTCGTGTAGTGAGTACACGTCTCCGCCCGAACCATCTCCTCGCCGAACTCCTCCCGGAACTGCGCGAGCACTTCGGCGGACTTCCGACAGGACGTGTGGATCCCGTAGTACCGACACCCAGCCTCCATCGCCATCCTGACGGCGTCCTCGGCGGCCATCGCTTCCGCGTAATCCGGCCGCGATCGGGGATACCATTCGGGGTCTCCCTTCCCCTCGGCCTGGAACCGCTCGGCCAGATAATCACAGAGGGCACCGTCTTCCGAGTGCAAGACGGCGACCGCGTCGTGGTCGGCCAGTTCGCCGAACGTCCGGTCCATGAACCCGTTCGTCAACCCGAACTCGTAGGCGGTGAACAGCTTGAACGTGGGGACGCCGGCTTCCACGACGGCCTCGAACTCGTCGAAGACCGCCTCGTCTTCTCGAGTGATCGCGGCGTGGAGCCCGTAGTCGACGACCGGATTCTCCGCTTTGTCGCGTTTGCGTTCGATCCCCTCCAGGAGCGACCCCTCCTCGTCCCACAGGCTCGTCTCGCCGACCCAGGCCTGCCAGGCGAAGTCGATGAACGTGGTCGTTCCGCCCAGGGCCGCCGCCTTCGAGGCGGTTTCGTAGGTGTCGAAGGAAAACATGTCGTCGATGTGGACGTGGGGATCGACCACGCCGGGCAGCACCAGTCTGTCAGTCGCGTCCACGACCGTCTCGGCGTCGCTCATCTCGTCGCCGTCCCCGACAGCGACGATTCGTTCGCCGGTGATTCCGACGTCGGCCTCGAACGTATCCGTGGCCGTGACGACAGTTCCTCCTCGTATGAGTATGTCTACCATATACGATCGTATTTAGATTAAACAATCAAATATAGATTTCGGTCAAATATGGAAGCGATTACTCCAGAATCTGACCGACTCTATGCAATAAACTCGAGTATTTTTGAACATGCTTTGTCAAGAGCTAGCAACAGACTTAAGTAATTGTCTTTGAATTATGAGGGGTGTAGGGATGACATCCCATCACACTATCGGAGTCACGATATGACAGACAACGATCCACCGAACGACGGCGACGGCATAGCCGCTGCAGAGGGGAACATTCCGGCCCCGCAGGAGTCGGATTTCGTCGAATACAGCATCGAAGACAAACCGCCGCTCCTCGAGTCGATACTGTTGGGGTTCCAGCACTACCTCACGATGATCGGTTCGACCATCGCGATCCCGCTGGTACTCATCGGAGCGATGCAGGGCGCGGGCGCGTCAATGCCCGCGTCCGCTCAGGCGCAACTGATCGGGACCTTCTTCGTCGTTTCGGGCGTCGCGACCCTCGCACAGACGACGATCGGTAATCGGTACCCGATCGTGCAGGGCGGGACGTTCTCGATGATCGCTCCGGCGATCGCGATCATCGGCGCCCTCGGCGCCCAGGGCGTCGGGTACGAACTCATGTTGCGGGAGCTACAGGGCGCGATCATCGTCGCAGCGCTCGTCGAAGTGGTAATCGGCTACACCGGCGTGATGGGCGCGCTGAAACGGTTCCTTTCGCCGGTCGTTATCGCACCGACCATCGCGTTGATCGGTCTCGCTTTGTTCAATACGCCACAGATCACGAGCGGAGCCCAGGATTGGTGGCTGTTCGGCCTCACCCTGGTGCTCATCATCGCGTTCTCGCAGTACCTCGACAAGTACCACACCGTGTTCCGACTGTTCCCGATCCTGCTCGGCGTCGGTCTCGCGTGGATTATCGCCGCCCTGCTCTCGGTTGGCGGCGTTTACGGGTCCGGCGCAGCCGGGTTCGTGGACTTCGGAGCCGTCACCTCGGCGTCCGCGATCCAGCCGGTCTCGCCGCTCCAGTGGGGGATGCCCACGTTCACGACGTCGTTCATCATCGGAATGTTCGCCGGCGTCGTCGCGTCCATGATCGAGAGCTACGGCGACTACTTCGCCGTCGCCCGGCTGTCGGGAATGGCCGCACCCAGCAAGAAGCGAATCAACCACGGCATCGGCATGGAGGGACTCGGTAACCTGTTCGCCGGCATCATGGGGACCGGGAACGGATCGACCTCCTACTCGGAGAACGTCGGCGCCATCGGGATCACCGGCGTGGCGTCCCGATACGTCGTGCAGATCGGTGCGCTCGTGATGTTGGTCGTCGGCTACGTCGGCTACTTCGGTCAGCTGGTCGCGACCATCCCCAATCCGATCGTCGGGGCGCTGTTCCTCGCGATGTTCGGACAGATCACCGCGGTCGGTCTCTCGAACCTGAAGTACGTCGACCTCGACACGAACCGGAACGTGTTCATCGTCGGTCTCGCGCTGTTCTCGGGGCTCGCGATTCCGAACTACATCAGCAACGTCGGGGCCGTAACCGACTTCCAGGCCGGACTCGAGGGCATCGCCGTTCTCGGCCCGGTGTTGGGAACCGAACTCGTCTCGCAGACGCTGTTCGTCATCCTCGGAACGGGGATGGCCATCGGTGGCATCATCGCGTTCGTCCTCGACAACACCATCGAGGGAACGACCGAAGAACGAGGGCTCGACGCGTGGGACGAGCTCTCGGAGGACGAAGACGACTTCGTCAGCGTCTTCGATCGCCTTCGCTCGGACGACACATCGAAACCCGTCGATCGCGCGGACTGATCGCCGACCGTCGATCGTCGAACGACCTCGGCCGGTCGAGGAAGACGACGTGGAGCGGTTCACGTTTCGCGACGAAGCCGATCCGTTGGACCGTCTCTCGACCGCACCGAACGCCTCGGCTACCGGTGCGGTGCCGCGACCGTCCCAACCGAACCTTTTTTCCGGTCACTGACGATGCTGGGGCATGGACGAGTACGACGAGATGTGCTGGCAGCGAGAGGCCGTCGACCGCGTTCTCGCCGCTCGCGAGGCGTTCCTCGAGGATCGAGCGACGGCGACCGGAACGGTCGCCGAGATCGCCGGCCGCCGCCTCGCCGAGTCGGTCGTCGCCGAGACGGCACAGCCGACGACCGATCGCGCCACCATGGACGGCTACGCGTTCGCCGCCGCCGACGACGGGCCGCTCGAGATCGTCGAGAAAGCGGTGTTCCCGGAGACGAAGCCCCCCGCGCTCGAGGCCGGACGGGCGATCGAGATCGCCACGGGGGCACCGCTTCCCGATCGAGCGGATACCGTCGTCAAGCGCGAGGACGCGATCGTCGACGGCGACCGCCTGCAGAGGCCCGACCTCGCGGCCGGAACCTACGTCTACGAGCGCGGCTCGAACGTCGAGGCTGGCGAGCAACTCTACGCGCCCGGTGATCGGCTCACGGCGCTCGACGCCGTCTTGCTTCGGGACCTCGGCCGGGAGTCGGTCGTCGTCACCGCACCGCTGTCGGTCGCCGTGCTCGCCACGGGGACCGAGATCCACGAGGGCCGGCACACGGACCTCGATTCGCCGATGCTCTGTAACCTGGTGGGGTCCTGGGGGCATTCCCCGTCGTATCGGGGATCGGTCCCCGACGAGGGGGATCGGGTCGAACGGCGGATCGCCGAACTCGCGAGCGAGTCCGACGTGGTCGTCACCACCGGCGGAACGAGCGTGGGCAAGAAGGACTACGTGATCGACGCGCTCGAGTCCCTCGGCGACGTCGTCTTCCACAGGGTTCGGATCCGACCGGGGAAGCCGATCGCCGTCGCTCGGCTGCCCGACCACGACGCCCTTGCCGTCGCTATTCCCGGGAAACCGATCGGGGCGTACGTGAGCGCCGCCCTCGTCGCACGTCCGCTGTTCACGGGCGATCGAACGACGCCGACGCTCGAGCGAACGTTCACCCACGACGTCGGACTCGGTCCCGAGGGGTTCGAGTACGCGATTCCGGTCACCCTCGAGGGCGAGGACGCCACGCCGCTCGGGCACGTGGACTCGCCGCTCGCGGTGTACGAGGAGACGTTCGATCCCAGCGTGCTCTCCTCGAGTACGCGCGCGGCGACCGCCGACGGCTTCGTGCTCACGACCGAACCCCTCGACGCCGGAGCGCGAGTGGACGTGATTCCGACGGACAGTCTCGAATGAGGTGAGGCCGGGTTATCTCGACGGACGACCTCGAATGAGTCGGAGCCGAGACCGCCGATAGCAAAGTTTTTTGTCGACTGTGCGAATCGGTCATGGTATCACATGACTACCGGTGATCGCATTCTCGACGGCGTGAGAGTCGTCGATCTGACCACGTTCGTTACCGGCGGCTTCTGCTCGCTGATGCTCGCTAATCAGGGCGCCGAGGTAATCAAAGTCGAGCGGCCCGGCGTCGGCGACGACAACCGACACTCGGGGCCGCCGTTCATCGACGGCGAGTCGCCGTACTTCTGGACGGTCAACTACGGCAAGAAGAGCGTCGAACTCGACCTCAAGAGCGACGCCGGACGGGAGGCGCTGTACGACCTCGCGAGCGAGGCCGACGTCTTCCTCCAGAACTACCGTCCGGGGACGGCCGAGCGCCTCGACGTCGACGAAGCGACGATCCGTTCGCACAACGACGACGTCATCTACTGCGCGATTTCGGCGTTCGGACAGACGGGCCCTTGGCGCGAACGGCCCGGCTACGATCTGCTGATCCAGGGGATGAGTGGCATGATGAGCGTCACCGGAGAGCCCGACGGCCGGCCCGTGAAAGTCGGCCTCCCGACGACCGATCTCATCACCGGGATGTGGGCCGCATTCGGCATCTCGAACGCGCTCTACCGGCGCGAACGAACGGGCGAGGGCGAGACCATCGATCTCGGCATGCTCGACGCCGCGCTTCCGTGGCTGACGAAACAGGCCGGCAAGGTGTTCGCGGGCGAGTCCCCCTCGCGCATGGGAACGAAAGATCCGGTGCTCGCCCCCTACCAGACGTTCGAGACCGCCGACGGCTACCTCAACGTCGCCTGTCTCAATGAGAAGCTCTGGAACGGGCTGTGCGAGGCGATCGATCGCCCCGAACTGGCCGACGACGACCGCTTCGAGACGAACGCCGACCGCGTCGAACACATGGCCGAACTCGAGACCGAACTCGAGCGGACGTTCCGCGAACTGACGACCGACGAGTGGATGACCCTGCTCGTCGACGAGGCGGGGCTTCCGGCGGGTCCGGTCCACGACGTCGAGGACGCGCTGTACAACGAACAGACGGAGGCCCGCGACTCTGTCACGTCGATGGAGCACCCGGAACACGGCGAGATTCCCGTGATCGAGCACCCGCTGAAGTACGATCGCTCGAGCAGCGGCTTCGAGTCGCCGCCCCCGAAACTGGGCGAGGACACCCGGAGCGTCTTCCGGGACCTCGGCTACGACGAGGAACGACTGGACGACCTCACCGAGCGCGGCGCGTTCGGATCGGAGTGATGGGAGGGCGATCGAGATGACCGACGCGTTCGTTACCGGCGTCGGAATGACGCGATTCGAATCCGAGCGTTCAGGATCCGCGCTCGAGTTGGCCGAGCGGGCGGCGTGGCGGGCCCTCTCCGACGCCGCCGTCGAGCCGACGGACGTGACGTCCGTCCACGTCGGCAACATGGCGGCCGAGGCGTTCGAGGGGCGAACGGGGCTCGAGAACGCACTCTGCGGCGCGCTCGGCGTGGAGGGAGCGATCGCGGATCGGATCGAGAACACCAGCGCGAGCGGTGCGAGCGCCGTCCTCCGCGCCGTCCACGCGCTCGAGGCGGGCGCGTCGTCGCGCGCCCTCGTCGTCGGCGTCGAGACGATGACGGCCGCCGAGACGGACGCGGCGACGGAGCTCATCAGCCGTCTCGTCCACGACCGGGAGTACGCGCAGGGCGTCACCCTCCCGTCGTTCGCAGGACTCGCGGCCGATCACTACCTGCGGACGTACGACGTCGATCCGACGGCGCTCGCGCACGTGGCCGTGAAGAACCACCGCAACGCCGCGGCGAACCCGTACGCGCAGTTCCAGGAACCGATCACCCTCGAGGAGGCGCGAACCTCGCCGCCCGTCGCGGAACCCCTTCGACTGTACGACTGCTGTCCGACGAGCGACGGCGCCGCCGCGATCGTCCTCGAGACGGCCGCGGAGACGGACGGGATCCGCGTCGCGAGCGTCACCGGCGCGACCGGCACCCACGCGGTCGCCGAACGACCGAATCCGCTCGCGATCGAGAGCGTCGAGCGAGCCGGTCGGCGGGCGCTGGCCGACGCGAACGTAACGCAAGACGACGTCGACGTCGCCTGTATTCACGACGCGTTCACGATCCTCGAGTTGCTCGAACTCGAGGAGCTGGGATTCTACGACCCCGGCGACGCCTGGCGGGCGACAGCGGAGGGCGAGACGGACCTCGACGGCCGGCTGCCGGTCAACCCCGGCGGCGGACTCAAGGCCCGCGGCCATCCCCTCGGCGCGACCGGCGTCGCCCAGATAATCGAACTGGTCTGGCAGTTACGCGGCGACGCCCCCGAGGAGCGACGCGTCGAGAATCCGCGGACGGGGCTCGCGCTCAACGTCGCCGGATTCGGAAACAACGCGGTCTGTACGATCCTGCAGAGACCATGACTCGAGACGTTCCGACCGACCACGCGTTCGTCTGTGAATCGTGCGGGAACCGCTGGTATTACACGCGCGAACGGTGCCCGGCGTGTCGATCGACGGAGATCGGCACCTACCGGCTCCGGCAGGGTGAGGTCGTCACCGCGACGACCGTCCACGCGACGCCGCCCGGCGTTCGCTCGCCGAACCGGCTCGGGATGGTGCGGTTCGACGACGACGTGACGATCGTCGCCCAGCTCGGAGACGACAGCTCTGCCGGCGATACCGTGGAATTCGGCGCGGTAGCGGTCCTTCGAGAGGGCGAGCGATCCGCCTCCGGACCCCGGCTCGTCGGACTCGAGTGAGCAGCTGCGACCGATTCCAGCAGCCCGAACGACCGCGGGTTCAGCTCATGAACAGCCGTCGCCCGGCGCGTTCGTGATTCATCCCCATGATTTCGGCCAGCGGAGCAAAGGACGCCATCGCCGTCGGCTCGTCGTCGACGTGGCGCTCGCAGACCTCGGTTATCGTCGGCGCTAGCGCCTCGAGCACGGACTGGATCTCGGTGTGCCCGAACCGGCCGAGCCGCTGGGCCGCCCCGAGCAGCCCCGACACGAACGAGTAGGCGTGTGCGAGACAGGCATCGAGTCGCGAGAGGCCGCGCGACGCGGTGACGACCCCGAAGACGACCGGGTAGTGGCCCGGCGTCGAGCCGGTATCGATCGCGTCGGCGACGGTCGCTACGAAATCGCCACCGTCGGTCGCCGTTTCCGTCGCGTCGGACGAGGCCCCGGCTTCGTCTCCGTCGCCGCGCCCCGTCCCCGCGTTCGAGCCCGCCGCTCCGTTCGGCCCGAACAGTTCGGAGAGCTTCGCACCAGCCTTGGTCGAACTCTCGCGGAACTCACGGGGCAGGGTCACCGCGTGGAGTCGCTCGTCGACGGCCAGGAGACGCTCGAGATCGGCGTCCGCGCACGCCGCGTGAGCGTTGGCCAGCGCGACGGTTTCGCAGGGACCGACCACGCGACGGAGGTAGGCCGCGAGCAGGTCCCGCAGGTCGTCGCCGGTCTCGACCCGACCTTCGTTGATGTACTGCTCGAGGCCGTAAGAGGCCGTGTAGCCCCCGACGGGGAGAAACGAGTCCGAGAGCCGGAGCGCCGTCAGGAACGAACCTGGGTCAGTGGCCATGGTGGGATTCGTGGGTGTGGTCGTGCGTAGTGTCGTGTTCGTGGCTGTGATCGTTCGTATCGTCGTGTTCGTGGCTGTGACCGTGATCGTTCGCATGGCCGTGACTGTGGTCGTGCTCGTGCCCGTGATCCCGATCGTGCTCCGAGCCGTAATCGGCGCGTGCGCCGCCGGGGTCCGCGTCCTCGAGGTGGGTGACGAACAGGTCGGCCTCGACGGTCGTCTCGCTGATTTCCGAGCCGGGGACGACGTCGGCGACGACCCGCTCGACGATGTGGCGGTCGGCCTCGAGCGGGACGTAGACGGCCCCGTCGTCGATCGCGAGGTCCCAGTGCTGGTTGCCGATTCGGTGGCCGAGTTCGACCGCCGCCTCGAGTCGCTCGGCCGTCGCGTCGGGCAGCGAGACGACCAGCGCGTCGCGGGGTTCGAACGCGACGACGATCAGCCGGTCGTCCTCGGCCAGCAACACGTCGCCCGCCGAGACCGCCGCTTTGTCCACCACGACGCCGACGTCGGTACCCGCGTCCGTCGTCGCCCGGAACCGAGACCGCCGGCGGTCGTCCGCGTCGATGACGACGCGCTCGAGCGAGCCCGCCGACTCGTGGCCGGCGTACAGCGCCGCGAGGTCGTCGTCGGCGTGGACGTTGCCGACGATACCGTCGATTCGTTTCATCAGTATCGCCTGTCGGCGGGTACGCCGACCCCCAGTAGCTGCCGTCTCGTCGCGTCCCACGCGGCGCGCAGCGCCTCGGTCACGTCCGCCTCCCGGTGGCCGAGGAGACGAACGATGGCGCCTCCGTCGTGGGGAAGCCGCGAGACGCCGGCCTCGGCGCCGTCCCGGTCAGCGATCTCGTCGTGAATTCCGTCGATCAGCGCCTCGAGATCGCTCTCGCCCGGCGCGGTCGCGGCGTCGTCATCGCGTCCGCTCGGTGCGAAGACGTACAGCGAGCCGACGACGCCGTACTCGCCGACGCTGGCCGGATCGCGCGGATCGCGCTCGCTCGGCCGCAGGTCGACCGCGTCGGCACAGACCAATCGCCCCTCGCGCTCGGCTTCGACGCGCGACTGATAGTGATCGAAGCCGAACGGCTCGTGGTCGCTCAGCCCGTCCGGAACGAGGACATCGGCCACCACGACGACCGCGTCGTCCGCCAGTTCGACGTCGATCGTCTGGAGGCAGCGCGCGTCCTCGTTGACGATCGTCGGCCCGGGGACGTACTCGAGGTAGCTCCCCTCGGCCGCCCGGAGCGCGGTATCCAGGTGGGCGTAGTTCGCCTTCATGCTGTGGACCTTCGTCGCGCTCTGAGTCGTCACGTGCGCTCGCGCCCCCGCTCGAGCGTCGATCCGCATTCGGTGACGGTCGCCCTGTGCCACGCCGCCGGTCGGCTCCTGTGCGACCAGCGTCGTCAGACCGGGTACCGGATCGGTGTCGAGCGTTCCCGTCAGGTGGTAGGGAACCGTCACGCGGTCGCGGATCAACCGGGTCGGGCCGTCGCCCCGCCGGGCGAACGTCGCCTCGAGCAGGCCGTTCTTCCCGGGGCCGCCGGCGGGCGCTTGCGCGAGCGACTCGTCGGCGTAGGCCTCGAAGGACGGCGGAAGGGCGATCCCGTCGTCCGCGGTCGTCCCCGAGCGCGTCCCGCTCACGCGAACAGCACCTCCCGCTCGACGTGCTCGAGGACCGCGTCGATCCCCTCGCCGTCCTTGCAGTCGGTGAAGACGAACGGGTCGTCGCCCCGCACCTCGTTCGTATCGTCTTCGATCACCTGCAGGTCGGCGTCGACGTGCGGTGCGAGGTCGATCTTGTTGACCACCAGCAGGTCGGCCTGCAAGACGCCGGGACCGCGCTTGCGCGGGATGTCCTCGCCCTCCGCGACGCTGATGACGAACAGGAAGTAGTCGGCCAGTTCGGGGTTGAACGTCGCGGCGAGATTGTCGCCGCCGCTCTCGACGAGGACCACGTCCAGATCGGGGTGACGCTCGGTGAACTCGTCGATCGCCGCGAGGTTCATCGAGGGATCCTCGCGGATGCCCGTGTGCGGGCAGGCGCCCGTTTCGACCCCCTCGACGAGGTCCGCGGGCAGCAGGTCGGCGAACGACTCCCGGAAGACGTCGGCGTCCTCCTGGGTCATGATGTCGTTGGCGATGACGCCGACCTCGTAGCCCCGGTCGACGAGTTCGGGGACGATTCGCTGGACCATCGCCGTCTTCCCGGAGCCGACGGGGCCGCCGAGACCGACTTTCGCGACGTCGCGGTACCCCATCAGTCGCCCTCCGTGGGTTCGGGGCCGCCGCCCGCGGTACGCGCTTCGCTCGAGTCGTCGCCTCCCGGCGCGTCGGGATCTGTCACGACGTCCTCGCCGGGGTCCGGATCGACCGTCTCTAGCTGGTCGGGACCGTCCGCGCGGATCGGATCGTGGACCGTCACCAGCTTGGTTCCGTCGGGGAAGACGGGTTCGATCTGGATCATGTCGACCATCGCCGGGACGCCGTCCATGACGTCCTCGCGGGTGAGTAACTGGGTCGCCTCCGAGCGGATCTACGCGACGGACTTGCCCTCGCGGGCGGCCTCGCAGGCCCAGTCGGAGATGTACGCGACCGTCTCGGGGTGGTTGAGCTTCACGCCGCGGTCCTTTCGCCGGCGGGCGAGTTCGGCGGCCATGAACACCGTCAGCCGCTCCATCTCCTTGGGTGAGAGGTTCATTCCCATCGACTCACCACCGTTGCGCGGCTCGAGGCCGGTCGCGTCGGTTGCGGTTGCGTCGTCGGTACCGCCGGATTCGTCGGTGAAATTTCGTTCGGGACCATGGTTCAGAGCAGGTAGCGCTGTGCGAGCGGTACGTCCTCGGCCGGGTCGCAGGTGACGTGTTCGCCGTCCACTTCGACCTCGAACGTCTGCGCGTCGATTTCGATATCGTCCGGGCAGTGGTCGTTGTGCAGCATATCGGACTTCCGGACCGACCGCGTGCCCTCGACCGGCCGGACGGGCGTTTTCAGGTCGTAGGCGTCGCCGATCTCGTTCTCGGAGGCGGCCTCGCTGACGAACGTCACCGAGAGGCCGTGTTTCGCACGCCCCTGTGCGCCGGCGCGTTCGCGACCGATCACGGGCTCGCAGGTCATCAGCGAGCCGTTGGCCTCGCCCATCTGGGACCAGACGGGGAAGCCGCCCTTGATGACGACTTTCGGCTTGATCCCGAAGAAGGCCGGATCCCACAACGCGATGTCCGCGAGCGTTCCGGGCTCGAGCGAGCCGACGTAGTCGTCGATTCCCGCCGTGATCGCCGGGTTGATCGTGTACTTGGCGACGTAGCGCTCGATCCGCGCGTTGTCGGCCTCGGTGCCCTCGTCGGCCTCGAGCGGGCCGCGCTGGGCCTTCATCTTGTGGGCGGTCTGCCACGTTCGGCTGATCAGTTCGGCCATCCGCCCCATCGCCTGCGAGTCGGTGGTCATCATCGAGATGGCGCCGGTGTCGTGGAGAACGTCCTCCGCACTGAGCGTCTCCGCGCGGATGCGCGACTCGGCGAAGGCGACGTCCTCCGGAACGTCCGGATTGAGGTGGTGGCAGACCATCACCATGTCGAGGTGCTCGTCGAACGTGTTCTCGGTGTAGGGCATCGACGGGTTCGTCGACGACGGCAGCATGTGCTCGTGGCCGATCAGTTCGAGCACGTCCGGCGCGTGGCCGCCGCCGGCGCCCTCGATGTGGAACGTGTGGATCGCGCGGCCGTCGATGGCGTCGAAGGTGTCCTCGACGAACCCCGACTCGTTCAGCGTGTCCGTGTGGATACAGACCTGAACGTCCTCCTCGTCGGCTACCTCGAGACAGGTGTCGATCGCCGCGGGCGTAGAGCCCCAGTCCTCGTGGAGCTTCATCCCGCACGCGCCGGCCTCGATCTGCTCGACCAACGCCTCGGGCCGACTGCTGTTCCCCTTCGCGTAGAAGCCCACGTTGACCGGCCAGTCCTCGGCCGCCTGCAGGAACCGCTGGATGTTCCGCGGGCCGGGCGTACAGGTGGTCGCACCGCCCCCGAAGCCGCCGCCGAGCATCGTCGTCACGCCCGAGGCGAGCGCGTGGTCGACCAGTTGCGGGCTGTTGAAGTGGACGTGGATGTCGAGCGCGCCGGGCGTCGCGATCAGCCCGTCGGCGGGGACGGTGTCGGTACTCTGACCGATCACCATGTCGACGCCGTCCATCGTGTCCGGGTTGCCCGCCTTTCCGACGCCGACGATCGTCCCGTTCCGGACGCCGATGTCTCCCTTGCAGACGCCCAGCACGGGATCGATGATCACGACGTTCGTAAAGACCCAGTCGAGGGTCCCCTCGGCCTGCGTCGTGCCGGATTGCATCCCCATTCCGTCGCGCATCGTCTTCCCGCCGCCGAAGACCGCCTCCTCGCCGGGGACGCCGTAGTCGGTCTCGATCTTCGCGAACAGGTTCGTATCGCCCAACCGAAGCCGGTCGCCCTCGGTCGCGCCGAACAGTTCCGTGTACTCCCTGCGCGGGAGCTCCCGGCTCATCGGCCCTCCTCCTCGTCCGCGATGTAGCCTCGGTCTCGAGCCCGCTCGATCGCTCGAACCCGCACGTCCTCGTCGTCGAGTTCGCCGCCGACCAGGCCGCCCATCCCGTGAACGATCCGGTCGCCGCCGATATCGACGAGATCCACCTCGCGTTCGCAGCCGGGCTCGAACCGAATAGCCGTGCCCGCCGGAATATCCAGTCGCATCCCGTACGCCGACTCGCGGTCGAACTCGAGTCCCGGGTTCGCCTCGAAGAAGTGGAAGTGGGAGCCGACCTGTGCGGGCCGGTCGCCGGTGTTCTCGACCGTGACCGTCGTCGTCGGCCGTCCCTCGTTTATCGTCACCGGCTCGTCGGCCGGGAGCAACGCTCCCGGAACGAACTCGCTCATTCGTCGATCACTCCGGGAGCGGTACCGGAGACCGCGATAACACGTGTACTCGTCATTGGTAGCGGTCAGTTGTTCGCGGCGTCCCGCTGCGGACGGAGCCAGTCGCGCAGTCGATCCGAGACCGAACCGAGTCCGAGTCCCAGCACGAACGAGAGGAAACTCGGGACGAGTATCCAGAGGAGGTCGGGGTGCTGTGCACCGGTGTGTAACGGAGCTTCGAGCATACACGTTCCCCATAGCCGATTACGACAGTTAATACCCTGATGGCGGCTACATTTGCCACACCTGAAACTAAATTTGGCACTCTCTGTGGAAACGGGACGCGTTCTCGGGAAAAATTCACTGTTCGTCCACGGCGTTGAAATAGCCGATCCGATTGTGTAGCGCTACGCCGGCAGCGATACTGACTCGCAGAGAGTACCGCGGACTCGAGAACGGTGTCCTCGGGCGCCGGAACGCCAGCGAGTATCGGTCGCGGGATCGGTTACGACCGACGCCCGGTCGCGAATCGGCCCGTTATCGTTCCGTCGACTCCCGTTTCCACGGGTGATCGTACTCCGTGTCGAAGACGGTATTTACCCGGTTGGCGGCCGAAAAGACGTTGACCCCCTGGACGATCTGAAGCAGCGCTTTATCGGAGAGTCCGTGTTCGGTACGGAGCGCCTCGATATCATCCCCCGTGACGCCGTGCGGGTCGTCGTTGACCTGAAGCGCGAAGTCGACGATCGCCCGCTCGAACTCGTTCAACGAGTCACCCTTGACTCCCTCCTGAAACGCCACGATGTCGTCTCGATCGGCACCGGTGTTTCCGAGGATCGTACAATGAGCGCCGGTACAGTACTCGCAGTCGTTCGCCATCGAGACAGCGATGGCGACCCGTTCCATCGTCTCCATCGATAGCGGTCCGTCCTCCCAGAGCGCGCGCTGTGCGTAGAAGAAGTGTTTGAACAGCTCCGGGAAGTTGGCCTCTATCTTGAAGTGGTTCGGAACGGACCCCTGCTTCTCGCGTATGAACTCGAAGATCTCCTCGAGGTCCTCGTCCGATATTTCCTCCGGATCCCACTGCTTTATACGCGCCATACTGGACGGTTCTCGTCCGAACGGGAAGAAACGCCCGGAGTGCCGTCCGCCGGCGACCGGTCGAGCAACGGCGCTACCGACCACCCGTTACGTCGCTCGGCACGAGACGCCGAACGCGATCCGTCTTCGAGCGGCATCTCGACGAGCGGATGCACCGGACCGGTTCGCTGCGTCGAAACGATCGGCCCCCTCACCGGAGACGCGTCGTTACCGTCACTCCATCGCCGAGCGGGAGGAGCGTCGATTCGAACGCCGAACTCTCGCGGACGTGCGTGAGATACTCGAAAATTCCCGCGGTGTGTTTCTTCGTCTCTTCGGGGAGGTCGGTCCCCTGAACGTCGCCTATCTCGCCGGTGAGTGCGGCGAGGAGCACCTCGAAGTCCACGGTATCGTCCGGGGCGTCGCGGCCTGCCGACATCGTGTTATCCGCGATGACCACGCCGCCCGGCGGGATCGACTCGCGAATCTCCTCGAACGCATCCACGTACTGGTATTTCTCGATGTCGATCAGCGCGATATCGAACGCCCCGTCGTAGCGCGACGCGGTTTCGACGGCTTCGCCGACCTCGAACGTCGCGAGATCGGCTGCACCGACGCGCTCGAGATACTTCCGTGCCCGCTCGAGGGTTTCCGAGTCCCCCTCGGTGAGGACGATCTCACCGTCATCGGGAAGCGCTCGTGCGAACCAACACGCCGAGTACCCGTATCCCGATCCGAACTCGAAGACTCGAGTCGCGTCCGTAATCCGTGCGAGTTGGCACAGCCACGCGCCGACGTCCGGTCCGACGATCGGGAACCCCTCGCGGTGGGCGCACGCTTCCATCTCCGAGAGCACGTCGCCTGATTCCGGTCTGATTTGCTCGGAAAATCGCGCAACGTCGTCCGGAACGTGTTCTCCGAGGAACGGTCCGGCCATACTGGGCCTTCGCTCGGATTCGGTATAAGAATACCTGTGAGAGGCTCCGTCCGACGGGTTCGAGATCGTGCTCCAGAAGGGAGCACCGGTGTCTTCGGCTATAGCAGCCGCTGGAAATCGATGCATGCCCGATCGCGCGACGACTATCCGTTCGGTGTATAACTCGTTTCAGCGGCTATAATAGTAACCGCTAAAACGAGTTACTCGCTGATCGCACAGCTATCGTACGATCAGATGTGCTTTGATTTCCAGTGGCTACTAGATTTCCACTTCGATTGCGTTTTGTGGAGCGCCAACTCGTTCCGTCGAGTTTCCCACGTTATCTGGCCATAGTAACACTTTTTGAGAGTGTCTCTCTGTCAGAGGTGATCGGTGTGGACTATGTGAGTAGACGAGCCAAAATCGGGTGCAGAAAGGTGACCGACAGCCGAGAGATGGGAGACTACCGAATCGCGTTTTGGCCGACAAAACTGCGATCCGATTCGACAATCGCCGTAACTGACTGTCCGCTACCGTCACTCCCGAAATCGATCGATTCCACCGAATTCGCCCTTCTTCGACTCGAGAGACACCATTCGTATCTCTCGTCTCACTGCGTCCAAAGGGAAACATGCCGTCGCAATCGCCGCGTTCTCCGTCGAGTCCACACCCCGGCTCACCGCTGTACCCCATTGCCACGAACTCCGATCTCGAGACGACACCCATGGAAACCAACGCGCTGACAAACACATAATTTGGGTTATTGAATAGGGGAAGTTTCTGTTTTAGCACTATTGTAGAACCGGGGATTTGGTATCCGCCGAAAGGTGGTTGCAGAGCGATGCGTCTACGCCGAACGGCGCCATTGCTCGGTTACAGAGACGCCGCTCGTCCCCGCCTCCGATGGACCGCTTCGCGCGGTTTCGGATCGGGCGAATTTGAGAACGGATCGAGTACTTTCATCGGCCCAGACGCCAAGCGGCCTGGAGGGCGAGGACTCGACGGCGGTCACGAGTCAGGCAGCACCCCCCACGTGATGTGGTCCCACGTCCGCTCATAGACGTAGTACGTCCCCGTCTTCAGTAAATTAGTGATGAGACCGATATTTATCGCGGCGCTCACGTCATCGACGATCAACCACGCGACGAGTATCGTGATCAGCATCATGAACAGCCGATAACAGAGCGTTTTGACGATAGCCCGTTTCTGGGCATGAATCGCTGACCGAGAGACCACGGTCCGTCCCATACTCCGTTCTCGGAGAGTACCCCCATAAATAACCAATATCAGGCACATAATTGCCGGTTAGTAACTAGAATAGGTTACGCATCGAACAGTCCGCTCCAGCGATGCCCCGTTCTCGTCGCTCGAGTCGTTCCGGTGAGTGCCGAGATGAGCGCCCGATCTCTCGGCTCGCTCCGTCCGCGGATCGCGTATTCCTCCGAAAACGGCCTCAGAGAGGAGTGATACACCCCTTCAGCGGAAGGCAGGAAATCGGATTCTGACCGCCGTCCGGCGTGCCTCGAGGATCGATCGACGACACCCGCGGGCCTGTTCTCCGATTCGGACGCGTCGTTGGCTTCGATACTCGTGACCGATCGGTCGTACGCCACTTCGGGGCCGGGACGCGAAAAGGCGGCCCGCTCGCTTAGAGGGGAGACCGGCGGCTGCCAGTCGCTGGGAGCGTGTCCGGGAGAGCAATTCACCGGGAAGAGAGTCGCTCCACGGAGACGGGTTGCTGTACCGATCTACCGGTGCGATCGCGGGCCGGTTGCGCTCGCGCCGGAACTGACTGACAGCAGACCGTCCGAAAGTCGCGACCCAGTCACCGATTTCCGATACTGGCAGCCCCCGTTAGCGAGACGCGAGGCCGACGCCATCGGCCAGCAATTCGTGCGAGCGGAGCGCGTCGTCGTGGTCGGCGACGACGTGTTGGATCATCACTTCGTCGACGCCGACGCGATCGGCGAGTTGCTCCAACAGGCCCGCGAGCGTGTCCGGGTCGCCGGAGATGGCGCGTGGCCACTCGTCGGAACCGAGCCTTGCAGGCGTCGGCTCGGGGACGCCGCCGAGCTCGTCGATGGCCTCCTCGATGGACGGTGTGGTGCCGACCTCTCCGCGTTGCATTCGCTTGAACGACGCCTCGGCCACCGCTCGGACTCGCGCCGCCTCCTCGTCGGTCTCGGCGCAGACCGCGTTCACCGCGATCATCCCGTCTGGCTCCTCGATGCCGTCGGCCAGCCGTGACGGCTGGAACTGCTCGCGATACTCCTCGAACGAACGCGCGGCGAGTTGCGGCCGGATGAACGCCGCGAAACAGTACCGCAAGCCGAGTTCGCCCGCGATCGCCGCGCTGGAGGGACTCGAGCCGAGCACCCACGGCACCGGTTCGTCCTCGCCCGAGCGCGGGAGCTCGAGGTCGCTGTAGGCGTGTCCCTCGGGATAGTCGTCGTAGAGGTGATCGATGACGGCCTCGATTTTCTCGGCGTGGTCGTCGTCGGGATTTTGCACGCGTCGGTCCGTCCCGAGGGCGCGGTCGGCGGCCGGCGACCCGTTCGCTCGCCCGAGGCCCGCGTCGATGCGACCCGGTGCGAGCGCGTCCAGCGCGCCGAACTGTTCGGCGACCTTGAACGGGCTGTAGTGGTTGAGCAACACCGCTCCCGAGCCGAGGCGGATCGAGTCGGTTTCGGCGGCGAGGTGCCCGAGCAGTACTTCGGGCGTCGTCCCCGCGATCCTGTTCGCCATTCCGTGGTGTTCGGCGACCCAGAACCGCGAGTATCCGAGTTTCTCGGCCCGTTGTGCGGCTTCAACGGTGTTCGCGTAGGCATCGGTCGCGGTGCCGTCGTCGGGAACTGGAGACAGGTCGACGGCGGAGAGTTCCATATCCGGTCTCGGTGATTACGAGGGATAACGGTTCGGTTAGTAGACCCGTATCGCTCGCACTCCGGTGTTCGCTACTCTACGGCGAAACCAGTCACCCTACAGGTCCTCCGCAACCGATACTTGCTGTTGGCCCCCGTCGCGCGCTGTGATACGCTCGCCCGTTCGCACGATCTCGACTCGGTGATCGTCTCTCCGCTCTCCCACAGCCGGAACACGGGGTCGCCACCGTCGGCCCGTTTTGCCGCGACAACCGTTGGATTCCACGACAGACGCAACTGCTACTATCCACTATATGGAGAAAGTATATCTGTCGCAATCCCCTCGTCTCCGATACTGAATCGAGTTCTATGAGTAACAATACAGACGTTGATGACGCTCCCGAAGACGCTTCGGACACCGTCGACGAGGAACGGTCCGAGCGTCAGGGAGAGCAGTCGCCGCTCGAGGAGGACGGCGACCGTCGTCCCGACGTCGACGATCCGATGGACGAGTTCGAGCCGTCGTCCGACGAGGCGGAGGGAGACGACATCGAGACCGTCGAGGACCTGGGGAGCACGGTCGAGGTCGATCCCGGCGTCGAGGTCGACGAGGAGATCGCCGAGGACGACCTGCTGGGCGGTCTGAAGATCGACTCGACGGAGGACATCGAAGTCCCCGATCGACTCGTCGATCAGGTCATCGGTCAGGACGAGGCACGGGATATAATTATCAAGGCGGCGAAGCAGCGCCGCCACGTCATGATGATCGGCTCGCCGGGGACCGGCAAGTCGATGCTGGCGAAGGCGATGAGCCAACTGCTTCCGCAGGAAGACCTGCAGGACGTCTTAGTCTATCCCAACCCGGACGACGACAACGAGCCGAAAGTACGGACCGTCCCCGCCGGAAAAGGCGACCAGATCGTCGCCGCTCACAGGGAGGAAGCGAACAAGCACAACCGGCGGCGCTCGATCCTGATGTGGATCATCATCGCAGTCATCATCGGCTACGCCATCATCGTCGGTCCCCTCCTGCTCGGCTTTCTTGCAGCGGGGGTCATCTGGCTGATCTTTCGGACCATGGGCCAGGGTGGGGATGCAATGGTGCCGAACCTGCTCGTCAACAACGGCGAGCAGCGCGTCGCGCCCTTCGAGGACGCGACCGGTGCCCACGCCGGCGCCTTGCTGGGCGAC
>NZ_JBWBDM010000004.1:0-505865 GCF_056135975.1 Natrinema sp. LJW11 | reverse complement strand
CGGACCGCAGGGGTAGGATCCTCATCTCCTTCGGACGTATTCATAAGCCGTCAGGGGTACATAACCCCTTCGGACCCCGAATCGTCCGTGTCGACGCGGCGTATCCAAACGCCCCGTCGCCACATCTTCGTGTTCACATCCGAATGCCCTCGAACGTATAAGGGCGTCGGATCGCTCCCACGCCGGAAACCGCAGCCGGCGGGGATGTGTACGATCACAACTGAACGCCCAGCCACGTATAAGGGCTCCGGATCGTCATGACCGGCAGATCCGATCGCGACCATCACTCGAGTGGAGCCCTCGAGCACGCGACCTCTCGTCGGGCCGACCCGACGAGGCGTCCGAGGACGGATGTGATTCCTCCCTCCGTGCCGGGTTGCGGCCGGAGGAGACGTGGCGGCGTGCGCCACGTCGTTCGCATTACAATCAGATGCCGGGTGTACATATAAGGCCGTCGGACGAGACCCGTCTCGGAAGCCGATACCATGCCACGGTTTTCCACGAAAGGAGGGTGTCAATAGTACTGATAAGTACGATAGCTGCTCGAGCGAGCCGGATCCAATCTCGAGAATGTCACGCGGGCGGAGGTCGGCCGATCATCCCACCCTTGCAGGTGCGGTCTGGCCGAATGATACCCGCGTGGTCGCACTCGAGCGCGCACGCGCAAGAAAGCTTCGTGTCGAGAGTTACCGAGCGAGGGACAGAGACGCGCATCGATGCCGATAAACCACGTGCGTTGCAAGGGGGAGACGAATGGTCCGGGACCCGTTCGCTTCGGAGTCGACGCCGTCCGCCGAGGAGATCTGCTCTGCGCTGGACGATCCCGACTGCCGTGAGATCATCCGGAATCTCGAGGAGCCGATGACTGCATCGGAGCTATCGAAGCGGTGTGAGATCCCGCAGTCGACGCTGTACCGGAAACTCGAATTGTTGACCGAGTCGACGTTACTCGAGGAGTCGACCGAGATTCGACAGGACGGGCACCACGCGAGCAAGTACTCGGTCGCGTTCGACGAGATTACGCTCGGACTGGACGAGGATCGGTCGCTGTCGGTCGATATCGAGCGACCGGCCCGGACGGCGGACGAACGGCTCGCGGAGCTGTGGTCGGAGGTGCGAAAGGAAACATGAATCCGATTCTGACGGGGCCGACCGAGACGATGCTCGCGCTGGCGGTCGTCAAAACGCTCGTTCTCGTAGTCGGGGGTGTCATCACGTACTTCGCGTTCAAGGCGTACCGGCGGACTCGACAGCGCGCGCTCGGGTATCTCGCGGCCGGGTTCGGGCTCGTGACGCTCGGCCTGGTACTCGCCGGGATGTTGTACGAACTCCTCGAGGTCGATCTCGCGACCGGAATCCTGCTCGAGAGCCTGCTCGTCCTGGCCGGGTTTCTCGTGATCGCATACTCGCTGTACGTGCAGTAACGAGCGCGAGCGCCGATCGAGAGAGGGCGGACTCGAGGTGAGAAGACGGACTCGAGGTGAGAAGACGGACTCGAGGCGAAAGCGACGCGGAACGGACGCTTCGTATCGCCTCGATGAGGAAGAGGAAATAGTAGATTGCTATCGTGGCAAGGGGGAATTACCACGCCCTCCCCAGCCGATTCGTTCGCTATCGAGGGATTCACTCCGTTCATCCCTCGCACCGCTCTCTCATCCCTCGCACGGAGTCGTCCTGCGGTTCGCCGTCGGCGAACCGCAAGCCAGCGCGCGCCATAGCGGATTACCAAATAGCGCGACGCGGCGGATCGTGGCCGTCACGTCGTCGGGACGAATCGAGCCGTCATCGATTCAGGGTATGAATCGCGTGTCCGAGCGCGTTCTCGGCGGCTTCCATCACCGCCTCCGAGAGCGTCGGATGGGCGTGGACCGTCGCGGCGACGTCCTCGAGGGTCGCGCCGAGTTCGATCGCGAGGCCGAGTTCGGCGATCAGTTCCGAGGCTTCGGGGCCGACGATCGAGGCACCGAGGACGTAGCCGTCTTCGTCGTCTGCGACGATTTTCACGAAGCCGTCCGAATCGCCGGTCGTCAGCGCGCGGCCGCTCGCTCGGAACGGGAACTGGCCGGTCGCCGTTTCGAAGCCGGCTTCGTCGGCTTCGGATTCGGTCATTCCGACGGTGGCGATTTCGGGATCGGTGAAGACGACTGCGGGGATCGCCTGGTGGTCGAGGGCCGCGGGCTCGCCGGCGATCACCTCGGCGGCGACCTTCCCCTCCGCGCTGCCCTTGTGAGCGAGCATCGGTTCGCCGGCGACGTCGCCGACGGCGAAGATGTGATCGACGGTCGTGCGTGCGCGCGAATCGGTTTCGATGAAGCCGCGATCGTCGGTTTCGATACCGGCTTCCTCGAGATCGAGCGTCTCGGAGACGGGGGACCGGCCGACGGCCACGAGGACCTTCTCGACGTCGAGCTCGAGGCGTTCCGCTTCGATCGCCTCGGTGCTCCCCCCGTTCGCTGCAGCGCCGTCGACCGGCTCGGCGACGACGCGGATGCCGTCGCCCGGCTCGTACCACTCGGAGGCGGTGTACCCGAAGTGAAAGTCGATCCCGAGGGCCTCGGCTCGCTGTTTGACCGGTCGTTTGAGGTCGTCGTCGTAGCCCGGCAGGATCGAGTCGAGCATCTCGACGACGGTCACGTCGGTGCCCAGTTTGGCGAAGACGCTCGCCAGTTCCATCCCGATGTAGCCCCCGCCGACGACGACCATCGAATCGGGGACGGAATCGAGCGCGAGCGCCTGTTTCGAGTTCAGTACGGGACCGTCGTCGAACGAGAAGTCGGGAATGGAGATGGGGCGCGAGCCGGTCGCCACGATGGCGTGCTCGAACTCGAGGGTCTCCGAGCCCTGCCCCTCGCCGCTGTGGGAGACGCGGACGGTGTTCTCGTCCGCGAATCGGGCGGTACCCTCGAGCAGGGTGACCTGATTCGCCTTGCAGAGCTTCTCGACGCCGCTCGTGAGCTGCTCGACGACGCCGTCCTTCCAGTCCATCATCCCGGCGAGGTCGATCGCGGGGTCGGCGTGGATCCCCATCTCCTCGGCGGTGGCGGCCTCGTGAGCGACGTCGGTCGCGGTGATCAGCGCCTTCGAGGGGATGCAGCCGTAGTTCAGGCAGGTCCCTCCGTAAGCGTCTTTCTCGACGAGCGTGACGTCCAGATCGAGTTGGCCGGCGCGGATCGCGGCCACGTAGCCGGCGGGGCCCGCGCCGATGATCAGTACGTCCGTTCCGGTGGTGACGTCTCCGACGACCATCAGCTATCCTCCTCCGTCGCGTGCGTCGTGCGTGAAATGTGCGCGTCCATAGTCGGTAGCTTCGCCTTCGGTCACTCGAGCAATAGTAGGCCGGGGTTCTCGAGGTACTCCATCACGGTGTTCGTGAACCGGGCACCGACGGCTCCGTCGATCAAGCGGTGGTCGAACGATAGCGAGAGCGTCAGCACCGAACGGGGTTCGATCGACTCGTCGCCGTTTTCATCGGTCACCACGCGCGGTTTTCGCTTGATCTCGCCGATCGCGAGGATCCCCGCCTCGGGGTAGTTGATGATCGGCGTGGCGTACTCGCCGCCGATACCGCCGACGTTGGTGATCGTGAACGTCGACCCCCGTAGTTCGCCGGGACTGATCGTCCGATCGCGGGCCTTCCGGACGAGTTCGTTCATCTCCGAGGAGAGCTGGAGCAGTCCCTTCCGATCGGCGTCGTCGACCACCGGCACCATCAGTCCGACGTCGGTCGCGGTCGCGATGCCGATGTTGTAGTAGTCGCGGTAGACGACCTCCTCGTTCGCCTCGTCGATGACCGCGTTCATCTCGGGGTGTTCGTTCAGCGCCGCGACGACGGCCTTCATGATGAACGGCATGTAGGTCAGTCGAATGCCCCGCTCCTCGGCGCGCGGTTTGAGGTCCTCGCGGACCTCTACGAGTTCGGTGACGTCGACCTCGTCGTGGTGGGTGACGTGGGGCGCGCTGTACTTCGACTCGACCATCGCCTCGGCGATGCGCTTGCGGACTCCTTTGAACGGTTCGCGGCGTTCGCGCTCGCCCTCGGGGAATTCGACCCCCGTTTGACTGACCGGTTCACCCGCTTCGATCGCCTCACGGTCGGCGTCTTGGGCCCGCTGCTGAGCGGTGGCGTACTCCCGAACCGCCTCCGGCGTGACGAACGACTCGCCGTCGCGCTCTTCGGTCGTCGGGACGGCGTCGATATCGATCCCCTCCTCCGCAGCCATCCGTCGAGTCGCCGGCGCGGCGAGGGTCGTATCGCGGTCCGCCGACTCGACCCGCGTCGGCGTCTCGGTCCGCTGGGGACTCGAGGCCGCGGTCGTACTCTCGGTCGCCGTTTTCTCGGTGGGCTCGGTATCTGCGCTCGCTCCGCTCGAGTCGCTCGATTGGGATTCCGCCCCGCCGGGTGCTGCTTCGGCCGCCTGCGACTGGACCTGGGCCGCACCGTCACCGGACCCGCCCCCGGTCGCGGCCTGCACGTCGGCTGCGGTGATCCGACCGCCGGGACCGCTCCCCTCGAGTCTCGAGAGGTCGATCTCCTGTTCGCGAGCCATGCGGCGGACGCGCGGCGGTGCGAAGACGCGGTCGTCGGGCGGTGCAACCGCTTCGGTGTCCGCCCCGGTCGCGCCGGGGTCGCCGGCGGCGTCACCGGTTGCGTCCCGTGGCTCGCTTGGTTCGTCGACGCCGGCGGGTTCGCTCGTCTGCTCTCGCTCCGATTCGGTCTCCGTCTCGGCTGCCCCGTCAGTTTCTCCCGCCACGTCGAACGAGATGATCACCGTCCCGACGGGGACGATCTCGCCCTCCTCGACGTGCAACTCGCGGACGGTGCCGTCGACCGGCGCTGGGACCTCCACGAGTGCCTTGTCCGTCTCGACCTCCGCGACCGGCTGATCCTCGGAGACCGCGTCGCCCGCTTCGACCAGCCACGAGACCAGTTCGCCCTCCGCGACTCCCTCGCCGACGTCCGGGAGTTCGAACTCTCGGACCATGTTAGAACTCCACCGCGTTTCGGATGCCGTCCTCGATGCGCGCCGGCTCGGGCAGGTAGTAATCCTCGAGCGCGTACAGCGGGAACGGCGTGTCGAACCCCGTGATGCGCTCCACCGGCGCTTCCTGATACAGGAGCGCTTCCTCCTGTAAGGTCGCGGTGATCTCGGCTCCCAGACCGCCCGTCTTGGGTGCCTCGTGGACGACGGCAGCGCGGCCAGTCTTCTCGAACGATTCGACGATGGTCTCCTCGTCCAGCGGGGACACCGTCCGCAGGTCGACCACCTCGGCGTCGATCCCCTCGCTCGCGAGGTTCTCCGCGGCCTCGAGCGTCGGCCGGGTCATCGCGCCCCACGTGTAGACCGAAATGTCGCTCCCCTCGCGGCGGACGGCCGCCTCGCCGATCGGGACCTCGTACGATTCCTCGGGGACTTCCTCGCGGAACGCCCGGTAGATGAGCTTCGGCTCGAGGAAGAGCACCGGATCCGGACTCCGGATCGCGCTGGTCAGCAGCCCCTTGGTGTCGTAGGGGGTGGAAGGAATGACGACTTTGAGCCCGGGCTGGTGGACGAACATCGCCTCCGTCGACTCGGAGTGGTGTTCCGGCGCGCGGATGCCGCCGCCGTAGGGTGCTCGAATGACCATGGGGCACGTGTATCTCCCGCGCGAGCGTGTTCGCAGGCGCGCCGCGTGCGAGACGATCTGGTCGAACGCGGGGTAGATGAAGCCCATGAACTGGATCTCGGGCACCGGCCGCATCCCGTAGGCGGCCATTCCGATCGCCGTGCCGACGATCCCCGACTCCGCGAGCGGCGTGTCGATCACGCGATTCTCGCCGAACTCGTCGTAGAGTCCCTCGGTCGCGCGGAAGACGCCGCCGTTCTTGCCGACGTCCTCGCCCATGACGAGGACGTCGTCGTCCCGTTCCATCTCGGTTTGCAAGCCGTCCTGTACCGCCTGTACCAGCGTGAGGTTTGCTGCGTCGGATTCTACGGACATGATATCACTCCAGCAGCGCGTCGTCGCCGTGGTCTTCGCGAATCGATTCGAAGTACTCGAGCTGTCGCCGTAACCGTCGGGGCATCCCCTCGTAGACGTGGGCGAAGATCTCCTCGGGATCGGGGCGTTCGACCGACTCGGCCCCGTCGATGGCGTCGGCAACCGCCTCCTCGACCCGCTCCTCGATCACGTCGATCCGCTCGTCGTCGAGCACGCCCCTCGAGCGCAGGTACGTCTCGAGGCGCGGGATGGGATCCTTCTGCTTCCAGCGTTCGACCTCGTCGTCGGTCCGGTAGACGGAGGGGTCGTCGGCGGTGGTGTGGGCCCCGAACCGGTACTGGACCGCCTCGATCAAGGTGGGGCGCAGTTCGCCCTCGCCGGGATTCTTCGCCTTCTCGACGGCCTCGCGAGTGACCTTGTACACCGCCAGCGGATCCATCCCGTCGACCTGGACGCCCTCGAAACCGTAGGCGGTGGCCTTCTGGGCCAGGGTCGCGCTGGCCGTCTGGCGTTCGCGCGGGACGGAGATGGCCCACTGGTTGTTGTTACAGAAAAAGACGTTCGGCGTGTCGAAGACGCCGGCGAAGTTCAGCCCCTCGTGGAAGTCGCCCTCCGACGTGGCGCCGTCGCCGAAGTAACACATGAAGGCCTTCTCCTCGCCCTTGAGCTTCGACGCCCAGGCCGCGCCGGTCGCGTGGGGGATCTGAGTCGCGATGGGGACGGCGACCGAGAAGATGTTGACGTCCTCGGGCATGTAATTACCCTGCTCGTGGCCCATCCAGTAGAGCAGCGTTCGCTCGAGGGAGAGGCCTCGAACCAGCCCGACGCCGTGTTCGCGGTAGCTGGGGAAGACCCAGTCCTCGGCGTCTAGGGCGTGAGCGCTGCCGACCTGTGCGGCCTCCTGACCGGACAGCGGCGGATAGGTCCCCATCCGTCCCTGTCGCTGGAGGCTGACGGCCCGCTCGTCGAAGCGGCGAACGAGCCGCATCTGCTCGTACATCTCGACGAGTTCGTCCTCGGTGAGGTCGGGGACGTCGACGCCCTCGCGAACGCGGCCCGCCTCGTCGAGTACCTGTACTCGCTCGTCGGGATCGCGCTGTAACGTACTCACGGGAAGACCCACCTGTACATACCCTAGTGAACTATCGCTCAGGGTAAAGGAGTTTCCCAAATAGTTTACTAACGGAGAGATTCTTGCCATGCCACTTCGGAAATATCGACCCTCAGTGGAAGATTCTGGACAGAAGTGATCGGATATGGAGGTTTTGTGCTGATCGTCGAAGCGGAGCCTCGAGACCGTACTGGGTCTGAGTGAAAAGGGCGCTCGATCGAAGCTGGTTCACCGATCAGCGCAGCGAAGCGACCGTCCCGGTGTCCCTACTCAGGGCTCGGACCGCTCCGGACTCGAGCGGCGCGCGTCGGCTCGCGCCTTTTCGACGCTCTTGCCCTCGCGCAACACGGCGTCGACGAACAGTTCTCCCGCCTTGTACGACGACCGGACCATCGGGCCGCTCGCACAGTACAGGAACCCTAACTCGTCCTCGGCGACGCGTCGCCACGTCTCGTACTTGTGGGGGTGATCGTACCGCTGGACCTCGAGGTGATCTCTCGACGGGCGCAGATACTGCCCGAGCGTGACGACGTCGACGCCGCGCTCGCGCAGGTCGGCCAGCGTCTGGTAGACCTCGTGGTCGTACTCGCCGTGGCCGAGCATGATCGAGGTCTTCGTGTAGACGTCGGACTCGCGCTCGACCTGCTCGAGCACCGAGAGGCTCTGCTCGTAGCTCGCGCGCCGATCGCGAACGGGGAACTGCAGGCGCTCGACGGTTTCGACGTTGTGCGCGATCACGTCGGGTTCGGCGTCGATGATCTTCCGGACGAGTCGCTCCTCGCCCTGAAAGTCCGGGATCAGAACCTCGACGAGGATGCCCGGGTGACGGTCCTTGATCTCGCGGATCGTCTCGGCGAAGTGGCTCGCGCCCTGATCCGGGAGATCGTCGCGGTCGACGCTCGTCAGAACGACGTAGTCGAGCCCGATTTCGGCGATAGCACCGGCGACGTTTGCGGGTTCGTCGGGATCGAGCGGTTCCATCCCGCCCGTTTTCACGTCGCAGAAGTTACAGGCTCGAGAGCAGCGGTCGCCCATCAGCATGAAGGTGGCCGTCCCACCGCCGGCGTCGCCGGCTCCCGCGGTTCCGTCGGGGCCGGACCGGCCCGACCAGCACTCGCCTAAGTTCGGGCAGTTGGCCTCCTCGCAGACGGTGTGCAGGTCGTGCTCCCGGAGCGTCTCCCGGATATCCGCGAACTCCCGGCCCGACGGCGGGCGGCTCTTCAGCCAGTCGGGTTTGCGCGCGCGGCTCATATCCCATCGTCGGGCCGCGCAGTGAAAAGCAGTGGTGGTCCCCCGGCAGGCCGTCGCGATAGCGGGGGCGGAGCGTGTCGTCAAAACGGCTGATACTCAGCCACATCGCCGTTAATCGGTCCGTTCCCCCGATAGCTTTACGGACGGGTACGGAATAGGCGCGGCCGATGGCCTTCGGCTCGACACCAGACTGGTTTCACATCAGCGACGACGAGAGCATCGTCTGGGAGAGCCGTCCCCACCCGATCACGATGGGGATTCGACTGCCGATCGGGATCGGGGTCGCGCTCGTCGGCTTTCTGGTCGCCGGCTGGAGCGCAACCGACGGCATCGGCCTCCTGACGGTCGTCGGGGTCCTCCTGATCGCCGTCGGCGCGGTCGTCGCGTCCGTCCGCTATCTCGTCTGGACGAACACCCGCTACGTCATCACCTCCTCGGAGCTCTACAAGAAACGCGGGATCGTCTCGAGGGACGTCACCCAGTTTCGCCTCGAGCGCGTCCAGAACACCAGTCTGCGCCAGTCGGGGATCGGCCGCCTGCTGGGCTACGGCGACCTGACCGTCTACACCGCCGGCTCCGGCGATCCGGAGCTGACCTTCGAACGCGTCCCCAAGCCGGATCGGGCGAGCAGCCGGCTCAGCGACCAGCTCGAGCACGTCGCGACCGACGGATCAGCTGTCTGAGCGACGACGCGGAATCCGTGAGGAGCGTCGTCGACCGGCCTTCGCTGCCAGGGAAACGCTCGAGCGGTCGGTGGCATTTTCGGACCGATCGATGAACCAAAGCCATTAGATCGAGGAGGTCCTAGAATGGTTAATGTCTTCAGATCTGATAACGTCCGAAGAGGGATCAGTATCGCGGGGCTCGAGCGTCGCGGCGAGTGCGGGACTCGGCATCTTCGCCGCCGCTATCGGCTATCTCGTCACGTTCCTGCTGATCGGGAGCGAGGTGCGCGAGAGCGGCGAGGAGATCGCCACCTGGAAGGGGGTCGCCTGGTACTTCTACGAGGCCCACATGGTCGACATCGAGGTCAGCGGACAGGCCGGTTCGTTCGCCGGAACATGGGTCGAAAACCTCATCGCCGAGTCGAGTAGTTCGAGCGCCGACCTGTTGTACGTGCTTCCACCCCTCGTGTTGTTCGCAGTCGGTGCGTTCCTGGCCGTGCGGTGGAACGTCACCGCTCTCGACGAGGCCGTCATCGCCGGTGCGCCGGTGACCATCGGGTACGCCGTGATTATGGGACTCGGTGCGGTCGTCGCCCAATTCAACATGGAAGCGTCCGTGTTCGGGGCCGAAGTCACCGGCTCGATCGCGCCGGCACTCCTGCCCGCGATCGTGCTCGGCGGCATACTGTACCCGCTGGTATTCGCCACTGCGGGGGCTGCGATCGCCGCCGCCGTCAATACGCGATAGGCGCTGCGCCGAGCGGGAGACGCGAAGTGCCACGAGAGAGAGCCGATGGCGACCGGCTTGCGACTCGAAGGAAACGCCTTTGACCCGGCACTCCCCCTTACCGTGTGATGGAGGTCGCCGAGGTTCTCCCCGAATTCGCCGACGCCTTTGCCTTCGAGGAGTTCAACCGGATGCAACGCGAGGCACTGCCCGCACTGCTCGAGTCCGAGGACAACGTGGTCGCGAGCGCGCCTACAGCCTCGGGGAAGACGGCGCTCGCGGAACTGGCGATCTGCAAGGCGCTCGCCGACGGCGGCACGGCGCTGTTTATCGCCCCGATGCGAGCGCTGACGAACGAGAAGGAAGACGACTGGGACCGCTTCGAGGCGCTGGACCACTCCGTCTACGTCGTCACCGGCGAGCGCGACCTGAACCCCCGCCGCGCGCGCCGGGCGGACATCCTCGTGATGACCCCCGAGAAACTCGACTCTGCGACCCGCAAACACGATTCGCGACGGTACGACTTCGTCACCGACATCGACGTCTGCGTCATCGACGAGGTGCACCTGCTGGACGCGGATCGGCGTGGCTCCGTGCTCGAGGTGACGATCTCCCGGCTCCGGCGGCTCTGTGCCCCCCGCATCGTCGCGCTGTCGGCGACGATGCCCAACATCGACGACGTGGCGGCGTGGCTCGACGCGCCCGAGGAGACGACCTTCGAGTTCGGCGAGGAGTACCGACCCGTCGACCTCAACGCGGGCGTCAAGACCTACACCCACGGCGACAACTCCTTCGCCGACAAGTACCGCCGGCTGTATCGAGCGCTCGACCTCGCGGAGCCCCACCTCCGGGAGGACGGCCAGTCGCTCGTCTTCGTCTCTTCCAGACAGGACACCGTTCAGGCCGCGAAGAAGGCCAGAGACGAAATCGCCGAGCGGGACATTCCGATGGGCGCTCGCGGCGACTACGACTTTCACACCGAATCGAAGGACCTCGAGAACGACACGCTCCGCAAATCGGCGCTCGACGGGGTGGCCTTCCACCACGCCGGCCTCTCGAAGAACGACCGCGACCTCGTCGAGGAGTGGTTCAAGCGGGGCCACATCGAGCTCCTCTTTTCCACCTCGACGCTGGCCTGGGGCGTCAATCTGCCCGCCCGCTGCGTCGTGATTCGGGACACGAAGCTGCACGACCCCCTCGAGGGCGAGGTCGACATGAGCCCGCTGGACGTGCTCCAGATGCTCGGTCGCGCCGGGCGGCCGGGGTACGACGACGTCGGCTACGGCTGGGTGGTCTGCGATACGGCCGAGGCCGACAAGTACCGACGGCTGCTCCGCGACGGGAAGGAGATCGAGTCCCGACTGGCCGAGAGCTTGGAGACCCACCTCAACGCCGAGATCGCGATGGGGACCATCACCGATCTCGAGGACGTGATGGACTGGCTCGAGACCACCTTTTACTACGTTCGCGGCCAGTCCAAACCCGACGAGTACGACTTTCCCAACCTCCGCCAGCGGGTGCGAGACTGCCTCGAGGGGCTGGTCGATCGGGGCTTCGTCGAGACCGGCGAGGACCTCTCGATCGAGGCGACGGTGCGGGGCGTGTTGACCTCGAAGTACTACCTCAGACTCGATACGGCGGCGCGCTTCGCCGAACTGTGCGATCGCGTGGGGAGCGAAGGGGACGACGAACTCGAGGCGAGCGACATCCTCGCGGCGGTCGCGACCGCCGAGGAGTTCGACTCGGTGTCGGCCCGGCAGGACGAACGCGACGCGGTCGACGCGGTGCTCGTCGGGGAGGACACGGCGGACCTCGATCCGGGCGAACGGAAGGTGCTCGCGATCCTCCGCGGGGCGGCCAGCGGGTCCACGCCCGCGGAACTCCGCAGCGACGCGTGGGTCATCCGACAGAACGCCACGCGGCTCCTCTCGGCGCTCGGGGCCTTCCTCGATCGCTTCGTCGGCCCCCGCGCCGCGAACCTCGCGCGGCAGGTGGAGGCCCGCATCGAGAACGGCGTCGCGGAGGACGCCGTCGGACTGACCGCCATCGACGGCGTCGGCCCGGGTCGCGCGAGCAAACTCGCGAAAGAAGGGCTGTCGACGCCCGGCGACATCATCGAGGCTGGCGTCGAGGGGCTCGTCGACGCCGGCCTCTCGGAGGGCGTCGCCGAGCGCGTCGCCGAGGGTGCTCGGTCGCTCCCGGCGGTCGAAATCGAGTGGGGGCAGTTCCCCGACACCGTCGCGACGGGCGAGAACGAGGTCTGCGAGGTCACGGTGCGAAACGTCGGCGAGCCCGCTCGCGCCGGCATCCGGGTGACCGTCAATGGGGTGGAGATGACGAGCACGAACCCCTACCTGCGCGACGAGGAGACCGTCCCGATCGGTGTCTTCGGTGCCGACGCCGAGGAACTCGAGTTTACCGTCAGCGTCGCCTTCCCCGAACTGCCCCTGATTCCGATCGAAGCGAGTCGGACGGTCGACGTTCGATAGCGGGGTGAATGGTGCGGTCAACGGTCGATCGCGAGAGGGGCGGTCGGCGTCGTTACTCGTTCTCCGCCAGTGCGAGAACGCGCTCTCGCAGTTCGGCGGGCGAATCGACGATTTCGTCGGCCGGCGACCGATCGATGTCGCCGTGGGCGGCGATCCGATACGCGATCACGATCGTTCCGGCTCGAGCGGCCGCCTCGATCCCGTTCGCTGAATCTTCGACGACGACGCAGTCCTCGGCCGGGACGCCGATGTCGTCCGCCGCGTGCTCGAAGACGTCGGGAGCCGGCTTGCTCGCGGCGTCGATATCGTCGGCGCTGATCACGCGATCGAACGACCCCTCGAGGTCGAACTCCTCGAGGACCATGCCGATCCAGTCGTGTGGCGACGACGAGACGAGCGCGGTGGGAACGCCGCGGTCGTCCAGTTCGGCGAGGAGGTCGTGCAATCCGTCGAGCGCTCGGGCGCGGTCAGTGTAGATCTCCTCGGCAGCCGCGTTGAACCGCCGAACGAACTCCTCGCGTGAGATGGCGGTTCCGTACTCCACCTCGAGGTAGTCGTAGATCTCTCGGAAGTTCATCCCGCTCGTCTCGGCGAGGTCGACGTCCGCGTCGGGGACGGCCGCGGGGAAGAGCTCCTCGCGTTCGAAGTCGACCCAGTAGTCTTCGCTGTCGACGAGCACTCCGTCCATATCGAAGAGGACAGCAGTCATGTACGCCGGGCTATTCGATCGCCGCGTATAGCCGTTTGGCAATCTCCGGTGGGAGTTGCAAACCGATCCGCTGCTCGAGAACTGATTCGTCCCGCGTTCCGCGAACGAACCGGTACGGCGGTGGGAGAGGGTGAACGAAAGCGTGCGAACGGAGCAGATCGCTCTCCGCGAGTGCATAGTGGATGACTCGGGAACCGATCACTCGATCCTCCGTGACGGATCAGTGGTCGACGCGCGGAACGTTACTCGTAGTAATCCAGTCGTTCTACCACGTCGGCGAACGCGACGTTTTCTTGCACCTGGGTAATTTCGATCCGCACCCGTTCTCCCTTGTCCGTCCCGGAAACGATGACGACGAATCCGCGTTCGACGCGCGTGATGCCGTCTCCCTGATCGCCGACGTCCTCGATCTCCACCGTCCGGGTTTCGCCCGCTTCGACGGGCGGTTCCAGTGAGCCGTGCGTTTGGGACGATCGCTGCTCCGTCGTCGCCACTGCGTCTCGTTCCGTCTCCGCGTCGGGTTCCTGCTGGGCCCCCTCGTTCGAGCCCGACGAGGAAGACAAGACGGCGACTCGGTACGCCCGTCCCTCGTCGACATCGCCGAGTTCCAGTTCTCGTTTGGGTACCTCGACGACGTACGATTCGTCTCGCTCCTCTACTCGTCCGGAAAACAGACAGAGAAGTTGATCGGATATCTTCATTGGATGTCCTTGTCTTATAGAACGGTCATGTTCCCTTGAGTCTACTGAATACGTCGACTCGGTGGCCGGTCGCTCGACCCCGCGAGACGTTCGCGCGTTTTCGCCGCACTCCCACCCCAACAAGCGGCCGGGAACTCCCGGTTTCGGGATCGCTTCACTCGGTCAGCGCGCTCGAGACGGGAGCGCGCTACAGTAGCCGCTGAAACGATTTACACGCTGATCGCACAGCTGTCGTGCGATCAGGTGTGCAGTGACGTTCAGCGGCAACGATAGTCGACGACTTCGCCGCGACGTTCGTGTTCCATCTCCGTTTCGACCGTCGCGGCGATCGCCGCGCCGAACTCGCGCTCGAGGAGCCACAGCGCCAGATCGATCCCCGCGGTCACGCCGCCGGCGGTGAGCACGTCGCCGTCGTCCACGACGCGCGCGTCGACCACCTCCCCGGCGGCGGCCTCGAGGTCATCGATCGCGACCCGATGGGTGGTCGCGGGCCGGCCCTCGAGCAGGCCCGCTTCGGCTAACACCATCGCGCCGGTACAGACCGATGCGACGGTCGCGCCGGCGGTGGCGCGCTCGGCGACCGCCGCGGGCAGGCTCCCGTCGTCGACGGCGGCACGGACACCGCTGCCTTCGGTCGTCCATCCGCCGCCGGGGACGAGCAGGAGATCCGGTCGGCCGATCGTCCCGTCCGGCTCGACGCGGAGGCCGTGACTCGCCGTCACGCGATCCGTTTCCGACAGCGTGACCAGCCGTGTCTCGAGCGCCGCGCCGGCCTGGGCTCCGTTCTCGAGGACTTCGTAGGGACCGATCGCGTCGAGTTCGTCGAAGCCGTCGAACAGGACGATTTCGGCGGTCAGGTCGACCATATTCGTCGGTCGTCAGCGTGGGGCAAACCTGTTACGCCTCTCTCGAGTCGAGCCGTCCGACCAGTGCGGGCCCACCGCCTCGGTCCGGCGGACACACCGTCGCGTTCGGATCGGCCGGTCGTCACCGATCGGTGCCGTTCGATCCGCGTTGAACGGGACACAAACCGGCGAAATCGTGCGTCAAGCGGCTTCAAACACTCGAAAAGCGAGTTTACGAGGGACCCCCTTCAAGTGTCCCGGACCACCGAGAGTCGGATGCAAGCTATGAACCGAACAACGCTCATCGCAGTTGCGCTCGCTGCACTGATCGCGGTAACCGGATTCGCCGCCGCGGCACCCGGAAACGGACCCGTGTCCGTGGACGCGAACGCGGACAGTACTGACGACCGACACGCAGACGAACACGCAGCCGACCAACAGCGAGCCGACGACGATCAGAACCGAAGCGAGAACGGAGCCGCTGCCAGCAGTAGTGCTGACGACCGCAACGGACAGGGGCCGAACGTCGACCTTCCCGATCAGGTTCCCGATCACGTCTCCCAAATTCACGACCGAATCTCGTCGTTCCTGAGCGGTGACCTCGAGGGCACGCTCGGCGACGCGGTCAGCGCGGTGACGCCGGATGACGACGACGCTGACGACGAAAGCGAAGCCGTCGACGAGAGCGGCGAGGCTGACGACGCCGACGACGAGTCAGAGAGTGGCGACGACGAGCAGACCGACGATGACGAACAGAACGACGATGACGAACAGAACGAGTCGTCCGATAGCGACGAACGGGCTGACGCGTAACTGACTCTCCATGCCCGCACCGGCTTCGCCGATGGCGACCGGTCTCGAGGACCGGCTGCTGACGTTCACCGTGAGCCTGCTGGTCGGCGGTCTGGCCCTCCACGTCGCCGCCCGCGTCGTCGCTGACGCTCGAGAGTACGGCCACGCGGTGGTGACGGCGCTGCTCGGCGCGCTGGCCTGGGCGTTCCTCGAGCCGATACCGCTGCTCGGCGGACTGTTGGCGATCGTCGCCTGGATCGCGGTCGTCAAGTGGCGCTACCGGCTCGGCTGGATCGGATCCGGCGCGACCGGTATCGCCGCCTGGGCGGCGGCCGTCGTCGTCCTCGCGGCCCTCGAGTTGGTCGGTATCGGTTCGGTCTCGGCACTCGGCGTACCGGGTGCCTGAATCGCGTTCCCGCTGACGCTGTCCTCCCCTGCTGACGCTTTCTTCCACCGAACTCATCCCGCTGACGGTTCCTCCATCGAACCTCCTGCGCCGGGATCAGAGACGACTGTAGTAGTATCGACATCGACCACGATAGCAGTATTCACGCTACAGTAGTCGCTTCAGATGAGACGGTCAGCGTCCGTGCTGACGGTCTAACCACCGTCGACGCGCCTGCGGTGGTGTTGAAAGGGATTGATATAATCGGCTGGACGGCGAAGTGTTTCTCATGGTCTCCGTAATCGGATCGCTCGTCGCCTTCGTCGTCGCACTGCTCATCGGCGGGTTGGCGATCTACGTCAGCGCGCGACTCATCGTCGATGTCGAGGACTATTCACACGCGATCGTCACGGCCCTCCTCGGAGCGATCGCGTGGGCGCTCACGTCGTGGATACCGCTTCTGGGCCCGATACTGGCACTGATCGCCTGGGTCTGGGTGATCAACTGGCGGTATCCCGGCGGCTGGGGAACGGCCGCGGCTATCGGGCTCATCGCCTGGCTCGCCGCGCTCGTCATCCTCCTGGTACTCAACGCCGTCTTGGGCCTCGGTGTCGGAGCGTTCGGCGTTCCCGGCGCGTAGTGCCAGCTAATCGACGTAACACCGCCGGATCGCCCCTATTCGATCAGGTGTGCAGTGACGGTCAGTGACTACGGTAGTGATATTTTACTCTCTCGTTCGCATGGAATCCGGATTGTAGCGCCGAGAGAGTCCGGTTGCGCCCGATTCCACGATTTTCGCATGTTTTAAGCGATGTGGCAAGTACCGACTCGTATGAACTGTCGCGTCGGCTTGACGGTCGTGGTCGTCGCGGTACTTCTCGGCGGAACGGGGGCGATCGGCGCCGCCACCGGAACCACGAACGCCGGCCAGCCCCAGCCGAGTCCGTTTACGCTCCAGCAAGACCAGATCGACGCGGACGAAGTTCGAATGGACGTCGCACTCGAGCCCGACGGGACCGCCGAGTGGACGCTCGAGTTCTGGATCCGCCTCGACGACAACGAGAGCACGGAGGCGTTCGAGTCGCTGCGAGCGGACATTCGGGACGATCCCGAAAACCACACGCAGTCGTTCGCCGATCGGATGAACGAGACGGTTTCGACGGCGAGCAACGCGACGGGCCGCGAGATGGCCGCAGACGAGTTCAGCGTGAGTACCGCGCGACAGTCGCTCGCACGCGAGTACGGTGTCGTCGAATACGCGTTCCGCTGGGACGGGTTCGCCGCCGTCGAGGGCGACGAGATCCGCGCCGGCGACGCCGTCGAGGGAATCTATCTCGACGACGGGACCCGATTGCTGCTCGAGTGGCCAGACGGCTACGAGCGAGCGTCGATCGCGCCCGATCCGGACGACGAACGCGAGAACGCGGTGATCTGGCGGGGCGGCGAAACGGACTTTATCTCCGGCGAACCGCGGGTCGTCGTTACCAGCGCTGGCGGCGGGACCGGGCCCGGCACGACGATGATCGCGGGAATCGTGATCGTCGTGGCCGGTCTCGGCGCTGGCGGTCTGTGGTGGTACCGCAACCGCACGTCCGAGGCGGGGCAAACGACCGACGGAGACGGGGCTCCCGGCCCCGGTAGCGATCCGGAGCGCACACCCGGACCCGATTCGGGATCCGCAACGGCATCGGTGTCGGCGTCGACGGCCGACGGATCGGCGGGCTCGAGTGCGACCGCAGCGCCGGATCCGCCGCTGCTCACCAACGAAGAACAGGTCCTCCGGCTCGTCGAAGAGAACGGCGGCCGGATGAAACAGCAGGCGGTCGTCGAAGAACTCGACTGGACCGACGCGAAGACCAGTAAAGTAGTCAGCGCGCTCCGCGATGCGGGGAAACTCGAATCGTTCCGCCTCGGTCGCGAGAACGTGCTCTCGCTCCCCGACGCGGACGATCCGATCACGACGAATACCGACGGTGACGAATCCAAATGAGAGAAATCGCCGGACGGAAACGGATCGAAAACGGCGTTGAATGGCGGAAACCGTCGATGAACCCAAGTCATCGACTCGAGTGTCTATCATCACGGAAAGACAACGAGCACCAATGAATCGAACCACATCGATCACGCTGGCAGCGGTACTCGTCGTCGCCGCGATAGCGGTTCCCCTCGCTGCGGCGAGCGTCTCCTCGAGCGCGAGCGGACAGGCGACGAGTGACTCAGAGGCGGGAAACGAGTCGATCAAACCCGGTGAACAGTTCACCGCCGCCGTCGGCGTCCAAAACGCCGAAATCGAAGGTGACGTTTCGGAGCGGGCCTTCGGCGTCCGAATCGCGAACGCGGAGACCAACGAGTCGAAAGCGGCCGTCGTCGCCGCGCAGTTCGACGAGACGGAAGCGCGCCTCACCGAACTCGAGAACAGACTCGAGGAACGGAACGAGTCCCGCGAGGCCGGCGACATCAGCGAGGGGCGCTATCGCGCGGAAGTCGCGACGATCGTCGTCAGGATGCGGACCCTCGAGCGACAGGCGGCGACGGCCGAGACGACCGCGGCCGGACTCCCCCAAGCGGTGCTCACCGAGCGCGGGATCGACGTCGACTCGATCCGAACGCTCCGAGACCGCGCCGGCGACCTCGGGGGACCCGAGACCGCGGAAATCGCTCGCTCGATCGCCGGGGACGACGGTGAACGATCGCTCGGTCCCGACCGCGACTCCGGCAGTCCGATCGACGTCGGCGGCGAAAACCGAACCGACGAAGCGGGCGTCAGCGGCGACGACGTGACTGCAGCGGAGTCGAGCGAAGCGTGACCGGGGTGGGAGGTGTACACCCGTTACTCGGCGGGGGTTTGCACGTCCGTTTTTTGCCGCTCGGTTCCGTAGCTCGGTGAGATGGTCGACGCGTACGCGATGATCGACACCGCGACCGGGACCGCCGAGGATGTGTGTCAGGCCCTGCGCGATGCAGAGGGGGTGATCGACGCACACGTCATCGCCGGCGATTTCGACGTCATGGTCGAGTTAGCGGGCGACGAGCCGCACGATATTCTCGAGACGATCACCGACACCGTGCGACCGCTCGAGGGGGTCGGGACGACGCGAACGTACGTCTGTCTCGAGTGAGCCAACGAGTGTGTCGGTCGCCCGATCCCGATCGGGCCGAGACGCGGCAGCCGTTCGTCCGCGACTTTAAGTACGAACCCGCGGCCAGACGGCCCATGATCGACGACGCGATCCGCGTCCTCGCGGGCGACTGCACCGTTATCGCCGAAGACGACGACCGACAGGAGTACCGCGGCCGGGTGACGACGATCGTCAAACCCGACAACACCATCCTCGTCCACGACACCGACGGCTACCAGCCCGTCGCGTGGCTGACCCGCGCCGACAGCGTCTCGAGCGATCGCACCGGCGGCTTCACCCTCGTCGCGAAAAAGGACACCCAGACGCTGCGGATCGCCACCCACGATCAGGACGGCTTCGCCCACTACCCGGCCTCGGCGGCCGGAACGCCCGTCGGGACGTGTCCCGACTGCGACGGCGCACTCGTGCGCTCGAGCGGGGTCCACTGCGTCGGCTGCGGCGACCGCTACGGCGTGCCCGCAGATGCGACGATTCGCGACGAGCAGTGCGACTGCGAGTGTGGTCTCCCCAAGATGCGCGTCGAGCGCGGCCTGGCGTTCAACGTCTGCCTCGACAGAGGCTGTGAGTCCCTCGACGCGGCGGTCAAACAGGCCTTCGACCGCGAATGGGCGTGTCCCGAGCCCGACTGCGACGGTGACCTCCGAATCCTCCGGCGCGGCGGCCTCATCGCCGGCTGCGAGCACTATCCGGACTGCGACACCGGCTTCGCCGTCCCCGCCGGCGTCCTCGAAGGCGACTGCAACTGCGGGCTGCCGACCTTCGAGACCGCCAGCGGCACCCGCTGTCTCGATGCGACCTGTGATCGGGGGCTCGAGGGGGCGCTCGAGGCCGAATCCGCCGCTGACGACTGACGATCGATCGAAATCGAGACGACCACCGGGCTATAGCCACCCGACCAGCCGCCGCTGCGGTGGGTGGGACTGAAAGGGGCTTCCGGCCTCGACGAACCCGGACGACGCAAGCACCGCAGCGAGCGAAGCGAGCGAGGCGCGCAGCAAGTCCAGGGAGTCGAGGCTGGAAGGGGCTTTCGAGGTGTTTGTAGCGGAGACGGTCCTGAACCCGCCCACGGTTCTCGCGTCTGCACGTCCAGCAGTGTCCATCCCAGCACCTTCGAATGGGAATCGATCCGCAGCCACTTAGTCACGGCCCGCAAAACCCCGGCCATGGCACTCGAGGGGCGGTTCGACGACGGCGTCGTCCGCGTGGGCGGCGACGCGCGCCAGCGCTATCACGACTCGCGGGGCTACGGCTATCCGCTCGAGGGCAACGAGATCGCCCTCGCGCCGGTCGAGGCGGCCCACCTCCTGTATCGGGGGGACCTCGAGGCGGTCGTCGACGCCGACAGCGGCGAGCGCCTCGGGTTTCGGGAGTTCGTAGCCCGCGAGCCCGGCGAGGATTTCGGGGTCCGATTTCTGGTCTACGCCGACCTGCGATCGCGGGGCTTCTACCTCTCGCCGGCCGCGGAGCCGTGGGTTCCGAACCCGCCGACCGGCGAGGCGGATTTCGCGGTCTTTCCGCGGGGGAAGGGGCCTCGAGACGGCGAGATCGCCTACGCGCTGCGGATCATCGGCGAGCGAACCGACATTCCGGCCGCCGAACTCCGAGAAGGCGTGCTGGCGGTCGTCGACGAGGAGAGCGAAATTACCTACTTCGAGGTGGGACGGCGGGATCCGACCGGCACGTCGGGTGCCGATACCGCGCTTCCCGAGGACTGCGAGGCCGACCTGCTCGCCGATCGGGTCGTCGTCTGGGAGCCGCCGCTGTCCCTCTACGAGAAGACGTTCTACGGCCAGCCCCTCGAGGGACGGGAGTACGACGAGCCGACGCTGCAGTGTTCCCTGCTCGAGGCGACCTACCTGGCCGAGCGGGGGGCGCTCGCGCTCGAGGGCGACGCGGTCCGCGAGCGGGGTCGCGAGGTCGAAGGCGAGCGGTTCGATCGACGGCTGACCGTCTACACCGAGTTGCGCGAACGCGGCGTGGTCCCCAAGACGGGGTACAAGTTCGGTGCCGACTTCCGGACCTACGCGGACGTGGAGTCCGTCGAGAACCTCGGTCACTCCGAACTACTGGTTCGCGTCCATCCCGCGGCGTACGTCTTCGAGCCTCGAGATCTGGCGCTGGACGTTCGGCTCGCCCACGGAGTCCGGAAGACGATGGTGTTCGCGCTGGTCGGCGACGATGCCGGTGGAGACGCGGACGGTGGAATCGAGTGGTGGTCGCTCGAGCGGCTGACTCCGTAGTAACGGGACCTCCTTTTACGCGAACCGCTCGAGGAACGCCTTGCCGAGCACGACCTCCGTTCCCGCGAGCCCGACCGAACAGAACAGCGTGATGTCGGCCGCGCGCCGACGGCCGAGATCGGGGTCTTCGAGCACGTCGGCGAGTTCGACCAGTCGCTCGCGGTCGCCGCCCGACGCGACGTACGGCCTGTCGTAGGCGTCGACCTGCGGGAGCGAATCGGTCGCGATGGCGTCGGCGCGGTCGACCACCTCGAGCGGGAGTTCGTGGGCGTCTCGGAATCGCGGCCCGATCGTCGTGACGTGGGTGCCGGGCTCGAGCCAGTCGGGGTCGAAGACCGGCTCCTCGCTGTTCGTCGCACAGACGAGCGCGTCCGCGTCGCGGACGACCGGTTCGGGATCGTCGACCGCGCGGACGGGCGGCTCGACCTCGCCGTCGGCGGTCTCGGCGAACGACTCGCGGCTTTCAGCGGTCGGGCTATAGACCAGTACCTCGGCGAAGTCGCGGGCCGCACACGCCGCGCCGACCTGCGCTCGAGCCTGAAACCCCGAGCCGAGAATTCCGAGCGTCTCGCTGTCCTCGCGGGCGAGGCGGTCGATCGCGACGCCGCCGATGCCGCCGGTCCGGAGCCCGCCGAGCGCGAACCCGACGAACAGGCCCGCGAACGCGCCGGTGGTCGCGTCGAAGACGGCCACCAGTTCCGTGTGTCCGTCGCCGGACTCGGGGTGCGTTTCGTAGACCCTGAATCCGGTCGCGTTCGCCGGCCCGGTCGCGGAGCCGGCGGTGAACACCAACTCGCCCTCGCCGGCGTCGACGCCCCAGCGCGGCGGGGCCTCGAGCGTTCCCGCAGCGCGTTCGGCGAACGCGTCGCGCATGGCGTCGACGACCTGCGCGTACTCGAACTGCGAGTAGACGTCGCCGTCCGTGAGGATAGGGAAGTCGGGCATAGTCGACCCGTCGGGCGGGTGGACCATAACAGTTCAGCCGCGCGGCGGGTCTCGCCCGTTGACACGGCAACGGTGAGCGGCGAACGCCTACGACTCGCCCGGAAGCGCCGCCCCCTCGTGCTCGAGCAACTCCCGTTTCAACTCGAGTCCGCCGCCGTAGCCCACGAGCGAGTCCACGCCGACGATCCGATGGCAGGGGACGATCACGGGAAGCGGATTGCGACCGCAGGCCTGCCCGACCGCGATCGGCGCGCTCTCGAGGTCGTCCGCGATCTCGCCGTACGTTCGCGTTTCGCCGGCCGGAATCGCCGTCATCGCCCGCATAACGCTGCCAGTGAACCCGTCGGGAAACTCGATCTCGAGGTCGAACGCCCCCCGCTCGCCGGCCTCGTACTCCCGTACCTGTTCGCGGATCGCTCCCGGGTCCGCGTCGATCCGTGAGTCGTCGATCTCCCGCTGACGCCCGAATACCTGAACGTGCATCGTCGATCGACGTTCGGCGCGCACCCTCTTTACTCCCGTCGACCGAAGATTTCGGCGACGGCGAAGCCGAAGGTTTTTGCGCGCTGCCGAGCCAAAACGTACGTAATGACCGGAGACGATCCACTCGAGGAGTCCGAGTCAGGGGAACCGACGAGCGGGGAACCGCTGACAGACGGGGGTGAGCGATCCCCTGGATCGCGATCCTCGTCGGAGCTCCGCTCCGACGGTGGAGCCGCAGGTGCGGATGACGTCGCGCTGGACCCCTGGGGATCCTCGAGCGTCTCCGACTACCGGAAGCTCTTCGAGGAGTTCGGCATCGAGGAGTTCGACGAGTTGCTCGACCAGGTGCCCAACCCGCACTACCTGATGCGCCGCGGCGTCATCTTCGGCCACCGCGACTATCGACCGGTCGCGGAGGCGCTACAAAACGACGAGCCCGCGGCCGTCCTCTCGGGATTCATGCCCACCGGGGACCCCCACATCGGCCACAAACTGGTCTTCGACGAGATCATCTGGCATCAGGAACAGGGGGCCGACGCCTACGGCCTGATCGCCGATCTCGAGGCCAACTCCGCCCGCGGGATGAGCTGGGAGGAGATCGACGAACACGCTCGCAATTATCTGCTCTCGCTGCTCGCACTCGGCTTCGACCCGGAGGAGGGCGAACTCTACCGGCAGTCGACCAACCGCGAGGTACAGGACCTCGCCTTCGATCTCGGCGCGGAGGCTAACTTCTCGGAGTTTCAGGCGATCTACGGCTTCGACGGCGAGACAGACGTCTCGCACATGCAGTCGGTCGTCACCCAGATGGCCGACATCCTCTACCCGCAACTCGAGGAGCCCAAGCCGACCGTGATCCCCGTTGGCCCGGACCAGGACCCCCACGTCCGGCTGGCTCGCGACCTCGCCGAGCGGATGCGCTTTTTCAAGGTCAGCGAGGCGTACGCCAGCTTCGAACTCGCGGACGAGGAGCGCGAACTGGTCGCCGAGTTCTACGAGGACTTAGCCCCCGCCGACTTCGACGACGACACGCTTCGGTGCGTCCACGTCGCCGAAACGCTCGAGGAGACGCCGCTCTCGGAGGTCGACGCGAGCGCGGAGACGCTGAGCTCGGTCCTGACGAAACTGACTGAGGCGGGCATGGAACCGATCCGACCGCGGACCCGGTTTTTCGATCGACGGGCGACCGACGACGCCTTCGAGGCGCTGATCGACGCCCTCGACGGCGAGAAGCGAGTCTACGAGAGTCACGTCGACGCCTTCGAGATCGACCGCGCCGAGGCCGAGGAACTCGCCCGACAGGTCGAGGTCGACAATGGCGGCTACGGCTTCCAGCCGCCCTCGTCGATCTATCACCGATTCATGACCGGGCTAACCGGCGGGAAGATGTCCTCCTCGATCCCGGCGAGTCACATCTCGTTGCTGGACGATCCCGAGGACGGCTACGACAAGGTGAAAGCGGCGACGACCGGCGGCCGCGAGACGGCCGAAGAACAGCGCGAAAAGGGCGGCCGCGCCGACGAGTGTCCCGTCTACGAGCTCTACGCGTATCTGCTGGCCGGCGACGACGACGAGTTCGCCAAGCGCGTCTACGACGAGTGCGTCGGCGGCGAGCGCCTCTGTGGCGACTGCAAGGAGCAGGCCGCCCAACTCATGCGGGAGTTCCTCGCGGAACACCAGGAGAAACGCGAGGAGGTCGCGGACCTGCTCGAGGCGGCCGACATCGAACTCGAGTCGCCGCGGCGTCGCTGAGCGACGATTCACCGGACGGTGGTGCCGGTCGCTGGCGATCGGGTGATCGAGCTGATGTTTTTTCGGGCGCGAGCGGCGATGCGTTTTCAGCGTCTGACGAAGATATATAGGGCCGGTTGTGGAACCGGGAGATATCGATGGCCCGGTCCCTCAGTGAGTCGAACGATGACCCGTTGGTTCCCGCCGACGTGCTCGGCGCGTTCGGCGTCACGCCGGCGGATCTCCGACCGGGTTCGGCCGGTGGCGACAGCCTCGAGACGGCGCTGGCCGACGCGCTCTCCACGGGCGTCGACCGGCGGACGGTGCTTCGTCGGACGATCACGCGGAGCGACCGCGGGCTGGCCTGCTCGGCCCGGTACTCGGAGACCGATCTCGAGCGCGAACTCGCCGCGGTCTTCGAGTCGATCCGCTGGTCGGTCACGATCACGCACACGCAGAACGGACTGACACTCACCGCCACCGATCCCCGTGGCCGCCGCCGCGAGACGTCGGTCACCTACCCCGAAACGCCGCTGGGGACCGACAACCTCCCCGCCGTCCTCTGGACGATCAACGACGCCGTCCTCGCGGGGACCGGCGCGCGGTTCGTCCTCCTCTCGACGGGCGTCGACCGCTGGCGGGCCGCACTGGTCGAAACGGATGCGCTCGAGCGGCTCCGCGGTCGCTACGGCCGGCGAATCGAAGCCGTCGATCGACCGCTCTGTCCGCCCCACGGACTCGAGGCGTACGTTCCCGCCGTGGCGGCCGACGACGCGACCGGACTCGACGGCGACGGTCTCGGTGCCGACGGCGACGGTCCGTGGCCGCGGTGGGCGCTCGAGCGGGGCACCGACCGCTCGAGCGATTCGACCGCGGTTGTCGAATCGCTCATCGACGAAGCCGAGCCGTCCGCGCGATCGGAGTCGAACTCGGGGGCTGCCTCCGAGCGGGTCTCGAGCGATGCGCTACCCCCACACCCGTCGAGGGAAGCAGCGGAACGATCGACTACGTCGCCCCCCTCGAGCGAGATCGACGGCTTCGAACTCCGGGGAACTCCCGCGAACTCGGGACGGGAAGCTGACGACGGACGATCAGAGAACTGCGAGGTGGAGGCGACCGCGTTCGACGACGGAGGGAGTACGACGAGTAGCGACGAGGACGCGACGAACGCGGACGAGTTCGGAACGCTCTCCGGGACCAGCGAAACGGCGCGCATCGACAACGACTCGTTCGGGACGGAACTCGAGCCCCGATCCGAGGACGACCGCTATCAGGCGCTCGGTGTGGCGCTCGACGCGGGCGGGAACGTCTCCGTTCGGGGGTTGCTCGAGGACGACGAGTTCCTTCCGGAGCTCCCTGCGGTCGAGTCCGAGGAGACCCGCATCGAGTTCGCCGACGGCTGTGCGCCCGTCGACGTCCCCGAGACGACGTCGACGACCGAGCGGGCCGGATTCGAGTGGGTCGATCCCGGCTCGCTCGAGACGACGCGGCTCTCGAATCAATAGTGCGTCGGCCGTTACGACGGGGTTCTATCCGATTCGGCTCGAGGGGAGGTGGGCGGAGATAACACCGGAACGTCGACGGTAACGATCGAACCGGTCAGATCGTCCGTCTCGAACGTCACCACACCGCCGGCGATTTCGGCGCCCCACTTGGCTAACCAGAGCCCGAGACCGCTGCCGTGTTCCAGCGGGGTTTCCGTTCCGCGCTCCAGGATCGACCGTTCGTAGTCGTCGATTCCGGATCCGTTATCTGCGATACGGATCCGTACCCGATCGCCGTCCGATTCGACCGCGACTCGAACGGACGGGTTCGGACCCGCGTTGTGCTCGATACCGTTTTCGATGAGGTTGACGAACACCGGCTCGAGGACGCTCGCGACGTATATCTCCTCCAGGTCCGACTCACACTCGATGCGAGCGGTCGGATACTCGTCGCGGACGGTCGCGATTCCGTCCGCGAGGAGCGACTCGAGCGGGACGGCCTCGATCGAGTCCCGCCCTCGTTCGAAGACGTCGACGATTTCGCGGGCTTTGACGCCCAACTCTTCGATTCGTTGCGCGCTCGCCGTGATTTCGTCGGCAGCGCCCTGACCGTCTCCGTCAGCGAGTAACTCGGCGTAGCTGCTGATGACGTTCGTTTCCGTCCGGATGTTGTGCCGGAAGACGCGGTTCAGGACTTCGTGGCGCTGTTGCTGTCGGGCGTGTTCGCTGATATCGTGAAACGTGATGACGTGGCCGATCGTCCGATCGTGGATGTCGGTGATGGCGGTCGCAGTCACGTCGTACAGCCGGCCGTCGTGCGGGCTCTGGAACGAGCGTTGCACCGCGACCGATCCGTTCGTCGGGAGCAGCGAGTCGTCGGGAGCGATCTCCTGAAGCGGCCTGCCGAGCACGCGACTGGGTTCGGTTCCCAGGACGTCCGCGCCGGCGTCGTTGATTTCGACGACGTAGTCGTGGCTGTCGGTGACGATGGCACCGTCCGGCATCCGCTCGAAGAGCAGTCGGCGCGCGCGCGGGTTCGGTGACGGGCTCTTTCCCAGGAGCTGGAAGCGCGTGAGCGCGCCGAGACAGGCGACGCCGGAGATCGAAAACGCGACCGGTGTGGGGTCGAGGCCCGTGACCGGGATGGCACCCACGAGAAAGAGAACGTTACTCGCCCACGGGGCCAGGATACCGATGAGAAGCGCGGCGCTTTGGCCCCTGAACGGCAGCGAGTCGTCTCGGATCAGTTCCAGGAGCGGAACGGAACCGAGCAGCCCCAGCAGGTACGTGTAGGCGGTGATAATCCAGAACCAGGGACCGGGAGTCCGGCTGAGCAACAGCATACCGTCCTCGCGAACCAGCCTCGAGTCCGTATAGAGCAAGCCGGTGTCAGTCAGTGAAAAGACGACGGTGAGCACCGGCACGATCGAGAGGAGCGCGACGTAGCGCGGCTGAATGTACCGATCCCGACCGGTGTACTCCAGCGAGAAGAGCAGCCAGCCGACCGGAATGGCGACGACGCCGATCCATCTGAGATCCGCCCAGAAGAGTTTCGCGCCGAGCGTCGACGCCTCGATGTCGAAGAGCAAGAGCGCCGACCACCAGCACTGTCCGGCGAGCAGGATGACGAGTGGCACCGCGCCGGGCTCGGGTCGTTCCCGCCAGGCGAGGAGCGCCGCCGCCGTTCCGATCGCAATGGTTGCGAGTAATATCGCCGACAAAACAGTAAGAGAGAACACAGATACGGAGGAGATGTCGCTGTTCGGTATTAAACGTGCTGGGGAAACCGTCCCTTCGCGAAAGAAAATGAAAGCGTGTAGTTGTTAGGGAAGCGAGACGACAAGCGCGAGAACGGCGAAAACCACGAGGTACTCGCACTCCGCGACCTTCGCCAGCAGTCGCTCGTTCTCGACCCGGCCGATCAGCGACGTGACGGGGAGCGAGTAGGCGATACCGGCGAGGAGCGCGAGCCCGTGTGCGGGAGAGAGGACCTCGAGGGAGACTGCGAGCACCACGAGTGCGGCCGTACTGCAGTCGATCGCGGAGAGGATCCAGCGCGTCCGAGTGACGCCGAAGACGACCGGAATCGTCCGGACGCCGATCGCCCGGTCGCCGTCGACGTCGCGGACGTTCGGGATCTCCGTGTTCGTAACCACCCGAAGGAAGAAGTACGAGAAGACGACGAGCGTCGGAATCGTGATCGATTCCCCGGCGAACGCGAGCGGAAGGAAGGTGAGGGTCGCGGCCCACGCGAGCGCGACGACGATCGTGTTGACGAGGAAGACGTCTTTCAGCCGCTGGACGCGCCCGACGTTCCCGCTTCCGGGAATCCAGTTCGTGGCGTAGCACACCCAGAGCGCGCCCGGGAGCAAGGCGACCGCGAGTGCGATCGGGCCGCCGAGTACGGAGAGGGCGACCGCGAGCCCGTACGCGATCGACGCCAGCACGTAGAGGATGTCTCGATGTCGTCTGACGAACGCCGCCTGTCCGGGGTTCGACATCACGTCAGTGTCGACGTCCGCGAGGCGGTCGTTGGTGTAGACGGCGAAGACGACCAGCCCCACGACGACCGCCGCCGGACTCGGCGGCAGCGAGAGGAGGGTCGAGACGATGACCACCTCGGCCATCGCGATCAGCGACAGATACGCCGAACTGTACACCAGTGCGTTCCAGGCCCGTTCCGACCTCGAGGGAAGCCGAGCGAGCAACGTGCTGAGTAGCGCGGCCGCCGTGCTACCTGCGTCTGAGAGCGTCTGATTGGTTCGTCTCATAGTTTCAATAGTGTTCGAGAGCGGCCGCCTACCGGCCGTCCCGTACTAAATATATCGGCAGTACTAGACGATGTAAGTGTGGGATGCTGCCGAATTTGATTACCGTCCGGAAACGCGGATCGGCGGTCGATCGCGACCCGCGACGAGTACGGCTCGGAGGAGCGATCCCCTCCCGTCACGACGAGAGCCGCGCCGGGCGCAAGTTTTTTCGCGCATCGTCGAGAGACGAGACCTATGGCACCCGAATCCCGGACGGCCGGTGTCGGCGGACAGTCAGCGTACGAGCGGTCGGGATTCGGTTTCTTCTTCGCCCGGTAACGCCGGATCGGTGGATCCGCGAGCGCTCACACCGAGCGCTCGCGGCGAAACCGACCGCTCTCCGCCCCCCGGCCCCGACGCCCGGGCATACCGGAACCGCTAACTGACCGACACGCAGGCATACGAACAAGCGAATGCAACTTCCAGCACAACAGGTCGCGGTCCTCGAGGCCGCGAACGCGGACGAGGCAACGTCCGTCGACGCCCTCGCCGCGGCGACCGACCTCCCCCCCGAAACCGTCACCGGGGCCGTCTTCGAACTCGAGGACGAGGGACTGGTCGCCGTCAGCGAGCGCGTCGACGAAACGGTCGCGCCGACCGACGAGGGGCGCGAGTACGTCACCGACGGGCTTCCCGAGGTCCGGCTCTACGAGGCCGCACTCGAGGCCGGAGCCGACGCCGATCCCGTCTCGATGGGGCAGGTCATCGGCGCGTCGGGGCTCGAGGGCGGCGCGGTCGACATCGCGCTCTCGAACTACGCGCGCAAGGGGTACGGCGCGATCGATAGCGGCGAGATCACCGCCGACCCCGACGCGGATCCGGACGCCGATGCGGAGGCGAACGCGCTCGAGGCGCTCGCCGACGCCGACGACGCGCCGGTCGACGGCGTCGACGTAGACGCGGAGACGCTCGAGGGGCTCGAGCGCCGCGGTCTGCTCGAGCGCCGCGAGTCGACGGTCCGCGAAGTCACGCTGACTGAGCGCGCCGTCACGGAGCTGATGGCGGGCATCGAGACGAGCGAGACGGTCGGCCAGGTCACCCCGGAGCTCCTGACGAGCGGCGAGTGGGAGGACGTCGAGTTCTCCGAGTACAACGTCGAGGCAGACGCCGAGCGCTTCGACGGCGGCAAGGTCCACATCCTGCGCCAGACCGCCGAGCGCGTCAAAGACACCCTCGTCGGGATGGGGTTCCAGGAGATGGACGGGCCCCACGTCGACGCGGACTTCTGGATCAACGACTGCCTGTTCATGCCCCAGGATCATCCCGCGCGCACGCACTGGGATCGGTTCGCCTTGGAGCGGCCGACCCACATCGACGAGCTACCGGCGGACCTCGTCGACCGCGTCGAGCGCGCTCACCGGGAGGGCGTCGGCCCGGACGGCGAGGGCTATCACTCGCCGTGGGACGAGGACTTCGCCCGAGCGCTCGCGCTCCGCGGGCACACCACCTCGCTGTCGACGCGCTATCTGGCGGGTCAGGAGGTCGGCGAAATCGAGCCGCCCGCACGGTACTTCAGCGTCGAGAAAGTGTACCGCAACGACACGCTCGACCCGACGCACTTGCTCGAGTTCTTCCAGATCGAGGGCTGGGTGATGGCCGAGGACCTCTCGGTGCGCGACCTGATGGGCACCTTCGAGGAGTTCTACGCCCAGTTCGGGATCACGGACGTTCAGTTCAAGCCCCACTACAACCCCTACACGGAGCCGAGCTTCGAGCTCTTCGGCACCCACCCGACGACCGGCGAACTCGTCGAGATCGGTAACTCGGGGATCTTCCGCGAGGAGATGCTCGAGCCGCTGGGCGTCGAGTGTGACGTGATGGCCTGGGGACTCGCCCTCGAACGACTGCTCATGTTGATGTACGGCTTCGAGGACATCCGGGACATCCACGGAACCCTGTGTGATCTCGAACTGCTGCGCGAAACGGAGGTGACCTACTGATGCCCACCGTCGATATCGACCCCGACGAACTGCGAGATCTGACCGGACACGATGAGAAGAGCGACGACGACCTGATCGACGACCTGTTCGGCCTCGGCCTCGAGTTCGAGGGCCGCACGGAGGACGACGAGTTCGAACTCGAGTTCGCACCGGACCGCCTCGATCGGCTGTCCGTCGAGGGCGTCGCCCGCTCGATGCGGTACCAGTACGGCGACGCGCGGGGCGTCCACGTTCCCTCGCCGAACTCGTCGGAGTGGACCATCGAAGTCGACGAGTCGGTTCCCGACGAGCGCCCCTACGTCACGGGCGCAGTCGTCCGCGACGTCGATCTGGACGAGGAGGCTCTCGACTCGATCATCCAGCTCCAGGAGAAGCTCCACGCGACGATGGGACGCAAGCGCGCGAAGGGCGCGATCGGGATTCACGACCTGACGATGCTCAAAGGGACCGCCGCGACGGAGGGCAACCCGACTATCCAGTACGTCGGCGTCGAGCCCGACGAGGACCGATTCGTGCCGCTCGATTCCGATCGGGAGATGACGCCGGCCGACGTGCTCGAGGAGCACCAGACCGGCCAGACTTACGCCGATCTGGTCAGCGAGTACGAGCGGTATCCGGCGATCTACGACAGCATCGGGCTGTTCTCGTTCCCGCCGGTGATCAACGGCCGCCGGACCGAGGTCTCGACGGACTCGCGGGACCTGTTCGTCGAGATGACGGGCACCGACCAGTGGACGATCGACAAGATGCTGAACATCGTCTGCTACGCGCTGTCGGCCCGCGGAGCCACGCTCGAGGAAGTCACCGTCGAGTACCCTGACAGCGAGTCCGCGAACGCGGACTCGGACGGGAGCCGGACGCAGTCGGGCGGACTCGATCTCGTGCGTCCCGATCTCTCGATGAAGACGAAGACGGTCGCCCACGACCGCATCGAGACGATCCTCGGGATCGGACTCGATCCCGACGAAGTGATCGACCTCGCCGAGCGGTCGGGTCTCAAGGCGGAAAAAGAAGAAAACGAAAACGGCGAGCTGGTCTACGAGGTGACGATCCCGCCCTACCGCGTCGACGTGCTCCACCCGCTGGACGTCATCGACGACCTCGGGCGGGCCTACGGCTTCAACGAACTCGAGCCCCGGTACCCCGACGCGGGGACCGTCGGCGGGCGTCACGAGCGCTCGCGGCTCGAGAACGCCGCCAGAACCCAGCTCGTCGGACTGGGCTTCGAGGACCTGCTGAACTTCCACATGATCAGCGAGGGAGAGAACTTCGACCGGCTCGACGTGGCCCCCGGTGACGACGCCTACGGTGCCGGCGAGCCCGCGACCATCAAAGAGCCCTACAGCGAGGACTTCACCATGCTCCGGACCTGGGTCACGCCCTCGTTGTTGATGGTCCTCGAGCGGAACACCCACCGATCCTACCCACAAAACCTCGCCGAAATTGGCTTCGCCGCCGAGGTCGACGAGAGCGAGAATACGGGCGTCGCGGAGGGCCGCCGCGTCGGGGCCGTCCTCGCCCACCACGACGCGGGCTACGAGGACGCCAAGGCGCGGCTGCAGACCCTCGCTCGCAACTTCGACGTCGACCTCGAGACGCCGCCGACCGACCACCCGACCTTCATTTCGGGTCGAACCGCGGCGGTCGTCATCGACGGCGATGAGGTCGGCGTGATCGGCGAGGTCCATCCGAAGGTGCTCGTCGAGCACGACCTCGAGGTACCTGTCTCGGCGTTCGAATTCGACCTCGAGGCGCTACGCTGAGGGAGACGGCAGTTTTCTCGAGCGCATTCCGGTTTGCGGTTGGTTCAACGTCTTCTACCGCGAGCGACCATCGGGAGCGAGCGGGCCGACGACTGACTCGAAGTGAGCAGCGCGAACGGAGAGGAAGGAGGAGTGCTTTTGATCGAAATTTTGCCGAGGGACATCGCGCTTGCGGCGAAGCCGCAAGCGCGATAGACCGCAGAGCAAAATTTCGTTAGAACTCGTGTTCGACGTCGTCCTCGTTGGCTTTCTGGATGATTATCTTGCCGTCCCGGACCCGGACGAAGACCTCGTCGCCGATATCCATGCCCGCGACCTCGAGTTCGTCTTCGTGGAGGTTGAGGTGGACGTTGTGGTAGTTACCGTCGTCGTCTTTCGCACCGCTTGGACTCAGCTTCTTTTTCCGTACCATCGCGGGATTCTATTCCGAACTTCGCCGTAGGATATACTTAAGTGTTTTCGACGCCCCGAGCGCGACCGTGGTACGCGCGCAGCCGGCGAACGACGACGGCACGGCGACCGGTTCCGGGGTGTCGATATTGCGGTGGAATGGTGTACCCTACTTACTTAAAGATACCGGCGCAGTCGGTCGGTTTTGGGGGATATCTTTATGTCGGATCGTGTGCTTGACTGACATGGAGGCGAAAATCATGGTACGCGAAGACGGTAAACGAAACTTTGCACTGCGCGAATCACCCGACGACGAGTCGAGTGTCTTCTCGGGTAACACACCCCGACAGGCCGCACTCAAGGCGGCCAGACGGCTCGAGCCCGGCTCGAGCGAGGAGGCGGCGGACCGCGTCGAACTCAAACTTCGCGAGAAGGGGACGGACAAGGTACACATCTACGACGGCTGGGCGTGGGAGGAGACGGCTCCCGACGACAAGCCCGACTGGATGCCCGACGAGATCACGGAAGCGAACGTCTCGAAGAAGGGAATCGAGCACCTCGACGAGTAAGCCGTCCGATCGGTAGTTTTCTCCGGTGAAGCGCCGACCAGGAGCGGTGTCGATCGCTCGGAAATGGCATGCCGTCGCGTACCATGTGAACCGACGAATCCGGTTCGGCGAGAGAACCGAACGGACGATGATACCCGTCGAGAATAGGGTTTCATATTTTTACAATAACTCCAGAATAGACCGATTGTCTGGAAATTAAACGGCATAATACGGCGCATCTTTGTTAGATCACTGCCGTACAGTTGGTGATATTCTAATAAGTGGATTTATACGGGAGTTCCCGAACAACTCGAGTGAGCCATGTTGAGATACATTGGGAAAATACGAAAAATATGGTCCGGAAAGCGTGAAAAATCAGACGTGAATAAAACGTTTGTTTCTACTAACGCAGTAGAAGCGAGTGAACCGAAGTGTATCTTTCGCGTCTTCAGTCGGGGTGAGCAGTCGTGATCACGATGACCAAGTGGCGGACGCTGGTGTTAGCGACGATCGGGTTCAACTTCTCGTTCCTGATCTGGTTCTCCTTCGCGCCGTTCACGGGGCCGATGGCCGAGGAGTTCGGCCTCTCGCTCGCGGAGATCGGAATCCTCGCGAGCGCGGCGATCTGGCTCGCGCCGTTCGGCCGCATTCTGACCGGCTGGCTCTCCGACCGCTGGGGCGCGCCGACGGTGTTCGCCATCGTGTTGACCTACGTCGGCGTCTTCTCCATCGCGTCGGCGTTCGCCCAGTCCTACGCCGTCTTCTTCGTCGAACGGCTGATCGTCGCGACCGCCGGAATCACCTTCGTCATCGGGATCCAGCACGTCTCCGAGTGGTTCGACGAGGAACAACTGGGGACCGCGGAGGGAATCTACGCCGGCGTCGGCAACGCCGGTGCCGCCGGCGGTGCGCTCATCCTCCCGCGCGTGTTCACCGAAAACTGGAGCGGCCCGATCTTCGAGACGAGCTGGCGAGCGGCCTTCTTCTACACCGGGATCCTCTCGATCCTGCTGGCGATCGTCTACTACACGATCGGTGAGGCCGCCAAGAGCGACGCGAAACGGGAGGCGACCAAGTCGACCGCGAACCTCAAAGATTGGCTCTACACCGCCACCCGCTACGGAACGGTCGTGCTCGCGCTGGCGTACGTGATGAGCTTCGGCCTCGAGCTCTCGATGAACGGCTGGCTGGCGACGTACTACCGAGAGGGGTTCAACACGGACAACCTCGTGCTCGCTAGCACGTTCGCCGCGACGTTCTCCGTCGCCGCCGGCCTGCTTCGGCCGATCGGCGGCTACGTCAGCGACCTGCTCGCCCGCAAGGAGAAGAACATCCTCCCGATCTTCACGGGCCGCTACCGCGAGCAGTGGACGTTCGTCTCGCTGTGCTTCATCGTGCTCGCGATGGTCGGGATGACGCTGGCCGGCCTGACCGGCCGGGTGCTGCTGGCCGTCGCGGCCGGCTTCATCGTCGGCATGGGCTGTGCGTTCGCCGAGGGAGCGATCTTCGCGCAGGTGCCGGCGATGTTTCCGAACAGTTCGGGCAGCGTCGCCGGCGTCGTCGGCGGCGTCGGCACGGTCGGCGGAATCGCCTACCCGCTCGTCTACGCCGCACCGATGATGCCGAGCCTCCACACCGGCTACTCCGTCGTCGCGGTCACGATGATCCCCATCCTGTTGCTGTGCGCGTGGGTCTTCCAGCCCCGCATCGCCGAACGGGCGACCGACGATGGCTTCCTCGCCTCGAGCGGCGATAGCACCACCACGAGGACGCCGATCGACGACTGAGCGCCGGCGAATCGCCGTCGACCCGCGGAACCCGACGGTCTTTTGACCCGTAGCCTACTATCGGCGAGTAATGACTGCAGTGACGCTGGGACCCGAAGGAACCTATTCACACCGAGCGACGAGCGCGATCGCCGACGACGACGACGAGATCGACTTCCGGCAGTCGGTCACGGCGATCGTCGACGCCGTCGCCGCGGGCGAATACGACCGCGGCGTCATTCCCATCGAGAACAGCATCGAGGGCTCCGTGACGGAGAGTCTCGACGCCATCGCCGACTACGACGTCGCCGTCGTCCGCGAGATCGTCACGCCGATCCGACACGCCCTGCTCGCGCAGGGCCCCGAGTTCGATACCGTCGCCAGCCACTCGCAGGCGCTGGCGCAGTGTCGCACCTACCTCGATCGCGAGTACCCCGACGCCACGCTCGAGGCCGTCGCGAGCACGGCCCAGGGCGTCGAGTTTGCTCGCGACGATCCAACGATGGCGGGGATCGGTCACCCGGCGAACGCGGGCGGCGACCTCGAGGTGCTGGCCGAGGACATTCAGGATCAGGACTCGAACGCGACGCGCTTTTTGGCGATCGCACCCGCTTCGGAGCGCTCGACGGGCGGCGGCAAGACCTCGCTGGTAGTCTACCCGAACGCGAACTATCCCGGCCTGCTGCTCGAGTTGCTCGAGCCGTTCGCGGATCGGGATATCAACCTGACTCGCGTCGAGTCCCGACCGAGCGGCCAGCGACTGGGCGACTACGTCTTCCACGTCGACTTCGAAGCCGGACTCTACGAGTCGCGGACGAAGGAAGCGCTCGAGGATCTCGAAGAGCTCGCGGAGAACGGCTGGGTGCGACGGCTCGGCTCGTACGACACCGAACACGTCGTCGAATAGGGATTCGAGAACGTCGACCGACTCCCGGCGACTCGAAACTCGATCGAACGGACCGTCACGAACGCCGCGGAGACTGGGTGACGGAGACGGTCACTCGGTGGTCGTACTGCGTTCGGGACTGATCCACTCGCGAATCCGGCCGGCGTAGGTGGCCACACCGAGTCCCGCGACGAACGTCAGGAACGAGGGGACGAGGATCCACAGGAGGTCGGGGTGCTCCGAACCGGTGTGCAGTGCGGTATCGATCATGGGCCGATAGAGGCGAACGGGCGAGATAATTCGACCGACACGGGCAGAATTGACCGTTTTCGGTACTACTTCACGGCCGCTCGGGACCGCAAACTGTTTTTTCGCGCCCCGCGCTACCACGAGTATGCCACTCGCTGCAGGCGACGACGCGCCGACCGTGACCGCACGCAATCAGGACGGCGAGGAGGTCTCGACGGCGTTCGAGGAACCGACGGTCGTCTACTTCTACCCGAAGGACGAGACGCCGGGCTGTACGGTCGAAGCCAACCAGTTCCAGCGCGAACTCGAGACCTACCGCGAGGCCGGCGTCGACGTCTACGGCGTCTCGATCGACGACGTCGACTCCCATCGTGCGTTCTGTGACTCGGAGGGGCTCGAGTTCGACCTGCTGGCCGATCCCGACGCCGAGCTCGCCGACGCGTTCGACGTCGAACTGCGCGACAGCGGCGTGACTGCCCGGACGACGTTTTTGCTGTCCGACGGCGAAGTACAGGCGGTCTACGAGGGCGTCGATCCCGACGGCCACGCGCGCGACGTTTTGCTCGACGCGCTCGAGGACGGGCTCGTTACGCTCCCGGAGTAGCCGCTTCTGTCGTCGCACTGCGGGCAGAATTTATCCCCCTCGGGCCCCTACGCTCGAGCATGCGACGCAATCCGTTCGACAATATCGAGGAGCTGCTCGACCGCGTGAGCCGACAGGTCGAAGAGGGCATGACCGCAGGCGGGCTGCAGGTCCCCGGCTCGGTGCCGGTCGACGTCGCCGACACCGACGAGCAGTACGTCGTGACGGCTGACCTCCCCGGCTACGAGACCAACGACATCGAGTTGACGCTCTCGGACGGCACGCTGCGCCTCGAGGCCACCCGGACCGGCGAGGGGGAGCACGCCGAGGGCCGGTACATCCGTCGCGAGCGGACCGAAACGTCGGCGAGTCGCCGGATCCGCCTGCCGGAACCGGTCGACGAGGAGAGGGTCGCGGCCGGCTTCGAGAACGGCGTGCTGACGGTACACCTCCCGAAGGTTTCGGAGGGTGAGGACTCGAAGCGGATCGATATCGAGTAGCCGCGGCTGGAGCCCCTCGAAGCCGTCCGTTTTCGGTTGTAGAACGGTCGAGGAGCGACGCCGCGACGCGAACGCGGCGACGGCGTCCGCGCGGTCACACCACGGCCCGTCGCCGTGATCGGCCGTTTCCGGGCAGTTATTATGTCTCGGTGACAGTATCTCGGCCATGGTCCAAGTGGTCGCACTCGTCTTCGCGGGGGGCTTTCTCCTGTTCGGGGGTGTCGTACTGTCTCGAGCCGGCGAACTCGACGATCGAAGCGAAACGATCAGCGAACTCGCGTCGGCGGGCGACGAGCGGGTCGAACCGGGCGGCGAAGCGACGATCAGCGGTCCGGTTCGCGTCCTCGAGTCGGCGTCGCCGACGCGGACCAGCCCCGATCTGAACGAGAGCGATTCGGCCGCCCTCTGGGCGTGGCGGGTCCGCCAACGGAACGACAAATGGTGGCGGACCGCCGAGTCCGAACTCGCGATCGGCGAGTTCGCCATCGATCACAGCTGGGATCGCGTCCGCGTGGACGCAGCGACGCTGGCGACGGACGCGGACGACGATCCCTTCGATTCGCCGAATCTGTTCCTCGGCGATCCCGAGACGGAGTCCTATCTCGGCGAGCTCGGCCCGGTCAACCGCTTCCTCGAGCGAACCGGGCTGGCGGGCGAGGACGGCGTCGTCAGCGACCTCGAGTTCAACGTGAGCGTCGGCGGAAAGACCACCATGCCCGACAAGTATCAGGCCACCGCCGTCCGGGACGGCGACGAACTGGTCGTCCGGGGCGAACTGACCGAGACTACTGACGGGTACGTCCTGCGGGGGACCGACGAGACGCCGCTCGTGATCGCGACCGGAAGTCTCGAGGAGCAGCGGAAGCAGGTGCGCACGTCGGTCCGGCTCCGCCGGGCGGGCGGCGGGGTATTCGTCGGCCTCGGCCTGCTCGTCGCGGTTCTCGCCGTCCTCTGAGACGGTTTGCTGTCCCAATTTACCGGTGGGACCGCAGGACGGGTCGCGGTCCCACCGGCAATGACGGACAGGAGACCGTATGAGTTTTTAGTACCAGGCTCCGCCCGACGAGACGTTGATGTCCTGCCCCGTGACGTGGCGCGACGCCTCGCTCGCGAGGTGGACGGCCGTGTCCGCGACCTCCTCGGGCGGGACCAGTTCGTCGATCATGAGGCTCTCGAGGACCGTTCCCTCGACCGCCTCCGCGGGGACGCCCGCCGCCTCGGCCTGTCGCTCGAAGACGCCCCGGATCCGGTCGCCCTCGACCGGGCCGGGACAGATCGCGTTGACTGTGACGCCGTCGTCGCCGAACTCGGCCGCCAGCGCACGAGTCACACCGATCAGCCCCATCTTCGAGGCCGCGTACGGCCCCCGGTTGGCGTAGGGCCGTTTGCCGCCAATCGAGGAGATGTTGACGACGCTACCCCGCTCGGACTCGCGCAGATGCGGGGCCGCCGCCCGCGTGACGCGAGCCGCGCCGACGACGTTGACGTCCAGCGTCTCGAGCCACTCGTCGTCTGTCGTCTCCTCGAGGGGCACGGTGGGGCCGGCGATTCCGGCGTTGTTCACGAGACAGTCCAGCCCGCCGAAGGTCTCGATCGTCTCGTCGACGGCTGCTGCGACCGAGTCGCGATCGGTCACGTCGGTCTCGACCGCCAGCGTCCGCTCGGGGGCGTCGATCAGGTCCGCGGTCTCGTAGATGCCGTCGCTTCTGGCCGCGAGCGCGACGTTCGCGCCCTCGTCGGCGAACGCGACGGCTATTTCGCGGCCGAGTCCCTGACTCGCACCCGTGACGAAAACGGTGGAATCTGCTACCATACCACAGGATGGGACGAGACGAGAATAAAACCGCTTGCCTTCCGGAACCGCTCGGGACGGGCGTTCGGGACGGCTCGGGGTGGCGATCGGCCGAGTCAACGTCGGCGTCGACGGCCGCCGATAGCTCTGCGGGCCAGCCGCCGACAGCTCTGGGAGCCGGCCGCCGCTCCGTTCCGGCGGCTCGAGGGGCATTCGACGGGGGCGTTCGACGGCCTCGACGGGGTACGGTATGGAAAGCTATAGAACGGCGTCCCCTCCTATACGTATATAAGCAAATGAGCGACGCGGGATACGACCACGCGACGGTCGAACGGCGCTGGCAGGAGGCGTGGGACGAGGCGGACGTCTATCGGACGCCCGACGACGTCGAGGATCCGACGTACGTCCTCGGAATGTACCCGTATCCGTCGGGCAAACTCCACATGGGCCACGTCCGCAACTACACGATTACGGACGCGTACGCCCGGTATCGCCGAATGCGCGGCGACGACGTTCTCCATCCGATGGGGTGGGACGCGTTCGGTCTCCCCGCGGAAAATGCGGCCAAAGAGCGCGACACCAACCCCCGCGACTGGACGTTCGACTGCATCGAGACGATGACCGAACAGATGGAGTCGATGGGCTTTGGCTACGACTGGGAGCGGGAGATCGCCACCTGCACGCCCGACTACTATCGGTGGAACCAGTGGCTCTTCGAGCGGTTCCACGAGGAGGGGCTCGTCGAGCGCCGCGACGCCGAGGTCAACTGGTGTCCCCACTGCGAGACCGTCCTCGCCGACGAGCAAGTCGAGGGCGAGGCGGAACTCTGCTGGCGCTGCGATACGCCCGTCGAGCAGCGCGAACTCGAGCAGTGGTTCCTGCAGATCACCGAGTACGCCGACGAGTTACTGGAAGCGATCGACGACCTCGAGGGGTGGCCCAACTCGGTCCGCCAGATGCAGCGCAACTGGATCGGTCGGCAGTACGGGACGGAACTGGACTTCGAAATCCAGGACCACGGTTCAGTTACGGCCTTCACTACCCGCGTCGACACCGTTTACGGCGCGACGTTCTTCGCGCTCGCACCGGACCACCCGATTAGCGAGGAACTGGCCGTCGAAAACGAGGAGATCAGGGAGTTCGTCGACCACGAGGCCGACCCCGAGGGCGACGAACCCAACGGCGTCGAGACGGGACTGACCGCGACGAACCCAGTCACCGGCGAGGAGATTCCCGTCTACGTCGCCGACTTCGTCCTCTCCGACGTCGGAACGGGCGCGCTGATGGCCGTTCCGGGTCACGACGAGCGCGACCACGCGTTCGCACGGAAGATGGGGATCGACATCGAGCCCGTCATCGCCCTCGAACCGGACGGCTGGGACGGTGAGACGATTCCCGGCGCACCCGACGTGAGCGAGGCGGCGTACACCGACGACGGCGTCCTCGTCAACTCCGGCGAGTACTCGGGTCTCGAGAGCGAGGCGGCTCGCGAACGACTGACCGCGGACGTCGAGAGCGCCGAGGAGGCCACGCAGTACCAGCTGCGCGACTGGGGCATCTCCCGCCAGCGCTACTGGGGCACCCCGATTCCGGTGATCCACTGCGACGACTGCGGCCCCGTGATGGTCCCCGAGGAGGACCTGCCCGTCGAGTTGCCGGAGTTCATCAACACGACCGGAAACCCGCTGGACGCCGCCGAGGAGTGGAAGCGGACGACCTGTCCGGAGTGCGGTGGGGATGCGGTCCGGGAGACCGACACGATGGACACCTTCGTCGACTCCTCGTGGTACTTCCTGCGGTACGTCTCGCCGGGTCTCGAGGACGCGCCCTTCGACCGCGAGCGGGCCGACGACTGGATGCCCGTCGATCAGTACGTCGGCGGCATCGAACACGCCGTGATGCATCTGCTCTACTCGCGCTTTTTCACGAAGGTGCTCGCCGACCACGAGGGCTTAGAGCACCGGGAACCCTTCACGAACCTGCTCGCACAGGGGATGGTCCAGCTCGAGGGCGAGAAGATGTCCAAGTCGAAGGGTAACGTCGTCTCGCCCCAGCGGATCGTCGAGGAGTACGGGGCCGACACCGCGCGCCTGTTCATGATGCAAGCCGCTCAGCCCGAGCGCGACTTCGACTGGAGCGAGGAGGGGGTGCAGTCGACCTACGCCTTCCTCGATCGGCTGAAGGTGATGGTCGAGGACTTCACGTCGAACGAACCCGACGGCGACGACGACGCCGTCGCGAGCTACGTCGACGCGGAGATCGACGCGACGATCGCCATCGCCACTGACGAGTACGACGACCTGACGTTCAACAAGGCGCTGCGCGAAACGCAGGACTTGGTGCGGACGCTTCGACAGTATGCAGAGTACACCGAACCCCACGCCGAGACCTACGAGCGCGGCCTGTCGGCGGTCGTTCGCCTGCTCTCGCCGGTCGCTCCCCATCTCGCCGAAGCGTTGTACGAGACGCTGGGCAACGACGGGTTCGTCGCCGAGGCCGAGTGGCCGACCGCCGACGTCGACCGAGACTACGTCGCCAAGCGCCGTCGACTGGTCGCGAACACCCGCGAGGACATCCGCGACATCGTCGACGTTGCGGGGATCGAGGATCCGACGGCGATCGACGTGGTCGTCGCCCCCGACTGGAAGTACGACGCCCTCGAGATCGCGATCGAGAGCGACGCCGACAACCTGATCGGCGAGCTCATGCAGGAAAGCCACATCCGCGAGCACGGCGACGCCGCGGCCGACTACGGGCAGGACCTCCAGGCCGAACGCGAGGCGCTGTCGATGACGCTCGGGCCGGACGACGAACACGCGGCCCTCGAGTCCGCGGCGTGGCTGATCGAACGCGAGTTCGAGGCAGCGGTTCGCGTCGTTCGCGCCGACGAGGCCGACGACGACGTGCGCAAAAACGCCGAACCCGGTCGCCCGGCGATCGAGATAGACGACTGAACCCGACCCCGGTGATCGCCGCCACGTAAATCGAATCGCGCCTTCTGCGGAGAGACGATGGCAGTTCGCCGATATTCCGTCGATTTTCGCCCCGCTATCACCCGAGTAACTATAATTATATTTATCTGATTGGTTGATAGTCGAAAGCAAATGGCGGAACTAACGTCTCTAGAACTGATTCTCACGGGATAGTGTATGACTATCATTTGCGACAATCAGTCCAACCGATACATTCAATTGGGGCGGGTAAACATTGTTAAAGAAGACATCGGGTAGCGTCGCGCCGCCCGACGGCTCAACGAGACACTATGGCATTCGAGGACTATCTCCCTGATCGGCTCAGAGAAACGTACAGTGTAAAGATCGGTCTCATATTCTTGCTGGTCGTCGTAATGACGGTGCTGGTTTCCGCGCTCTTTTTGGGACACGTTTCCGGCACGGTCGGGCCGGCAGCGGAAGACCACTTCAGCGATCGAACCGCGGACCGAAGCGACGTCGCAGCGACCTGGCTCGAGACGAACGCCGAAACGGCGGACGGGCTGGCCGCGGATGCGACCGTCCGGGAGGGGACCGAGGCCGAGATCGGCGAACGGCTCGCGACGGCCCAGTCGGCGCGCGGGGACCGAATCAGCGAAGTCCACTATCTCGACGGCGACGGCGAGGTGCTCGCGAGTAGCGCGGACGGCGCGGTCGGCGAGAACTTCTTCGAAACGGCCGGCGTCGAGGGTCCCACCGACGGGCCCAGCGCCGCCCACGACGCGGTCGCGAGCGACGAGTCGGTGCTCTCGTTCGTCGCCGCGGTCGAGGACGAATCGGACCGCTACGTCGCCGTCTCCGCCCCCGCGAGCGCATTCGGCTCGACGCTCGAGACCGCAGACGACCGGCGGACGATCGTCACCGACGCGAACGGCGAGCGGATCGCGGCGGTCGGCGAGGCCGCGACGGTCGGCGACGACGCCGTCCTCGCCGCCGCTTCGCCGGTCGGAGACGGCGTCGCAACCGGGACCCCCGAGGACGCCGACACGGAGTTCGCGGCCACGTCGGCGGCGATCGACGTCGGCGGCGAATCGCTGACGGTTACGAGCTACGATACCGCGGCGGCAGTCTACGGCCCACAGCGGACCGCGACGTCGTCGCTAGTCGCCTTGCTGCTGGTCGTCATCCTCCACCTCGGCCTCGTCGGAGTCGTCCTCGGCGGGAACATCTCGCTGAACCTCCGGCGGCTCGCCGGCAAAGCCGAACGGATGGGCGACGGCGACCTCGACGTCGGTTTCGAGACCGACCGGATCGACGAGGTCGGATCGCTCTACGGCTCCTTCGCGTCGATGCGAGACTCGCTTCGGGAGACGCTGTCCGACCTCGAGGACCAGCGCGAACGCGCCCGCGAAGCCCAGCGTACGACCGAAGAGCGAAACCGCGAGCTCGAGGCCGAAGCCGAGCGCTACAGCGAGGTCATGGCGGCGTGTGCCGACGGTGACCTCCAGCGGCGTCTCGAGCCCGAGACGGACCACGAGGCGATGGTCTCGATCGCCGAGGCGTTCAACGAGATGATCGCCGATCTGGAGGAGACGGTCGCCCAGGTCAAGACGATCTCCGCGGCGGTCGCGCGGACGAGTACCGAGGTCCAGACCAGCTCCGACGAGATCCGGCGGGCGAGCGAAGAGGTCAGCACGTCGGTTCAGGAGATTTCGGACGGCTCCGCGTCGCAGGCCGAGGACCTGTCGGTGGCGTCGACCGAGGTCAAGGAGATGTCCGCGACCGTCGAGGAGGTCGCCGCCGCGACGAGTACCATCGCCGAGCAGTCCAGTCAGGTCGACGAACTGGCGACCGACGGCCAGCGGGCGGCCGCCGAGACGACGGCGGAGATGCACGCGGCCAGCGACCAGACGGAAGCCGTCGCCGAGACGATCCGGTCGCTGGACGAGGAGGCCGAACAGATTCAGGAGATCGTCGAGCTGATCGACGAGATCGCCGGCCAGACCAACATGCTCGCGTTGAACGCGGCAATCGAGTCCGCGCGATCCGAAAGCGCCTCGAGCGATAGCGGCGGCTTCCAGGCCGTCGCGGACGAGGTCAAGGAACTCGCAGCTGAGACCCAGAAAGCGGTCGACGACGTCGAAACTATGATCGAATCGATACAGCGGCGCGCGACGAAGAGTGCCACGCAGATCGAGGCGGCCGAATCGACGATCGGGTCGGCGACCGAACAGGTCGACTCGCTCTCGAACAGGCTCGACCGGATCGCGACGGAGATCGAACAGGTGACGATCGGCGTCCAGGAGATCGATCAGGCGACCGACGAACAGGCGGGGTCCGCCGAAGAGCTGGCGACGATCGTCCAGGACGTCGCGAGCGTCGCCGACGAGACGACCTCGCAGGCCCAGCAGGTCGCGGCGGCCGCCGAAGAGACGACTGCGACGATCACCGACGTCTCCGCCGAGGCGACGCGGCTCGACGAACGGGCGGCGAACCTCGCCGACGCCGTCGACGAGTTCACCGTCTCGACCGCGGAACCAGGGTCCACGACCGCCCCCGCACAGGGGGGTGAGACCCGATGATCCCCGAACACCAGCTCTATCGCTTCGCGTTCTACGCGATGGCGGTCGCGACGGTCGGCTTCCTCGGGTGGATCGCGACGCTACCCGCGGGAAAACGGCGGTACTACCTCCCGGTGCCGATCATCTGTGGCACGCTCGGGCTCGCGAACTTCGGGATGTCGATCGAGCTGTTCCGCATCACGACGGCCGGCGGTGCGCCGATCCCGATGAGCCGCTACGTCGACTACGTGATCGTGACGCCGATCATGGTCGGCATCGCGGGGCTGGTCGCCGGCGCGACCCGCCGACAGCTCGCCGCGCTCGTCGGCCTGAGCTTCGTCTGGGTCGGCACGAGCGCCGCCAGATATCTCGTCGATCCGACGCTGGCAGCGGTGATGAACGGTGTCACGATCGTCAGCCTGATCGGGATCGTCTTCCTGATGGTGTGGCCGATCACGAAACGCTCGGGCGAGCAAAGCGGCGAGCGCGTCCTGCTTTACGGGAAGCTCCGGAACTTGCTCCTGTTGCTCTGGGTGTTCTATCTGGTCATGGGGTTCGTCTCGCGACAGGGGCTCGGACTGCTCGACGCGTTCGGCGGTATCTTCGTCGCCTCCTACCTCGACATCCTCACCCGGATCGGGTTCGGCGTGCTGGTGTTGCGAGCGACCGACGCCACCGATCAGGTGATCGAGAGTCTCAAATCGCCGGATGCGGGTGACGACGGCTCGGACGGCGTCACGCTCGAGCGATCCGACGACACAGCGGTCGATCCGGCCGACTGACGCCGGCGCCACGGTCCGGCATCGGACAGCGGCCCTGTTCGCAGGGTAGTGGCAGAACCACCATCGAATTTGACAGCATTCTAGATAGTATTTACGTCGCCCCGTCGTCGGGTACTGACAGTACCTGTTGGTTCCGAGGATGACTGCACAACGCACGGATCCGTTCCGATGGAGGTTCGCAGGGGGATCGTCGCCGACCGCACCGCACGTCGCCTCGATGACCTGGCGCGACGGACTGTTCGTCCACTGGCCGGTCGATCCGGACGCCCTTCGACCGCACGTCCCCGGTCAACTGACTCTCGAGACCAGAGACGGTCGCGCCTGGCTGAGCGTGCTCCCGTTCGTGCTGACGAACGTGGGCCTCCGCGGGACGCCGTCGATCACCCGGCTGGCGTTTCCCGAACTCAACGTCCGGACCTACGTCCGCTATCGTGGCGATCCCGGGCTCTTCTTCTTCAGTATCGATCTCGACAGTTCGGTGGTCGCGGCAACGATCGGCCGAAGGACGAGATTGCCCGTCTACGACGCGAACATTCGAGTTGGAGCCACCGAGGAGAACCACGTCGCCTTCGCGAGCGAGCGCCGGCGGACGGACGGTAACACGCCCGCTCGATTCGCCGCGACCTACCGTCCCGACGGCGAGATCCGAACCGCCGAACCGGACACGCTCGAGCACTGGCTCACCGCCCGTCGGCGGTTCTACGCGCCGACCGCCAGCGGCGTCCTGGCCGGCGAGATCGCACACGATCCGTGGCCGCTCCAACCGGCCGCGGTGACGATCCACGAGAACACGATGCTCGAGGCCAACGGCCTGCCGACGCCGACCGGCGACCCGGTCGTCCACTACGCCGACGAGCTGTCGATGACCGGTTCGATTCCGCGACGGCTGCGCGGCACGTGAGTATCGCGAGCGGCCAGCAGTGAATCCAGAGTGGGCGCAGTTCGCTCGGCTACCAGCTTCCGCGAACGCAGCGAGTGAGAAGGCGTATCGGAGACGGTCAGAGGGACGAAACACAGCATCGAGAGACGTGGCGAGTCGAGACTCCCGAAACGCCCGATCGGCGGCGAGACACCCTCTGAGCGGGAGTGATCTTACGAACCGTATCGCTTCTTTACCTCGTCCAGCTCCGCCGCGATCTCCGTGGCGCTCCCGGACGCCTCCACGGCGCTCTTCGCGTCTTTCAGTCCGTAGCCGGTGACGACGGCGAGCACCGATTCGTCCTCGTCGATTATCCCCTTCGATAGCGCCTTTCGAATCCCCGCGATGGGGGCCGCCCCGGCGGGTTCGGCGTAGATTCCCTCGGCGCTACCGAGCGTCTTCTCCCCGCGGAGGATCTCGTCGTCGCTGACCACGACCGACGTACCGCCGCTCTCGTTCAGCGCTTTCACCGCCTTCACCGTGTTGCGCGGACGGCCGACTGCGATGCTGTCCGCGAGCGTGTTCGCGACGTCGTCGGTCGAGTCGTGTTCGTGGTACGCGTCGTGAATGGCGCTCGCACCCGCGGCCTGAACGCCGAGCATTTTCGGCGCTTCGTCGACGAACCCGAGATCGCGAAATTCGCGAAACCCCTTCCATCCGCCGTAGATCGTACAGCCGTCACCCATCGAGAACACCAGCCAGTCCGGCACGTCGCCCCGCGTTTGCTCGGCGAGTTCGTGACCGACGGTTCGCTTGCCCTCGACCTGGAACGGGTTGATCGCAGCGTTGCGGTTGTACCAGCCGAACTCCTCGGTCACCGCCATACTGAGATCGTAGGCTTCGTCGTAACTCCCCCGGACGGCGAGTACGTCCGCACCGTAGACCAGCGGTTGTGCGAGTTTCCCTTCGGGCGCATCGCCCGGAACGAAGATCCGACAGTCGACTCCGCCCCGGGCAGCGTACCCGGCGAGCGACGCCGCGGCGTTGCCGGTCGACGCGCACGTAACGACGTCGCGCCCGGCGTGGATCGCCTTCGTCACCGAAACGCTGGTCGCGCGGTCCTTCAGGACGCCCGTCGGATTGCGTCCGTCGTCTTTCACCCGCATCTCGACGCCCAGTTCGTCGCTGAGGCGCGGCGCATCGTAGAGGTCCGTTCCGCCCTCCTGCAACGTCACCGGCTCCGCGTCCGCCTCGACCGGGAGGAACGCCCGGTACTTCCACTGATCTCGGATATTCCCGTCGAGGGGTTCGTCAAAGCGCTCGCGGACGACGTCGTAGTCGTACTGCACCTCGAGTATCCCCTGAACGCCCGGGTGGTTCGAACAGGTGTAGACGATTTGCTCGGGGTCGTACGTCTCGCCACAGAGCGTACATTCGAGCGTCCGTACGTGTTCCATTGGTGTATCAAGACAGGAGCGAGAGCAAGTAGAAGTTACTCCCTGGCGACCGGCGATTCGATCGGCGGACGGCGGACCGCGAAGCGACTCACGGGGATCCCTCGAACCCGACCATGTCGAACCCGTAGCCCGCACCGTCCGCCGAGGCCCGTTCGTAAACCACCCGCGCGGCAGCCACGTCTTGAATCGCGAGTCCGGTCGAGTCGAACACCGTAATCCCGGTCTCGTCGGTCCGCCCCGCTTTCGATCCGACCACGAGTTCCCCGATCTCACCGTGAATGTCCGCGTCGCTCAACGTCCCAGCGCGGTAGGGGACGTTGATCTCGCCCGAGTGGGTGCACTGCTCGCGGTCGTCGATGACGATCGTCGCCGCCTCGAGCAGCGCATCTGCCAGCTCGTGTTTCCCCTCGGCGTCGGCCCCGATGGCGTTGACGTGCGTCTGCTCGCCGACGTCCTCGAGTCCCACGATCGGCTCCTCGACGGGCGTCACGGTCGACAGCACGTCGCAGTGCCCGGCTTCCGAAATCGAACCGCCGCGGACGTCGAAGCGGCCCTCGTAGGTCTCGACGAACCGCCGGACCCGCTCGTCGTCGGGATCCGAAACGACGACCGTCTCGATCGGCCGGACCTCGCTGATCGCCTCGAGTTGGGTATAGGACTGGACGCCGGCGCCGACGATGCCGAGACTCGAGGCGTCCTCGACGGCCAGATAGTCGGTCGCGACGGCCGCGGCCGCGCCGGTCCGCTTCATCGTGAGCGCCGTCCCGTCCATGATCGCCAGCGGAAACGCGGTCTCGGGATCGGAGTAGATCATCGTCCCCAGGACGGTCGGCAGGTCGTGGTCCGCGGGGTTGTCCGGGTGGACGTTGACCCACTTCAGCCCGGCCGCGTCCCACTCGCCGGTGTCGAGGTAGGCGGGCATCGACCGGAAGTCGCCGTTGTACTGCGGGAGGTCGATGTAGGATTTCGCGGGCATCTGCGTGGTTCCGCGCTCGAAGGCCGCGAACGCCTGCTCGACCGCGTCGATGACGTCCGCGAGCGCGGCGTGCTCGTCGACGTCGTCGCTGTCCAGAAGGAGCGTGTTCATACTGGCGAATATTGCGGGAGATCACTTAGTTCGTCGTGAATCCACGGCAACATGGGATTCGGGAACGCCCGGTATGGGTCCTGGTTCCACCGCTATGGTGAGCGGTCCCAGTTCCGGGGGCGTCAGGCCGCCGCCCGGAACAACACCACGCCGGTCCGATACGACTCGAGTCGGCGCTCGTCGCCGCCGTCGTCGTACTGAAACTCGAAGGCGTTCTCGAGTGCCGCCGGTGCGTCCGCCAGCAACGACCGAATCGCTCGGCGATCGTCGGCCGGCACGTCCATTCGGTCGAGCCAGGCGTCGACCTCGAGCCGGCGGCTCGTCTCGTGGACCGTCTCGACGGTCAGCCCCGCGGCTTCGAGCCAGTCGCGCCACTGCTCCCGAGAGTGGGTCTCGACGTGTCCCGAGTCCCGAATCCGCTCGATCCGATTGACGTACGCCGCCAGGTCGGGGTCGGCCGGCACGCAGAGATCCTCGAGCGCGAACGTCCCGCCCGGCGCGAGGACGCGTTCGACCTCGGCGAGAAACGCCTCGGGAGCCGGGAAGTGGTGCGCGGCGAAGCGGCAGGTGATCGCGTCGAACGAGTCCGTCGCGAAGGGGAGGCGTTCGGCATCGGTGACGGTCCCCTCGAGCCCGTCGTAGTCGGCCGTCGCCGTCGCGACCATCTCGGGGGAGAGGTCCGCCGCGACGACCCGCGGAGCGCCCCGGTCGGCGACGGCACCGGCGACGTGGCCCGCACCGGTGGCCACGTCGAGCGCCCGCGTCGCGCCCGCGGTCCAGTCGACGAGGCGCTCGAGGTCCGCGCCCTCCTTGAGGACGGCCCCGTCCCGGTAGCCGTCCGTCGCGCCGCTGAAGGCGGTCGCTACGTCTCGCTTTCTGTCGGCGTCGTTCGTCACGACCGATTCTTGTATCTAAACATACATGAGGGTTGCGAGGCGACGGCACTCGAGTCTCGATCGATTCGATTCATGGGAGCGCGAACTACGGGAGTAGGGGATCCGGGAGCGCTACCGAAAGAGAGAACGACAAAATGGGGCCGACTGCAGTGGGCAATGCGGGTGGAAGTCCTCCGTTCACACCGCGAGGGACGCAGGCCCGAGCGGGCCGACGACCGATGTGGAGGTCCCGAAGGGACCGGAACGGACGGAGGAGTGCTTTTATACTAAATTTTGCCGAGGGCGCGGTTTCGCCGCGCCCGCAGAGCAAAATTTAGTTCTGGCTCGCGGGTCGCGTTCGCTCCCCGCTCGCCTTTCAGAGGTCTTCGCTTCGCTCAGACCTCTCTTACATCATGCCGCCCATGCCGCCGCCCATACCGCCCATGCCGCCGCCCATGCCACCGCCGGGGCCACCCGGCGGCATCTCTTCGTCATCGTCGTCGTGGGAGACCGCGAGGTCGCCCGCGGCGATGACGTCGTCGATGCGAAGCAGCATGACGGCCGCCTCGGTGGCGGACTCGATCGCCTGCGTCTTCACGCGGAGCGGCTCGTAGACGCCCTCGGCGTCCATATCGATGGTGTCGCCGGTGTAGGCGTCGAGCCCGGCACCCGTGTCGCCGCCGTCGTGGGCGCTGCGCAGCTCCACGAGGGAGTCGATTGGGTCGAGCCCGGCGTTCTCGGCCAGCGTGCGCGGAATGACCTCGAGCGCGTCGGCGAATGCCTCGACTGCGAGCTGTTCGCGGCCGCCGACGGAGTCGGCGTAGTCGCGCAGCGAGAGCGAGACGTCGATCTCGGGTGCGCCGCCGCCGGCGAGCACCTTACCGTCCTCGACGGTCGTACGAACGACGCCCAGCGAGTCCTCGATCGCGCGGTCGATCTCGTCGATGACGTGCTCGGTGCCACCGCGGAGGATCAGGGTGACGGCCTTCGCGTCCTCGACGTCTTCGACGAAGATGCGCTGGTCGCCGGCGATCTCCTTCTGGGCGACGCTACCGGCGGCACCCAGGTCGTCCTCGGTCAGGTCGTCGACGCTCGAGACCGGCGTCGCGCCGGTCGCGCGGGCGAGCTGGGCCTGGTCACTGGACTTGACGCGACGGACGGCGATGATGCCCTCCTGTGCGAGGTAGTGCTGGGCCATGTCGTCGATGCCGCCGTCGACGAAGACGACGTCGGCGCCGACGTCGGCGACCGCTTCGGCCATCTCGCGAAGCTGAGCCTCCTCCTGCTCGAGGAACTGCTCGAGCTGGTCGGGGTCGGTGACGTTGACTTCGGCGTCGATCTCGGTCTCCTTGATCTCGAGGTCGCCGTTGACGATCGCGACGTCGGCGTCCTCGGCGAAGTACGGCATGTTGTCGGAGACGCGTTCCTTGTCGACGATGACGCCTTCGACGAGTTCGGAGTTCTCGACGGAGCCGCCGACGACCTTCTCGACTTTGATGTTGTCCGTGTCGACGCCGTCGTCGTCCGCGACTGCGCGGACGGCCTCGACGACGAGTCGCGAGAGCAGGTCCTTGGCGTTCTCCGCGCCCTTGCCGGTCATCGCCGTCGCGGCGATCTGCTCGAGGATCTCGGTGTCGCCCTCGTCGACGTCGATGGCGATCTCTTCGAGCGCCGCGGTGGCTTCCTCGGCGGCCTCTCGGTACCCCTGGGCGAGGGTGGTCGCGTGGATGTCCTGGTCGAGGAGGTCCTCGGCCTGGCTGAGGAGTTCGCCGGCGATGACGACGGCGCTGGTGGTGCCGTCACCGACCTCTTCCTCCTGGGTCTCGGCGACTTCGACGATCATGTCGGCCGCGGGGTGGTCGATCTCCATCTCCGAGAGCAGCGTGACGCCGTCGTTGGTGACGATGACGTTGCCCGAGGAGTCGACGAGCATCTTGTCCATCCCCTTCGGGCCGAGCGTCGTCCGAACGGACTCGGCGACGGCCTTCCCGGCCTGTACGTTCATCGACTGCGCGTCCTCTCCGGAGGTTCGCTGACTGTCCTCCGAGAGTACGATAAGGGGCTGATTGCCCATCTGCTGTTGAGCCATAGTCACTCGAGTGATTGTTTGTGATTCTATATAAGGCTTTCTCTATCAGATGGAGGAGTGTGCTCGAGGCGGCCCCTGTCTGGCGTTTTCGATCCGATGGGCGTTCGGGTATATATGGTCACACTGCGTGAGAATCGTCGAACGGCTGCGCGTCGCCGGTGATTGTAGCGACGTTCGGACAGCCGCGGGAAACCGAACTCGGCCGGTCAGCTGACAGGACGCGTGGAGGTGTGTCAACGACGCGAACGAACCAGTCGAATACCGCTGTATCGACGGAGCGGAGGAAAACCGAGTCGTGAGTGCCCCGAGTGTTCGGTTAGGACTGGCCGCCGGGGAACCGGTGGTACTCCATCCCCTTGTGTTTCATCTCGTTGTGCTTCTCCTCGAGGAAGGAGTAGACCGCGCCGTGGGGTGCCCCGTCGAGGAGCATCTCGGCGGCGCTGCGGACCACGTCGACCTCCTGCGGGCCGCCGATGACGCCGAGCGTCGAGCCGTAGATGACGACGTCGGCCCCGGTCAGCTCCTCCATCAGTTCGCGGGTCCGGCCGCTCTCGCCGATGAGCCGGCCCTTCTTGCGTTTCATGTCGGTCTTGTTGCGCGAGGCGGCGTCGATGTCGACCACGTCGAACAACATCATGTCGTCCTCGAGCAGTCGCAGGGCGTCTTCGGGTGCGAATCCGCGGCCGATCGCGCGAACGATCTCGGGGCCTTTGAGGCCGAGTACGGGATCGCCGACGGTTTCGACGGCGACGGAGCCGTTCTCCGAGTCGATGTCGAGTCGCACTTCCGCTTCCGCCTCGATCTCGCGCATCGTCTCGCCTCCTTCACCGATGAGAACGCCGATGCGGTCCTGCGGAATCTTCACGTGCTGCATACGGTCCGCTACTGGCTGGGTGAGGTTAAGACCTTGGTCCGCGAGCACTGGGTGGCTCGTGACACCGACGCACGCGGCCGTCTCGGTCGCCGGTGGCCGACCCGAGCCGTCGACGGATCGGATTCGATGCCGGTTCGCGATGGCCGGGACTCCCGCCGCGAGCCGACCCGCGGATGACCGTCCGACGGTTCCGCGGTCAGCGCGGGGCTGCTCTTATAAGTCGCGCTCGAACGTAGCGAACGGTATGGCACCCGAACCGGTGTACGACGTGTCCGTCTCGACAGACGACCCGCTCGAGGGGACGCTGCTCGTCGGGCTCGCGAACGTCGGACTGGCGGGACTCACGGCCGTCGACTACCTCGTCACACACCGCGAGTTCGAACGAGTCGGGTACGTTCGATCCCGCGGCCTGCCGGAGATCACCCCGGTCGAAAACGGCGAACCGCGACATCCGATGCGCGTGTACGCGTCGACGCAGATCGACTGCACCGTGTTGCTCAGCGAACTGTTCGTCCCGGTGTGGACTGCAGACGCGTTCGTCGACGGGGTTCTGGAGTGGATCGACTCGACCGACATCGACGAGCTGGCCGTCTTTCACGGCGTTCCGTATCCGCACGGCCCGGACGAACACGACGTCTTCTCCGTCGCCACGCCGGAGTACAGGGACCGTCGGCTCGCGGAGTCGACCGTCTCGCCGGTCAGCGGGGGCGTCCTCGACGGCGTCGCGGGCGCACTGACGAGACGCAGTCTGGAACGGGAAGCCCCGCCGCTCGGCGCGTTCGTCACCCCGACGCATCCGCCCGGGCCGGACCTCGAGGCGTCACTTCGGTATCTGGAACTGCTGGAAACCGTCTACGGGCTCGAGATCGACGACGAACAGCTTCGCGAACGGGCCACGGAGCTCCAGCGGTACTACGGTGAGCTCGCGGATCGAATGGAGGCGCTCGAGTCCCAGGCGAACCCCGAGAATCGGAGTTTCCCGGAGGATCGAATGTTCATGTGAACGCGGGAGCCGGCGGCGGCCGGCACCGCTCGATCGGCCGTCGAAACGGCTACTCGAGCACCGATCGGAACCGCACCGATTCCGAGCGCGTGTCGAGGACCGCGACGGTCCGGTCCTCCTCGGACTTCGGCAGGAAGTGGGCACCGGGGTTGAGTACCGTCGTCCGTCCGTCATCGGCGAGCTCGCGCTCGTGGTGGTGACCGTAACAGACGAAGTCGTACGTCTCGCCGGCCGCGATCGCTTCGACCTCGGCTTTGCTCTCGCCGTGGAGGACTGCAAGGGAGAGCCCGTCGAACTCGAGATCCGCGAACCGGCCGTGAAGCTGGCTCTCACCGCCCAGCGAGTCGAACGCGGCCTGCAGGTTGGCGACGTCGCCGTCGTTGTTCCCGAGAACGCCGTGGAGTTCGAACGCCTCGAAGGAGGGCACGATCAGCGGGGCGACGAAGTCGCCGCAGTGGATGACGATCTCGACCCCTTCCTCCCGAAAAATCTCGGTGGCGCGTTCGGTCGCCTCGGCGTTATCGTGCGTGTCCGAAATGATGCCGACGTTCATACTCGTTCGCGCGCGGGCGAGCCACTAAGGCGTTCGGGACGCCTCGGCGACAGAGGGCTTCAGGACGACTAGACGGCAGTGGGGCGATCAGCTCCGCGACGGATCCGGCTCCGGACTCGTGACGAACTCGAACAGTTCGTCGCCGGTCACCGCGAGCCCCTGCCGGGAGAAGAAGCTCGCCACGTTCCGACAGTCTCGTTCGAGGAACTCGCGGCTGTTGGGGTGGTGGACGGTGACGGCCTGCCCGAGATCGATGAACACGAGCTGGCCCTCGCTCTCGTCGAAGACGACGTTGTACTCGCTCAGGTCGCCGTGGATCAGCCCCGCCGAGTAGAGTCGGCGCATGTACTCGCGCATGACCTCGTAGGCCGTCTGGGGATTCTCGATCTGGACCTCGCCGAGGCGTTTCGCGCGACCGTCCTCGGTGCCGATGTACTCCATGACCAGCACGTTGCGCTCGGTGGCGAGCGGTTCGGGCACCCGCACGCCGGCCGCCTGCGCTCGCCGGAGGTTCGCCAGTTCCTTCTTGGTCCACGCGAGGACGACGTCTTTCTTCTTGCCCCCCAGACCCTCGAAGCGGGGGTCGCCCTCGAGGTAGTCGCGCATCTGCGTGAAGTTCGAGGCGTTGATCCGGTAGATCTTGACCGCGACCTCGCGGTCGTCGCCCTGCGCGAGGTAGACGTTGGCCTCTTTGCCCGTCGAGAGCGGGCCGCCAAAGGCCTCGACGTAGCCGTCCTGGACGAGCTTGTAGAGCGCCGCCAGCGTCGCGTCGTCGAACACCGACTGCTCGACCTTGAACTGGTCGGCGTCCTTGATCCGCTCCTCGAACTGCTCGAACTTCCGATCGCGCTTGCGAGCGATGCGATCGGCGTCGGTCTCCGAGACGTCGATCTCCTCCCACTCGTCGCCCGGGCTCTCGACGTCCTCGAGGTCGACCAGTCCGAACTCCGTTCCCTGTCCCATCTGTCCGGCTCTACGGGTCGGGTGCGGGTAAATACTGGGTATCGGTCGGCCGTTCTCGAGCCGACGCGACCGGGCGAGCGCTCGCGTCTCCCTTTTCCGACTGCCCGTCGTAGCACCGAATATGAGTCGCACGATCGAACGGCGTTCGACAGCCGAGGGACACCGATGACGGAGTACGACGTGACGCTCGAGCGGACCGACGGCCCGTCCCGAACGATCGCCGTCGACGAGGACGAGACGGTGCTCGAGGCGGCCCAGCGGGCCGGCGTTCGGCTCCCGTACGACTGTCGGACGGGAACGTGTATCACCTGCGTCGGTCGGCTGATCGGACTCGAGGCCGGAGAGGACGGCGAAACGGATCGCCCGCTCGACGTCGCCGACGCGTTCACCTATCGACGGACGCCTGCGGCGCTGACCGAGACCGAACGCGCGGACGGCTACCTCCTGCTCTGTATCGCCTCGCCGCGGGCCGACTGCCGCCTCGAGGTCGGTCCGCGGGTCCGCGCCGAAGTCGGCGACAGCCCCTGGGCGTAATTCCCGCCCGCTCTCGTCACCCCCGACCAGATTTATCTACTCGTTCGTGGTCGGTACACCCATGAGTGATGCTAGCACACCAGACGACGTCGAATCGAGCCACGATCACGAGCACCACCACGAGGGACCCGGCTACGCGACGCCTCAGGCCGCCATCGAAGAGGGTGAGCGCGAACGGTTGGCCTACGTGATGAGCCTCTACGTCGGCACCGACGTCGACGCGCCGGACTTCGTCTCGGTCGTCGATCTCGATCCCGACTCGGACACGTACTGCGAGATCGTCGACCGCATCGAACTGCCGAATCGCGGCGACGAACTCCACCACTTCGGGTGGAACGCCTGCTCGTCGTCGTGTCACGTCGAGGGCCTCGAGCGGCGACACCTGATCGTCCCTGGCCAGCGCTCCTCGCGGATCCACGTGATCGACGCGCAAGACCGACGGAACCCCGAACTCGAGACGGTGATCAAACCCGAGGAAGTCTTCGAGTACGATCTCTCGGCACCGCACACCGTCCACTGCATCCCGGACGGAGAGATCCTGATCAGCATGCTCGGTGACGCCGACGGCGAGTTGCCGGGCGGCTTCCTCGAGTTGAACGAGGACTTCGAGATCGAGGGCCGATGGGAGCCGCCGGGCGAGATCGAGATGAACTACGACTACTGGTACCAGCCCCGCCAGAACGTGATGGTCTCGAGCGAGTGGGCCGCCCCCAAAACGTACTACCCCGGGTTCGATCTCGAGGACGTCGAGGAAGGGAACTACGGCCGGCGGCTCCACTTCTGGGACTGGGAGGCGGGCACCGTCGAGCAGACGATCGATCTCGGCGAGGAGGGACTGATCCCCCTGGAGGTGCGCTTCCTCCACACCCCCGAGTCGACCCACGGGTTCGTCGGAGCCGCGCTCTCGTCGAACGTCTTCCACTTCTGGTACGATGACGACGCGGACGGCGGCGACGGAGCGTACCGCGCCGAGAAGGTGATAGATTTCGAGAGCCGGGAGCACGACGACTGGGACATGCCGGTCCCCGCGCTCCCGACGGACATCCTGATTTCGATGGACGATCGCTACCTGTTCGGCTCGAACTGGCTCCACGGCGAGGTCTGGATGTACGACGTCTCGGACCCGTCGAACCCGCGGCGGGCCGACTCGCTGTCCGTCGGCGGCACCTTCGGCGAGGTCCAGGAGGTTCAGGGCCGCGAACTGGCCGCCGGCCCGCAGATGATACAGCTCTCGCTGGACGGCGAACGCCTCTACTGGACCACCTCGCTGTTCTCCTCGTGGGACGACCAGTTCTACCCCGAGGAGGCCGAGCGCGGGTCCGTCATGCTGAAAGCCGACGTCGATCCCCGGAAGGGGACGATGGAACTCGACGAGGACTTCCTGGTCGACTGGGGAGAGTGTCCGGAGGGGCCCGCCCGCGCCCACGAGATCCGGTGGCCCGACGGCGACTGCACGAGCGACGTCTGGCAGTGATCGCCGCGGGTAATCGTCCGGAGAGAGCGGAGCCATGACGAGCCACGACGTGACCCTCGAGTGGCCCGACGGCCGAACGCGGACGATCGGGGTTCGCGAAGACGAGACGGTCCTCGAGGCCGCCGAACGGAACGATATCGGGCTCCCGTACGGCTGTCGTACCGGTGCCTGCGGGACCTGTACGGGACGGCTACTCGAGGCCCACGGGACGGAACCCGGAGACGACGGCGATACGGGAGGAGCCGGTATCGACGCCGTATTCGCGTATCGCCGTCCGCCTCGAGCCCTGAAGGATCGACACCGAGCGGACGGCTACGTCCTGTTGTGTATCGCCACACCGCGAACCGACTGTCGGATCGCCGTCGGCTCGACCGTCCACAGCGAACTGGTGGACAACCCGTGGAAATAGTGGGCCTCGCCCCGACTCGAGTCGGGTCGAAACGGAGCGGCCGCCCCGCGGTCAATACCATTAACGGGTGCGAGCGGCTACCCTCGAGCAAGAATGCCAGTCGCCGACGAGGACGCGAACGAAGACAACCCCTACCTCCGGGATCCCCCCAACGACTTCGCGCCGATCGAAGAGCTCTCGGAGGAGGAGGCCCGCGAGCAGGTGGAACTGCTCCGCGAGGCAATCCGCGAGCACGACCGCCGGTACTACGTCGAGAGCGAACCGCTGATCGCCGACCGGACCTACGACGCGCTCTTTTCCCGGCTGCGCGATCTCGAGGACGCGTTCGACCTCTCCCATCCCGACAGCCCCACCCGAAGCGTCGGCGGCGAGCCGATGGAGGCGTTCGAGACGGTCGAACACGTCGAACCGATGCTCTCGATCGACCAGAGCGGCGAGCCGGCGGACGTGCGGGACTTCGGCGATCGCGTGCAGCGAGAGTTGCGTGCCAGCGGGCACGCAGGCGACGTACAGTACGTCTGCGAACCCAAGTTCGACGGCGTCTCGATGGAGTTCGTCTACGAGGAGGGCAGCCTCGAGCGCGCCGTCACCCGCGGCGACGGCCGCGAAGGGGACGACGTCACGCGCAACGCCCGTACGATCGGCTCCGTTCCGCAGCAACTCCACGGGAATCACCCCGAGTTTCTCGCGGTCCGGGGCGAGGTTTACATGCCCAAGGACGCGTTTCAGGCGCACAACCGCGAGCGCATCGAGCGCGGCGAGGAGCCCTTCGCCAACCCGCGGAACGCGACCGCCGGCACGATCCGCCAGCTCGATCCGACCGTCGTCGCCGAACGCCCGCTCGCGGTCTTTTACTTCGACGTGCTCGCGGCCAGCGAACTCGAGGACACCCACCGAGGCGAGCTCGAGCGCTTCCCCGAGTTCGGCCTGCGGGTGAACGACCGCGTCGAAGTCGTCGACGACATCGAGGACGCGATCGAGTACCGCGACCGCCTGCTCGAGGCCCGCGACGACCTGGACTACGAGATCGACGGCGTCGTGATCAAAGTGGACGATCGAGACGCCCGCGAGGAACTCGGGCAGACGGCGCGCCACGACCGCTGGGCCTTCGCCTACAAGTTCCCCGCCCGCGCGGAGGTGACGCCGATCGTCGACGTCGCGCTGCAGGTCGGTCGGACCGGGCGACTGACGCCCGTCGCCTTGCTCGAGCCGGTCGACGTCGGCGGCGTCACGGTGTCGCGGGCGAGCCTGCACAACCCCGAGGAGATCGCCGAGAAGAACGTCAACGTCGGCGACACGGTCCGCGTCCAGCGCGCTGGCGACGTGATCCCCTACGTCGAGGAGGTCGTCGAGAAGGACAGCGAGGGACACTACGAGATGCCCGACGCGTGCCCCGTCTGCGACAGCCCCGTCGAGCGCGACGGGCCGATCGCCTTCTGTACCGGCGGGCTGGGCTGTGACGCCCAGCTCCGACGATCGATCGAGTACTACGCCGGCGACGACGGTCTCGACCTCGAGGGTCTCGGCGAAAAGAGCGTCCGCCAGCTCGTCGACGCCGGCCTGCTCGCGTCCGTCGCGGACCTCTACGAACTCGAGCGTGAGGATCTGCTGGCGCTCGAGGGGTGGGGCGAGACCAGCGCAGAGAACCTGCTCGCGGAGATCGAGGCCAGTCGCGAGCCGCCCCTTTCCGACTTCATCTCCGCGCTCGGCATTCCGCTCATCGGCCCGGCGACGGCCCGGGAGCTCGCTCGCGAGTTCGGCACCTTCGACGCGTTTCGCGAGGTCGCGGAAACCGACCACGAGCGACTCGAGGACGTCGACGAAATCGGCGACACCGTCGCCGAGACGATACGCGACTTTTTCACGAGCGAAGCGAACGCTGCCGTCGTCGACGGCGTGCTCGAGCACGTCTCCCCGCAGCAAGTCGACGTCGACACCGGCGGCGACGAGCTCGCGGGACTGACCTTCGTCTTCACGGGCTCGCTCGAGGAGATGACCAGAGGCGACGCGCAGGAACTCGTCGAGACCCACGGCGCGAACGCGACGGGAAGCGTCTCCGGCAATACGGACTACCTCGTCGCCGGCGACAATCCAGGCGCGACGAAGCAGGAGGACGCCCGAGACGAGGACGTGCCGATCCTCGACGAGTCCGACTTCCAGGCACTGCTCGAGGAGGAAGGAGTCGACCTCGGGTAGTTGCTCGGGATGAGGCGCGAGCACTCCGAGAGACTCACTCTCGGTCCGTTTCCAGATCGACCATCCATCATGCGGTGGCGCGCGCTGTAGTGCGGTGAGTCGACGACGAACCGCACTGCGAACTCGTGCGAGGGATGAGCGAGGGAAGAATGACCGAGCGAATCGGTTGGGGAGGGTGTGGTGATTCCCTGTTGCCAGCGTAAGCAGAACGCTTCCTGTAGATGTCCCACCCAACGGCGAGAGAAAATTCTGAGAAAACGACTCTGATTACCGACGAGTGAGAACCACGAAGACTGCGATCACGGCGACGACGACGCCGATAATCGTCGGGATGAGCTGTCCGGAGCCCCACCCCCAGCCTAGCACCTGCGTACCGACGATCGCCACGAGCGCGACGGCCGCGCCGATCGCCGTGACAAGCGGGGACGAGTTCCGACCGAGCGAGAGTGCCATAGTCGTGTGTAGACCGTCTGACACCATAGGTCTGGTGGCGAAAACCACTGTGATCGCTCAGGTCGGCAGCCGCTCGGCGATCACCGCCAGCGACTCCCCGCCCTGCACCTCACCTTCGAGGTCAGGCAGCGTCACCACCTCGAGCCCCGGAAACGTCTCGCGGATCTCCGCGAGCCGTTCCTCGTGACGAGTTCGTCGCGACTCACAGCGCGGACAGCCCTCGTGAGGGTCCTCGAGCACCCGATTCACCACCAGCCGCTCGACCGACACGCCGGCTTCGCGAAGCCGCGCGACGAGCCGTTCGGACTCCGCGATGGCCATCGCCTCCGGAATCAGAACGACCCGAAACTCGGTGCGCTCGGGATCGGTCAGCAGTTCGCGTGCGCGCTCGAGGCGGGCCTGAAACGCCGCGAGGCTCTCGTCCTCGTCGTCGCTCCGCCCGCCGAGCATGGACATCGGCCCGAGCACCGCCGTCCGAGCCGCCGACCCGATCCGGCGGGCCTGCCCGCGAAGCGAACGGGCCGTCTCGAGCGCGCGTCCCATGGCCCCGGGCATGTCGAACAGCCGCAGGGTGTGGCCCGTCGGCGCGGTGTCGAAGACGACGACGTCCCACTCGCCCGAATCGACGTACTCGACCAGCAAATCGAGCGCCGCGATCTCGTCGCTGCCGGCCGGCGCGCCCCCGGCGAAGAGTTCCTCGACCTCCGAATCAGAGAGGCTGATTCCGGCGCTGCGCAGGTCCGCCGCCAGCGCTCGCGCCAGTTTCTCGTAGCGCTCTCGCTGCGTTTCGGGATCGATCTCGACGACCCACAGGCCCCCCGATCGGTCGACCTCGGGCTCGAGTGGCGCGGCCGTCTCGGTACCCTCACGTAGAGCGGGCATCTCGAGTTCGGTCGGCTCCGATCCGATATCGGCCTCGAACGAGTCGGCCAGCGAGTGAGCGGGGTCGGTCGAGACGACGAGCGTCCGCAAACCGGAAGCGGCAAGCGAGAGCCCGGTCGCCGCGGCGCAGGTCGTCTTGCCGACGCCGCCCTTCCCGCCGTAGCAGATGCAGTCGGTCATAGCGGCGCGTACCACGGCCGCTGTCGTAAACGGATACCCCGGACAGAAAAGCACTCGAGCGTTCCGTAAACGGCACTCAGGCCGCCAGCTCTGGTCTCGACTAGATGTCGACGCGATCGAACCGGTAGAGCGCGATAGCGATCGGGACGACGATCCAGAACAGCAAGATGACGAAGGCGAACCAGTCCTGCAAGTAGAACGGGATTCCGTCGGGATAGGCGGCCTCCTGAAATGCCGTGCCGAGTTCGTCCCCCGAGAGCGCACTAAAGATAGTAATCGTGTTCGCATAGGCGGTTCCCGGATCGATCATGTTGATGAACTGCGCCCAGTTCGGCAACCGAGTTATTTCGAACGGTTGGCTGCCCGGACCGGACACGGTGTAGGTGACGCCCTCGAAGTAGCCTCGGTTCATCAGAAGCCGTAGCGCCTGCTGGATGGAGTTCCAGATGATGTAAAACAGGACGAACACGCCGAACATCGCCGCACCGGCCATCGTCGTCGAACGGGTCAGCGACGAGAGCGAGACGGCGATGCTCATGTACGCGAGCGCGTAGAGAATCGTCATCGCGAGGAAGCCGATGTACGCCGGGAACGAGAACTCCGAAACCGCGAACGCGACGGCGACCATCGCGATGAGGAAGCCGATGAGTAACGAAAGCGTGAGCACGGCCGTCCGACCGATCAGCTTCCCGAGGAGGACGTCCTTCCGAGAGTGGGGCAGCGACAGCAGGACCTTGATGCTCCCGCTCTCGCGTTCGCCAGCGATCGATTTCCAGCCGAGCACGAGCGCGATCAGCGGGATGATCAGCTTGTTCACCTGACTGATCGTGCTAATGAAGTTGAGGGTGGTGAAGTTGTCCGGATTCGCCCACGAGAGGAAGCCGGCCAGGGCTGCCATTAAAACGAAGAAAAAGACGCTCAGGCCCCAGAACAGCCACGAGCGAACCGCGTCCTGGAAGTCCTTCTTCGCGACCGCGCGGACGCTCTCGAGGTTGATCGTACTCGAGGGCGATCCGTCCGAATCCACGGACCCCGTTCCGGTACCCGTATCGGTGCTCATCGCGCGTGCACCTCCGTCCCGGCGTCGGTCGTGTACGACTGGAAGACGTCCTCGAGCGACGCTTCGGTCGTCTCGAAGTCCCGGATCTCGATGCCGCGGTCCTCGAGCGCGGAGAGGACGGCCGTCTTGGAGCCGTCGACGGCGACGACGACCGTCGGCGGGTTCTGCCCCTCGACGGTGGCGTTACTGACATCGGGCAGCGAGCGGACCGCCTGCAGCGCGTCGTCGTCGATCCGATCGACGGTGACGCGGAGCGTCGTCCCGCCTTCGACGGAGTCGCGCAGCCCCTCGACGGAGTCGACGGCGACCATCTCGCCGTCCCGGAGGATGCCGACGCGGTCGCAGACCGCCTCGACTTGCTCCATGATGTGACTCGAGAAGAAGACGGTCGCCCCGCGAGCGTTCTCCTCGCGGACGATTTCGCGCATCTCGCGGGCTCCGTTCGGGTCGAGACCGGTCGAGGGCTCGTCCAGGATCAGGAGGTCGGGCTCGCCGACCAGCGCCATCGCGAGCATGAGCCGCTGGGCCATCCCTTTCGAGTAGCCGCCGGCCTTCCTGTCGAGCGCATCGACGAGGCCGACGCGCTCGAGCAGCGCCTCGGGGTCGTCGTCGGCGTTTTTCGAGTCGATCGCGAACTCGAGGTGCTGGCGGGCGGTCAGCCGGTCGTACAACTCGACGCCCTCGGGGAGGACGCCGGTTCGTTGTCGGATGTCTCGGCTGTACCGTTGGGCGTCCATTCCGAGAACGCTGACCTCGCCAGCCGTCGGGCGGGCGAAGTCCAGAACGATGTTGATCGTCGTCGACTTCCCGGCGCCGTTGGGGCCGAGGAATCCGAACACCTCGCCCTCTTCGACCCGGAAGGAGAGGTCATCGAGTGCGACGGTTTGACCAAACGACTTGGTCAGGTCGTCGACTGTGATAGCGGGCATGGCAAAGTGGTCGTAGCGTTGCCCGATAAGGTTTGTGACATCACCGTTACAGGTGTATTCAACGGTTATCGGCCGTTACGCGCCGATATCATCGATCTAAATGTGAAGGATTATCATGCCTATATCGGGTCGTCGGGCTCGTGCTGTTCGACGGTCCGTTCGACCTCCGTAGCGTAGCGTTCGCGGGTCGCCTCGTCGGCGACCGGCTCGAGTTCGTCTTCCGGAATTTCCGCGGCCGCGGTGACCGCCGACCCGGTTCGCAGCGATGTCGCGGATCGCTCCCGTTGCTGGTAGCGCGAGCCGTCGGGCGTCGCGTAGACGATCGTCACGAGGTTGCGGTCGTCGAACGTTCGTTCGACGAGCCAGCACCGAACCATCGAGTCACTCATACGCGTCGGGTTGTCGGCCGAGCACCGAGAAAGTACCGTGTCGAACCCGCCCCGACGGATTCGATCGCCGTCTGACGGCATCGGATCCGTCCCGAAGGCGCGCCCTACTCGCGCGAACGGGCACCGACGTACTTGGGGGTCGACGGTGGAGCAGTGATGGCGATCGCCGATGCCCGAGACCCGAAGCGAGCGCGTCGCGCAGTGGCGCGAGCACGTCGACGAGCTGTGTGACGACGGAGAGAGCGTCGAACGGCGCGTCGACCTCGAGAACGCGACGGTCGTCGTCACGAACCGTCGCGTCATGACGTTCGTCCCGGACGCGGACGGGCCGGGGTTTCACCACGCCGAGCGGCCGAACGTCGGGACCGTGAGCGTCGAAACGGCCGACCGGCTCGGCCGGCTCGGCTGGGGAATCGTCGCCGCCTTCGTCGGCGTCGGGCTGCTCGAGACGGCGAGGGCCGTCGCGTTCGTCGATTTCGCGCCATCGGTCGGACTCCAGAACACCGGCTCGCTCCCGGGAGCGAACGCCATCGCGCGCCTCGTCGACGGCGCGCTCTCGGCGATCGAAACGGCGCTTCTGGTGCTCGACTGGGCCGTTCTCCTGAGCGGCGGCGGCGCGCTGGCCGTCGCCGCCGCCCTCGTCTGGCGCTACGTCCGCTCGCGTTCGCGCCGGCTCGTCCTCCGGGTGCGCGGCGGGACCGATCTCGTCGTTCCCGTCAGCCGGGCCGATCTCGAGACCGGTCTGATCGGCGAGATCGAGACCGCGATTCGACCGAAAGCGGGCTCAGCGTCGGCGTCGACGCTCGAGGGGAACGCCGATACCAACGGCGGGCGCGGCGAGGGGCTGCGGGACGATCCGCGCGATGACGAGCGGGGGCGGACGGACCGACCCGACGCGGAGTGGTTCGGGGACGAGGAGTCAGGCTAAAACCTCCTGACTCCGTAGGGCGGCCGATGAACGCCGACGCGGTTCGCGAGCGCGCCGGATCGTTGCCCCGAGAGCCCGGCGTCTACCAGTTCCGGGCGGACGGAACCACCCTCTACGTCGGGAAGGCGGTCGATCTCCGCAGTCGGGTCCGATCCTACGCCGACCCCCGCAGCGCGCGGATCCGCCGGATGGTCGACCGCGCCGGCGAGATCGAGATCGCCGTCACCGACACCGAGACGCAGGCATTGCTGCTCGAGGCGAACCTGATCAAGCGCCACCAGCCCCGGTACAACGTCCGGCTCAAGGACGACAAGTCGTATCCGATGGTCCAGCTGACGGCCCACGACGCGCCGCGGATCGAGATCACGCGAGATCCGGACGGCGAGGTGCAAAGCGCCGCGAACGGAGCCGCGACCGTTTTCGGCCCCTACACCAGCAAGAAACAGGTCGAGACGGTCGTGAAAGCGCTGCGGGAGACGTACGGCGTGCGGGGCTGCTCGGATCACAAGTACGCGGGCCGCGACCGGCCGTGTCTGGATTACGAGATGGGGCTCTGCACCGCGCCCTGCACCCGCGAGATCGACCTCGAGAGCTACGCCCAAGACGTTACCGCCGTCGAACGCTTCCTCGAGGGCGAGACCGGCGTCCTCGCGGATCCGCTCCGCCGGGAGATGGAAGCCGCCGCCGAGGAGCGAAACTTCGAGCGCGCGGCGAACCTGCGGGACCGACTCGAGACCGTCGAGGCCTTCCACGGCGAGGGCGGGGAGGCGATCCAGTCGGTCGGTGACGAGCGGGGCGTCGACGTGCTCGGCGTCGCCATCGAGGGCGAGGACGCGACCGTCGCCCGGCTGCGCGCGGAGCACGGCAAATTGATCGAGCGGGACCGGCACACGCTCGAGGCGCCCGGCTCCGCGGGGGTCGAGGCCGACGGCGAGGCTGACGGCGTCTCCACTGTTCTGGCCGCTTTCATCGTCCAATACTACGCCGAACGCGAGCTTCCGGACGCCCTCCTGTTGCCCGAACGCCACGGCGACGACGAGGTCGCGGCCTGGCTCGAGGCCGAGGGTGTCTCCGTCCGCGTCCCGGGTGCGGGCCGGGAGGCCAAACTCGTCGAACTCGCGCTGAAGAACGCCCGGCGCAACGTGGGCCGTCGCGACGAGTGTGGCATGCTCGCGGACGCCCTCGAAATCGACTCGGCCCGGCGGATCGAGGGCTTCGACGTGAGCCACGCCCAGGGGAAAGCGGCGGTCGGCAGCGACGTCACCTTCGTCGACGGGAGCGCCGAGAAGGCCGACTACCGGCGAAAGAAGTTGACCGACCAGAACGACGACTACGACAACATGCGAGCCCTGCTCGAGTGGCGCGCCAGCCGCGCCGTCGAGGACCGCGACGACCGGCCCGACCCCGATCTGTTGCTGATCGACGGCGGGAAGGGACAGCTCGAAGCCGCCCGCGACGCGCTCGAGGCGGTCGGCTGGGACGTTCCGGCGGTCGCGCTGGCGAAGGCCGAGGAACGCGTGGTCACGCCCCATCGGTCGTTCTCGTGGCCGAGCGACGCGCCGCACCTGCACCTCCTCCAGCGCGTGCGGGACGAGGCCCACCGCTTCGCCGTGCAGTACCACCAGACGGTTCGCGACGAAGTCAAAACGGTGCTCGACGACGTGCAGGGGGTCGGCCCCGAAACCCGAAAACGGCTTCTGGGACGGTTCGGCAGCGTCGAGAACGTTCGGGGCGCGAGCCTCGAGGACCTCCGGAGCGTCGAGGGAATCGGCGAGAAGACGGCCGAGACGATTAAATCGCGGCTCTAACAGGGGAAGAGGCCGTATGGAAGAATTGGTCTCGCACTACTCGCAACGACCTCGCACAGCGTTATCGACTGTCTTCGCTATCGATCAACCAGCCCTCAGCGTGTGCCACCGCATATTGGTTCCTCGGTCCGGAGTAATACAGAGTATGTCAGTGGCTGGCTGTTACCCGTAGCCGGTCACAGCACGCCGAAACCGAACTCTGCCATCCCGAAAACCGGCCCCCACAGGAAGTGGAGCGCGACGCCGACGACGACCGCGGGCAGGAAGTTGTAGATCGTGGCGACGATGGCCGCTTTGGCGTCGACGGCCAGTAACGGGAACAGGGCGTCGCCGTCCTGGGCGATCGCGTTGGCCGACAACGCCGAAAAGGGCAGTCCGCCCTCGGCGTAGACGCTCGCGAGCAGAATCTGGGGGCCACAGCCGGGGATCAGCCCGACGACGGCGCCGCCGATCGGTGCGAGGACGCCCGCCGCCGCGGCGAGGGTCGCGATGTTCGCCCCGCTGAAGAGGACGAAGTACTCGTAGACGAGGAAGGCCACGAGCACCCAGACGGTGACGAAACTCGTCTCCATCGCCGCGTGGGTGAGCGTGTCGTAGACGGAGCCGAAGGAGTCTCGAGCCCGGGCGATCTCCCCCTCGCCGACGTAGTGTCGGCCGACGGCGTAGAGGTACAGCGACAGGACCGCGCCGACGATGCCGACGACGGTGAACAGTCCGTCGAAACCGAGGTCGGCGACCAGCGCGACCTCGGGGCCGCCGCGGAGCAGGTAGATCGTCCCGAGGACGAGCCCCGAGATGGCGGCTCCCCACCAGAAGACGTGCGCGAGGTGCGAGAGCGGGGTGAGGACTCGGGAGTGACGATCCGGGCCCGACTCGTGGGAGTGGGTGGGTGCCGGGCCGCCGTAATCGTGGGTGGGGTTGGGTCCGACGCCGCCGTTGACCACGGTGCCGCCGTCGGGCGTCGCGGCGGGCGAGAGCCGCGCGACGGCGGCGTCGACCCGCGAGACGCCCAGCCCGACCTCGTCGACGAGGTAGCCGGTCGCGACGGAGGCCGCGAAGGCGATGGCGTAGGCGTAGATCGCTGCCTCGGGTGCGAGCGCGAGGATGACGAACGCCGAGTCGCCCGCAGTCGCACCGAGGGTCGCGACGACGGTCCCGAAGCTGACCGTCCCGCGGACGTACAGCGGCATGACGACGATCGCGCCGCCACAGCCGGGGGTTAGCCCCAGGAGTCCGCCGAACAAAACCTGCAGTCGTTCGTTCCCTTCTATCGCGCCGATGACGGCCCCGTCGGTCGCGTACTGGAGCAGTCCGAAGGCCAGCACCGTTACCGCGACGAACGCGCTCACCTGAACGTAGCCGTCCCGGAGCGATGCGAGGAGGACCTCGAGCAGCTCATTCACGATGTTTCACCCGCGCTTTGGGAATAGGCGAACCAAAGATTAGATCCATCTAAAAATGGGTTTAGTGCCGTTGGATAAATAGTTGCTGGTGGCCGTTGCCGGCCGCCCGCGGACGTCCTCGACGGCTCGCTCGCGTCTCTCTCTCGCGTTTCACGGCCGTCCGTCCCGTCCCACAACCGTCTGCTCTCGATCCCGTTTCCACGAGCGACCGGAAGCGATCGCTCCTGCTCGCGTCGTCACTCGGTCCTACTCGTTCTCGTGGTCCTCGCGCAGGTGTTCGATCGCGTGGAGTTCGACCACGGGGAATATTTTGGCGATGGTGAGGAAGAACAGACAGACCATGCCGATGGTCCCGAAGATCGACGCGATCTCGATCAGGCTCGGCACGTAGACGCCCGGGACGGCCGCGTAGATGTCGAACGTCGGGTGCAGGAATCCTTCGACGACGAACAGCACCTTCTCGAGGATCGTCGCGGTGAGGACGGCGAGGCCGGCGACGACGGCGCGTCGCTTGGTGAACAGCGTCGGCCGGAGCGTCTGGGCGAAGATGTACGTCAGGGTCAGGAAGACCAGCGACATCGAGGTGAGGTAGATGGGGTTGGTCGCTCTGGCCAGGGCAGCGACGGTCAGGTCGACCGGGGCCGTGAACAGCCCGGTGATGTTCTGCTGGAGCTGTAGCCACAGGAAGAGCAGACAGAAAAAGCCCAGCCAGAGGAGCAGTCCGCGGAAGATGTCGTCGGTGAAGATGTGGTCCCAGTCGTAGGCGTAGCGAAACGAGTAGGCGAGGATGATCACGCCGCTGATGGCCGACGTGAGCGCGATGGTGAGAAACTGCGGCCCCTGCACGCCGCCGAACCAGGTCGGCATCGTGGGGATCACCGCGAACAGCCACGGAATGACGCCGCCGTGGAGCAAGAGCGGAGCCATGATGATGATCGCGAGCGCGAGCCACCAGACCATGCGCTGGACGATCCGATCTTCCGTCTCGGTGTAGCCGATCGTCACGAGCCGGTAGATCGGATCGAGACGGTCCGGGAGTTGGTCGCGCAACCTGCTGACGTCGTACCGCAGGGTGAGCGCGAGATAGGTCGCCGTCAACACGAAGTAGGCCGTGATGACGGTCACGTCCCACACCAGCGGCGAGGCGTGGACCGTGACGTGGTAGTGGCCGATGACGCTCGTGACCATCCGATCCGGCCGGCCGAGGTGGACGATGATGTAAAAGCCCGCCGCGGACAGTCCGGCGAGAGTCAGCAACTCGGCGAGTCGAGCGACCGGCATGTAGCGATCCATCCCCAGCAGGCGGACCGCGGCCGAGAGGATGATCCCGCCGTGGGCGATGCCGACCCACCAGATGAACGCGCCGATGTAGATCCCCCACGTGACACCGCCCCCGCTCCCCCAGTCACCGAGCGCGGTGACGACCAGCCCCTGCTGCAGCTGGTAGGCCCAGCCGACGAGGAAGGCGAGAAGCGCCAGTCCCGCCACGGCGACCATCACGAAGTACGTTCTCGAGGTCGTCCCGATCGGCCGCAGGATGTCGGACTTGCTCGGCGTTTTCGTCCCCATCGTGCTACGGTGGACCACACCAGCGCCTCACTTGCGTCCGTGCGGTGCATTTGCAAGGTCTCGGTGCGATCGGGTTCAGCCGCTTCGTCGCCGTCGCGCGCTACAGCTCGAGCGTGTAGACCACTTCCCGTCGCCGCTCGCCGCCGATTTCGACCTCGTCCTCGTCGGTCGGTTCGAACCCGTGGGTCTCGTAGAACTCCCGGCCGCCCTCGTTCGAGGCGAGGTCGATCGCGCGCATTCGCTTCATGTTGAAGTCTCGCAGGTCCTCGCGCAGCCGCTCGTACAGCGCGGTCCCGATCCCCTCGTTTTGATGGTTCGGGTGGACGGACAGTCGCAGGACGTCGCCCTCGTCCTCGGTGACGACGCCGTGGGCGAAGCCGACGATTTCCCCGTCTCGTTCCGCGACGAGGAAGGCGGTGCCGGACTTCGATAACGCCGTCTCGAGGGCCTCGTCGCCGTACCACTCGTCGATGGTCCGATCGACCGTCTCCGCCTCGAGTTCGTCGTACGTCTCGTGCCACGTCTCCCGGGCGACGGTCCTGATCCGCTCGCGGTCGTCTCGGTTCGCAGGTCTGATCTCCATACCGTGTGCGACGACACCGAGTACCAAAGTGATTGCACCGTCTCAGGCAGGTGGTGTCTGTGGACGGCGATCGTGGATACACTCCGCGACGGTTGGCGGTTACAACTCGAGCGAGTAGACGGCTTCCGGGTAGGACTCGCCGTCTATCTCGACCTCGCCCTCGTCGGTCTGCTCGAAGCCCAGTCCCTCGTAGAACGCCCGGCTGGTGTCGTTGAACGCGAAGTCGAACGAGCGAACCCGCTCGGCGTCGCGGGACTCGAGTTCCGACATCAGGCGCTCGTGGAGCTCCGCCCCGATTCCCTCGCCCTGGTGGTCCGGGTGGACGTACATGCGGAGGATGTCGGCCGTCTCGCCCTGCGCGACCGCGTGGGTGAAGCCGACGAGGTCGCCGTCCGTTTCCGCGACGAGGACGACCGTTCCGGGTGCCTCGAGCGGCATCGTGTCGTCGGTGTACCAGTCGTCGACGGTCCGGTCGATCATGTCGGCCTCGAGTTCGTCGTAGGTGTCGTGCCAGGTGGCGCGGGCGACGGCCGTGATCGCCTCGAAGTCGTCTGCCGTCGCGGGTCGAACGTTCATACCTCATCATCGAACGTGGGACATAAATAATACGCTGCCGCGGGACGACCGCGCCGACGGAACCGCGACTCGGCTCCCGCGAAACGCACGGGTATAGCGGAGCCGCTCCCGGCGGGGGTCACTCCCGAACGTCGAACCCTCGGTCCCGAAGCAGGTCCGGGACGCGGTCGCGGTGGTCGCCCTGCAGTTCGATGCGGCCCTCGTCGACCGTTCCGCCCGTCCCGAGCGAACTCTTGAGGTCCGAGGCGGTCGATCGGATCTCCGACTCCGGGAGATCGAACCCTTCGATGATCGTCACCGGCTTGTCGTAGCGCCGGCTCTCCGTCCGCAGCGACAGCACCTGCTGGGAGGTCTCGAGGTCGCCCTGACTGTCGAGTTCGTCGAGCAGGTCGTCGATGTCGTCGTTGTCTGCCATATCCTCACATGGAACGTGTGCGAGGATAGCCCTGTCCTTGCCTTCGCAACGGTCGAGGGCTCGAGGATCCGACGGTCGATTCGGACCGATCGTTCCGTCGCTGCTCTCGAGTTACGTCCTTCGGTCGTTGTCCCGGTCAGTAGCTGCGAACGACGTGCCACGCCAAACCGGTCAACCGTCTGCGGTGGCGCGCGCTGTGTCGCGGTGAATGCCAATGAACCGCGGCACTAACTTGCGCGAGGGATGAGCGAACGAACCGACTAGGGAAGACGTAGTGATTCCGTTGGCGCGATAGTAGAGCACTCATCAGGAACTTACCAAACCTCCGATAGTATTCGATAATGAGATTCCGTTATCAAGCGTTGGATCAGAAACTGAAACGTCTGATTCGACAACTACGGATGCTAACTGACCGGGGTAAGCGTCGTGTTCAGGTTCCTTAATTCCATGTCACCGAGAATGAACTGAGCCACTGATAAACAATTCTTATGCGCGCCCAGTCGGTTCCCTGAGACAGGATGGTACGTGAAAGTTGGGCGAGTCGCGCCGGATTCATACTGGCCGCGGTCGGAAGCGCGGTCGGACTGGGGAACATCTGGCGATTTCCCTGGATGACCGCGGAGAACGGCGGGAGCGCCTTTCTGCTGTTGTATCTGCTCATCGTCCTCGTCGTCGGGGTGCCGGGATTGCTGGCCGCGTTCGTGATCGGGCGACGGTCGAATCGGAACCCTGTGGGGGCGTTCAAATCGCTCGCCGGATCCCGTTTCTGGGCGGCGTTAGGCGGGCTTTGTGTCGTCACATCGATCATGCTGATGTCGTTCTACAGCGTCGTCAGCGGCTGGATCCTTCGGTACTTCCTCGAGAGCGCGACGGGTGCCTATTTTGCGGATCCCGGAGCCCACTTCGCGGCGATCAGCTACGGTGCCGAAGCGTTCGGCTACCAACTCGCCGTCCTCGCGGCCGCGTCTCTGATCGTCGCCGCGGGGATCAGACGCGGCATCGAGGCGACGACGAAGGTGATGATACCCGGCGTCGTGGTGTTGCTCGTCGGACTCGCGATCTGGGCGGCTCGACAACCCGGCGCCGCGCAGGGATACGAGTTCTACCTCGAATTCGACGGTTCCTACCTCGCGGAGAACTTTCTCTCGGTACTGGGAGCGGCCGCCGGCCAGGCGCTGTTCACCCTCTCGATCGGAAGCGGGACGATGATCACCTACGCCTCTTACGTCGACGACGACCGCTCGCTGCCCCTCGACGCCTCGGTTATCGCCGTATTCAATCTCGGCATCGGCATCCTGGCCGGACTCGTGGTGTTCCCGTTGCTGTTCTCGTTCGCGCCGGGCCCGACTGAGGGCGGCCCCGGTGCCCTGTTCGTCGGGATCGCCGGCGCGTTCGCGAGCCTGCCCGGCGGGCGACTTCTCGGCGCGACCTTCTTCCTCGTCGTTCTCCTCGCAGCCCTGACGAGTCTGATCAGCATGCTCGAGATTCCGGTCTCGTTTCTGGTTGACGAGTTCGATCTCGAGCGGTCGACGGCGACCCGGGGGCTGTTCGCACTGATCGCGCTCACCGGCGGCGTGAACGCGTTCAGCCCCGCGGTGTTTACGCTGTTCGCGAACCACCTCGTCGATCTACTCTTGGTGCTCGGCCTGACCGGGTTCATGGTGTACACGGCCTGGGTCCTCGGTCCGGCCGCGATCGAGGAGTACCTCGAAGGTGCGGGGCGGCTCTCACGTCCATTGGTGATCCCGTGGCGATACGCGATCGGGACCCTCCTACCGGCGTTTCTCCTCTTTACGTTCTACGCCGACGTCGCGACCCTCGTCGGGCTCTCAGCGGGAACGGGGCCGTTGGTGGTCGCGACGCTGCTGACGGTGATGGCGCTCGTCTTCGTGGCCCGCCGTTCCGTCTCCGAGCACCGACCGCAACCGAGCGAGAGCACGGACTGACTGATACGGTCTGCTGTCAGTCATCTCCGGCGCGACCGCAGGCCGGATCGCGGTCGCACCGGTACATCGGTACAACAAACCGTATCATGTAGAGTACTCTAAGCATCGTATACGTTGCACCCCTTGTTGACTCAATAGGCGGACAGCCTAGTTGTTCGCTTTCTTCTCCAATTCTTCCACGTTGTATCCTGCTTCAAAGACCGTTCTGTCAACCATGTCCGAGTCAGCAACAGTCAGGAGTACCTGAAAGTCCTCTAACTCCTCTGGGAGAGCCATGAGGAAGTTAGTGATATCCGGAGTATTCTCTTTATCTGGCGCTTTGGAGTACGGAGAGTCAATTAAGAATAGACGGATAGGGAATGTATGATCAAGTTGAGAGAGTTCCTGTAGAACGGCAGTATGGAAAATTAGGGCGATCATTTTCCCTTCGTTCGAGTTCTGATTCTGCCGGTCAGAGGGAATATCGTCGCCCCCCTCAACATGAACGGTGAAGTCGTATCCCTTATTGCCGCTGATAGTGATCGAAGTTGCGTCTGAGAGCGTGCCGGATTGGAAATAATCTAATAAAGAATTCATCCGCTTCTGGATCGAATTCTTCACGCTCGACCGCTCCTGCTGTATCTTATTGTTGACTACCTTCTCAAAGGTCCTGAGGCTCGCTTGATAAGAAAATTTCCTCTCCTGTGCTTCAACAGCATCCTCAAGTTCAACGATGCGATCTTCTACTTCCGTGATCTCCTCACGTTTTGCATTAATTTCTACTTGAATACGGGTCGCTTTTCGATCTAGTTCATCGACTTTCACCTCTAATTCGTCTCGACGTTCAACAAGATCTCGATGATCGCTGTCTTCAATTTGTTCTTCCAGGCGTTCAGTTTCTGACTCATAATCTGCTATTCTCGAATCCAAAGTGCTGATTTGGTTCTCTAGTTCTCGCTCTCTTTCTCCACTCTCTTCCAATTCCTCTTTTTGTTTTTCTCGTTCCAATATCTGTTGCTCGACATCTCGTTCTGTTCCTATTTCGATTCGATCGTGAGGAACGTCTTTAGCACAAAGAGGACAATGAGCATCTTCTAAGAGCCGTTTGCGCTGCTTTTCGTCCACATCATTCGTGCAGACAGGACACCGATCTGGTACGCTGGTGAACTTCTGAAGTTCCTCTGCCAACTCAATAAACTCATCACTGGAACCAACTTCCTCAAGCCGTTCGATCTGGAGGCGAGTATCACGGAGTTCAGTTCGATATTCTCTCCTCTTAGATCTGAGCTTGTCACACTGACGCTCAACTTGCCGTTTTTTATCTTTTAATTGATCTGTATCGTTATCGTCGTCAAGAATTTCCTCAATACGATCAAGTTCCTGGTTTTTATCGGCTAAGTCGGTTTCTATTTCCTCAAGTTCTTTTTTCAGATCTCGCTTGGAGGATTTGAGGTTTTTTCGACGGTTCGTTGCTTTCCCAAGATTCATCTTGGCATCTTCTTCGAGTCCTTCCAGCTGATATTCCTCTTGACGCCGGGTCTTACTGGCTTCCACGACAGCGGCCAGATCGATACCAAAGAGGATGTCAATCAGTACATCTTTCTTTTGCCATCTGAGAAATGCCTTATAATCCTCTGGCATTAAGGAAAAAAGAGAGAACATGTTGTATCTGCCAAGGTTTCGGCGCTCAACGGACCACATTCCGAACTCTTCAGATACATCCTGTTGAGTATTCCCACCACTAAATGGAATGTCGTTAAAAGTTTTAGGCCTTGTATTAAGCTTGGTTTGAGAGGAGTATCCTCCATTACGAGAGAGGTTTCGGTACAGGAGGTAGTGGTTATTCTTCACCGACCAATTTCCTGTCGTCTCAAGCGTTACCGAACTAGAGTCAGTATCTCTTATTGGATCGGTAAGCTCGACTCTCTGCTTCTCTTGCATTCCCAAGAGATTGAACCGGATTGCCTCCAAGACTGTTGTCTTTCCGGATTCATTAGGGCCATACAGCACAGTATTCTCTTTCTCAAAGACAAGATCTTGATCCTTGATCACCCTAAAATTCTTCACATCAAGGTGGCGCAATTTCACATGATGTTGAGGAAGGTGTGTCTTCTGATAATTCTCTTCGATTAATTTTCTACACTCTTCTATGTGTTCGTCAGGGAGATCCTCGTCATCCCGAATGGTAGAGATAATCTCTTCTGTGATTTGCTCTCTATCTGGCATTAAGCAACCCCCTCTTGATACGGTGTAGCATTAGTCATCTTCTCAACTTTCTCTGCGAGTTGACCGAGGAACCGAACATCGTTCTTTTTGAATTTTCGATTCGGTCCGGATAGTAGCTTATCACCCACGCTCCTGCTAGGGGCCACCGTCTCCTCAATGTGAACTCCTAGCTCATCGTGACCCATTTTCGCGATTGACTGGACAGCCTCTTTTTGTGCTAGATTCCAGGTTGATACCATCAGACTCTCCGAGTTCTCGATCTTGTCGTAGAACTGCTCAGTCAATATCTCCCCCTGAGCGGACAGCTCAATCCCATAGCGACGGTTTTGCTCGGCAACTTCTCCTGTACCTTCTGACCCTACGACTGGCTCATCAAGAAGACTCCATGCGAATAGACGATTCTTGTCTTCGTATGCTTGTTCAGCAAATGGTCCGGAGTCTCGCTTGAAGAATTGATAGCGATAGCCCGTTCTGTCCAGCATCCCTAGTTCCTCACCATACTTATTTGAAGAGTTGACTACTTCTTCCTGTTCAATTATGGAGTTGACCTTGTAGATTAGCTTCTGTAATCGGTATCTGGAATTAATTCTGCCGGCAGGGGATGCATAGCTGTAATCTCGGACCAACTTGAGCATCATCACCATGTCAATCAATTCATCAAGACTGAACTGAATCTGGTGCCATGACTTGACCAAGTTCTCTATCTGTATTTCTCCATTCTTAAATTCAGCTACGGTTTCTTGAGAGACATCTTTGCTACGAACGAATTCGACAATCCGTGGGTCCGAGAACACTTCTCTGTTGAGGAATTTGTCGAACTGTTCAGGGTTATTGGACGAAGGTGCTTCCGAAATTTTGTCTGCGTATACGTTTGATGCTAAACGGGCGTACTCCTCTTCATTAGATTGGGACAGATTGAGAATATCTCCAGCACGAATAATGACCTTCCATTCGTTGGGCATTATGTAACCCCCAAGGTCTCGCAGACATCGTTGTTCCACTTCAAGACGTTCTTTTGTCCACGGGTAGATACTGGATTTGCATCTGCAAAATGTCCTAGAAGCATCCCGACTAACAACTCCTTGCTTTTTGCGATCATGAGTTCGGGAAATTCTTGTCTTATTTCGGATAGTTTGGCCGATGGGATGTCATCTACGCAAAGAAATATTCCTGCATTATCGGGATACCTCCTTGTACTTAGGAAGGTCTGCAGTTCAAGATATTTCTGTTTGAACAGTGGCCCAGAGTCAGAAGATGAGACACAGTCGTCCATATGCAGAATCCAGACGCTATTCTGTATCAGCTTCTGGTGGTCATTCACTTTGTTAGTGGAGGGATAGTACTCTTGTAAATCCAATTTGTCTCCCCGAATTCCGTCCGTGACCTCCGATATGATAGTGCTGAATTCAAATCCATCGTACGTGCCAGAATTTGTGACGCAAACGACATACTCCTCGTGGGGCACGGTATCAGATAGATCCTCGTACTTATCGATCATTTACTTTGGGGTGAATTTTATTCATTCTCTTTTTAATACTCAGGAACGACTGATGCTCTTTTTCCAAGTCTTCGTTCTTCAGGTCTTGTTTATCTTGTCCCTTGATAATCATTTCCTTACCCATCGGTTCATGCCCATCATATTCATCCCACCAAGAGGCAAAGTCAGAGTGCAGCTGCTCACCTCGTATGGTATTTGCATATTGAAGCAGCGTCTCCAAGTCATCACAGGCGTCTTCAAACAAATCTCGTTGGTCATCCTTCTTTTGACTACCTTCCATACATTTGACCCATGACTGGTGCTGCTGCCATTTTGAGATTGAGTCTCGAATCTCTGACTTAGTAGGATGACCAGTTGATTCCAGGCGATCGTGGTATCCAACTGCTAGCAGAGCAGCAAATATTGTCATAAAGAATATTCCTGCGACTACGTCGAATCTGTCGATGCCAGATACGCCCTCCGAAGCAAGAATTAGCGAGACAAAACCTATGGTGACGATCAACATTGACGAACCGGTGTACAGAATAATCGAGAACAAAATATGCCATCTGGTATGGGATTTTGAACTGAACGTCCGGAGACACATGTCTTTGACTAGAGCACCCATTATTGCTAACAGGAACAGAGAGACCCCTAAATATACGATAATAAATACCGTCTGATCGATGATTTCGATGGTAAGATCTCTCCTGAATTGAAGAGTGATAAACAGAGTTCCGAATTGCAGAATAAGAATCTTGAGTAGATAGTGAATCCGAAGACCGAACGTAAGATGTTCTACTCCTCCGCGAACTCTCTTTCTAACTTCCATTGTTTGACGAATATTGTCCAGTCATTGTTTATGATTCTTTGATTGCTTACTGGTATCCGCTTCAACTTGATCGTTTTCTCTACAATATACTTTACGAGAATATTCTAATAGCACACAACTAAGAGATCAGTAGAATAGGTATTTGATATCATTCTAACATCGTTGCGACTATTAGATAGTATTGGGCCCCATCCAGTAGAATAGTATAAGCAGCGTGGTGGTTTGTAGCTCAGAGCCTTCCGAATTTGTGCCGTATGAGACACGTCGCTCAGCGCGACCCGAACGGTTGCGCCGTCGTCCGGAAGACGCTTTGCGTCTTCCGTGACTGAGCGAATCGAAGTAAGCGGGAGCTTCGTTCCCGCGAGGTCAGCGTGACGGACGTCTCGCCAGAATTCGCGATGTCTGCGAACGCGACGGAGTCGCGCCCTCGTCGAAGTCTCGAGGGAGCGAAGCCCGCTCGGACTCGGCGATTCCGAACGAATCGCTTCCTATCGGGCGTCAACGCCGTCCGACGACTCGACGACCGTCCGCTGACCGAGTTTCGTTCAGAACTCCTCGGTCGGCGGCGCGATCCCCTCGTCGCTGCCCTCGAGTTCGAACTCCTCCCGAACCTCCCGAATCCGGTCGCGAATGTCGGCCGCTAACTCGAACTCGAGGTTGCTCGCCGCGTCCTGCATCCGCTCCTCGAGTTCGTCGACGTACCGCGCCGCGTCGTCCTCGCCCTCGATCTCCCGGCCGGAGACCTCGCTGGTGTCGGTCTTGCTGCCGGGCAGGTTGGTCTCGCCGACCTCCTTTTCGATCGTCGTGGGCTCGAGGTCGTGTTCCTCGTTGTACTCTTGCTGGATCTCGCGGCGGCGCTGGGTTTCCTCGATCGCGGACTCCATGGCGTTCGAGGGCTCGTCGGCGTAGAGGACGACCTCGCCGTTGACGTTCCGGGCCGCTCGGCCCATCGTCTGGACGAGCGTCGTCTCGGAGCGCAGGAAGCCCTCCTGGTCCGCATCCAGAATCGCCACCAGCGAGACTTCGGGGATGTCCAGGCCCTCCCGCAGGAGGTTGATCCCGACGAGCACGTCGATCTCCCCTAATCGCAGCGAGCGGATGATCTCGTGGCGCTCGAGCGTGTCGGTCTCGTCGTGCATGTAGGCGACGTCGACGCCGGATTCCTCGAGGTACTCGGTGAGGTCCTCGGCCATCCGCTTCGTGAGGGTCGTCACGAGCGTGCGTTCCTCGCGGTCGATGCGCTCGTCGATGCGGTCCATCAGGTCGTCGACCTGCCCCGTCGCGTCGGAGACCTCGATCGCCGGGTCGACGAGGTGGGTGGGGCGGACGATCTGTTCGACGATCTGTCCGCTCTCCTCGCGCTCGTAGTCGCTTGGCGTGGCGCTCACGTACAGCGTCTGATCGGTCTTCTCCTCGAACTCCTCGAAGGTGAGCGGCCGGTTGTCGTAGGCCGTCGGCAGCCGGAAGCCGTTCTCGACCAGCGAGTCCTTCCGGGACTTGTCGCCGGCGAACTGCCCGCGAATCTGCGGCAGTGTGACGTGGGACTCGTCGACCACGGTGAGGAAGTCGTCCGGGAAGTAGTCCAGCAGCGTGTACGGTGCTTCGCCGGACTCGCGATCTGAGAGGTAGACGGAATAATTCTCGATCCCCGAACAGTAGCCCGTCTCCTGCATCATCTCGAGGTCGAAGCTCGTCCGCTCCTCGATGCGCTGGGCGGCGATCATGTCGCCCTGCCGCTCGAAGTACGAGATTCTGGAGTCCAGATCGTCGCGGATCTCGTCCATCGCGTCCTCGAGCGTGGTCTCGGGAATCGAGTAGTGCTCCGCGGGATGGACGAGGACGGCCTGCTGGTCGCCCTTGGTTTTCCCCTCGAGGGGGTCGACCTTGACCATGCGGTCGATCTCGTCGCCCCAGAGCTCGACGCGCACCGCGTACCGGCCGTACATCGGGTAGATCTCGACGGTGTCGCCCCGCACCCGGAACGTGCCCTGCGTGAAGTCGACGTCGTTGCGCTCGTAGTTCAGATCAACCAGCCGCTTCAATAGCTCGTCGCGACCGATCTCCTCGCCGACCTCGAGTCGTAGCGACATGTCGATGTAGTTGCGCGGGTCACCGAGGCCGTAGATCGCGGAGACGCTCGCGACGACGATGACGTCCTCGCGGGTCAGCAGCGACCGCGTGGCGGAGTGGCGCAGGCGGTCGATCTCGTCGTTGACCGAGGCGTCCTTGTCGATGTAGGTGTCGCTCTGCTCGACGTAGGCCTCGGGCTGGTAGTAGTCGTAGTAGGAGACGAAGTACTCGACGGCGTTGTCCGGGAAGAGGTTCCGGAACTCCTCGTAGAGCTGGGCCGCCAGCGTCTTGTTGTGAGCGATCACCAGCGTCGGTTTCTGGATCTCCTCGGCGACCCAGGAGACGGTGTTGGTCTTCCCCGACCCGGTCACGCCGAGCAGGGTCTGTTTGTCCATTCCGGACCGAAATCCGTCGACTAACTGTTCGATCGCCTCGGGCTGATCGCCCGCCGGCTCGAAGGGTGCGTCGACCCGGAACGGGTGATCGACGTTCGGCCGGTCCGGCTGGAGGGGACCTTGCGCGTCACTCATTATCTGAGTCAGGGGTTCGAGCCACTTTACGCGCTCGCATGTGGACCGCGGTGCGGTCGACTCGAACCCGAAACGATCCGAACGTGGCCACTGCTCGCCCAACCGTTATGCATCGGCTCGTGGTGAATTCGGATATGACGGAGCAACTCCAGCGGGCCCGCGACGACCTCGAGGAAGCTGCGAAATCGGCCGACAGCGACGACGTCCGCGAGGACATCCGCGAGACGACGGACGCGTTCGCCGACTACGTGATGAGCGATACCGAACCCGATCACGCCGTCCTCGACGAACGACTCAATACGCTCCGCCAAGCCCGCGAACAGGCGGACGGTAACACGAAGGACAAGCTCGAGTCGGCCATCGAGACGACCGAAGACTATCGCGAGACCCTCGATCAGGCCTGAGAGCGAATCCAACGACCGAAATAACCGAACGAAATCGGAATCGACGAGCGACCCCGACGAACGAAACCGCGACGGTCAGTATTCTCCCGGCGTTCGATCCCCGACGTCGACGTCCGCGTCCGTCTCCGCGAGCAACTCCTCGAAGCCGTCCCGATCGAACTGGTCGACGACCGCCGCGCGGTCGCTCTCGTCGAACGCCTCGAGGACCGTCCCCAACACGGCCGTCGCAGCTTCCTGTCCGGGAACGTCGACGGTGTCCATGCGCCGGTCGACCCGCGAGACGAACTCCTCCTCGGAGAAGCGGCGACCCGACTCGCCCTCGGTGAGGTGCCGGCTCAGCGCTCCCGGCAACTGCGCGGCCAGATCCTCGGCCTCGTCCTCGCTCAATCGTTCGCCGAGCGTCTCGAGGACCGCTCGCGTGACGTCGGTCGCCGATTGTTCATCAGCGGCGGTCCGGTCGCTCACTCGCTCGAGCAGTTCCGCTCGTTCCATAGCCGTGGCCACGGCGATGACGCCCCTCACGGTTCGGGCGGCAGCTGCCGGGTTCGCGCCACCCTCGGGTCGTTAGCGCTCGGCTCCGGGACCCGATTCGGGGACGATTTCCTCGTAGCCGAACTCCTCGAGTCGCTCGCGCAGCCCGTCGGCTTCCTCCTCGTCGACGTGCTCGAGCAGTGCCCCGACGACGGTCCGCAAAAGTCGGGTTCGTTCCGCGCGCGATCGGCCTCGTCGCCGCCGTCTGTCTTCCGACGAAGCCGTCCGAGCCCTACCGCAGAAGTGAGAGTACACCTCGAGCACACGCTCCCGATGGGGAAGCGGCAGGCCGGCATCGCTATGATACCGACGGCCAGTCGATCGTCTCTCGAAACATAAATTTGGCAATAGCTCACAGACACGAGATATGACTGGTTTCGGAAACCCGGACGGCAGACGATGACCGGTGTGGAGCTATCGAGCGGTGCGATGGTCGTGTTCGGACTCATCGCCGTCGCCCTCGTCCTGTTCGTCTCGGAGGCGATTCCGAACGACGTGACGGCGATCGGCATCGTCGTCTCGCTGGCGGCGCTCGAGCCGCTGACCGGCGTCGGCCACCGGGCGGCGATCTCGGGCTTTGCCAACACCGCGACGGTGACGATCGTCGCGATGTACATGCTCAGTGCGGGTATCCAGCGGACCGGCGTGGTCCAGCGACTCGGCCTCTCGCTGGCGGCGTTTACCGACGGCGACGAGACGCGTGCGCTGGCGGCGACGATCGCCACGACTGGGCCGATCGCGGGCTTTATCAACAACACGCCCGTCGTCGCGATCTTCATCCCGATGATCTCGGATCTCGCCGAGAAGACCGGCATCTCGCCGTCGAAGCTCCTCTTGCCGCTTTCCTACGCCGCGATCCTCGGCGGGACCCTGACGCTCGTCGGCACCTCGACGAACCTGCTCGCCAGCGAGTTCGCCGCCGACCTGCTCGGTCGATCCCCCATCGGCATGTTCGAGTTCTCGGCTCTCGGTCTCGTGATTTTGGTCGTCGGCCTCGCCTACCTCATGACCGTCGGTCGGTGGCTGACGCCCGCCCGAATTCCGGTCGATGCGGACCTCGTAGAGGAGTTCGATCTCGAGGATCACCTCACGCAGGTCAGCGTCGGCGCGGACTCCGCACCGGTCGGACTCACGGTCGACGAACTCGAGGAACGGAGCGGGGGAGACGTTCGTATCCTCCAGCACCGTCGACACGGCGAGCGTGACGCCCGGTCCGCAGTCAACGAGCGGGTGCTCGAATACGACGGCGCTGGCGATAGCGATGGACAGGGCGACCGCGAGCCACCGGCCGGTGGAGCGGATCGGGACCAGCGATTTTCCCGCGACGAGACCGTCGACACGGGAGGCGATGGGGAGGGGGCCGGCCAACAGCGAACCCGCGACGGTCACGCCCGCGACGGCGACGGGACGACGGTGATCGAACCGGGGCAGCGCCAGCGCATTCGAGAGGATGACGTGCTCACGGTCCACGGGAGCCTGCAGGCGGTCAACCGCTTCGTCGAGGAGCAGGAACTGCGACAACTCCACCGGGAGTCGGTGACCGAGGAGACGTTCGAGGGGTCCGCGGGCGATGAGCGACTCGCCAAGACGATCGTCCCCGTCGAGTCGTCGTTCGTCGGCGCGACGCTCTCCGAGACGCATCTCCGGGAGGTCTACCAGCTGACCGTGCTGGCGATCCGTCGCGACGGCGAGTTGCTCCGGACCGACCTCGAGGAGGTGACGCTCGAAGCGGGCGATCTGCTGCTGGTTCAGACGGTCACCAGTACGATCGAGTACGTCACCGAGACCGGCGACCTCGTGGTCGTCGACGACGTCGCCGATCAGTTGCTCGAGGACGGGATCGACGACGTCGCGCCGCTGTCGCCGAAGACGCCGATCGCGCTCGCGATCATGGCCGGCGTGGTCGGCACCGCAGCGCTCGGTCTCGTCTCCATCGTCATCGCGGCGTTCGCCGGCGTCTTCCTCATGATCGTGACCGGCTGTCTGTCGACCACCGACGCGTACGACGCCGTCTCGTGGAACGTCGTGTTCCTGCTCGCGGGCGTGATACCCCTCGGCGTCGCCCTCGAGGCGACGGGCGGCTCGCAGGTCATCGCCGGCGCGCTGGTCGGGACCGCCGAATTCCTGCCGCTCGTCGCGGTCCTGCTGTTGTTCACCGTCGTGACGGGGCTGCTCGCGAACGTCATCACGCCCGTGGCGACGGTGGTGTTGATGATCCCCGTCGCGGTCGACGCCGCGGGGAGTCTGGGAGCGACGCCGTTCTCGTTTCTCCTCGCGGTGATGTTCGCCTCCGCGACCTCCTTCATGACGCCGGTGGGCTATCAGACGAATCTGATGGTCTACGGCCCCGGCGGCTACGAGTTCACCGACTTTTTGCGAGTCGGCGGGCCGCTACAGCTCCTGCTGGCAGTGGTCACGACGGGCGGCATCGCGCTGCTCTGGGGCATCTAAAACGAGCGGTCGTTTCGGAGTCCGCGTCCGATCGAAATTACTCGAGCCGGTCGAGGACCGCCTCTTTCTCGTAGGAGAGCGTGAGCGAGCGCGAGCGACCGCGGCCGTCGACGTCCGCGTAGTCGGCGTCGATCAGGCCGAGCTGGTCGAGTTTGTTGACGATCTCGGAGTAGCGCGTGTAGCCGAGGTCGGTTCGGTCGTGGAAGACCTCGTAGACCTCCCCGGCCCGGTCGCCGTCGCGTTCGGCGATCACCTCGAGCAGCGCCCGTTCGGTGTCGGTCAGTCCCGACAGCGAGCGCGAGAGGTTGATGTACTTCGACTTCTCGTAGGCGTTCTCGACGTCCTGGCGCTCGACGGTTCGGCTGGCCCGCATCTCGGCGTTGAGTCCGGCTCGCCGGAGCAGATCGATCCCGACCCGGAGGTCGCCGCTCTCGGCGGTGAGTTCGGCGACGTACTCTAAGGTCTCTCGGGCGATAACGCCGTCGTTGAAGCCGCGGGCGACGCGCTCGTCGAGGATGTCGACGATCTCGGGCTGATCGTAGACCGGGAAGTAGACGTCCTCCGGGCGGAAGACGCTCTGGACTCGAGAGTCGAGTTCGTCGATGACGTCCAGCGCGGGATCGGAGGAGACGACGACGACGCCGATCTTCGCGCCGGGGTACTCCTCGTGAGCCCGCAGCAGGGAGTAGAGCGTATCGGAAGCCTCGTTCTCGTAGAAGAGGTAGTTGATGTCGTCCAGAGCGACGACGAGCACCCTGTCCTCCTCGACGAGCTTCTCGGCGATCTGGCCGAACAGCTTCTTGAAGGAGATCCCCGACGACGGCGGTTCGTAGTCGAACGTGCCCTCGAAGAGCCGCGAGAACACCGAGTAGCGGGTCGCGTTGACCTGACAGTTGACTCGAATCGTTCGGACCTCGCTCGTCTGGGCGCCCACCTCGTCGAACAGCTTCTGGATCGCCGTCGTCTTTCCCGTCCCGGGCGGCCCCCGAACCACGACGTTCAGCGGTCGCGACCCCCGCACCGCGGGGCGCAGCGCGTACGTCAGGCTCTGGGTCTGGCCCTCGCGGTGCTTGAACGTCTCGGGGACGTAGTCGATCTCGAAGACGTGCTCGTTGCTGAACACGGATTCGTCCCACGACAACATCCCCTCCTCGGGGTCGTCTGCCATCACTTTCACCACGCTGTCGAAGCTACTTAGATGTTTGCCGAATTCTCGGCTCGAGCGGCGTCAGGCCGCCTCGATTCGCTCGAGCCAGCGATCGAGATCCGCCGGGGGAATTCGGTCGCGATGTGCGACGCGGGCGTGGGCTCGCGCGAGTCGCGCGGCCTCGCGATCGGCGTCACAGCGGAGTTCGAAGGAGCACCCGTCCCTGGGACACTGGAACTGATACGGCATACTGTAGCACAGACGGTCGGCGGTGGTAGGTATTACACTTGCATACCCCAGTGCAACGCGGCGACTGGTGTCGGTTTCGGCCGGTCCGGCCGCCGGGAAGCACGGGGGGACTACTCGAACTTCTCGAGGAGCCGATCGTAGAACAGGGGTTCCGGGTCTCCCTCGCCGTCTACGGGCGCCCCGCCGTTAGTCGCGACCGCCTCATCCCGGGCCTCGCCGGCCAGCTTCTCGACGATCAGCTCCGGCGTCGACCGCGCCAGATGGTCCTTGACCGGCGACCGGTTCACCTCGAGTGCCCCGTCCACGAGCCCGACGGCTTCGATGCCGTCGACGGTCACGTCGTAGTCGGCCATCTCGCGGATCTCGCCGGCCAGGTGGGAGACGAAGACGGCCGTCGCGCCGTTCGCCGAGAGGGCCTCCAGGATCCCGGCGATGATCTTCGCCGACGCGCCGGGTTCGGTGATGCTCTCGAGTTCGTCGACTACCACGAGCGAGCCCTCGCCGCCCTGCGCGAGGTCGGCGAACTCCCGGACGGTCGACTCGAAGGCGCCCGCGTCGAGCGTCCCCTGGGTCTTGGCGTGGTAGTGCAGGTCGTCGAACCGCCGCAATCGGACGCGCTCGGCGGGGACGGGCAACCCCATGTGGGCCAGCACGACGACGCTCGCGACCAGATCGAGCGTGGAGGTCTTCCCGCCGCTGTTGACCCCCGAGAGGAGCGCCACGCCAGAGACCTCGTAATCGACGGGGTCGATCGACTCGAGGGGCTCGTCGAGCAGAGGCGAGCGGCCGCCCTCGATCGCGAATCCGGTGTCGCCCCGTGCGCCCGCTGCATCGTCCGGCGTACCGAACTCCGGCATCGTACACTCGTACTCGCGGGCGAAACGGGCGATCGCGAGTTCGACGTCCAGCTCGAGGGCGTCCCGGACGAGCTGACGGGCACCGTCGCGCTGGTCGGCGAGATCGGCCGCGAGTTCGCGCTTCAGTTTGCCCGCGCGACGGTCCTTGGCCGCCGTCAGCTCCTCGCGTAACCGACCGATGACGTCCTCGTCGCGCTCGACCGGAAACGTGGGCTCGTCGCTGAACGCGCGGCGCGCGATTTCGGCCTCGCCCTGATCCAGGTCGAGCGCGTCGACGAGGTGGTCGCGGGCCGCCTCGACCGCCGCGGCGTACTCGTCCGCGAGTTCGCGGGAGAGCAGGGAATCGACGCCGGCTCCGCGCTCGACCAGCGAGAGCAGGTCCGACCCCTCGATCGTCACGTCCTGTTCGCGGATCGCCTCCCGAAGGTGGTCGTTGGCGACGCTCTCGGCCGCGCTCGCCGCCGCGTCGAGGTCGTCGACCGCCGTCGTCAGCCGGTCGAGTTCGTCGTCGCCCGCGACCGTGCCGTCCTCGTCGAGCCGCGAGAGACCGTCCTCGAGGGCCGCGAGGTCGCAGGGCGGTTCGAGACTTGCGGCGCGGTGGACCTCGACGGCCGCCTGCAGCCGATCCCGATTGCGCGAGAAGAAGGCCAGCGGCCGCTCGGGGACCACCTCGGCCGGGTTCTCGAGAGCGTCGGGTCGGACCTGCACGTCGCCCTCGAGCGCGACGCCGGCGAAGGAGTCGTCGAGGGCGATCACGGTCGCGTACCCGCGAGCGAGTTCGGCCAGCCCCTGTGCGTCCTCGACGATCTCGACGGAGAGCTCCGGGATCGCCTCGCGCGCCTCGCTGTAGCGCTCGGCGTCGGTCGTCGCCAGACAGCGCTCGCGGACCCGCACGTCGCCCGGCTCCCGGAGGGGTCGGACCCCCTCGAGCGCGTCGAGCACCGCGGGATCGGGGTCGCGCTCGAGGGCATCGCGAGCGAACGCCTGCACCTCCTCGATACGCGAGCGCCGCGGACTCGGATAGATCGTCTCGAGTCGCCGGGCGGCGTAGTCGGTGACCGTGCGCTCCTCGAGCAGTCCGAGGAGTTCGCGGTAGACCTCGCGGGCGCGCTCGGTCGCGAGGAACCCGCCGGGATCGTCGTGCTCGAGCCGGATCGCGCCGCGCGCGATGCGGGCGGCCCGCCCCTGGGAGATCCCCGGCGCGGTCGCGATCGCTTCCACGTCGCCCGCTCGGAGCGCGCGCTCGGGATCGTCGAGCGCGGACAGCGCTCGGGCGGTCTTCTCGCCGACGCCCGGAATCGACTCGAGGTCCATGTTCTCGAGCGGTGTAACAAACCGGAGCGAGGAAAAAGTTCCTGCCCGGGTTTTTCCGCGTCGCCGTGGTAGCTCGGCGCATGCCAACCGGGGCGATCGACTACCACGAGCGGACGAAACACTCGCCCAGAAGCATTCAGGAGGGTGGTCGGGGTCTGAACTTCGACAACAAACCGCGGCCGTACAAGGAATATATCGACCTGTCCTCGAAGGCGCTCGCCGGTCGAATTCGCCCGCCCCAGCAACCCGCGCTCGCAGCCATCGCGGAGCCGACGCCCGACGGCGATCCGACTCGAGCCCGCCAGCCCGACCTCGAGACGGTCACGAGCCTGTGCTACTACGCTGCCGGTATCACGAAGCGGATCGACAGGCGCGGTCGCACCCTCCGCTTTCGCGCCGCGGCGACGACCGGCGCGCTCTACCACGTCGATCTGTACGTCGTCTGCGGTGATCTGGGGGTCGACGCCGAGGGGAGGGGCGGCTCGGACGCTGCAGTTGAACTTGAGGCCGGCGTCTACCACTTCGATCCCCGGACGCTGTCGCTCGACGTGCTCCGCGAAGGGGACTACCGCGGCGCGCTCGCGGGCGCCAGCGATCGCGCGGGCGTCGCCGACGCGCCGCTGTCGGTCGTCGCGACCTCGACGTGGTGGCGGAACGCCTGGAAGTACGGGAATCGGACGTTTCGTCACGCGTTCTGGGACTCCGGGACGCACCTCGCGAACCTGCTGGCGGTCGCCCACGCGCTCGACTACCGCGCCGAGGTCGTCACCGGCTTCGCCGACCGACCCGTCGCCGACCTGCTCGGACTCGAGCCCGAACGCGAAGCGCCGCTCGAGATCGTTCCGATCGGTTCGAGCGACGCTGGACCCGAGTCCGATTTCGGTGCCGATTCCGGTTCGACCGACGTCGATCCGATCGATCCCGACACCGAACCGCTATCGCCGAACGAGCGTGAGTTCCCGCTGATCCGCGAGGCGTGGTCGGCCGGCGTTCTCGAGAGCGGCGGCGCGGCCGACTCCTGGCGGTCCGGGCGGCCGGCGGGACCGATCGGCACCCGCGAACCCGGCGACGGCGAACGGATCGAACTCGAGCCGATCGATCGCGAGACGGCCTCGAGCCGGCCGCTCCACGAGACGATCCGCCGCCGCGGCTCCTGTCGCGAGTACGAGCGCGAGCCGATCAGTTTTCGGAAGCTGTCGACCGTGCTCGACCGGGCCGTTCGCGGGGTGGCGATGGACGGCCGTCTCGCGGACGACCCGCCGCTCTCGTTCGTCGATCCCTATCTCATCGTCAACGGCGTCGACGGCCTCGCGTCGGGCAGCTACCGCTACCATCCGGCCCGGGGCGAACTCGAGCGGCTGTGGGCCGGCGAGTGTCGTAGCGAGGCGGGTCACCTCGCGCTGGATCAGCGGTTGGCCGCCGACGCCGCGGTCTGCGTCTACTTCGTGTCCGACCTCGAGGAGATCGTCGACGCGCTCGGCGATCGCGGCTACCGGGTGGCACAGCTCGAGGCGTCGCTGACGGCCGGCCGGCTGTATCTGGGGACGTACGCCCACCGCGACCTCGGCGGGACCGGGCTGACGTTCTACGACGACATCGTCTCGGATTTCTTCGCACCCCGTGCCGCGGGACAGACGCCGATGTTCCTGTACACGATGGGGCGGCCGGCCTGAAACCGCGCGGTTCGCCGAGCCGGACGGCGACGGTGGCCGGGGACGGAGACGAGAAGGAGACGGGGACGATAAACGAGGACGGGGAGCACGCGCTGACGAGGTTGTCGCACTTTTATACGGACGCGCGTCGCCCCATCGACCATGCAGGCGAAACGGCGGCTCGGTCGCCCGGGCTCGAGACGGTGGCATCGAACGCTGTCGGGCCGCGACGCCGATCGGCGACGCCAGGAACGAACACATGGAGTATGAACGAACCGACGTGGTCGTCGACCGACTCGAGTTGCTTCGGGCCTACGGCTACGGGCTCTGCATGGGGACGGCCGACGCCCTCCCCGGCGTCTCCGGCGGCACCGTCGCGCTCCTGCTTGGCTTCTACGGCCGGCTGATCGCCGCCGTCACGGCGTTTACGCCGCTCCGGGCCGTCGCCATCCTCCGGGGGTACCGTCCCGAGCGGCGCGAGCGGGCGCGCGAGGCGCTGCTCGAACTGGATCTCGGATTCGTGCTCCCGCTGGGCGTCGGCATGGCCACCGCGGTGGTGTTGATCGCCGATCTCGTCTCGACGCTCGCGGAGTCCCACCCGGTCGCGATGTTCGGCTTCTTTACCGGGTTGATCGCCGCCTCGGCGATCACGCTCGGCCGGACCCTCACGTTCACGACGCCCCTTCACGCGGGGACCGCGACCGCGGGTGCCGGGCTCGCGTTACTGGTCGCCGCCGACCTCGTCGCGCTCCCGGGGGGCGGTCCGATCGTGATCGTCGTCGCCGGCGCGATCGCGGTCAGCGCCATGATTCTGCCGGGAATCTCCGGCTCGCTGATCCTGATCTTGCTCGGCCAGTACGTCTTCCTCTCCTCGGAGCTGAGCGCGTTCGTCCGCGCGCTCGGCGATCTGGTCGGCGGCGGCTCGCTGGCCGCCGCGGCCGATCCGGGAACGACCGTGGTGCTGTTCGTCGCCGGCGGGGTCGTCGGCCTCGTTACCATCGCCCGCGTCGTGCGCACCGCGCTGGCCCGCAACCGCGAACTGACGCTCGTCTTCCTGGTGAGTTTGATCGCGGGCTCGGTCCCCGCTCCCCTGCACAACATCGGCGAAACGCACGCGTGGACGACGGAAACGATCGCCCTGACGGCCGCGTGGGCCGCAGTGGGTGCGGTCGCACTGTTCGCCCTCGAGTATCTCGTCGGCGGATTCGATCCGGAGTGAACGCAACGAACGCGACGGGGCGGGCGGCAATCCGACGCACACCTCACCCTTGCATGCTCCGAGACGGCGTTATATCGGTAGCGCAGCGAAGGCACGTATGCCAATCACGGCCCTCTTCGGGACGAAACCGACGCGGGCGGTGTCGGTCCGTGCGGTGATTTCGGCGGCGGCGCGGGAGTTCGACGGCGGGAACTGGACGCGCGGGCTCGTACTCTGTAGTATCCTCGTCCTCGTCTGGGCGGGAGCGGTCGTCGACCTGACTGCCCGTCGGCTCGTCGGTGCGCGACGCCGCGATCGGCGGCCGGCCGCTTAGTCGCCGAAGTCGGCGTCTTCGAACTGCTCGTTCGCGAGATCGTCGATCAGCTCCTCGATGTCGTCCCGCTTGTCGTCGTCGAGGTCTTCGACCGCGCCGACGCCGTGGCCGCCGCTTTTCGCCGTCTGCAGGGCGTTCTTGTTGAGGTTGCCGTCCGGATCGACCACCGGGAGTTTGCAGTCCGTGAAGTTCTCCGGCGGGAATCCCGACGACGAGAGGATGAAGTGGTCCGCGACCTCCCCTAAGTCGTCGGTATCGAAGTCCTCGAGTTGCGGTTCGTCCCATTGCTCGGTCGTCGTGCCCGAAAAGTCGGGCTCGTGCATTTCGTAGTCGGTCACGTTCACGCCTACGCCACCCTAGAAAATCGGCGTGTGCCTTGCGTTTTCAGCGAGACAGACGAGCCCGCGTCGCGTCGGTCGACAGCCGCCGAGACCGTCTCCGCGGCGTCGCCGGCGGCGCTACCAGCGATGGTGGATGACTTCGAACACGTGCTCCTCGTAGACGTCGCGGACGGCACCGTGAACCCGGTGAGATACCGGCGACAGCTCCGAGACGGCGGCGTTGCTCCGGACGTGTTCCGGCGAGGTCGTCCCCGGACCGTCGAGACCGCCCGTGGTCGAGGCTCCACCGGAGCGTCAGCTCGGCCAGCGACAGGTCCTCGGGAACGTGGGACTCGAGCGCGCCGGTCCGAAATCGACCGAGAGAGGCGCGCAACGAACCCCGGACCGACGGCGACGCACTGTCGTCGCATGCAGGCTGTAGTACTTTGCCGTCCATCGGGGTAGGAGCGCCCGATGAACCGTATCGACACCGAGACGGACGAGGTCCGATCGCTGGAGATCGGGTCAGTCAGTCAGCTCTTCGGGGACGCGACGTTCCCGATGACGACCGACGAGGTGCTCGCGGAGTTTGCCGACGTGGAGATCACGTACCCCCGCCGATCGGATTCGCTCCGGACGATCCTCGAGACGTCGGGTCACGAGACCTACGAGACGCAGGACGAACTCGAGTTGGCGATTCTCAACGGGGTCGGGCGGGACGCCGTGGGTCGGCCGCGGTACAGCGACCGCGGGGACAGCCCCCACGTCATCGACGAAGGGATGCGAGGCCAGCAGTCGTTTTGACCGATCGGTCCGCGCGGAGAGACGGACGAGACAGCCATGAGTACGACAACGACTACCCACGACGCGCTGACGACCGAACTGGAGAGACTCTACTACATCGAGCGGGAACTGTGCGGCGAACTCGAGACGCTGGCGGCCGACGTCGCGATCGATACCCTGGACGACGGCCGCGTCACGGAGTGTCGGGAGCGACTCTGGGAGACGATCGACGGTCACTGCGACGAGACCCAGCGACACTGCGAGCGCATCGAACGGGCCTTCGACGCGCTCGGTGAGGATCCCGAAACCAAACGCGTTCCGGAATTTGACGGCCTGCTCGCCGACAAGGAGGCGTTCAACAATGTCGTGCTGAACGACGAACTTCGGCCGCTGTACTACATCGAAACCACACTGAAACTCGAGGCGATCGAGTGTACGATCTACGAGACGACGATGGCGCTCGCGAACTCGCTCGAGGGCGAGGCGGGCGAACGCGTCGTCGACGCACTCCGGCCGAACTACGACGACGAGCGGGCGATGCGAACGGAACTCGAGTCGTTATCGGACAGCGACGCCGTCGAACTGTTGCTCGCGTCGAGTCCGGTCGGCGAGGCCAGCCGCGGCTCACTCGATCGGAGATGAGGATACGCACACCATGAACATCGAAACGCTCGAGGACAGCTTCGGTTTCCAGTTACAGCACGCCTACTACGTCGAACGCACCCACGTCGAACTGCTCGCCGAGATGGCGGCGGACGCCGCGAGCGACGACATCGCCGAGACGTTCGCGACCCACCGCGACGAGACCGAACGGCAGGTCGACCGCCTCGAGCGCGTCTTCGCGGCGCTCGGTCGCCGACCGCGCGCGAGTCGATCGCGAGCAGCCGACGGCCTCGCCGAGTCGCGACGGACCCGCACGGCCGACGGCGAGTCCCCGCCGGAGTACGTCGACCTCGAGATCGGGCTCACGGCGGAGCGCCTCGAGATCCGCTCCTACGAGGGACTGCTCGCGCTCGCAGGTCGCCTCGCCTACGCGGACGATATCATCGAGCCGCTCGAGGAGAATCTCGAGGAGGAACGAGCGACGCTCCGGCGACTCGAGGGCATCGAGACCGAGATCTCGGTCGTCGATTCGCTGGAAACGGGCCGGTCGTCGTAACAGCGGCCCCGGTGAAATAGCGGTGGCGGCTGCAGGGCGCGGTCACTTCGGCGACTCCGTCCTACTGGACCGACACGATCACAGAATTCGAAGACCGGTCCTCGAGCCGGCCGACCGAGCCGATCGAGTCCGTCTAACGACGTTGCGACCGTCCGAAACCGACGCCGTCCGCCCGACCGGTGGGAACGCAGTCACCTCGAGCATGAAAACGAGCATCGAAGTCGAGTACTGGGTCGTCGATAGCGACGGCAACCTCGTCGAACCGGGGCCGCTCGCCGACGTGTCGGCCCAAACCGAGCGGGAGTTCGTCGAACCGCTGTTCGAACTGAAGACGCCGCCCTGCGAGACGGTCGCGGAGCTCCGAGCGGAACTCGTCACGGAACTCGAGGACGTTCTCTCGAGAGCCGCGGAGTTGGACAAGCATCTCGTCCCGCTGGGGACGCCGATCAACGGCGACGAGATCGACCGCCGCCCCGACGAGCGGGGCCGTATCCAGAAGGAAGTGATCGGCGAGAACTTCGACTACGCGAAGTACTGCGCCGGGACCCACGTCCACGTCGAGAAGCGAAACGTGACGGACCAGCTCAACGCGCTCATCGCCCTCGACCCGGCGCTCGCGCTGGTCAACTCGTCGCCGTACCATCGAGGGGAACGGATCGCCAACGGGGCCCGCGCCCACTGCTACCGGAAGAAGAGCTACGAGGCGTTCCCAAAGCACGGCCAGCTGTGGCGCTACGTCGAAAACGTCGGCGAGTGGCACCGGCGGCTCGAGCACTGCTACGAGGAGTTCGAAACGGCGGCCGTCGCGGCGGGCGTCGACGAGGCGGCCGTCGAGGAGCAGTTCTCGCCCGACGACGTGGTTTGGACGCCCGTGCGACTGCGCGATTCGATGCCGACCGTCGAGTGGCGCTCGCCCGACGCCGCCCTCCCGAGCCAGCTGCTCCGACTGGTCGACGAGCTCGAGACGGTGATGGAGCGGCTCCACCACACCACCGTCCGGATCGACGATGCGGGCGGGAGAAACGGCAGCCGCCGGGGGAGCGCCGACGGCGGAATCGCGAGCGACGGCGACGTTCCGCGGGCTCGACCCGGCCATGTCACGGACGACGGGATCGCCCTCCCCGCGTTCGAAACCGTCCGCGGTCTCGCCGAGGCGGCGATCGAGCGGGGCCTCGAGTCGGCGGCCGTCGCGAGCTACCTCGAGCGGATGGGGTTCACCGTCGGCGACTACCACCCGATCTCGACGCAGATCGACGGCCGTCAGTACGTGACGAAAGCCGACGCCCGCGAGCTACGACTCGAGTACGCGAGCCGACTCGAGGAAGACGTCGACGCGCTGAGCGGGGCCGACGGCTAGTTGCCGTCGTCGTACTCGTACTCCCGTTCCGGATCCTCGACGCCCTCGGTTCGCGAACCGATCCAGGCTCCGAGCGAGAGGCCGTAGACGAGGTGGCCCGCGTGAAAGAGCGCGAGTTCGTCGGCCTCGAGGCGGATGTCGAGCAGTTCCTTCAGGATGACCTGCGCGCCGAAAGCCGACAGGACCATGCCGTAGATCGAACCCCAGACGAGCCCGCGCTGTTCGGGTTCGATGGACCGGCCGGCGTCGTACAGGGAGAACAGCCCGCCGAATATCACGCCCGAACTGACCCCGTAGACCAGGTGGAGGGCGAGGCCGGCGACCGGATGGTCGTCCGGATCGCCGCCGGCGACGTACTGCGACCAGAAGTTCGCCGACGGCGGCAGCGAGCGCAGGATCGGCAGGCGAAAGGCGGTCATGATGAGCGTCGCGACGAACCCCGCCTGAATCCCGCGGACAGCCGCCCCAGCGGCGTGTTCCAGCCGAGAGTGCTCGTCGGTGGCTTCGGTGTCGCCCTCGGTGTCGATGATCGGTCGAAGGAGATCGGATACGGACATCGTAGTCTCGATGCCGGCGATACCACGGATACCCCCTTAACCCTCCGGCGCGCTGGTGACTGCAACCGGTCTCGAGACGCATTCGGAAACCGCCGCGCGGCCGCTCGCGTCGGGCGGGGAACTCCCTTCGAAGCGACGACAACGTCCTTTTGCCCGTCCGGTTCGAACGACGACCATGACATCGGTCGAGGAGAAACTCGAGGCCGCGCGCGAGGACCTCGCCGGCCGGGACGGGGTCCTCGTGGCCTTCTCCGGCGGGGTCGACTCGAGCGTGGTGGCCGCGCTCGCCCACGACGCGCTCGGCGAGGACGCCGTCGCCTGCACCGCAAAGAGCGAGACGCTCCCCGCGGCAGAGCTCGAGGACGCCGAGCGGGTCGCGCGCGAGATCGGCATCCGCCACGAGATCGTCTCCTTCTCCGAACTCGAGAGCGACGCGTTCGTCGAAAACGACGACGACCGCTGCTATCACTGCCGGACGATGCGACTCGGCGAGATGCTCGAGACCGCTCGCGACCTCGCGGTCGGGACGGTCTGTGACGGCACGAACGCGGACGATCCGGGCGCGGGCCATCGGCCCGGACTGCAGGCGGTGGCGGAACTCGACGTTCACTCGCCGCTGCTGGCCCACGACATCGCGAAAGACGAGGTCCGCGAGATCGCCGACCGCTACGAGCTGTCGGTCGCCGACAAGCCCTCGATGGCCTGTCTCTCCTCGCGGATTCCGACCGGGCTCGACGTCACCGACGACCGACTCGCGCGGATCGAGCGGGCCGAAGCGCTGCTTCGCCAGTGGGGGTTCGACCAGTTCCGCGTCCGCGACCACGACGGACTCGCCCGCATCGAGGTCGCGCCCGACGAGCTCGAGCGCGCCCTCGAACGCGAATTCGTCGAGACGGTCCGGACGGCGCTCTCGAAGCTCGGCTTCGACCACGTCACGCTCGATCTCCACGGCTACCGGACCGGGAGCGTGAGTCCCGAGGCCGGAGACGAGGCGTTGGCCGCCGAGGCAGACTCCTCGAGCGACGACTGACAACGACGGACTGTCCCTTCCCGACCGATCACCGGTCGTGAGAGCGAAACCGGCTGCCGCGACGAGGACGGATTCGTCGATCGGTCGGATACTGCGTGGGGGAAATAGACGTTCAGCCAGTATATAACCGGGAACGGCCCATAGAACTCATTGATATTTCAGATTCTGGACTTGCGTCCGATAATATTGCTCGTTGCGATACGAACGTAGCACTCGAGTTAGTATCAGTGATCGATGGAAGCCGACGTGCCGCTCGAGTGGAACACCGAAGAGTGTCGGACCTACACCCCGGCCGACGCGGACCGGGAAATGCAGTATCGGACGTATCTCCACGACTCGGGTGATTTGCGGCTCAAGGTCGCGCCCGCCTCGCTCGACGGTGAAGATCATCCCGGCTACTCGCTGACGGCGACGAGCTATCCGGGGCTCGACCTCTCCGAAACGATGCGGGTCAGAACCGTCCTGACGTTCGAACGGTGCAACCGGATCGCCCGGGAGTTCATGGACCTGTTCTCGGCCAGCTACGACGGCCCCGGCTCGCTCGAGGACGCCCTCGGCTACGCGTACGAACGGACGCGTGAGCACCGCTGACGGCGTCGCTCGCCGGTCGACTGCGGGCGGTCATCGCGCGCACCGACGCACGAAGCCGACCGGCTGGCTTATTCGATCTCGAGCGCTCCACCGCCGTTCTCGTCCCCGTCGTCGGCTTCGTCCCACTCGAGTTCGAACTCGACGCTCAGTTCGCCGGGCGCGTCGGTCGGCCCCTCGCGCTCGGCTTTGACCTCGAAGGTGGGACGGGCGGGCGGGTCGAGCGTCACGGATTCGGATCCCGCTTTGAGCGTGATCGCCTCGTCGTCCTCGAGGTTGTCCGCGACGCGACGGAGTAACGTCGCGATATCCGCTCGGCTCTGTTCGCTCTCGGATTTGAAGAGTACGTCTTCGGGCATACGAGAGTATACGGTCCGGAAGTTGATAAATACGTGCTCGAGAAATCGGTTCGAGACCGCGAGCAAACCGCGGTCGTTCAGTCTCAGTCGTCCGATGGAGCCGCGGACTCCTCGCCGGTCGCGGCCGCCGCGGACTCGCTCTCCGCGAATGGATACCACGACTGCTTGGCGTCGGCCATGTACGGTGCCTCGAAGTCCGTCTCCTCGGGCTCGCAGAACTCGACGAGCTGTTCGGTGCCAGTCGATTCGACCCACTGACGGAACGTCTGGCCCTTCGAACGGTGGGCCGCGTAGGCCTCGAGCAGGTTCCGGATCGCGCCGGGGGCCTCGTCGGCCGGCACGCGCTGTTGCACCCAGTCGATGAACGAGGGCTCCTCGCCGACGCCGCCGCCGACGCCGATGTCGAAGGCCTCGACCATCTCGCCGTCTTTGCGGGCGCGCATCCCCTGCAGACCGATATCCGCGGTCATCGCCTGCCCGCAGTCGGCGGTACAGCCGGAGTAGTGCATCTTGATCGTGCCGACGTCGTCGGGCAGCTCGACGTTCCCGTTGAACCAGCGCAGCATGCGGGCCATCCGGCCCTTCGTTTCGGTCAGCGCGATGGAACAGAACTCGGTGCCGGTACAGGCCATCGCGCCGCGCTCGAAGGGACTCGGCTCGGGGGGATACTCCTCGAGCAGCGGTTCGGCGAGCAGGGCGTCCAGATCCTCGTCGGCGACGTCGACGATGACGGGGTTCTGGCGGCGGGTCAGGCGGACCTCGCCGGAGCCGTACTCGTCGGCGTAGTCGGCCAGTTCGATGGCGTCCTCGGCCGGGAGCCGACCGACGGGAACGCTCAGCCCGACGTACTTTTGTCCGTCTTTCTGATCGCCGACGCCGACGTGGTCGTGTCGGCCGTCCGCGACCGGGCGGCCGGCGTTGTAGGTGTACTCCTCGCGGAAGTCCTCGCCCGCCGTGTGCATTTCGAACTCGACGTACTCCTCCTGGAGCGTCTCCCGAATTTTCTCCATCCCCCAGTCCTCGGCGAAGAACCGCGCGCGGTTCTTGGAACGGTTCTGACGGTTGCCGTAGTCGTGGTAGAGCTCGACGAAGCCGCGACCGACCTCGTAGGCGTTCTCGGGGCGAACGAAGATATCGAGCGGCGTCGCGGCGCGGGGCTGTCGGCCGCCGAGCCCGCCGCCGACGCGGACGTTGAATCCCCTGACGGTCTCTCCATCGATCTCCTTCGTCGCCGGCTCGAACCCGACGTCGTTGATCGAGTCCTGCGCGCAGCCGACCGTACAGCCCGACGCGCTGATGTTGAACTTTCGGGGCATGTTCGCGAGCGCGTCGTCCGTCCGGAGCTCCTCCTCGAAGCGCTCGAGCAGGGGGCCGGCCTCGACGAACTCTTCGGCCTTCCCGTGGAGCGGACAGCCCGAGATGTTACGCATCGTGTCACCGCCCGCGGATCGGGAGTGAACGCCGGCGGACTCGAGTCGCTCCCAGATTTCGGGCACGTCCTCGAGCTCGAGCCAGTGGAGCTGGACGGACTGACGAGTCGTCAGGTCGATCCAGCCGTTGCCGAACTCGGGGTTAGCGACGGGCCCTTTCGCGTACTCGCGGGCGACCTCCCCGATCGTTCGCAGCTGATCGGGCTCTAAAATGCCGCTGGCGTTGGTCAGCCGCATCATGAAGTACGACTCCTGCCCGGAGCGCTGGTGGAACAGACCCCAGAACTTGAACCGGGTGAACCACTTCTCGCGTTCGTCCTCCGGAATCGCCTCGTAGCCGCCGTTGTCGGCGAACTCGAGGATGTGTTCGCGGACCTCGTCGCCGTAACAGCCCGCCTTGAGTTCCTCTTTCTTATGCGCCACTGCGGACCACCCCGACCGGACGATCGGATTCGAATCTGCAAAGTTCCTCGCCAAACATCTCGTAATTCACGTTTCTACGCCATGTTCCTAAAGCATATAACGGTAATCGTTTACAAATAACTATTTTTAGCGCGTATTCGGAGCCGGGCGTGGGATATCCAAGGAGATATGGTCTGTATTAGGATGTATATCGCGGATCAGCGGGGCGGAGAATGGCCGATTTCAAAGCCGGTCGGCGCGACTCGGCCCCGTTCACGCGAGCAATCGCGGCGATCGGCTTCGATCTCGAGACGCGAGGTCGACTCGCGGCGGTGACGGGGCCAGGATGGGATCACGACCGAGCGTGTAGCTGGCCTCGGACTCGACGGCCGGACAGAAATCGGATCGAAAACCGGACGGGTTCAATCGTCGGACGGAACCGGGCCGTCCGGCGTCGGTACCACTCGAGCGCGGTACAGCCCGCCCGAGAGGCCGATCGAGGCGATCGCGAGGACCAGAAAGACGACGAAGCCGTTCGCGTAGCCGGCGGTCCCCTGCAGGTCGACGAAGAGCCCGAGCACCGGCGGAATGGCGAAGCCGCCGAACGCGCCGAGTCCGCCGACCAGCCCCGACGCCCCGCCGACGGCCTCGGGCACGTACTTCGGGACGAGTCCGAACACCGCCGCGTTGGCGACGCCGATCCCGATACCGAGCAGGACCGTCGCGCCGACTGCGATCGAGACGGTCGGAGCCGCCATCAGCACGGCCGCGGCGACGGCGACGAGGGCGAAACTCGCGATCGCGGTCCGTTCGCCGCCGATGCGATCGCTGATGACGCCGCCCGGAACGCGAACGAGCGCCGCCAGCAGCGTGAACGCGACCGCGGTGAGGGCACCGGACGCCTGCAGGTCGAGGTCGTGGACGGCCGTCCAGTAGGACGGGAACCAGGTCGTCAGCGCGAGAAAGCCGCCGAAGGACGCGAAAAAGAGCGCGACGAGCGCCCACGTTCGCGGGATGCCGGCCGCCTCGCGGATCGACGCCGTCGCGTCCCCGCTCGGGAACAGGTCCTGCCCTCGCGTTTCGGCCGCCCGTTTCGCCGCGTCGCCGTCGAGACCCCGCTTCCGGAGCTGGAAAAACGGGGGATCGACGGCGACGAGGCCGTAGACGAACGTCCCGCAGACGAGGAAGGCGAACCACGCGAGGTATGCGCCCGTCAGTCCGAGCGCGGCGAGCGCGACGGGGACGAGGAGGGTGAAAACCCCCGGCGAACTGTTGCCCAGGCCCGCGTACACCGCGAGCATCGTCCCCTGTCGGTCTTCGGGCGACCAGTACGACGTCTGGGCCGCCCCGACGGAGAACGTCGCGATCCCGCAGCCCGAAAGCGCGCCGAAGAGGAAGACGAGCGGATAGTGGGCCATCGTCAGACCGTCGGTCCCGAGGGTCACGAGAATCGTCGATAGGCCCGCCATCCCGACGACGGCACCGCCGAGTAACACCAGGAACGGCTTCGCCGCCCCGACATTTTCGACCCACGCGCCGAAGGGAATCCGAAGGAGCGAGCCGGTCAACTGCGGCGCTGCGACCAGCAGTCCGAGCGCGAGCCCGGATAAGCCCATCGCCCCCTCGAGTTCGGACGCGACCGGGCCGTAGAGCACCACGCCGGCGAAGCCGACGAAGAAGCCGAGCGTCGCGGACGCGACGCCCCGGCGCGGATTCCCCCGGATCGGGGGTGTGCCGCCGCTCGCGGACTCGGGTGTCGGTTTCGCGGTCATGAGTCCTCAGGCACTCGCTTCCGCGACCGCCCTGACATCCCGCTCCCGCGGGGGCTCGAGGCGGACCGCACACTGCTTGAAGTTCGGCTCGTTCGAGCGCGGGTCGACGTCGGGCAGCGTGAGATCGTTGACGTCGGGGTGGTGAATCGGCAGCCAGACGACCCCGTCGGGGATCGCCTCGTCGGTCTCCACGCTGACGGTGACCGATGCCCGTCGAGAAACCACGCGGCCGTACTGCCGGTCCTCGTCTCCCTCGTCGCCCACGTGGCCGTCGTCGAGGGCCTCGAGTTCGTCCGCGATCGCGGCGGCCGTCGCCGGGCCGACCCGCGCCGTCGGCGGTTCGTCCTCGCGGGTCCGAACCCCGGTGTTGTACGCGTCCGGGCGGCGTGCGGTGGTCAGCGTGAACGGATAGGACTCGTCGGTCGGTTCGGGAAGCGGCCGGGCCTCGCCCGTCGAGAACCGCGCGCGGCCGGACTGGGTGTAGAACGACCACGATTCGTCGGTCGAGCCGCCGGAATCGGTCCCGTCGCCGACCCCATCTCCGTCGTCGGCCGTTCGCTCGTCGACGTCCCCGACCTCGTAGTACCGATACCCCGCCGACACGTCAGGTTCCGGTGCTGGCCAGCGAACCGCGCGTTCGGCCTCGAGGCGGTCGTAACTGATCCCCGAGAGATCCGCCGGCGTACCGGCTGTCAGCGCCGCGAACTCGTCGAAGACCGCTTCGGGTTTCGGCGTCTCGTCGAACAGGTCGGGGACGATGCGATCGGCGAGATCGCCGATCAACGCGAGGTCCGTCCGGACGCCCGAGGGAGTCTCCGTCGCGGCCCGAACCCGGGAGACGGTCCGTTCCATGTTGATCGTCGTCCCCTCGGATTCGCCCCACGTCGCCGCGGGCAAGACGACGTCGGCGTACTCGATCGTTTCGCTCTGGAAGGCGTCCTGCACTACGAGGAACGCGTCCGAGAGTTTCTCGCGGACGCGCGTCGCGTCGGGCATGCCGGCGACGGGGTTGGTCGCGACCGCGTAGACGGCATCGACGTCGTCGCCGATCGCGTCGACGACGCCGACCGGTCCCGGCCCCGCGTCGTCGGGAAACCGCGAAACCGGCACGTCCCACGTCTCGGCGACCGCCCTGCGGTGGTCCGGATCCGCGAACGGGCGATGACCGGGCCAGGATCCCTTCGAGGAGCAGACGCGGGTCCCCATCGAGTTGGCCTGCCCGGTCAGCGAGAACGGGCCCGACCCCGGCCGGAGGTTGCCGGTCGCGAGGCAGCAATCGATCAGCGCGCCCGCGGACGCGGTCCCGTTGACGCTCTGATTGATGCCCATTCCCCAGTAGAGCAGCGCGGGATCCTCGAGCGCGTCCGCGAGGCGGTCGACGTCGGCCATCGAGACGCCCGCCATCTCGGCGGCCTCGGCCGCGTCGGGAAGTTCCGCGCGGAGTTCGTCGAAGCCGACCGTCGCCTCGTCGACGAATTCCTCGTCAACGCGGCCCGTCTCGACGATGCGAGCGAGAACGGCTCGAGCCAGCGCGAGATCGCCGCCCGGCTCGAGCGGGACGTGGTGGTCGGCGACCTCGGCGGTCTCGCTGTGGACGGGGTCGACGACGATCAGTTCGGAGTCGTCCTCGTCTGCCGACTGGCGAATCCAGCGAAACATGACCGGGTGGGCGGCCGACGGATTCGCGCCCCAGACGACGTGCGTCTCGGCCTCGGGGATGTCGTCGTAGGTCGGCGGCGGCGCGTCGCTGCCGAACGCGTCGTAGTAGGCCGTGACGGCCGAGGCCATACACAGCGTCGTGTTGGCGTCGTAGTAGCGAGTTCCGAAGCCGCCGCGGGCGAGTTTGCCCAGCGCGTAGGCGGCCTCGTTCGTCTGCTGCCCGCTTCCCAGTACCGCGACGCTGTCGCTCCCGCCGTCTTCCAGCGCGGTACCGAGTCCTTCCGCCGCGCGCTCGAGGGCCGATTCGATGGTGGTCGCCACGAGCTCGCCGTCCTTGCGGACGAGCGGCCTGGTGAGCCACTCGCCGCCCGGGTCGGCGGTCTCGCTGACGCCGCGCTGACAGGCCAGTCCCCTGTTGACCGGATGACTCGGATCGCCGCGGACGGTCCCGAGGCCGTAGCCGCGATCGGGGGCCTGCTGGACGTGCCCGCAGCCGACCGCACACCGCATACACGTGGTCGGCACCAGCTCGGTCACGGCTCACACCTCCGGGGCGCGGCGCGGACGGGGACGTGTGGTTTACAATCACACCCATCGGAGAGAGATTTGCGCGATATCATTCAGAGTTTCACGCCTCAAGAAAACATACACAACTACTAAACGGTGATCGTTTACAAATCGCGTATTTTTCGAGTCGAATCAGAGAGAGTCCGCAATATGCGAACGGATAGGGAGAATATAAGGGGATTAAACGGCGGCTATTCGGCCGCGTCGAGCGGACGTATGTCCACGAATGTATTCCGCGGGATTGGCAGGGACGGATCGTCGAATAGCGAGCGACCGATCGCAGCCGTCGAGAAGTGCTCGGAAGATCGTCCGATCGATCGCACGGACTGAGACGGTCTGCTGTACCGATGTCCCGGTACGACCGCAGGCCGATTGCGGTCGCGCCGGAGCTGACTGACAGCAGTTCGTATGACGGACGAGAGGGACACGATCGACTCGCTACCGGCTCGAAAACGGTCCGCGTCGGGTTACGTCCGCCCGACCCACTTCAGGACGAACAGCGTCCCTTCGAACAGCAGGATCATCGTGACGGCGACGAGGATGGGAGCCATCCCGGTCGGGTCGAGCGTGAACATAAAGGAGAGCCCCGCGAACGCCGCCCAGAAGTACAGCCGCTTCTGGGCCAGCCAGCGGCGGGTCGTCACGCCCATCATGATCGCCAGCATGATGAAGAGCGGAATCTGGAAGACGATCGCGAGAAAGCCCATGAGCGTGATGATCAGGTTGAACGTCTCGCCCAGCGCGTACGCGATCTCGGCGCTTTCCTCCGCGTAGTAGGTGAAGTACCGAAAGAGGATGGGCAACACGAGCACGTAGGAAAACAGCATCCCGATCGCACCGAGAACGACGCTCGTCGGGACCGCCGCGAGGTAGTACTTTCGCTCGTTCGGATACAGTCCCGGCCGCATGAACAGGTAACACTCGTAGACGAACGCCGGCAGCGCGATCATGATCCCGAGCAGCGACGAGATCTTGATCCGGGTCAACCACAGCTCGAGCGGGTTGTAGACGTGGGGCGGCGGGACCTCGCCAGCGTCGTACGGGAAGACGTTGAACCAGATGAACTCGATCGCGTCGGAGGCCCACAACAGCCCGATCGCCGTCCCGCCGGCCCCGAACAGCAAGACGACCGCCAGCCGGAGCACCATCTCCTCGATGTGATCGGCCAGGGGCATCTCCTCGTCGTCCGGCGGCGTCGAGAGCCCCCCGATATCGTCGTCGGGATCCGGGTAGGACTGCTCGGGGTTGTGCGGATCGCTAACGACGCCTTCGCCGTCGGTCTCGAGGGTCGACGACTCCACGCCGGCGGTCGCTGACGATTCGGTATCGAAGGCGGGGTCGGAGTCGGATACGGCGGCATCGTCGGGAGCCGGCCGTCGCTCGTCGAGGTCGTCCCGTGACTCCTCGGGACCCTCGATATCGGGGTCGTCCCGTGACTCTTCGGGAGACTCGCCATCGCGATCGTCCGCCGGCTCGTCCGACATCTACGGAATACTGATAGGCCACCGGTTATAGGCCTTTTTCTTACGACCACCCCTCGAGAGTGAGAAGGCCGTTCGCTCGCCCCACGAACCCGCACACCCACTCGAAAGGTTGATAACTGGATGTCAGTTACCCCAACCCAATGAGTTCTGCCGTCGACGAGGACACCGCCCGAGCCATCAACGGCGGCCGGGAGACGATCGGCGCGCTCCTCTCGGGTGCCCAAGAGCACCTGCAGAAGGTGTTTATCGTCTTTCTCATCGGCTTCGTCAGCTCCTTTTACGCGCTCCGCGTGGTCGTCTGGGACTTCCTCGAGGCGACCGCGAAGGGTCAGATGAACGAGGAGATTGCCGGTTCGACCGACATCATCACGCGAACGCCGTTCGAGGTGATCCTCTTACAGGCCAAGATCGGGATGATCACGGGCGCCGTCGTCGCGATTCCCGCACTGCTCTATTTCTCTCGGAAGGCGATCCGTCGCCGCGGCTATCACAGCGCCGTCCCGATCTCGAAGGGGTACATCGCCGGCTTCGTCGTGATGGCGCTCTCGCTGTTCGTGGCGGGGGTCATCTACGCCTACAGCATCTTCTTCCCGTACGCGTTCGGCTTCCTCGCGGGGAACGCCGTCAGCGCCGGCGTCAAACCAAGTTACGGGATCACCGAGTTCACCGAGTTCATGGCGCTGTTGACGCTCTCGTTCGGACTCGCCGCCCAGCTCCCGCTGTTGATGGGCGTGCTGTCCTACACCGAGATCATCCCCTACGAGACGTTCCGGGACAAGTGGCGACACGCCGTCGTCGGAATCGTCGTCTTCGGCGCCCTGTTCTCGCCGCCGGACCCGTTCACGCAGGTCATGTGGGCCATGCCGATGGTCATCCTCTACGTCTTCAGCCTCGGGCTGGCCAAGGTCGTCACCAACGTCCGCCGGCGCGGCGCGGCGAAATCCGAGGGGACGGGAACCGACCACGTCAAGCGGCGTCTCCTCCAGTTCGGCGGCGTGCTCGCCGTCGTCGCGGCCGCGATTTCCGTCGCCGTCAACCAGGGCGGCTTCGGCTACCTCCGCGAGTCCGTCTACCCCACGTTCCCGTCGTGGCTGCGCCCCAGCGGGACACTCGGGCTCGAGACGATGGCGAACACGCACGGTCTCGCCGGTGAGATCGCGGTCGGTCTCCTGGTCACCGCGGCCGTCGGGTTCGTCGTCCTGCTGGGCTATACGATCCACGTGCTCCAGCAGCCGGTCTATCCGCGATCGGACGACATTCGACGAGCCGACACCCACGAGGACGTCGACTTCGAGACGCTCGCGGTCGAGGACATCGACGACGTGTCGACGCAGGTCTTCCTGAGCATGAGCGAAGACCAGGCGCTCGAGTACTCCCGGCAGGCGATGTACGACGACGACCGGGAAAAGGCGCAGGCCATCCTCGACAGGTTCGATTCGATAGAGGCGGCGGACGACGGCGCGGCCGCGGGCGGTGCCGCGAGCGCCGCAGGCGGTGCGGACGGTGACGCCGGCGAAGACGAGAGCCTCTTCGCGAACACCGCCGCCGGTATGCTCGATCCCTTTACCGAGGACGAGACCACCGAGGACGACATCGGCGGCTACGCCTACGACATCGCCTTCATCTTCAACAGTCTCACCTCGAAGGTGTTCCGCATCGTCGGGCTGTTCATGGTCGTCATGGGCGGCACCTTCTTCTGGCTCTACTCGGGCGGTCTCGGGGACATCCTCAGGCTCTTCCTGGATCGGGTTCCCCAGCACGTGCTCGACGAGGTCGCCGCCCGCAACGATATCGATCCGAGCGGGATGGATCTCGGCGAACTCGTCGAGGCGATGGACATCGTCGTCGCCCTGCACCCGGTCGAGGTCCTCATCTTCGAGGCGAAGGTGAGCGCCCTCGCCGGACTCGTCGCCACCCTCCCGCTGGTACTGTTCTACGCCTGGCCGGCAGCCAAAGAGCGCGGGCTAGTGTACGGCGACCGGCGCACCTTCGTCGTCTGGGGTGGCGGCTTGCTCGTCGGCTTCGCCGTCGGAACCTACCTCGGGTTCTTCTGGGTCGCGCCCACGATCATCTCGTATCTGGTCTCGGACGCGATCAGCAACGGAATGGTCATCTCCTATCGGATCAAGAGCTTCTTCTGGCTCGTGATCGCCACGACCGTCGGCATCGGCTTCCTCCTCAACATCATCGTCACGATGGCGCTGTTCCACGTCGGCGGCGTCGCCAGCTACCGCTCGATGCTCGAGCGCTGGCGGCCGGTCGTCGTCGGCATCTTCGTCATCGCCGCCTTCTTCAGCCCGAAGGGGATCCTGATGATGTTGCTGTTCGCCATCCCGATTTCGCTGACCTACCTGCTCGGCCTCGCCGTCCTCTACGTCCTCACGGGCGGCGGCCGGCTGTTCGGCGGTGGTGGCGGCGGCTCGGCGGCACCGGACGCCGAGGACACCGGTGCGACCGCGACGGAGTGACGGCGTTCACCGCACGTTCACTGTTCCTCCACGACGTTTCATCGCTCGCTCAGTCTTGGAACTGCTTCGTATAGGAGATCCGTCTATCGCTCAAACTGGTCACCCAACTGCGGTGGCGCGCGCTGGAGCGTGGTGAACGCCAGTGAACCGCGGCCCGAAGTCGTGCGAGGGATGAGCGAACGGTGCGAGGGATGAACGGAGTGAATCCCTCGATCGCGAACGGTGACCGATAGGAACCGTGAGCAGTGAGCGAATCGGCTGGGGAGGGCGTGGCGGTCCCCTGGTACCACGGTGGCAGGGCCGCTTCGTCGTCGTTTTCACTCCCGAACCAGACCGTTCATTCGATCTCGGATCGAGTCGTCCGACTGGGTGTCGCTCTCGAGCCCTCGAAAATCGAGCGATCAACCCTCTTAAGACGAGGACGCGCGAACGACTACCCAGACTGATGCCCAAGATCAGCGTCGAAATTCCGCAGGAGCTCCTCGAGGATCTGGACGACCACGTCGGCGACGACGGAAAGTTCGTCAACCGCAGCGACGCGATTCGATCCTCGATCCGAAAGAATTTGGACATCTTAGACGAGATCGACGAGCGCCACGACCGCCTCGAGACGGAGGAGTAGCCGACCGGTCAGTCCCGGTCGATCCGCTGTGCGAAGCCGAAGTTCGGCTTGACGTCCTCGACGCGCACCGTGACCGTCTCGCCTTCCTCGGTGTCGGGGACGAACAACCGGTAGCCGTCGACGCTCGCCATGCCGTCGCCCTCGTTCCCGACGGCGTCGATCTCGACCTCGAGTTCGTCGCCCGGCCGCACCGTGGCGGTGAGCCGTCCCTTGCCGATGAAGTACACCTCGGAGGACTCGTCCCGACTCGCCTTCGGCGACGTCGCGCGGACGTACTGGAACTCCTCCTCGACATCCGCTCGGAAGTCGTCGACGTCGGGCCCTTCGAAGACCTTTACGACGAAGTCCCCGCCGCTGTCGAGGAGTTCGATGGACGTCTCGAAGGCCTGCCGCGCGAGGTGCAGCGAGCGGGCCTGATCGAGCGAGTACTCCCCGGACATGTTGGGCGCCATGTCGGAGATGACGACGTCGACCGGGCCGCCGGCGGCGTCGATGACCCGATCGCGGGTCTTGTCTTCGGTCATATCCCCCCGGAGCGTCTCCACGTTGTCGTGGTCCGCAAAGTCCTTGATTCGCTGGAAGTCGACGCCGATGACGTTCCCCTCCGAGCCGACCGCCTCGGCGGCGACCTCGAGCCAGCCGCCGGGGGCCGCCCCCAGGTCGACGACGGTGTCGCCGCGATCGATGACGTTCTCGAGGTTGTCGAGTTGTTTGAGCTTGTAGGCCGCTCGAGAGCGATACCCTTCCTGCTTCGCCTTGTTGTAGTAGTGGTCTTTGCCTGCCATCGAAGTTGCACTCAGTTAGCGTCGCTAGACGGTCGAGACGGATAGGTGCCGCGACTCGCGGTTTCAGGCCGCGAATACGCGGTCCCGCTCGAGAAGCCGCGTCCATCACCGCCCGTTCGATCGAGCGGTCCCCGGAGCGCCGACTCGAGGCGGTGTCGTCCGGCAATCACCGCCGAGCTACGAGTCGATACTGCTCGAGTCCGCTCGCGCGTAAAGGGTGCCTTTTTATGGCAACCGTCCGTACGCCGACCTATATGTTCAAGGCCATCGTGAGCGCCGAAACGCTCACCAGCGCGCTCGATTCGGTGAGCGTGCTGGTCGACGAGTGCAAGATCCACCTCGAGGAAGACGGACTGGAGATCCGCGCCGTCGACCCCGCGAACGTCGGGATGGTCGACCTCTCGCTCGATGCGTCTGCGTTCGAATCCTACGAGGCGGACGGCGGACTGATCGGCGTCGACCTCTCGCGGCTCGAGGATATCGCCGGTATGGCCGACACCGGCCAGCTCATCCAGCTCGAACTCGACGAGGAGACCCGCAAGCTCCACATCCAGATCGACGGGCTCGAGTACACGCTCGCGCTGATCGATCCCGACTCGATTCGCCAGGAGCCCGACATTCCGGACCTCGATCTGCCCGCGGAAGTCGTCCTCGAGGGGAAAGACGTCAACCGGTCGGTGACCGCCGCCGATATGGTCTCCGATCACATCGCACTCGGCGTCGACGAAACTGACGAGTTCTTCTACGTCAACGCGGAGGGCGACACCGACGACGTCCACCTCGAGCTCACCCGGGACGATCTGATCGATCTGCAGGTCGGCCCGGCCCGCTCGCTGTTCTCGCTGGACTACCTGAAGGACATGAACAAGGCGATCCCAACGGACACCGAGGTCACGCTCGATCTCGGCGAGGAGTTCCCCGTCAAGATCTACTTCGGCTTCGCGGAGGGGCAGGGACAGGTCACCTACATGCTCGCGCCGCGCATCCAGAGCGACTGACGCTCGAGCGTCATCGGCTACTTAATACGACGATATAGGCAGGCGAGTGGCTACCGGAGTTCTCGACAATGGCAGGGTATGCCCTCCCCGAACGATTCGACGGACGAGTCGGAGTCGCCCGATCACAGCTACGTCACCACGTTCGATCCGGCTGACGGACGGCCGAGCGAGGCCGTCGTCACCGCAGTCGCCGCGGTTCTCGAGGCCGAACCCGCCGAGCTAGCGCCGCTGTACGACGTCACGGATCCGGGCGCGCTCAACGACCTGGTCGAACACGCCCAGCGAGGGGAGACCGACGGCACCCATCTGGTCTGGTTCACCTACGAGGGCCTCGACGTGGGGGTCCGAAGCGACGGCGAGATCCGGATCCGGGACGGCGCTGCAGCCAGCTGACGAGCGGCTCTCGAACATCGCCACGACGGCCGGAAGTCGCGCCCCCCTCGTCACGCCTGCTCGTCGAGGAAGGCCAGCAGGTGCTCGTTGACCAGTTCGTCGTCTTCGATGAAGAAGAGGTGCGAGCCGCCCTCGACGAGTTCGAGGCGGCTGTCCGAAATCTTCTCCGCGAGCAGCCGCGCGTTCTCGACGGGGACGACCCGGTCGTCCGTCCCGTGGAGGAGCAGCGTCGGAATTCGAAGCCCGTCGAGGCGGTCGCTGACGTCGAAGTTCTGGACGGCGGCGGCCTGGGCCTCGCGGGCGGGAGCACCGGCGTCCTGCTCGAGTCGCCACTCGATGATCCGATCCAGCAGGTGAGGGTTCCGGTTGGTGAACCGGTCGTTGAACGCGGGGCGCATTCGGTGACGGATCGTCTCCCGCTCGCTGGCTCCGTCGGGCGTCTCGAACATGCGTTCTTGCGTCTCCTCGGGCACCGGTGCCGCGTCGGGGCCCCCGTGGGACGTACAACACAGCGTCAGTGATTTCGCCCGGGAGTACTCCAGCGCGTAGCGCTGGGCGATCATCCCGCCCATGCTCGCGCCGACGATGTGGGCGTCGTAGATCCCCGCGTCGTCGAGGACGGCCTCGAGGTCCGCTGCGAGGCCGCCCATCGAGTAGCCGGCCAGTTTGAGGAGGACGAGGCCGCGGAGCGTTCCCGGCAGTCGCGCCACGAGCGGCGGCAGGCCGACGTCCGAGCGGCCGGTGCCCCGGTTGTCCGGAGCGATCACGTCGTACTCGTCGGCGACCGCCTCGCGCTGCCACCGCCACATCCACCGACCGAATCCGAGTCCCTGCACGAACACGACCGGCGCACGTCCGTCTCCGTCGCCCCGCTCGTGTTCGTAGTAGATCGACATGCCGTCTCTCGTCGCCTGTGGCATACCCGGACTGACGCGTCGAACACCCTTGAAATCGATCCTCGAACTGTGGGTGGTGTCGTCCCGTGTCGTGGGATCGACTGGGGAACCGGTAATCCGATTTTATCGCCGCGGTGCCGGCCTCGCGACGGCCGCGAGACGGGCGCTTGAGTGACGCTCGACCGCCGATCCTCCTCGAGACCCACCCCTCGGAACGGTTCGGCGGATAAAGACCGATCGTGGTAATCAGCGCGTTTATCCCGTCTCGGTAAAATATGGTTACCGATGCAGCGACTGCACGCGCGGTACCCGTTTCTCGAGGCCGCTCGCGAGTCCGTCGCGACGGAGGCGGTCGATCTCGCGACCGTCGTCGAGCAGGACCAGGCGGTCGTCGACCGCGCGCGCCAACGCGTGATTACCGCGCTCGAGGAGGGGGAGGTCGAGGACTCACACCGCGATGCCCGCGTCGAGTTGCTCTCCTATCCCGTCGCACGGGTGCTCGTCTCGTTGGTCGGGGAGCGAGTGCTCGTCCGCAAGTACGCTCGCGGGGAGGCCGCGACGGCCTACGACCGCTTCACCGCCGACATGGCCGACACCACCGAACTGAAGAGCGTCGAGACGACGGGGCTCGAACTCGAGGATCTGCTCGCCGAGTTCGACCTGCGGGACGACGTTCGCGAGGCGCCCGACGGCGACGGCTATCGGATCGACGTCGGCACCTACCTCCCGCTGGCCGAGGACCTGTGGGAAGACGAGTGGCGGCTGGTTAATCGTCCGTTGGTCGCCGGCGAGGTGCCGGTCGACGCCGACGAACTGCTCGCGCTCCTGCGCGAGGCGATCCGGAGCCGTATCGAGGAGGGCCTCCCGTTCGAGGTACCCGACACCATCGCGACCGCGCTCGAGGACGACGCCGCCGAGATCCGCGAGGTGCTGGCCGATCTCGAGTTGACCCAGGACATCGACACGGTCGTTCCGGACCTGTTCCCGCCGTGTATGAAGGCCCTGCTCGACCAGATCCAGAAGGGCGAGCACCTGGCGCACCACTCCCGGTTCGCGATCACCGCGTTCCTGACGAGTATCGGGATGACCACCGATCAGATCGTCGACCTCTACCGCGTCAACTCGTCGTTCGGGGAAGAGATGACCCGCTACCAGACCGATCACATCCGTGGCGATAGCTCCCCCACGGAGTACTCGCCGCCCTCGTGTGCGACGATGCAGTCCTACGGCGATTGCGTGAACAAAGACGACCTCTGCGAGCGCATTCCGCATCCGATGGCCTACTACGAACAGCGGATCGACGACGCCGACGACGACGAGATCGAGGACTGGCGGGAGCAGTCCGACGGCGAGGACAGTGCCGCGAGCGGCGACTGAGGACGAGAGATGGTGATCGCGGGTAGTCGAAATGTGGTAATTCCGCTCGGTTCGTCACTTCTTCTGGGGCTCGTCGGACAGTTCGTCCGCCTGTCGCTGGATGTCCCGTAGCGCCCGTTCCTGCTCGCCGCGGGCGATACCGCCGGATTCGGCGTGTCGACCGTCGTACTGGTCCGAGGGGATCGCGTTCCAGACGCTCGAGTCCTCACCCTCGTCGTCGGCGGCCTCGCGATCGGCCGTGGACCCGTCCGTCGCGGCCAGTCGCCACAGGAGCGCGAGCGCGAGGACGGTCGGCCCCGCCACCGCGCCGGCGGCGACGACCGGGTCGACGATGGACAGGACGCCCACGAGCAGCGACGAACAGAGCAGCACGAGCACGACGACGGCGCCAGCTTGGCCGAAACGGAATCCGTTCGTTCGAGTCGAACTGGAGTCACCACTACCCATAGATGTTGTCAACTTTCCAAAGTGAAAAACGTACCGACGCCCTCAGAACGTTCCCTTCGCGTCCGCATCGTCGTCATCGTCGTTGGCCTCGAGGCCGTTCCCGGAGTCGTTGAGCAGGTACGCGAGAAGGATGCCGGCCGCGGTCATCAGGAGGATGAAGCCGGCGATGACCGCCACGAGCATCTGTCCGCCTTCGGGCGAGAGCGTGCTGTTCTCGGTCCCGTAGGAGGATCCGACGGCGATCATAGCCCCCAGCATAAGGAAGACGGTAGTAACGGCGACGACGATTTCGATGAGCTGTTCGCGATCGAGCATTGTCCCAGCGGTTTCGCCGGGCCGGTGAAAAGCGCTTCGAAGGGTCCCTCGTGGCGGATCGTCGACTGCGGTCGTCAGTCGTCCGCAGCCACCGTATAAACCGCGGCCATGATCTCGCAAGCAGGCCCGTTATGCTCGTCGAGCCCCTATCCATATCGAATAGCCAGCCGACCAGCGAACCCACTTCGACGCACCGATGAAAACAACAGCGTCACCGAAAGCACCGCTTCCCGTACCGTCCACAGACCACCTCACGAAGCGATCGCGCCGGGCGCGCACCGAACCGATGTCGGTCCTGCCGCTGGGCGACGGCCTCTACGAGGTCGAGTCCGCGAGCGACCACACCTACCTCGTCGACCTCGAGGCGGGTCGGTGCACCTGTCCGGATCACGTCTTCCGCGAGGCGCGCTGCAAGCACATTCGCAGAGTCGCGATCGAGATCACGGAGGGCCGGACCCCGCCGCCGGGCGAGGTCGCGGTCGACTGTCGCGACTGCGGCGAGACGATCTTCGTCGACGAGGACGAACCCGCGCCGTTCTACTGCGACGAGCACGCGATCTACGCGGGCGACACCGTCGTCGACCGCGAGACCGGCGATCGGCTCACCGTCGTCGACGTCTCGGAACTGCGGGCCGACGCGGTCGAAATCGGAGCTGCCGACACCACCGTCGCGGAGTACGAGACCAACGCGGACTACGATCCCGACGTCCCGGTCGTCGGCGCGATCTACCCCCACGCCACCGTCGCGCCCAACGGCGTCGTCCCCTCATCGCTGCGAGTCTACGTCTTCCCGCGGACGCGCCTCGAGAAGGCGACGTAGCGACTCGAGCCGGCTTCGCGGGGAGGTAGTGAGCCGGCAGACACCGCCGCTGCCGCCGCGTCGACAACGCCTTCCAACGCGCCGCCGGTTGACAGTACCCGTTTTCTTGTGGGACGGTATCGACTAGCGAGGCATGGGTTCGGGAATCGACTACGGCGAGTTCGACGAGGGACGACACGTGAACTACTGGGAACTCGACCGCACGCTCCGGCGCGAGCTGCGTCGGGTCTCCGACGCCGAGGCGTTCGAGTGGGGTGAACCCAGGCTCGCCGACTTCGGGGAGTTAATCGGCCACACCGTGGCGGACAACGCCGATTACGTCGACGACCACGGACCGGAACTCCGGGCCGACGACAAGTACGGCGACGTGCAGAACTACGTTCGCTATCCCGCCGAACAGCTCGAGAGCGACGAACTGGTCTACGAGTCGGGCGTCGTGGCCGACGCGTTCGAGGCCCCGCCCGGCCGCGACGAGCCGATGCCGTTCACTCACTTCCTCGCGATGTTACAGCTGCTGTGTTACGCCGACGCCGGCTTCGGCTGTCCCGTCGCGATGACCGCCGGCGCGGCGCACGTCTTGGAGCGCGTCGACGACGGCGACCTCGAGCCCTACTACCGGGGCCTGACCAGCCGCGACTACGACGAGCTGATCGAGGGCGCGATGTTCCTCACGGAAGAGCAAGGCGGCAGCGACGTGGGCGCGAACGAGACGACGGCGCGCTACGACGAGGAGGCGGGCTGCTGGCGGCTCACCGGCGAGAAGTGGTTCTGCTCCAATATCGACGCCGAGGGAACGCTCGCGCTCGCGCGGGTCGACGACGCGCCGGCGGGGACCGACGGGCTCTCGATGTTTCTCGTGCCCCACGGCGATCCCGACCAGGGCGTCCTGACCAAGGGCGACCGCCGCGAGTTCGAGGGGGCGCCGCCGGGAGACGCGCTCAACGATCAGCGCTACCGACGACTGAAGGATAAGCTCGGAACGATCGCCGTCCCGACCGGCGAAGTCCACTTCGAGGAGACGAAGGCGTTCCTCGTCGGCGAGCGAGAGGCGGGCTTCAGGCAGATGACGGAGATGCTCAACCTCGAGCGGCTGGCGAACGCCGCCGCCTCCTGTGGCGTCATGGGTCGGGCGCTGCTCGAGAGCAAGGTTCAGGCCGCCACCCGCGAGGCGTTCGGGAAGACGATCGACGAGTTCCCGCTGATGCGCGAGGACCTCGTCGACATGGCCGTCGACTACGAGGCCGCGACGGCGTACGTCCACGAGGTCGGCCGGCTGTTCTCGGAGCGCGAGCGAGCGCGGCGGAACGAGGAGTCGAGCGACGGGGGCGGGGGCTCACGGGGAGCGGACGGCGAGGACGACTATCGGCTGCTCCGCCTGCTGATCCCGATCGCCAAGCTTCGCACGGGCAGGATGGCCGTCGACACCGCCTCTTACGCGATGGAGATCCAGGGCGGGAACGGCTACGTCGACGACTTCGTCACCAATCGCTTGCTCCGGGACGCGCAGGTGCTGCCGATCTGGGAGGGAACCGAGAACGTCCTCTCGCTCGACGTGGTCCGCGCCTTAGAGCGCGAGGACGCCTACGAGCCGTTCGCGGCGGCGATCGAAGCGCGACTCGATTCGATTTCTCATCCCGCACTCGCGGACGCGGCCGAAACGGTGGTCGAGGAGTACGACGCGCTGACCGAGGCGCTCGTCGCGCTGGCCGACGAGGACCCCGAGTACGCCCAGCTCTCGGCCAAGCGGCTCGCTCACTACTGTTTCGAGGTGTTCACCGCCGCGCTGTTGCTCGAGGAGGCCCAGACCAACCTCGAGAGCGGCGACGGCCGGACGGCGCTCGTCGCGCAGCGATTCGTCGCGACGGAACTCGAAGACCAGGCGGCACGGGGAATCTCCGGCGGGGATCGGTTCGTCCTCGAGGCGTTCGAGTCGATCGTCCAGTACGCGCCGGTCGATCCCGAAACGATCTCGGAAACGGTGGCGGCCGACGACTGAGCGCCGGTCGCCGTTCGACCGCCGCGACGCCGGTCCGCGGACTGACTACTCGAGTGCGTTTGCGGCTTCCTCGACGTCCATCACGCCCTGCTCGACGGCGTTGAGTACGCGGAGTACGTCCTCGTCGGGCCCGGTATCGGCCCCGTCGTCGCCGACTTCCTCGAGCGTGACCTTCTCGGATCGGCCGGTGAACTCGGGGAAGTCGGTTCCCTCGGCGATGGCCGTCTCCTTCTTGACGCGGTAGTTGCCGCCGTCGGTCACGTGGAGGTCGCCGGGGTGGAAGAAGTACCAGTCCTCGCGGTCGAAGCGGATCCCGATGCGGGGTTTCGCGCCGAAGTTCTGCGCGAAGTAGATGAGCGCTTCGACCTCCTCGCCGGTGAGATAGATCGGATCGCCCGAACTCGATTTCGCCTCGATCGCGTAGAACTGTTCGCCGTCGCCGGCGAGCACGTCGGGGAGTTCGCGTTCGGTCGCAGAACCGCTGGCGGGCGCACGCATGACCGCGAAACCGGCCTCGTCGAGCGCGTTGACGAGTTCCCGCTCGCGGCGGTCGCCCTTCGCCTGAGACATACCCCACCGTCACCGCCCGCCGGTAATAAAGGAACTGACAGCGCGGTGGAAGTGGTCGATCGGTGCGGACTACACTCCCACGGCCGTCAACAGGTCGACGAGCATCGAGGTCGACGGTTCGGCGGTCTCGAGGCCGTACTCGAGGGCGATGTAGAGGATGCCGAACTGGATGGCGTTGAAGGCGGCGTGGGCGGCGATCGGCACGAAGAGGTTGTCCGTTTTCGCGTAGAGCAACCCGAAGATGATCGAGCCGCCGAAGACGATGACGACCGGAACGACGGTGGCGAGCAGCGATCCGGAGACGGCGTACGACAGGATGTGTATCAGCGCGAAGATGGCGCTGGCGATGACGACCGCCTGGAGCCGAGAGAACGCGTCGTAGAGGCGCTTCTGGACGATATTCCGGAAGAGGAACTCCTCGGCCGGCGCGTTGAAGAGGAAGACGATCGCGATCATGACGAGAACCATCGTCTGGTCGTCGCCGATGAATCCCGAGACCGAGTTTTCCGCGGTGGGAAGGGAGAGTAACTGGACGATCAGGCTGACGAGAACGTAAAACACGAAGCTCCCGAGGATGCCGGCGAGGATGTAGCCCCAGCCCCGTTTCGTCGGGGTTCGGAGGTCGACGTACGACCAGCCGCGGTCGGTCGCCGCGAGGTAGATTCCACCGGCGAGCGCGAAGCCGACGAAGTTCAGGGTCAACAGGAGCGCCCGACTCGAGATCGACGCCTCCATCGGTGACGTGGCTACCGACGGATCGAGCAGTATGGCCGGGAGGACCGTGAACTGACTGGCGAGGATACCGAACGCTGCCAGGCCGATCGCGACGAGCGTCGACCGGATCGGGCCGTCGTCGCGATGGCGTGCGGGCGTTTCCATGGGGAGACGTACGACGACGGGGGCCTTGGGCGTTGCTCATCCGAAACGGCCCGTCTCGCCGGGGAGCACCCTCGTCGAACGGACGTCGCCGATCGATCAGTCCGCGGGAACCGACAGCGCGTCCTCGAACAGCTGCGCCAGCAGTCGCTGCTGGCCGATCCGCAGGTGTCTGTTGACCGTCGGCTGCGTCACCGCGAGCAAGTCGGCGATCTCCTGGCCGGTGCTCTCGCGGGGCCACTCGAAGAAGCCGGCGAAGTAGGCCGTGCGAAGCACCTCGAGTTGCCGGTCGGTCAGCGCCTCGAACAGCGACGTGACGAGCTCGCTTCGCGTCCCCATCGATCGCTCGACGTGGCGGCGGGATCGGAGCTCGACGGTCGGATACCCCTCGCTGAGCATCTCGACGAACTCGCGAACGTCGGTGCCCGTCGAGACGTCGACGGTGAGCTCGATCCCCGTCGCGTCGGCGTGCATCGACCGCGGACTGCCGCCGTGGCGGACCAGCCGCGAGGCGATGACCTCGCCGGTGACGGTCGCCTCGAACCGACAGTCGCCGTCGGCCTCGCTGATGAGCCGGGAGTCCGTCACCGAGACGAGATCGTCGAGGACCGCGCGAACGTCGTCGGGGGAGACGCCGCTGGTCTCGAAGAACAGCAGCGTCTCGTCGCCGGAGTGGGTCCCCAGACCCGCGTACTCGACCAGAGAACCCGTCTTCGCCGCGATCCGAGACAGCAGGTCCTCCGAGCCCTCGATCCGAAGGGTCAACTCGAGCAGCGTTTCGGCGTGCAGCGCCTCCCGCGTTTTTGCGGCGGTGATCGCGTTCGCGATCCCCTCGCCGAGTTCCGTCATGACCGTCCGCTCGAGGTCGGCGAACGCGTCCGGTTCGTCGGCGTAGACCGTGAGGACGCCGTAGGAGTACTCGGCGTGCGAGATGGGGACGCTGATGACCGACTGGAACCCCCGGTCGACGGCCAGTCGCCGCCAGGGGTCGCCTTGCAGTCCCTCGACGACGTTCGAGACGACCGTCGGCGTCTCGGTCCGAGCGGTCCGGACGGCCGGCTCGGCCGATGCGTCGCCATCGAGGGAGACGTCGTCGAGATACTCCTGGCCGGTGCCCGCCCAGGCCCGGGGCTCGAGTCGGGTGCCGCCGGCGTCGAGCTGGCCGATCCACGCGAACGCGACGTCGTCGGCCTCGATCAGCCGCTCGGGGACGGTCCGTTCGATCTCCGCGCGGCCGTCGGCCCCGATCAGCGACTGATCGATCCGCCTGATGAGTTCGGTGATCTCGATCTGGCGGTGAAGCCGACGGTTCCGTTCCTCGAGTTCCGCCTCCCGCTCGCGGAGGTTCGCCTCGCTCTCGAGGCGATCGAACGCGGCCTCGGTCGTGGCGACGAGCGTCTCGATCAGCCGCCGGGCCTCGGTGTCGATCGGTTCGTCGCCCGACGCGACCGCGAAGACCCCGTGATCGCCGATCGGAACGACGACCCCGTTCTCGGCGTCCGGTCCGAACACCTGCGACCGATCGAACGACGCCGGATCGTCGACGACCGTCCCCGTTTCCGTCACGTAGGCGTTCCAGAGGACGGAGTCGGCGTCGCCGACGGCGACCGACGGCGGCCCCGAACGGAGCGCCGCGAACTCGTCGGTGTACGCGACGGGCTCGAACCGGTTCACGTCGGCGTTGAGGGCGTAGACGGCCACGCCCGACGCCTCGAGGATGTCCGCGGCCGTCTCGACGACGAGTTCAGCGACTTCCCGTTCGGTGTCGGTGCCGAGCAGGTCGCGGGCGGCGTCGTGGAGCGACTCGAGCGCAAGTTCCTGTTCCTTGTCCTCGGTGATATCCTGAATCGTTCCCCGAACGCCGACGATCTCGGCAGCGTCGGACCGCGTTCGACTGCTGGACGGACGCCGTCCCTCCTCGTCCTCCCAGACGGGCTCGCCGATAGAGCGAACCCATCGCACGTTGCCTTCGGCCGTCAGCATGCGGTGTTCGATCTCGTACCCGTCGCCGTGCTCGAGCGCTGCGTCGACGGTTTCGAGAACGGCCGGTCGGTCCTCCGAATGCGGGAACGAAGACGCGAGCTCGGGACCGACGACCGCATCCAGGGGGAGTTCGTACAGCCGACGCAACCCGTCCGTCAGGGTTACCGATTGCGAATCACCGCTACTGTCGAGTTCCCAGCCGCCGATGCCCGCGAGTCTCTCGGCCTGTTTGAGCAGCTCCGTCGTCCGCTCGAGTTCCCGTTCGTGCTCCTTTCGCTGCGTGATGTCGTTGTTGATCCCGACCAGACGCCTGCCCCCTTCCTCGTCGCTCACGAGTCGGCCGCGCGCCCCGACCCAGATCCAGTTCCCGTCCTCGTGTCGCAACCGGAACTCGGTCTGGAACAGTTCGTCGTTCTCGATCGCTCGATCGACCGCGGCCTCGAGACGGGGGACATCGTCTGGATGGACCCGCCGTCTGTAGGCGTCGAGCGTTCCCTCGAACGTCCCCGGTTCGAGTCCGATCAGCCGCTCGAGCGTCTCGTTCCAGACGACCGTCTCGGATTCGAGATCGCGTTCCCAAACCCCCGTGTTCGTCCCCTTCAGGGCCAGTTCGAGGCGGCGTTTCGTCTCGCGGAGGTCTCGTTCGCGCTCCTTCCGTTCTGTCACATCGCGACTGATCGCGATGAACCGATTTTCGTTCTCGAGGTCGATACAAATCAGGTGTATTTCGACGGGGAACGTCGAGCCGTCGCGACGCCGATACTCACCCTCGAACTTCCGCCGTTCACCGACCGACAGCTCCTCGAGCAAGGTCACGACATCGTCCGCGTCGAACAGGCGGTCGTGCTCCCAGATGTTCGTACCGATCAGTTCGTCCGCATCGTAACCCAGCTCGTCGGAAAGCATTCGATTCGCATCGACGATCGTTCCCCCGGTATCGAGCACGTTGATCATATCGGGGGAGTTCTCGAACAGCGCTTCGAGCCGCGCGCTCGTCGCTTCGAGTTCGCGTTCGCGTTCCTTGCGCTCAGTGATATCGCGGATGACGCCCGCGGTCCCGGCGAACCCGCCGTCAGTCGTCGGCAACAGCGACACGTGATTTTCCGCGTCGAGCACGTCACCGTGAACGGTCTCGAGGGCCATCTCGAACGTCCGAGACGGTTCGTCGGCGCGGAGCAGGTCGCGGATCCGCTCCCTGGCCGTCTCGAGGTCCCCGTCGGCCATCATCGTCGAAACGTGCTCGCCGATCAGCTCGTCGGGATCGTAGCCGGTGATCGGCGTGAGAGCGTCGTTCAGGAAGGTAAAGCGGCCCTCGGCGTCGATCGTGTACACCAGTTCGTCCAGCGCCTGGATGATCGTCTCGGCGCGCTCGAGTTCGCGCTCGCGCTCCTTGCGCTCGGTGATGTCCTGAAACGAGCCGCGGAGTTTGACGACCTCGCCGTCGCCGGACCGCGATCGGCCGTCGGCGGTGCGGTATTCCGCTCCGCTCTCGAAGACCGGTTCGCCGATGGCCCGAACCCATCGTCGATCGCCGTCCTCCGTCGCGATGCGGAGTTCGAGATCGTACCGCTCTCCGTCCTCGATCGCGCGCTCGACCGCCTCGCGAACCCGCGGTCGATCGTCGGGGTGGTAGAATCCGAGCGACCGCTCGAGATCGACCGTCTCGTCGGACGAAACGCCGTGTATTCGGCGAACCTCGGCGGTCCACCATAGCTCGGACGGCTCCTCGGTTACGTCGAGTTCCCACGCGCCGATCTTCGCCAGCCGCTGGGACTGTTCGAGCAGGTGCGTGGTTCGCTCGAGACGGGTCTCGCGCTCGCGGAGGCGGTGTTCTTTTTCCCTGCGCTCGGTGATGTCCCGGCCGATTCCGACTTCGACCGGTCGCCCGTCGGGAGCCTCGAGGACCGACGCGACGAACTCGTAGGGGATCCGCTCGCCCGATTTCGTTTGCATCGCCGCCTCGACCCGCGTCTCGCCCGTCTCGAAGGCCTCTTCGATCGAGTCTCGGATGGCCGACCGGTTTTCCTCGTCGAAGAAGTCCAGGGCGTCCATCGACTCGATCTCGGCGTCCGAATACCCCGACACCTCGACCAGCGTCTCGTTCCAGCGCTGGAACGCCCCGTCCTCGTCGAGGACGTAGAACACGTCGTCCAACGCGTCGAGGACGTCGTTCGTGAACTGCTCGTATCGCTCGAGCCGTCGCTCTTTGTCCCTGCGCTCGCTGATGTCGCGGCCCACGCCGGCGATGATTCGATCGCCCGCGGGGTTCTCGAGGGCCGAGCCAACGAACTCGTAGGGAATCCGCTCGCCGTCGCTGGTCACGAGCGGGACGTCGATGCGCGCCGATCCGGTTTCGAGAACCGTCTCGATCGCGGTCGTGATCCGGTCGTGGTCGGCCTCGTCGAAGAAGTCCAGGGCGTGCATCGACTCGGTCTCGGCGGCGGTGTAGCCGGTCGCCTCGCACAGGCTCTCGTTCCACCGCAGCACCTCGCCGTCCTCGTCGAGCAGATAGACGACATCGTCGACGGCGTCGAGCATGTCGTCGGTGAACTGCCGGGCTCGCTCGAGGCGTCGCTCGCGCTCTTCGATCCGTCGGACGTACGTGCGCCGCTCGACGGCCTGGCTCAGCCAGCGGCTCATCAGATCCACGAACGACTTTTCGGCGGCCGTAAACGGCCGGTCCCGGGAGTCGCGGTTCAGAAAGCAAAGCGTCCCGTGGAGTTCGCCGTCGACGACGATCTTGCCGCCGAGGTAGCAACTGATACCGCGTTCGTCGGCTGCCGGGTGTGAGCCCCGACCCGTCGCCTCGGCGTCGTAGATTCCCAGAATATCGTCGGACGTGATCGTGTCTCGACAGTAGATCGTCGAGAGATCCAGTACCGCCCCCTCGAGTTCGTCCTCGTGGCCGACGGCCGTCTCGACCTCGTACCGGTCGGTCGACTCGTCGATTCGGGAGACGAGCCCGGTCTCGAGCCCCAGCCGGTCACAGCCGAGCTCGAGCAGCCGTCGGATCTTCGCCTCGCCCCGGAGTTCGGGATCGGACGTGACCCGGTAGAGGTCACGTCGGTCGCGGTCGCTCTCGGCGCGTCGCCGTTCGCGCTCGCGCACCGCGACCGTCAGGTCCTCGATGACCTCGGACAGTCGACCGACCTCGTCGTCCCGATCGATCGAGACGTCGATGGCGTCGGCGATATCGGCCGGTTCGTCGGCGCGGTCCGCCTCGATCGACGCGGGATCGTTCTCGATGCGCGAAACGAACTGTCGGAGTCCGTCGGTGAGGCGCTCGATATCGGTCGGTCCGTCGGAGCCGCTCCGCGCGGCGAGTCCCACGACGAGCAGTCCGGGTTCCGTCGCTACACCGATCCCTCGCACGGTGAGATCGAGAGGTGCTATCCCGACGATACCGATCACCACGCCGATCGCTCCGAGCAAACCCGCGATCGAACGCGTCGTGGCGTTCGCGAGCAGCCCGCGACAAACTGCGATACCGACCATAGGCCACCTACGGAGTGACCGCCAATGATATGCGCGGTTTGTTTTCTCGTCGATACGCGAATATTTAGAGACGATCTGTTCCGGTGTAATCCGGGCCAGTGGCGAGAGAGGCGGTCGGAATCTGTGCCAGGGAACCACCGCCGAGAACGGGAAAACCTCGCCGCTGACTCGCGAACGGAACCGGGTACTATACACGTAGTGTCGAAACTGCATCGGCATTACGTGTATAACGACCAAGCGGATACGGGCCGCTCGCGTTGCTCCGACTACAATGACTGGAACCACGGTAGAACAGTATAGCGATTCGATCAGTCTTCGCGTCGTCGAGGCGCTCGCGACGGCGACCGGAACCGCCGCACACGAACTCGAGCCCCTGTACAGCGTCGTCGATCCCGAGGCGCTCGATCAGCTCTTCGAACGGGGAACGAACGACGGGGTTCGGGTCACGTTCGAATACGGCGATTCGCTGGTCGAGGTGCGAAGCGACGGCACCGTCAGCGTCGACGGGATCGTCCATGAGAGCGGGTGAGCGCCGGCGGATCGAGACCACTTCGACGGACGAAAACGACGTGAGACGGCGACCGACGGATATGAACGGGCCGAGCCGACGATCGGCGGGCGCGATCCGATCCCGAACCGAACGCGGTCGCGCAACGAGACTCTGCCGGGGCCGAAACCAATGTTGAAATCAACTACTGCAGTCCCCGAACCGACCGTTCGAGAGCGGCCAGTACAGCTTCGTCTCCTCGTCGTCGGCCGCGAGTGCGACGCGGTCGAACGCGCCTTCGACGACGAGACCGAAGTGACCGTCGAGTCGGTCCCCGCGCTCGAGAACGCACGGCCCCGACTCGACGACGTCGACTGTCTCGTCGTGCAGTCGCCGCGGGTGGCGGACGACCGCGGTGAAGAGCGCGACGAAAGCGGCGGGTCGATCGCCGAGAGCGCGGACGACATCGCCGATTCCCTCGAGACGATCAGGACCGACGCGCCCGAACTGCCGGTCCTCGTCCTCGCGGACGAACTTACGCCCGCACTGACGCGGACGGTCCGCTCGGACGGGTGGACCGCCGTCGTCGAACGGGACGAGACGCTCGCGCTGCTCGCCGACCGCGTTCACGATCTCCTCGAGCGCCACCGGCTGACGAAACTCGCGCAACGATCGCTGGCGAGCGTGGAGTTCGCCGGCGATGCGATCGCGATCGTCGACCCCGACGGCGACGTCCAGTTCGCGAGTCGCTCCTTCGCCATGCAGTTTGGCTCCGGTCGCGACGACCTCGCCGGAACCCCGTGGCAGGCGCTGTTCACCGACGCGGCCGTTTCCCACCTCGAGTCGGCGGCGCTCCCGACCGTCGCGGAGGGATGGCGGTGGACCGGCAGCTGCACCGGCCGTCGGCAAACGGGCGCGACCTTCCCGGCTCGCGTTCGGCTCGGCGGCCTCGAGGACGGAAGCCTGGTGTTCGCGATCGACGAATCCGAGGGCAACGACGGGCTCGAGGAGTGAGCTACTCGGACGCGACTACGGGAACCGGTCGCACGTCCCCTGCACCGAAACGACGGTGCGAGCTACGTTCCGTGGTCCCAGCTACCCATGTAGTCGCGCTGGGTGTCCGTCAGCGAATCGAAGTCGACGCCTTCCGCCTCGAGTTTGATCTCGGCGATCTCCGTGTCGAGATCGTCGGGGACGTCGTGGACGCCGGCGTCGTACTCGTCGCTGTTCTCGAGCATCTCGCGCACGCAGACGGCCTGGACGCCGAAGGACTGGTCCATGACCTCGACGGGGTGGCCCAGCGAGACGGGCGCGGCGAGGTTGACGAGTCGCCCCTCGGCGATGACGTTCAGCTTGCGACCGTCGTCCATCTCGTAGGCTTCGACGCCGTCGCGAGCCTCGTAGCGGTCGACCGCGAGGTCGTCGAGCGCCTCGAGATCGATCTCGATGTCGAAGTGGCCCGCGTTGGCGAGCAAGACGCCGTCTTTCATCTCTTCGAAGTGCTCCTCGACGACGACGTCTCGGTTGCCCGTCGTCGTCAGGAAGACGTCGCCGACCTCGGCGGCCTCGGCCATCGGCATGACATCGTAGCCCTCCATGTGGGCCTCGAGCGCGCGCCGGGGCTCGACTTCGGTGACGATGACGTTCGCGTTCTGGCCGGAGGCCTTCTTCGCGACGCCCTTCCCGCAGTAGCCGTAGCCCGCGACGACGACGTTCTTGCCGGCCCACGAGAGGTTCGTGGTCATGGCGATCGAGGCCAGCGAGGACTCGCCGGTGCCGTGGACGTTGTCGAAGAGGCGCTTCATGGGCGTGTCGTTGACCGCGAAGACGGGGTAGTCAAGCGCCCCGTCCGCGTCCATCGCTCGCAGGCGGTGAACGCCGGTGGTGGTCTCCTCGCAGCCGCCGACGATGCCGTCGATCAGTTCGGGGTAGTCCTCGTGGATCGCCGCGACGAGGTCCATCCCGTCGTCGACGGTGACCGTCGGCTCGTGGGCGATGACGGCCTCGATCGCGGCGTAGTACTCCTCGTCGTCGACGCCGCGTTTGGCGTAGCTGGTGATGTTCTCGTGCGTGTCGAGCGCCGCGCTCACGTCGTCGTGGGTCGAAAGCGGGTTGCAGCCCGTGACTGCGACTTCGGCCCCACCCTCGGCGAGCGTCTCGACGAGGATCGCCGTCTTCGCCTCGACGTGCATCGCCATCCCGATGCGCTCGCCCGCGAAGGGCTGGTTCGCGACGAACTCCTCGCGAACGCGCTCGCAGATCGGCATGTGTTGGGCGGCCCAGTCCATCTTCCGGCGTCCCTCCTCGCGAGCGGACTCGAGATCCTCGAGTTGCTCGCTGATCGGGGGATACTCGGTGTCGGTCATGGGTCGACTGAGTGCGACCGTGGCCAAAACGGTACCGAAGCGTTTCGGCGGTCGCGTCCGGCCCGCTCGGTGTCAAATGCGATCGGCCTCGCTGCGGACTGAAAAACTGATCGGCGGAAAACGGTGGGTGGTGGCCGCGTACGCTACGTGCCTCTGTGATCGCTGACGCCGTGATCAGGCGTCTGTCTGCGTGTCTTCGGTGTCGTCGTCTTCGGCGTCAGCGTCGTCGGTTTCGGTGTCGTCCGAATCCGACGGGCCGGCGTGGGACGGTGGGCCCCGCTCGTCGTCATCGTCCGCATCGTCGGTACTCGAGGGGCCGGCGTGGTCCGGCGGTCCTCGTTCGTCATCGGTCTCGTTCCCGTCGGTTTCGTCGTCAGCCGGCGAGTTCGCGTGGGCCGGTGGGCCTCGCTCGTCGTCATCGTCGTCGGCCGGCGGGCCGGCGTGACTCGGCGGACCGGCGTGGGCCGGCGCGTTCCCCGGATTGTTCTGGACGACGAAGCTCGCGATCGAGAGCCCGATCGACGCGTTGGTGTCGTTCGAGTCGTTTTGCTGCGTCTGGACGTACTCGGAGACGATCGCACCGAAGTTCGTCGCGGATTCGTCGTCTTCGTCGGTCTCGTTACCGTCGTCGGTCTCGTTGCCGTCATCGCCGTCAGTTTCGTTTTCGGTCTCGTTACCGTCGTCACCTGCCGCGTCGTCCGCGGTCAGCGTCACCGTCGTCGTTGCGGTGTCGTTCTCAGCCGTGGCGGTGACCGAGACCTCGACGTCCGCCGCAGGGGTCGGGAGTTCGACCGTTCCGTCGTCGTCGGTCGTGTACTCGCCAGCTCCCGCGTACGAGGTGTCGTTTCCAGTCGTCGTTACGTCGACGGTCGCGTTCGCGACCGCAGTGTCGTTCGACGTCACCGTGACGACGATATCGTCACCGTCGTCGACGGCCACTGCGAGATCGTTATCGTCTTCCTGTGCCGCCACGCCTGCCGATGCGAACACGGACAGGATCATGACGGCGACCAGTGTCATCGTCAGTAGTCGGTTCTTCATTCGCCCGTGACTTTCAACCTTTGTTAGATAAACCCCGACGGCGGTTCTCGTCGTTCGCCCGGAATAGAAACCGTTTGAAAATAGTTCTAAGGGTTTATTCGTCCGTTAGAGGGTTTACCTCGAAGCGGAGATTGCGCCAAATCGAACGGTTCGAACCCGGCGATCACTCGGCGACGCGGGCCGTCAGCGACTCGGCGGCCTCGAGCGCCCGCTGGCGGACCGCCGCTTCCTCGAGCGTCAGTACCTCGCGGTCGCGCATGAGCACCCGGCCGTCACAGACGGTGTGGCGCACGTCGGCGGCCGCCGCCGCGTACGCGAGGTGGCTCACGAGGTCGTGGGGCGGCGTCAGGTGCGGTTGCTCGAGGTCGATCACCGCGAAATCGGCCGGTGCGCCCGCCTCGAGGCGACCCGACTCGAGGCCGATCGCGTCGGCGCTCCCCCGCGTCGCGAGGTCGACGACCGCTTCGGCGGGCACCGCGCTGGCGTCGGCGGCGGCGAGCTTGCCCAGCATGGCCGCGTCGCGGGCCTCGTCGAGCATCGAGAGGTCGTTGTTCGAGGCCGCGCCATCCGTGCCGAGTCCGACGGTGACGCCGGCCTCGAGCATCCGCTGGACGGGAGCCATCCCGCTCGCGAGTTTCATATTCGAGGCCGGGCAGTGGATCACGCCGGTGCCGGCCTCGGCGAGCAGGTCGATCTCCCGGTCGTCGACGTGAACGCCGTGTGCGACGAAGTCCTCGGGCTCGAGGAGCCCGTGCTCGGCGGCGTACTCGAGCGGGCGCTGGCCGTGTTCGTCGACGATCGGCGCGACCTCGTCCGCGGTCTCGTTAGCGTGGTAATGAATCGGGACGCCCGCCTCGCGCGCGTCGGGGACGAACTCCGCGAGGTACTCGCTTCCGACGGTCGTCAGCGAGTGGGGCATAAAGGCCGTCGAGATCCGCCCGTCGGCCGCGCCGTCGTACTCGCGGGCGATCTCGAGGCTCGTTCGCGCGTCGTCGCGCGCGGCCTCGCCGTCCTTGCCGACGGTGACGATTCCGTGGCCGAGGCGGGCCCGGAGCCCCGCGTCCTCGACCGCGGCGGCGACCTCGGGGACGTGGAAGTACATGTCCGCGAAGGCGGTCGTTCCGGATTTGATCAGCTCGAGCAGCCCCAGTTCCGCGCCGACGCGAACGTCGTCGGGCGTCAGCGCTCCCTCGGCGGGCCAGATGTCCTCCTGAAGCCACGCCTCGAGGGGCTTGTCGTCGGCGTACCCCCGGAGAAGCGACATGGCGACGTGGCAGTGGCCGTTGACGAACCCCGGCGTCACGAGCGAGTCGGCGGCGTCGAGCGTCTCGTCGGCGTCGCCCGCGAGATCGGGACCGATCTCGAGGATCTCGCCGCGTTCCTGATCGACCAGTACGTCGGCAGTCGCCACCGTCAAATCGGGACGAAGGACCCGCCCGTCGGTAATCGCAAGCGTCGTCATAGGTGCAGGATTCTCGTCGGGCGGCCTTAGCCTGTCGATGGCCGCCCGCGAGACGAGCCGCGGGCTTTATGCGTTATTTCGGAAATATAAGACTATGAACGAACGGACCCAACGCGAGCGCGACCGCTCCACCGGCGGCTATCCGCCGCGCGAAGCGCTCGCGGACGCGTGGGACGAACACAGCCGATACGTCGGCTTCGCCGCCGCCCTGTTCGCGTTCGGGATCGTCGTCGGCATCGCGCTGATGGCCGCCGGCTACAACCTCCTCGAGATCATCCAGGAAGCGGTCGGGCAGCCGTTGTTTCCGGACATCAGCGACCGAAGCAGGGTCGAACTCGCGCGCTTCCTGCTCATCAACAACACGCGGGCGTTCCTGCTCTCGATCCTCGGCGCGCTCACCCTCGGCCTCCTGACCGCGTGGTCGATGCTGTTCAACGGCGTCATCGTCGGCAACGTCGGCGCGTACATCGCCAGTAGCGACGGCATCGGCTTCATCCTCGTCGGCCTGCTCCCGCACGGAATCTTCGAACTCCCCGCGCTCTTCATCGCCGCCGGCGTCGGCTTCCGGCTGCTGTACCGGGTCGGCCAGCGGCTTCGCGGGTCGCGCGACGCGATCCTCACGAGACGCTACCTCTACCGGACCGGCCTCCTCGTCCTCGCCGGGTGGCTGTTACTCGTCGTCGCCGCCGTCGTCGAGGCCTTCGTCACGCCCGCGCTGCTCGAGGCGCTGTTCGCCGCCTGACTCGAGTGACGAGCAACGGTCTGACTGAAACGGCGATTCGAACCACTGGTATCCCGGTTTTGGAGCGTCTGAACGGTTGTGAACGGATCGAATCGTCGACTCCCTTTTATCGAATGACTGACTCTCACTGCGTATGAACAGACAAGCGGTCCAACTGATACTCGTTGCAGCCCTCGTCGCCATTGCCGGCTGCGCCGGCGGGCTGGGCGGAACGCCGGACAGTAATTCACCGACCGACGACTCGTCCACGACGGACTCGAGCGACGGTGGGATGGGGACGGCCGCGTTCTACGTCAGCGACGACCCGAGCGTGATCGACGATTTTCAACACCTCAACGTGACGATTACGAAGGTCGGATTCAAGCGGACCGGTGATCTGAGTGACGACGATTCGAACGAGACCGACAGTAGCGGGAACGAAACTGACGGGGACGACGAGAACGAGTCCGACGACGGCAACGAAACGTCGCCCGACGATTCGGACGAGGAAAACGAAACTGACGACGGGGAGAGGGACGACGAGGCGGCAAGCGAGGAGAAAGACGGAGAAGACGAGACGGAAGAGAAAGACGACGACGGCGGCAACGACGAGGAGTGGATCGAGTACGATGTCGACAATCGGACGGTCGACCTCACCGAGTTGAAAGGCGCGAACGCGTCCATGATAGACGAGTTCGAGTTGCCGGCCGGCGACTACGAGAAAGTCTTCATCTACGTCAGCGACACCGAAGGCATCCTGACCGACGGGAGCGAGACGAAGGTGAAACTACCGAGCAACAAGCTCCACCTAAACACGGGATTCACCGTCGGTAACGGCGAGCGGGTCGACTTCGTCTACGACATCGCGCCGCACAAGGCCGGGAAGAGCGGGAAGTACATCCTCAAGCCGGTGATCAGCCAGAGCGGAACGAGCGACGATCAGGAGATCGTCGATATCGACGAGAAGAGGGACGAGAAGGACGAACCCAAAGACGAGGGCGAAGACGAAGAAGAGACGGAAGACGAAGAGCAAACAGAAGACGAAGCGGAGCAGAAAGCCGACGACGAGGAATCGTCGACCCAGAACTAACGGAATCCAAAGCGTCGGCGGACGCGACGCGGGAGATTCACTCGAGACGGACGAGTGATGGTTCGGTCACCGCCGCTCGGACCGAACGCTATTTTACGATTGGATCGACGGCTGCCCGGAAGCCGTTCATACGAACCAATCAACGGCGGAGCCGTCCGAACAGCTCGTAGTCGCGGTCGGGCGTGTACCGACGGAAGAGCAGGCTGTTCGAGAGGACCGACACCGAGGACAGCGCCATCGCGCCGGCCGCGAGCACGGGCTGGAGCAGCCCCAGCGAGGCCAGCGGGATCATCGCGGTGTTGTAGCCCAGCGCCCAGACGAGGTTCTGCTTGATCTTCTGGAGGGTGGCCTCGGAGATGCGGATGGCCTTCACCACGTCGAGCGGATCGTCGCGCATCAGCGTCACGTCCGCGGCCTCGATGGCCACGTCCGTCCCCGAACCGATCGCCGTGCCGACGTACGCGACCGCGAGCGCCGGTGCGTCGTTAACGCCGTCGCCGACCATCATGGCCTTGCGGCCCGCCGACTGCACGTCTTCGAGCGCGTCGGCCTTGTCCTCGGGGAGGACTCCCGCGCGGACGTTTTCGGGGTCGATGCCGACCCGCTCGGCCACGGCGCGGGCCGTTCGCTCGTTGTCGCCGGTGATCAACATCACGTCCAGCCCGCGCTCTCGCAGCGCGGCGACGGCCTCGGCCGAGCTCTCCTTGACGGTGTCGGCGTCCGCGACCGCGCCCGCGACCGCGCCGTCGACCGCGACCAGCATCGCGGTCTTGCCTTCGTCCTCGAGCCGTTCCATCGCCGCTTCGGCGGGCGACGGATCGACGTCGTCGCCCTCGAGCAGCCGCCGGTTGCCGACCAGGACCTCGCGGCCGTCGACGGTCGCCCGGACGCCCTGTCCCGGAACGTTCTCGAACGACTCGGGATCGGATAGCTCGAGGCCGCGCTCCTCGGCCCCCTCGACGATGGCCTGCGCGAGCGGGTGTTCGCTGTCGCGCTCGGCGCTGGCGGCGAGTCGGAGCACCTCGTTCTCGTCGAGACGTTCGCGGGCCGCGAGCGCCCCACCGTCGAACCGCGGGTTCGACGAGGATCGCCTCGTCTCGTCTTCTCGCGGGCTTCGCCGGCTCGAACGGCCCGAGGAGCTGCGCTCCTCGCTGCTCGGCTCACCGCCGTCGGCGGCCGGTTCGCCGCCGTCAGCGGCCGCCGCTGTCTCCCCATCCTCGAGCGCGACCACGTCGGTCAGCGTCATCTCGCCGGTCGTCAGGGTGCCGGTCTTGTCGAAGACGACGGTGTCGACATCCTTCGCGCGCTCGAGGATGTCACCTCCTTTGAACAAGACGCCGTTTTGCGCGCCCAGCGTGGAGCCGACCATCGTCGCCGCGGGCGTGGCGAGACCGAGCGCACAGGGGCAAGCGATCAGCACCGCGGAGGCGAAGACGACGATCGCGAACTCGAACGTCGAAAGTGCGGCCGGACCGCCGCCGACCAGTCCCCACAGGGGAAGCCCGCCGACGAACCCGGCCAGCGCCTCGGGGAAGAGGAACCAGACCAGTCCCCAGAACGTCGCGTTCAGGATGACCGCGGGGACGAAGTACGCCGAGATGCGATCGGCGAGGTTCTGGATTTCCGGTTGGCGGGACTGTGCCTCTTTGACCGTCTGGACGATCCCCTGCAGGGCCGTGTCCTCGCCGACCTTCGTCGCCTCGACGGTCAACACGCCGTTCTCGTTGATCGTCGAGCCGATCACCTCGTCGCCTTCCTCCTTCTCGACGGGGACGGACTCGCCGGTCACCATCGACTCGTCGACCGCGGACTGGCCGTCGACGACGACGCCGTCGGTCGGCACCTTCTCGCCGGGCCGAACCTTCATCCGGTCGCCGACCGCGACGTCCTCGAGGGGCACCTCTTCCTCGTTCCCCTCGTCGTCGACCAGCGTGGCCGTCTCGGCCTCCATCTCGAGGAGTTTTCGCAGGGCCTCGCCGGCCTGGCCTTTCGAGCGGGCCTCGAGGTAGTTTCCCAGCGTGATGAACACGAGGATCAACGCGGCGGTGTCGAAGTACATGCTGCCTGCCAGCAGTCCCAGCAAGACGACGAGGCTGTAGACGTACGCCGTCGACGAGCCCAGCGCGATCAGCACGTCCATGTTGGCGCGCCGGTTCTTCACGAGCGCGTTGTAGGAGTTGACGTAGAACGGGCGGCCCAGGACGAGCTGGACCGGCGTCGCGAGCAAGAACTCGAGCCAGCCGAACTCGATCCCGAAGACGGTCTCCGGCACGAGCGCCCCGCCGAGCAGGAACTTATCGGCGAGGAAGAGCAGGAACGGGGCCGACAGAACGGCACCGAAGATCGTCAGCCGACGCTGCTTTCGCAGTTCCGTCTGTCGGGCCGCGTCGCGGCGTTCCTGGTCCGATTCGCCACCCGACTCGTCGCGGACTGGCGTGTAGCCGGCCCGCTCGATCGCCCCGTAGAGCTCGGAGAGCGAGACATCGTCGGGATTGTACGCGACGGTCGCCTCGTCGGTCGCGTAGTTGACGTCCGCGTCGATGACGCCGGGCACGTCCTCGAGCGCCGACTCGTTCGTCTCGGCGCAGTTCGCACAGGACATGTCCGTGATCCCGATCGACCGGCTCGCGCGTTCGGCGCTGTAGCCGGCCGTCTCGATGGCCTCGTAGATCTCGGCGAGCGATACCACGTCGGGGTCGTACTCGACGGTCCCGTCGTCGGTCGCGTAGTTGGCGTTCGCCTCGCTCACGCCGTCGAGGGACTCCAGGGCATCGCTGATCGTCTGCGAACAGTTCGCACAGCTCATGCCCCGGATATCCAGGTGTGCGGTCCGGGTACTCATTACTGGGTACTAGGTGATCCCGCCTTACCCACTTTACTGGATAGAATCTAAAGTTAGAGGCAGTGGTAGCTTTGGAATAGAAGGTCAAACTCCCTCCTCGAGTCGAGTGTATCGCCCTTCGAATCGACTCGAGCAGGATGGACAGCAGAAGTGGTACACCTCGCCGTCGATGCGAGTCGACTCCCCCTCGCTGTCGACGGTATTACCACACTCTGCGCAGGTGAGCGCGAACGACGTGCCGTCGAGCGAGGGCGTCCACTCGGCGTCGTCGATCAGCGTGACGTCGTAGTCGACGCCCTCCGCGTCAGGGAGGAGCCCATCGAGCCACTCGCGGACCTGTTGTACCTGTGCACGAGCGTAGAACCAGCACTCGCCGTCGGCGGTGACGAACACGTGCTCGACGGCGTCGGCGTCCGCGATCGTCGCTTTGCAGTCGTCGACGTCGGCCGCGGGAACGGTCGCCCGCACGAATACCGGGATCCCGGCTCGGAGCTGTGACTGATCCACGTCGACGGTGAAACGCTCGATGACGCCCGCCTCCTCGAGTCGCTGGACGCGGTCGGAAACGGCCGGCCCGGAGAGGTCCACCGCCTCGGCGATTTCGCTGTACGGCCGCCGAGCGTCGTCGCCCAGCAGCCGCAGGATCGCCATGTCGGTCTCGTCGAGGTCGCGCATACGGCACCGTTCGACCGGGATAGCAAAGAGACTAGCGACCGGTTGCTTTGGAATCTGAAGTATACGTCGGCGCTACGCCCGCGTCGGAAGGAGTAATGCACAAAGAGTAGCCGTCCGTATCGTCTCGTATGAGTCAGACCATTACCGTCGAAGGAATGTCCTGCGAACACTGCGAGCAAACCGTCAAAGACGCGCTCGAGGGCGTTTCAGGCGTCGATTCCGTAGGCGTCGACCGCGAGGCGGAGCGGGCGACCGTCGAGGGCGACGCGGAGACGGCGGCTCTCGTCGAAGCGGTCGACGAGGCGGGGTACGAGGCCAGTGCGTAACTGCGCGAACCGACTGCAGCGCTACTACCGTCGCTCTTCTACTCGCGTTCCGTCTCGAGGATAGTAGTCGTATCCGCGATTCTGCGTCCGGAACCCGCAGGTGGGGCACGCTCGAACCGTTTCCTCGGATGCGTCTCGGCTCGAGCCACGGAACGGGACGAACGGGATGAGCAGAAAGAAGACGAACGTGTCGAAGCGCCGCCAGAGGATGGCACTCGCGAGCGGACTGACTAGTAGGCCCATCACCGCCGTCGCGGTTCGCGAACCGGGCAGACGAGATGGAACGTTCCCGACGACGAAAAGGAACGGGAGGGTCGGGCTCCGGATTCGTGACCGAAAGGTGCCGATCGAGGAATTCGCGAATCAATCCGCCGGTCGCGGCTCTCGCGGCGCGGAGACGCCCGGCAGGCCTGGGATCGATAGATCGACGCGTCGGAGGAACTGCGCGTTGATCGCGACGATAACCGTGCTGAGCGACATGAGCAGTGCGCCGACGGCCGGCGAGAGGAGGACCCCGATCGGCGCGAGGATCCCGGCCGCCAGCGGGAGCGCGAAGACGTTGTAGCCCGCGGCCCAGACGAGGTTCTGTTGCATCTTCCGGTAGCTCGCGCGGCTCAGTTTCACGAGCCGAACCACGTCCATCGGGTTGTTCTTGACGAGGATGATGTCCGCCGACTCGACCGCGACGTCCGTCCCGCTCCCGATCGCGATCCCGATGTCGGCCCGGGTGAGCGCCGGCGCGTCGTTGACCCCGTCGCCGACCATCGCGACCGATTTGCCCTGCGCCTGGAGCTCCGTGATCTTCTCGTCTTTGTCCTCCGGCAACACCTCTGCGAACACCGTATCGATCCCGAGATCGGTCGCGACCGCGCGGGCCACGTCCTCGGAATCGCCGGTCAGCATCGCCACCTCGAGTCCGAGTTCGTGAAGCGCGTCGACGACCCGGTAGCTCTCCTCGCGGACGACGTCCGCGAGCGCGAACGCGGCGACTGGGTCCCCCTCACGGACGAGGTAGACCACCGTCTGGGCGTTCTCGCCCGCTCGAGCGGCGAATCGCTCGAGTTCCGCTGGCACGCCGCCCTCGAGCTCCGAGAACAGGTTCGGACCGCCGACGTGAATCCGTTCGCCATCCACTGTCGCGCGAACCCCGCGCCCCTTTAGCGCCTCAAACTCCGTGGCGGATCCCCTCGAGACGCCGCGCTCGTCGGCCGCTTCGCGAACCGCTCGAGCGATCATGTGTTCGGAGTCGCCCTCGACGGTCGCGGCCAGTCGCAGGGCGTCCTCCTCGGAGACATCGCCGACGGTCTCGATGTCGACCACGCCCTGCTCGCCCTCGGTGAGCGTCCCGGTCTTGTCGAAGACGACCGTATCGAGGGTTCGGGCCCGCTCCATCGCGATGCGGTCACGGACGAGCATCCCGTTGCGCGCGGCCAGCGAGGTGTTGATCGCGACGACGAGGGGAATGGCCAGTCCGAGCGCGTGCGGACAGGCGATGACGAGGACGGTGACGACGCGTTCGATCACCGTCGAATCGAATCCCACCGCGATCGTCCACGCGCCGGCCGTGACGACGGCCGCGCCGAGGGCGACGTAGAACAGCCAGCCCGCGGCGCGATCGGCCAGCGCCTGCGTTTTCGATTCGCTCGACTGGGCCTCCTCGACCAGGCGCATGATGCCGGCGAGCGTCGTCTCCTCGCCCGTCGCGCCGATCCGCACTCGGAGGCTGCCGTCGCCGTTGACCGTCCCGCCGATCACCTCGTCTGTGGGATCCTTCGAGACCGGCGTCGATTCGCCGGTGATCATCGACTCGTTGACGTCAGACTCGCCCGCCTCGACGACGCCGTCCGCCGGCACGCTCGCGCCGGGCCGAACGAGGACGAGATCCCCTTCCTCGAGGTCGCTCGCGGGATCTTCTTCGGTCTCGCCGTCGCTCGTAATCCGCTCGGCGGTATCCGGCATCAGCTTCGCCAGTTCGTCCAGCGCACTCGAGGCCCGCCGGACCGAGCGCATCTCGATCCAGTGACCCAGCAACATGATGTCGATCAGCGTGACGAGTTCCCAGAAGAAGGCCGACTCGGTCGGGACGATGAGGCTCGCGAGGCTGTAGACGAACGCGACCGTGATCGCCATCGAGATGAGCGTCATCATCCCCGGTGCGCGCTCTCGCAGTTCCGGAACCGCCATCCGAAGGAACGGAACGCCGCCGTAGGCGAAGACGATCACCGCGAAGACGGGGGTGAGCCACTCGCTACCGGGGAACGACGGCATCGAAAAGCCGAGCCATCCCTGGAGCGTCTCGCTGTAGAGGAGAACGGGAATCGAGAGCAGCGTCGAGACGAAAAACCGCCGTCGGAACATCGTTTCGTGGCCGGCGTGCATGCCGCCGCCGTGGTCACCGTGCTCGTGGCGGTCATCGCCGTGGCCGTGACCGCCACCCGAATCGTGGCGGTCCCGAATCTCGTCTCTCCCCCGTTCGGCGTCGTCTGCCTCGCCCTCGAGCAGCGACCGCTCGACCCGATCCGACCGCTCGCCGTCGTCTCGAGCGGTATCGGCCGGTTCCGGATCGTTCCCGGTTCGGCGGTCGCGGTCGTCCATCGGTCGGTTCTCAACCGGTTAGTACGCGGTCGCGCACCAAGGAGGTGAGGCAGGCTACTCCCGGGAGAAGGGGTGTGAGGTGGCCGTCGGTCGGATGAAAAGACAGTTCCCGCCCCGCCGCTAACGTGCCAGCATATGCGAATCGCCGTTCCCAACAAGGGCCGCCTGCACGAGCCGACGATCGACCTCCTCGAGCGGGCGGGACTCCACCTCGAGAACGGAGCGGACCGAAAGCTCTACGCGGATACCGTCGACCCCGAAGTGACCGTACTGTTCGCCCGTGCGGCCGATATCCCGGAGTACGTCTCCGACGGCGCGGCCGATCTGGGCATTACGGGCTTCGATCAGGTGCAGGAGGCGCGCGTGGACAACGTCTCGGAGCTGCTCGACCTCGAGTTCGGGCGCTGCCGACTCGTCCTCGCGGCTCCCGAGGACGGCGATATCGAGCGACTCGAGGAGCTGGCGGGCAAGACGGTCGCCACCGAGTTCCCGAACATCACCGAGGACTTCTTCGCCGACACCGGCGTCGAGCCGGATATCGTCGAGGTTTCGGGCGCGACGGAACTCACGCCCCACGTCGAGATGGCCGACGCCATCGTCGACATCACGAGCACCGGGACGACGCTGAAGATGAATCGACTGGCCATCGTCGACGAGGTCCTCTCGAGTTCCGTCCGACTGTTCGGTCGCGACGACGTGCTCGACGAGCCCAAGATCGACGAGGTCGGGACCGCTCTCTCCTCGGTCAAACAGGCCGAAGGGAAGCGCTACCTGATGATGAACGTTCCCCGGGACCGACTCGAGGACGTCCGCGACGTCATTCCGGGGCTGGGCGGGCCGACGATCATGGACATCGCCGACGAAAACGGCGACGAGGCGACCGTCGCCGTCCACGCCGTCGTCGACGAGCGAAGCGTCTTCGAGACGATCACCGAGGTCAAAAACGCCGGCGCGAGCGATATTTTGGTGACCGAGATCGAGCGACTGGTCGAGTAGTCCGGTCGGTGGGGCCCGACCGGCCGGCCGAGTCGAGGCTCGAGCGCCGGACCGACGAAGCACCGCATCCGATCGATCCGCGTCCGGGCTACTCGAGCCGGGCGGCGATCGGTCGCTCGAGCGAGTCGAACTCGAGGAGCGATTCGAACGCGGCGCAGTTCGCCGCCGGACCGACGAGGCTCCGCACCCGATCGAAGCGGACGATATCGTGTTTCTCGAGCAGCGGGAGGTGGGTTTCGCGCAGCGACGTGTGAATCCGCTGGCGCAGTTGGTGGATCGTCGTCCCGACCGTGGGGTCGTGTTCGGCGTCGGCGAGCCGGCCGACGAGCGTCCGGAGGGGGAGCGGATCGTCGGTCGCGAGCACACAGCGGAGGATTTCACAGCGGCGGTCGCTGTCGACGACGCGGGAGATCGTCTCGCGCGGGAGGGGGCGACGACCGAGCGCACCGTCGTTGCCGAGGCGAAACCGATCCGAAGCGGTCGGCGTTGGATCAGGGTGGATCGTCATGGACACGAGAAAGTCAGCGACGCCACTCCGGATAAACGCGAGCAGTCGTTTCGACGAATATGGCACGATTCAGTCCAGTCGGCCCCGCTATGGCCGGAATGAACGATCGAGAACCCAGTAAAAGCAACGACGATTCGGCGACCAGCGACGGAACTCGTGACGATTCGGAATCGACGCGAGTTCCCGAACGCGAGTAACAGCGGATTACCGACCGGTGAGCAACAGAATCGTTCAACGGGGCCGAATTCGGGACGATGTCGCGCAGACGGTTACCGACGGCTCGTCTGTAAGCGGACAGCCGCTGATGGCGGCGACACCGGCTCGAGCAACGCGACCCGGACGGCGTTACTCGAGCAGACCGAGGTCCTCGAGCCGGGAGACGATCTTGTCGACCGCGTGTTCGGCGTCGACGGGCTTTTTCCCGCCGGTGATGACGAGTTTCCCGGAGCCAAAGAGCAGGGCGACGACCTCGGGGTCGTCGAGTCGGTAGACGAGGCCGGGGAACTGCTCGGGCTCGTACTCGATGTTCTCGAGGCCCAGCCCGATAGCGATCGCGTTCAGGTTGAGGTTCCGGCCCAGATCGGCCGAGGTGACGATGTTCTGGACGACGATCTCGGGGTCTTCGTTGACCTGAATCTGGAGTTCACGGAGCTTGTCGAAGACGATTCGCAGGCTCTCGTGGACGTCGTCGGTGCTTTTCGCGCCGGTACAGACGATCTTTCCCGATCGGAAGATCAGGGCGGCGGATTTGGGATTCTGGGTTCGGTAGACGAGACCGGGGAACTGCTCGGGGTCGTAGTCGGCCCCCTCGAGGTCCATCGCGACGCTCTGGAGGTCGAGTTCCTGCCCGATGCCGGTCGACGCCACCACGTTTTCGATGTTGATGGTGTCCTTCGGATCCGTCATTAGTCGCTTAAAAGGACGTATTTAAGATTTATAAAGGTTGGTACCGCCACCTGATATATCCGGTATATACGACCGGAATCGATCCGTGACCGTCGCCGGGTCGTGGTTGCTCATACGGCCAGGAGTAGCGATCCGTGATCGGCGGACCCACGTGCCGTGGCGCGCGCTGGGTCGCGGTTCGCCGTGACGGCGAACCGCGGCGCGAACATGCGCGAGGGATGAGTGAGCGACGGTAGGAGCGAGCGTTAGCGCGGGACCGACGGTCCCGCGAACCATGCGAATAGTGCGAGACCTCCGGTCTCGCATACCATGCGAACGGCGGCTCCGCCGCCGTGAGCAGACGGGCGCTGAGCGCCCGTGAGCAGAAATCGGTTGGGGAGGGTGTGGCGATTCCGTGGTGCCACGATAGCAGGACGCCCGCTTTCGACAAACTTCGACCTCGAATCCGTAGTGGAAGGTGCGAGACGGACCAACGTGCGTTCCGCGGGTGATTCGCGAAAAACGGCACTCTCATACCCGAGGCGCGGCGACAGTCGACCGTGTACCTTCTCGAGTTCGGCGGCGAGGACGACGCGTTCGCGGCACGCGAGGCCCGGAGCACCGCGACCGGCGTGGAGGGAATCGCACCGGGGCTCGCCGTCGCACGGTCGGTCGTCCCCGATCGCGTCCGCGGCCTCGCCTACACCCACCGCACCAGCGAACTCCTGGGACGGGGCGACGCAGACCTCGAGAGCGCTCGCGCGATCCTCGAGGCCGCCGCGATCGACCGAGAGGGATCGGTCGCGGTACGGGCGACGGACGTCCACGGCTCGAGCGGCGTGAGCACCGAAACGGCGGAACGTGAACTCGGCCAAATCCTGGTCGATCGCGGCTTTTCCGTGGATCTCGAGGAGCCCGACCACCTCCTGCGCGTCGCGTTTTCGGAGGGGACGCTCGAGACCGACGGAGACGACGGCGTGCTCGAGCCCCTCGAGGGCGACGGAACCGATGACGCCGACGGCGAGCGGGTCTCCGTCTGTGCACTCGGCTGGCTCGCGGCCGAGAGCGTCCGCGATTTCGGGACCCGCGCGCCGACGGACAAACCCTTCTTCCAGCCCGGCAGCATGGACCCGCTGCTCGCGCGGGCCGTGGCGAACGTCGCCGGCGCTCGGTCGGGCGCGACGATCCTCGACCCGATGTGTGGCACCGGCGGCGTGCTCGTCGAGGCGGGCCTCGTCGGCGCGGACGTGATCGGCACCGACGCGCAGGCGAAGATGGCCGAGGGCGCGCGGACCAATTTGGGACACTTCCTCGAGCGCGACGAGCCCTCGCCCACCGGCGTGTCGCGGGGGTCGTGGCACGTCGGCCGCGGTGACGCGACCCGGCTACCGCTGGCCGACGACGCGGTCGACGGCGTCGTCTTCGACGCTCCCTACGGGCGTCAGTCGAAGATCGAGACGCACCGGCTCGCGGACCTCGTTGCCGGCGCGCTCGAGGAAGCCCGTCGAGTGGCCCCGCGAGCGGTCGTGATCGCCGATCGATCGTGGGCCGGGGAAGCGCGGGCGGCCGGCTGGGAACTCGAGTCCGCGTTCGAGCGCCGGGTTCACCGGTCGCTGACGCGGTACGTGATGGTGCTCGAGCGATAATCCTCGTAACGTCTGTCGATTATTTGTGTTAAATCTGTAGAACGGATACAGAACGACTGGGGGAACAGATTTGCTGCTATCGTGGCAACACGGAGTAGCCACGCCCTCCCCAACCGATTCACTCGTTCACTACGTTCACTCGTTCATCCCTCGCGATATCGCGTCGCGGTTCGTCAGTGACGAACCGCGACCCAGCGCGCCATCATAGAGACCGAACAGTCAGCCGCCCGCTGTAGCGAGTCACGAGAGGGTTCGGATCGTCCCCTCTCTTATCGAGGGCGGTGACGTGTGATTAGACACCGGTGATCCGTATGGACGGAACGGAAGACGCTGCTGGCGAAGAATACGGCACTATTCGTCTCGACTGTCGCGGCCGGGTAACGATTCCGACGGAACTCCGCGACGAACTCGATCTCGAGACGGTTACGCGAGGATCGAAGTGGGGTGACGAAGCGTTTCGGGACGCAGGTGACGCGACGTTCGGTGGGTGATCAGCCCTCGATCTCGTGAACGCGATCGCGAAGCCGTTGCCCCTCCTCGCTCTCGACCGAGAGGTCGGGGACCGGGACCTTCTCGCCGTTCTCGTCGATCGCGACGAACGTGAACGTCGACTCGGTCGTCTTCTCGGTCTCGCCGCTACGGGGCTCCTCGCGCCAGGCGCGGAGCGCGACGTGGACGCTCGTCCGGCCCGCGTCATAGACGTAGGCCTCCACGAGGGCGGTGTCACCGATCTGAATCGGACGCTCGAAGTCGAGTTCGTTCACTCGAGCGGTGACGCAGGTCTCGCCGGCGAAACGCATCGCGGACATCGCGCTCACCTCGTCGAGCCACTTCATCAGGTTGCCGCCGTGGAGCGTGTCGTTGTTGTTCGCGTGGTTCGGCTGGACGCGAAAGCGGTTCCGAATGTGGGTCTCGAGAAGCGTCGGCATACCCGACCTTCGTCCGGCGATGGGAAAACGCTCCGTATCGACGCGATACCAGCCGGAAATCCCTCGTCTTCATGGACCTCGTCCCGAAATCGGGGGCATGGTCGATCTCACGCTGGCGTGGTTCGGGCTCGGTGCGACGGTCGTGTTGCTGTGCTGTAGCGCGTTCTTCTCGAGCGCAGAAACGGCGATCTTCACGCTGCCGACGGCGTGGATCGACGAACGGGCGACGAGCGGGGATCGGCGAGCGACCGCGCTCAAATCCCTCCGGGACGACCCGCACCGGCTGCTCGTGACGGTTCTGGTCGGCAACAACGTCGTCAACGTGGCGCTCTCGAGTATCGTGACGGTCGTCTTCGTCACTTACCTCCCCACCGGAATCGCCGTGACCGCCGCGACGGTCGCCGTCAGCGTCGTCGTCCTCGTGTTCGGCGAAATCGTCCCCAAGTCGTACGGGCTGGGAAACGCCCAGCGGTGGGCGGTCGCGGTCGCACGGCCGATCACGATGGTCGAGCGCGCCCTCTCGCCGCTCGTGACCGTTTTCGACGTCGTGACGCAGTGGCTGAGCGATCGGATCGGTGGGAGCAGTGACCTCGAGAAACCGTACGTCGACTAAATCGACTGCCGGACGAGACGCCGTCGTCCTGACGAGCCGTCAACTGACTGCCGCCCGCTCGAACCGGTAAGCGGTGGTGACGGCGCTAACGACGAGGAACCCAGTACCGATCACCACATCGGGAGGGGACGTGCCGGTCGCGACTACCCAGCCGACGAACGCGCCGAGAGCACTCAGCAATGCAGCGAAAAAGCCCACCGAGAGCGCGGACACGATGGTCGGTCCGAACCGCCGGAGCAAGCACTCGGCGACGACGACGCCGCCGATCAGCGACGTGAGGACGATCGCGTTCCCCGTCGGTGACTCGCCGATACCGGGCGCGATACTGAGCGGAATACGAACCTGCGGTGTGAGAATGAACACGGCCCAGAAACGAGTGAGCAGCGTGATCGATTTCGACTCGTCGTTCGAGACAGCCGGGTCCTCGAGCGACGATGGCGAGCGAGACGGGGGCCTCGACTCGAGATCGGCGAGCCGTTCATCGAGTGAATCGTCCGTCATCAGAGTCACCATCAGGGGACAGTCGTCAGGCGTCCCGACCCAGCTCCGCAAGGAGATGCGAGACGTGAATCCGATCGCTCGTCCCCTCGTGCATCTCGAAGTCGATGTCGGCGGCCAGCCGATGAACTCGAGCGAGGTGCTCGCCCTGGTAGCGCTTGCGCGCGACTCGGAGGACCACGTCCAGTACCTCGTTGCCGTCCAACCCCTCGTCGACGAGCAGGTCGTCCAGCGTCGATCGCGCGTCGGTGAACTCGCCGGCTTCGGCGTCGTCGAGCATCGACTCGACCTCGTCCTCGAGGCCGACCTCGCCGATCGTCTCGTAGGCCGCGCTCATCGTGAGTTCGCCCGCGTCCTCGACGGTCGTCTGGGCCGCGAGGATCGCCTGCCGGAGGTTCCCGTTCGCGTAGCCCGCGACGAACTCGAGGCCGTCGTCGTCGTACGCGACTTCCTCTTCCTCGACGATGCGCTCGAGGACGGTCACGGTCTCCTCGCTGGTCGGCGAGGGGAAGGAGACGGGGAAACACCGGGAGCGGATCGGCGGGATGAGCTTGGTCGGCTGGCGCGTGGCGACGATGAACTGCGTCGTCCGGTGGTGTTGCTCCATGATCCGGCGCAGGGCCTGCTGGAAGTCCTCGCGGACGTCCTCGGCGTTGTCGAGCAAGATCGTGGTGTACCCCCCCGAGACCGGCGCGTAGCTCGCGGACTCCTTGAGAACGTGGTTGATCATGTCCCGCTTCGACATCGAGGACCGACCGACGAGGAAGTGCTCGAAGCGGGGATCGTTCTTGATCTCGGTCTTGGTCCGGCCGAAGAAGTCGGCGACGTTGATCTCGACGAAATCGTTGTCCGGGTCGGCGTGCGCCTCGCGGACCAGTGCGCGCGCCGCGGCCGTCTTCCCGCTTCCGGGCGGCCCCTGCAGGAGGAGGTTGATCGGCTCCTCGACGGCTCGTTGTAAGTACTCGCGAGCGTCGTCCTGTGGCAACTCGGCCAGCTCCGGGGCGTGGGTTTCGGTCCACAGCGGCGCGTCCATCGCCAGCGACTAGGAGCGGGCCGGGTAAGAATCGGTCGATTATTCGGCCCGGTCGAATCGGCAGCGACCCGGTGACGGAAGGGACGGCTACTCGCCGGTCGACTCGTTGTCGGAACCGTCACCGCCGTCGCTCGAGTTCTCGGCCGCGTCCGCGATCGTGAACGTCGTTTCGACCGGGTCGCCCTCGAACTCGATCGTCGACGCCGAATCGGCCTCGTCCGGATCGCCCGCGTAGAGGCCTGCCGTCAGTTCGTCCGTCTCGCCGACGGCGGTGTCGTTGGCGAGATCGACGGTGACGTTCTCGTGCTCGCCGGGCTCGAGTTCGTCGCTCGTGGCGACTATCGAGCCGTCGTGCTCGAGGGCGACGAACCCGGTTTCGGGAATCGCGGCCGAGACGGTCACGCGCTCCGTGCTCGCATCGGTGACCGCGACGCTCGGATCGGTGTGGAACTCGAGATCGATCCGCTCGAGTTCCCCGTCGTCCTCGGTGTAGACGCCGATCGACCGGTTTCCGGGCGGTGCACCATCGGTGTTCGTCTCGAGGGTCACGGTCCGAGTCTCGCCGCCCTCGAGTTCCAGCACCTGTCGCGCGAAGACGGCGCCATCAATGCGGACCTCGACGGGCTGTTGGGCCCGGAACTCCGTCGGATTGCGGATCGTGGCGTTCACCTCGATCGTCTCGTTCGTCGTCGCCGTCGCCGGCGCGTCGATCGATTCGACCACGAACGAGTTGCTGACCGCGTCATCGCCCGTCGTCACCGTCGCGGTGTCGCTGACCGGAAACCCGTCCTCGAGATAGGGGCGATCCTCCTCGCCGCCGCTCGCCCCGTAGGCGTAGCCCTCGTCGTCGGACGTGTCCCGATGAACCGTCGCGGTCAGCTGCCCGAGGAGTTCGCGGGTCGCGTCGTCCTCGCGCTCGACGGTCACGTTCTCGTGGCTGCCGGCCTCGAGACGCTCGGAGACGGCCAGCGGCTCGTCGCCGCCGTCACTGACGACGACGTAGCCGCCCTCGGAAAGGGTAACCGACTGCACCGTGACGGTGGAGCCGTTGCCCTGTTGATCCTCGAACGTGATCGAGGCCTCGTGGTCCTCCTCGACGCCGAAGATGGCGGGGGCCTGGCCGACGACGATACCGGCGGCGACGACGATCATGATCGCGATCAGAATCGCTCCGATCCGCTTCAGCGTGCCGAACGTCAGTCTCGAACTCATTGGGGGTGTCGTCGTCCCCCTCTTCGTGTTCGACGGACGTAAAATGCGCAGTCCGTTCGCAGGCTTCTGATTCGGTTCGGGATGGGGGCTCCACATAACCGCCAGTTACGAGCGTTCAGCGAGGACGTTCGTCGCCGAGGACGATTCGACGGTCGGGCTCGCGATTTCCACCGACGAGAGCGGTGCGAAACGGACGCTCGGCTCGAGCGATCCGAAGCCGGTTTAGTCGCGGCCCGCCGAAGGGGTACCGATGCCACTGCGCGTGACGTTTCTGGGGACGGCCGGCGCGATTCCGACGACGGCGCGAAATCCGAGTAGCGTCTTCGTCGCCCGCGAGGGCGAAGGACTGTTGTTCGACGCCGGCGAGGGGACCCAGCGCCAGATGATGCGCTTTGGCACCGGCTTTTCCGTCTCGCAGCTGTTCGTCACGCACCTCCACGGCGACCACGTTCTCGGGATTCCGGGATTGCTCCAGACGATGGCATTCAACGATCGCGACGAGCCGCTTGCCATCCACACCCCTCGCGGTACGCGCGGCCAGCTCGAGTCGCTGGTGAACGCCCTCGGAAACCGCCCCTCGTTTCCGGTGCGGATCGACGAGGTCGACGGCGGCGACGTCGCCTACCGCACCGACGAGTACGAGGTCCGCGCGTTCGACACCGACCACGACACCCGCTCGGTCGGCTACGCCCTCGTCGAGGACGACCGCAAGGGCCGATTCGACCGCGAGCGCGCCGAGGAACTCGGCGTTCCCGTCGGGCCGAAGTTCTCCAGGCTCCACGAGGGCGAGGCCGTCGAACTCGAGGACGGAACCGTCGTCGGCCCCGAGCAGGTCGTCGGCGACCCCCGACCCGGCCGATCGATCGTCTACACCGGCGACACCCGCCCCGCGCAGGCGACGATCGAGGTCGCCGAGGAACCCGACCTGCTGATCCACGACGCGACCTTCGCCGACGACCGGGCCGATCGGGCGACCGACACCGCCCACTCGACGGCCCGGCAGGCCGCCGAGATCGCGAACCGCGCCGGCGCGGACCGGCTCGCACTGATACACCTCTCCTCGCGCTACGCCGGTCACACCGCCGATCACGAGGACCAGGCTCGCGAGGTCTTCGACGGCGATCCTGCGGACGTGTTCGTCCCCGACGACGGACAGGGGCTCGAGATACCGTATCCCGACGGCGAGTAGGTCAGTCGACGCGACCGTTCGAGACAGAGGAACGGCATTTCACTTCAGACCGTCCAGCCGGTGCGGTGGCGCGCGCTGTCGACCGGCCGAACGAGAGTGAGGGCGGTCGTATGACACTGCGCGAGGGATGAGTGAGCGAGTACAGCGAGCGAACGAATCGGTTGGGGAGGGCGTGGCGGTTCCGTGTTGCCACGGTAGCAGAGAACTTCTTTCATCGAACACACTACCGAGTATCTTGCTCAGTAAACCGGGTGAAAAATCGAATCGGCTGGAGAACGCGCCCCTGCACCCGGCTTTCGTCCGACTCTATCGCAGTGCGAACCCGCGCCGGATTTATAGCCGTCTCGTTCCTACGGCCCGCTGTGAGTACGCGAACGAGTGCGCTCGATGCGGTCGTCTTCGGTGTCGACGTTCAGAGCGGTGACGTGCGTGGCGATGCCCCATCGTACGCACTGGCGGTCTACGACGGAGACGAGATCGCTCGAGACGTCGTCTCTCACCGCAAGCTCAGGCGACTGATCGACGACGAGGAGCCGGCGATCGTCGCGACCGACAACATGTACGAGCTGGCCGCCGACAAGGACCAGCTGATCCACTTCCTCGGCTCGCTACCGACCGGAACCAAGCTCGTGCAGGTGACTGGTGCCGAACAGCCCGAACCACTCTCCCGCGTCGCGAACCGCCACAACGTCCCCTACGGAAAGGACCCGATGCAGGAGGCCGAAGCCGCCGCCCGGTTGGCCGCCCACAACGTCGGCCACGAAGTCTCCGCGTTCACCGACACGACCGAAGTGAAGGTCGCCCGCGGCCGCTCGACCGGCAGCGGCGGCTGGAGCGAGGACCGCTACACCCGCCGCATCCACGGCTCGGTCAGGAAACGAGCCCGCGAGGTCGAGTCCGAACTCGAGAAACACAACCTCGAGTACGAGCGCGACGTTCGGGAGGCCTACGGGGGCTTCGCGAACGCGATTTTCACCGTCCGGGCCCGGCCCAGCGACATCCCCGTCTCGCGAAACCGATCCGGCGACGTCCGCGTCGAGATCGAGCGCGAGCGCCGCGACGGCATCGAGTTCGAGCCCCTCGTCAAGCGCCGCGACCACGTCGTCGTCGGCATCGATCCGGGGACGACGACCGCCGTCGCGATCGTCGGCCTCGAGGGCGAGATGCTCGACGTCTGGAGTTCCCGAACCAGCGACACCGCCGACGTGATCGAGTGGATCGTCGAGCGGGGCCGCCCGGTCATCGTCGCGGCCGACGTGACGCCGATGCCCGAAACCGTCGAGAAGTTTCGCCGGAGTTTCGACGCCGCCGGTTGGGCACCCGACAGCGATCTCCCGGTCGACGAGAAGCAACACCGCACGCGCGAGCACCCCTACGACGACGACCACCAGCGCGACGCGATGGCCGCCGCGCTCTACGCCGTCGACGCCCACGAGGACCAGTTCGAGCGCATCGCCGACAAACTCCCGCCGGGGATCGATCGCGGCGAGGTAACCGCCCGCGTCGTCGCCGGCGACGAAAGCGTCGAGGCCGTCCTCCGGGATCTGTCCGACGACGAGAGCGGCGAGGAGGAGGAACGAAACGAGCACGAGCCCCGCGAACTCACCGAGGAGGAACGGCGGATCAAGGACTTAGAGCGCCAAGTCGAACGGCTCCAGTCGCACGTCGACCGCCTCGAGGGCCGCGTCGCCGAGCGCGACGACCGGATCGACGAGCTCGAGTCGAAACTGACCCTCGCTCGCCGCGAGGAACGAACGCAGGTTCGCAAAGACCGCGAGGTGAGCCGCCTCGAGCGAAAGGCGAACCGACTCGAGCGCGAGCGCGACGACGCCCGCGAGGACGTCGAGAGCCTCGAAAACAAAGTCGAGCGGATGAAGGCCCTCTGGAAGCTCGATCACTCGAACTTCAGCGACGTCTCCGCGAAGAAGGAGGGGCTGGTTCCGGTGAAAGTCGTCGAGAAGTTCACGAAGGGGGCGATTCGCGAGGCCGACGAGCAGTACGGCATCGCGAGCGGCGACGTGGTCTACATCCGGGACGCCAGCGGTGCGGGCCGGTCGACGGCCGAGCTCCTCGCGGAGTTCGACCCCCGCGTCGTCCTCAAGGACGGCGGCCTCTCCGAGATCGCCGACGAGATCCTCTTCGAGAGCGAGATTCCGGTCGGCCCCGCCGACGATGTCGCCATGCAGGAGGTCGACGAGCTCGCCGTCGCCCGCGATGCCGACGTCGAAGCCGCCATCGACGACTGGCACGAACGCGCCGAGGCGCGGAAACGCGACCGCAAATCGGCGATGGTCGACCAGCTCATCAGCGAGCACCGAGCCGGCGACAGCGAGGTGTGAATGGGCTAGGTCGCGTTACGGTTCGGGACCGGTTTTTATCGGCGAGAGCGCCTCTGGCACCTCCTCGAGGGAGAGTTCCTCCCGCAGGTCCTCGGTGCCGTCGACCGGACCGTTGACGAACAGCGCGTGGCCGATGAACGCGATCGAGACGAGTCCGAGGATACCGATCGCGGCCGTGAGCGGGACGGCCGTCGCGTACCCGACGACGGCTCCGGTCCCGAGGCTCGCTGCGATGGCGACCAACACGAGATCGTAGTACTGGATCGTGTATCCCATACGAGCGATACGCGATCCAGGATGAAAACGCTTGAGCCGTTGGGTTCAGGTCCTCGCTCGAGGATAGTCAGAACATCCCGAAGTTCTGGAGCAGCCCCGAGATCAGGGACTTGACGACCAGACCGAGTCCGGCAACGATGAGTGCCATCCCCGCAGCGATCAGTAGATTCTGGGATGCGATGAGACCGATACCGGCGAGCAAGATCACGATACCGGCGACACCGAGCGCGCCGAGGTTTTTCAACATACGCAGGGGTGCAGAGCCGAGCGAAATAAACGGCGTGGTTTCCGCGCTCGCACGTCCGTCACGCGCCGTCAGCGTCCGGCGTTCGGCCGGACGATAAAGGATTAAACCACTCGAACGCGAATCCACGGCCATGAGCGACGGAGACGGCGGTCGGAAGAACCTCCGGATGCCCGAGGATGACGAGGTCTTCGCGACCGTCACGAACATGCTCGGGGCGAATCGGGTCACAGTACGCTGCGCCGACGGGACCGAACGCACCGCGCGAATCCCCGGCAAGATGCAAAAGCGCGTCTGGATCCGCGAGGACGACGTCGTGCTCGTCGAACCCTGGGACTGGCAGGACGAAAAGGCCGACATCACCTGGCGCTACGAGAAGAGCGAGGCCGACCAGCTTCGCGAGGAAGGGCATATTCCATAAAACGACGATACGCGTGGGCTAGTGCAACTATCCGAAACCAGTCTGGTCTTCGGTTTTCAGCGGTGGCGTTCTGAAACCGTCCAGTCACAGCATCGCCGGCACCGATACCGTTCGAGGCTGCGACCGATCGCTTCGGCAGACTGTCATCGGACACAGAAGACTTATTCCGTCCTTGTACGTCGACCTGCGCATGAAACTCAGCCGGCGGCGGTTGCTCGGCGGTATCGGAGCCGGCGCCGCGGCCGGGCTGCTCGGGACGCCGGCGTCGGCTGCGGAATTCAACGCCGACACCGAGCGAGTGTTCGTACATCCCAAAACGGGACTGCTCGACGACCTCAGCGAACTCCTCGATGTCATCGAGGCCGTCGGCGGAGTCACGGTCCTCGAGTTCGATAACTTCGAGTTCGTGGTCGCTGCGGTGCCGTCGACCAGGCTGGACGAGCTGCGCGGCGACCGCCGCGTGGCGTCCGTCGAAGACGACGAGGAGACCGGAATCCCGTCGAACTGGTCGCCGTCCCTGTCGGACATCTTCGATCCCCCCAGCGGCTCCGGCTGTGACGCCCACCCCGACCAACGACCGTCGTGGGGCGTGGAACGGATCGGCGCCGACGCGGTAGAACCGAACGGAGCTGGCGTCGACGTGGGGATTCTCGACACGGGGATCCAGTCGGACCACTGCAGTCTCTCGGTCGAGGGCGGTCGGAACTTCACCGATGACGGGACGCCCGGCGACTACGAGGACCGCCACGGCCACGGAACGCACGTCGCCGGAGTTGCCGGCGCGGACGACAACGACCGCGGCGTCGTGGGCGTCGCTCCCGAGGCGAATCTGTACGCCCTAAAGGTGCTCGGCGACGACGGCTCCGGCCGCTACAGCGAGCTGATCGCCGGCATCGACTGGTGCATGTCGAATGACGTGGAGATCATCTCGATGAGCCTCGGCGGCGAGGCCGAGAGTTCCACGCTCGCCAGGGCGATCGAGTCCGCGCACTCGGCGGGCCACCTCCTGCTCTGTGCGGCCGGAAACGAAGGAAACGACGGGAGCGACTCGTGTAGCGCGGAGACGATGACCTACCCGGCGACCCACGAGGACGTCGTCGCGGTGACCGCGATGAACGAGAACGACACGCTGGCGTCCTACAGCAGCGTCGGGTCGGCCGTCGACCTGTTGGCACCGGGGACGGAAATCACCTCGAGCACCGTGGACAACGAGTACGCAGAGGCGAGCGGGACGAGCGTCGCCACCCCGTTCGTCACCGGCGTCGCTGCGCTGGTCTGGGAAACCCGCGAGGAAGACGGACCGGGACCGACCGATCCGGTCCGGAAGATCCTCGGCGAGACGGCGGAGACGGTGCTCGGAACCTGCGCGGAAGGGGACGGACTCGTGGACGCCCGGGCGGCGCTCGGCGACGACCGCGCGACTGAGGGATCGAACTGGAGCAACGACCCCATCGGCGGGCTCCGGTCGCTCTTCGAGCGGGTCGTAGACCTGATCGTGGGCTTCTTCGAGTGGCTCTCGGGGCTATTTTCGTAGCTCGCAGCGAGTTGCGACGGCAGAGAACGACGAAGCGGAGGTCCGAGTCAGTCGGTCGGTCGCGCTGGAATCCTCGAGCAACGATTACAGCCCGGCGGCCTCTTCGATGGCGTCGGTCAGTTCCTCGATCGACTCGCGGTCGTGTTCGCCCATGTGACCGATGCGGAACGTCTCCTCGCCGAGTTGGGAGCCGTAGCCGTTCGAAAAGACCATGTCGTACTCCTCGTCGACGGCGTCGATGGTCTCCGCGACGTCGATCCCCTGCGTGTTCTCGATGCAGGCCACCGTCTGGGATTCGTACCCCTCCTCGGGGAACATATCGAAGTGCTCGCGGGCCCACTCGCGCGTGTACTCGGCCATCTCCCGGTGGCGCTGGTCTCGGCCGTCGTGGCCCTCCTCGAGCATGTGCTTCATCTGTTTCCGATATGCGAGCATGATCGGAATCGCCGGCGTGGAGTGGGTCTGTCCCTTCCGATCGTAGTAGTCCAGCGAACGCTGGAAGCCGCCGTACCACGAGGCGGATTCGGACTCGAGTTCGCGCTCGTAGGCGTCGTCGCTGACGACGCAGACGGCGAGCCCCGGCGGCATGGCGAAGGCCTTCTGGACCGACGTGAAGATCACGTCGATGTCGTGCTCGTCGATGTCGACGAGGTCGCCGCCCAGCGCCGAGACGGCGTCGACGATAAAGTAGGTGTCCGGATACTCCGCGACGACGTCGCCGATCTCCTCGATCGGATTGCGGACGCCGGTCGAACTCTCGTTCATCACGCAGGTGACGGCGTCGTACTCCGTCTCGCTCTCCTCGAGTCGCTCGCGGACGTCCTCGGGTTTGACCGCCTGGCCCCACTCGTACTCGAGCGTGTCGACGCTCTTGCCGAGGCGCTCGGCGACGTTGGCCTGTCGCTCGCTGAAGCTCCCGCAGGTCGTACAGAGGACGTTCTCGTCGACGAGGTTGAGGAGCGAGCTCTCCATGAACTCGGTCCCCGACCCCGTGAGGATGATGACCTCGTTGTCGGTGCCGAGGAACTCCTTCGTGTCCTCGACGATGGTCGTGTAGAGGTCGGTCATTCGGTCCATTCGGTGGCCGAACATCGGCTGGCACATCGCCTCGAGGACGTCCTCTCGTACCTCGGTCGGGCCCGGAATATACAGCGTCTTGTCGGGATAGTCGTCCTTATATTCGCGTTTCTTACTCACGGAAATCACCTGATACGGGCTACTGAGTCGCGAGGTGGTATGGTACTTTTGATGCCCGATCGACGCCGGCATCACTCGCCGGTTCGAACCTCGATAGTCCCCCGCATACCGGCTATGTTGTAGGGATGACAGACATGAAAGCCATCTCCTCGCTGGCGGTAACCGTCAGTCGCTGGTCCTTGTCAGGTTCGACGACCACCTCGGTCTCGAGGTCATTAACGAGCGACTCGTTCTCGTCCCAAATCTCGATATTATGAGCGGATTCGTCGCCCTTGGCTCAGCCGATCGTGTACTCCTTGCTCGCCTGGAGAACGAGCGTCGGGTTCGATATCCCCTCGATTCGCGACGGGGCGATGCCGACCCATTCGACGGTCTCCGCGCTGGACAGGACCTCCGTTCCGGGTTCGATCTCGTACTCGCGATCGGTCTCGGTCGATTCGGTCTTCCCGTCCTCGGCGTCAGTAGCCGAATCGTCGTCGTCGGGATCGTCGGTACCGTCCTTGTCCGAGGCCGCGTCACCGTCGGTACCGTCTGCTGCCGACCCGTCATCTCCATCAGCCTCGTCTCCGGTCCCAGGGTCGTCGCCATCGCCGTAATCTGTCGAGCCGCCGGGGTCGTCGTCGGTCGTACTCTCGTCCAGACACCGCGCGATGACGCCGGTCGCAGCCGTTAGCCCGGCGGTTCGGAGGAGTCTGATACGAGTCCAATAGCTGTCATTTTCCGCGAATTCGAGAGAGTGTTCGGTATACGAAAGTCGCTGGTTCAACCTGAAACAGCGACCGCCGCCAGTCGCTGTGTGGCGATCGTAGCCCGCCAGAGAAAAACGGCAGAAAGCAATCGGAACTGCAACGGTCAGACGGTATCGACCGTTCCACCCGAATCGTGGTGTAGAACCCGTTATTCGAGTTGGATACTGCCTTTCATATCGGCGGTATAGTGGGGCTTGCAGACGTACTCGACGGTATCACTCGACGCCTCGAATTCGACTGACAGACCAGGTTTTTCATCGGAGACCTGCTCAGTCGGTCCCGCAACGGCCGTCTGGCTGTCGTCGTAGACCGCGAGGTTGTGTGAACCCGTCTTGTTCTCTACCCACTCGATCGTGTAGGTCTCGCCTTCGGTGAGGCTAAGGGAGGGGTTCTCCACGCCTTCGATCTGGGACGGCGCGACGCCTTCCCAGTCCTGAGCCAGCGATTTGAGTTCGATGGTCGTTCCGGACTCGATCGTGTACGGGCCCTCACTGTCACCGTTACCGTTACCGTTGCCGTTACCGTCCCCGTTACCACCGCTGCAGCCGGCGACGAGCGCCGTCGATGCGGCCGCGCCGGTGATCTTCAGTGCTGTCCGCCGCGAAACTGGGTTGTCTCGTGCCATCATCGGGAATTGGGTCTGACCGCATAAAAATTGATACCTTCTCTCGTTACAATGTTATGTGAGTACATACCGCAACGTAGAGGAGACTATATTCGTTGACTGTCCACCAGAGCGGACGGTATCAGGCGTCGCCGCGGTCACCCGACCGAACGTGATCGGTCGCCTCGAGCGAGAGCCGCAGAAACACCGGTACGGTCGCGACGGCGATCGCGATCTCGAGGCCGCCGACGACGAGGAAGGCGGTGCCGTAGCCGTAGCTGCTGGCGACGGTGCCGCCGAGGAGGAAGCCGCCGAGGAAGCCGAGGCTACCGGCGAGGTTGAATCCGGCCATGGCGATCCCGCGTTCGCTCTCGTCGGCGAGATCGGTGACCAGCGCCATCGTCGCGGGGGCGACCAGCGCGCCGAGGACGCCGACGCCGACCATCGCGATCGCGGCGGTCGGGACCGACGGCGCGGCCCCGACGAGGATGATTCCGACGCCGTAACACAGCGAACCGACGACGATCGGGATCGTCCGCCCGATCCGATCCGAGAGCGCGCCCATCGGATACTGCAGGAGGGCGAAGGGGGCGAAAAAGCACGCCAGCATGAGCCCGGTCGTTCCGGCGTCGAGCCCGAACGCCTCCTGGAAGTAGAGCGTCCCCACGAGCGCGAAGAAGCCGGCCGTGAGCCGATCGACGAAGCCGAAGGCGAACGGGATCGACAGCGTCGGTCGCCGCCGAATTCCGTCCACGAGCGCGCGAGCGGACCGTCGTTCGTCGGGCGTGCGGTCCTCGACGAGCGAAACGACGAGGCCCACGCAGACGAGTAAGCCGGCAGCGACGAGCAGCGGTGCGATCGGGTCGACCTCGGTTAGCTGACCGCCGATCGGCGCGCCGAGGGCGGCGCCGAGCCCGATGGCGATCCCCGCCGCGCCCATGTTCCGGCCGTGGCCGCCCTCGAGATCCATCAGCATGGTCATCGTCAGGGAGAACGCGCCGATAGTCATCGCGCCCTGAAAGACCCGCAGGAGGAGCACGCCCTCGAAGGGGATCGATCCGACCGCGGGGACGGCGGCGAGAGCGGCGTAGCCGACGGCACCGGCGAGGGCACCGGCGACGATGAACGGCGTCCGGCGGCCGGTCGCGTCGCTCGCGACGCCCCAGACGCCGACGAACGCGACGTAGGCGGCGAACTCGGCGACCAGAAACCACATGCTCGCGTCGAGCGGCGTCGCCGCGAACGCCGACCCCGCCGCGTCCGCACCCAAAGCCGCTACCAGCGTCGCTACGCCCGGATAGAGCAGCACCTGTGAGAACAACACCGCGAAGACGAGGGCGGCGAGCACGGCCCGGTCGCGATCACTCGAGTGCACGACCGGGGGGTTGGCGCTCCGTGAGTATGAAGCCGTTCGTCTCGAGGCGAGCCGTTCCCCGCCTGAGAGTTTTCCTCGTGGTTCTGTCACGCGGGAGTCGGGTCTCTGCCGGAACCGACGGAGTTTCGGTCGCCGAGAACGTGTTACTCTCGATGAGAGTCACGCGTCGGCAACTACTCGCTGCGGGAGTCACCGCCGGAACGGGGGCCGTCGCCGGCTGTACGAACCTCGTCGACGATTCGCTCTCGTCGACTGCAGCGACCGTCTCCGAGACGGCGCTCGCGGAAACCGGGTACGACGAACGCGCCGTCGACGAACTCGTCGTCAGGCGGACCGTCGGCCGGTTCGGGATCGAACGATCGCTCGAGGCCCGGAACTGGTACGCCGAGTACGACCGGTCGATCCCGCTCGAGACGCTCGGACTGACGCGCGTGCAAGCGGCGGTCGTCGCCGTCCTCACGACGCCACGGGTGTCCGTCCTCGGGAAGACGTTCAATCCCGTCGGCGACTTCTCCACGGACGAACTCGTCGCGCTGATACAGAGCCGGTACGACCGGCTCGAGGACGTCGAACCCGTCGGCGAGGAATCGATCTCGATCCTGGGAACCGAGACGACGCTCGCCCGATACGAGGCGCGTGCGCGACTGATTTCCGAGCGGAGCAGGGTCGACGTCGACCTGCAGGTCAGCGAGCCAGTCGCCCACGGCGACGACTTCGTGATCTGCGTCGCGGTCTCTCCGCGGGCGGGCGGACTCGAGACGGAGTCAGATTCCGTTCGGACGATGTTCGAGGCGCTTGAGCACGCGTGAGGTGTGATGGGACGACGGGAGCGGCCGACCCTACGGACGGATGTAGGCGTAGCCCTCGCTCTGCAGTCGGGTGAGTTCGCCGCCGCCGGAGGGGACCGTTTCGACGCCCTCGACGAGATCCGATTCCGCGAGATCTTTGAGGTCGAGCGTGTTGCCACAGGCCTTGACCGAGATGCCGGTCTCGAGCAGCGATTCGACCGTGTCGCTGCCGTCCCCGCCGGTCGTCAGCGGCTCGATCCCGTCGGCTTGGGCGACGATGGCGATGTCGTCGATCTCGACGGAGTCGTCTTCCGTGAGGTTTTCTGCGATCGTGAGCGCGGTCTGTCGTTGCGCCGGTTCGTCCGCGATGAGGTGGAAGACCGTCTGCATGTCTCGACAGCACGGCCGGCTAGGCAAAGCGTTTGAGCCTGCAAGCGAAGCGCCGGGGAAGCCATCGGCTCGAGGTGACGGAAACGGTCGCTCGCGTCATCAGAACTGACCGAGTCGAGTACTCGAAGCGCGCGGCTTCGGTGGACGAACGCGAGTGAACCGCCTCGGAGTCGAGCTCCGAAGCACTCGGCCTGCGCCGCCTGTGGAGCCGATCGATCGATGCGTGACATTCTCTAGTCTGCGGTTTTTGCCGTTACTGCCACGCATATGAACGTGGAGTAGTATGCATACTAAACATGAGCGACGACGCGAGCGACGAGCACGGTGTCGACTCCGACGCCGAGGACGGCGGGCGCGGACTCCGCACGCGCAGCGTCCACGCCGGCCAGTCTCCCGATCCGGAGACCGGCGCGATGGCACCGCCGATCTACCAGACGACCTCCTACGTCTTCGAGGACGCCGACACGGCCGCCGCCCGCTACGCCCTCGAGGACGACGGCTACATCTACTCCCGAATCGCCAACCCGACCGTCACGACGCTCGAGGACCGCCTCGCCGACCTCGAGGGCGGTGCCGGCGCGGTCGCGACGGGCAGCGGCATGGCCGCGCTGGATTCCGCGGTGTTGATCCTCGCCGAGGCGGGCGACAACGTGGTCTGCTCGACCGACACCTACGGCGGAACAACCGCCTACTTCTCGAAAACGGCGAGTCGGCGGGATATCGACGCGCGGTTCGTCCCCACGCTCGAGTACGACGCCTACGACGACGCCATCGACGAGGATACCGCGTTCGTCCACTGCGAGACGATCGGCAACCCCTCCCTGGTAACGCCCGACTTCGAGCGCGTCGCCGAGGTCGCCCACGACAACGGCGTCCCGCTGGTCGTGGACAACACCTTCGCGACGCCGGCGCTCTGCCGACCGCTCGAGCACGGGGCCGACGTCGTCTGGGAGTCGACGACCAAGTGGCTCCACGGCTCCGGAACGACGGTCGGCGGGGTGCTGGTCGACGGCGGCACGTTCCCCTGGGGCGAGCACGGCTACGACGAGATCGCGGGGCAGAACCACGCCTACCACGACGTCGACTTCTCGCGGGACTTTTCGGACGCGCCGTTCGCGGCCACGGCCAGATTCCGCTCGCTCCGAAGTTTAGGGAACCAGCAGTCGCCGTTCGACGCCTGGCAGACCCTCCAGGGGCTCGAGTCCATGCCCCTGCGCGTCGACAAACACTGCGAGAACGCTGCCATCGTCGCGGAGTACCTCGACGACCACGAGGACGTGGCCTGGGTCACGCATCCGGGCCTCGCGGACCACCCCACGCACGAGAACGCCACGCGGTATCTCGCGGACTTCGGCGGGATGGTCGCGTTCGGCCTCGAAGAAGGATTCGAGGCCGGCAAGGCCTTCTGCGAGAACGTCGAACTCGCCCAGTTCCTCGCGAACATCGGCGACGCGAAGACGCTCGTCATTCATCCCGCGAGCACGACCCACGGCCAGCTCTCGCCCGAAGAGCGCGAGGAAGCGGGCGTGACGGCCGACCTGATCCGGATGTCAGTCGGGATCGAGGATCCCGAAGACATTCTGGCCGACCTCGAGCAGGCGATCGAGGCGGCGACGCGGGCCTGTCGGGGGGCGGGTGAAACACGATGACGACGAAGGAAACGGTCGATCTGGGGGAGTTCCAGTTCGAATCGGGGGAGTCGATCCCGAACCTCGAGGTCGCCTACGAGACCTACGGCGAGTTCACCGGCGATAACGCGGTGCTGGTCTGTCACGCGCTGACCGGCAGCGCCCACGTCGCCCGGCGACCGGACGCGGGCGGCGAGACGGCGGGGCAAGCCCGCGCCTGGTGGGGCGACGTCGTCGGTCCCGGAAAGGCGATCGACACGAGCGAGTACTACGTGATCTGTGCGAACGCGCCCGGGTCGTGTTACGGAACGACCGGCCCCGCGAGCGAGAACCCGGAGACGGGCGAGCCGTACGGCACCGATTTCCCGCCGGTTACGGTCGGCGACTGGACCCGCGCCCAGCGCGAGTTGTTGGACAGCCTCGGCGTCGGCCGGCTCCACGCCGTCGTCGGCGGCAGCGTCGGCGGGATGAACGTCCTCGATTGGCTGCGGCGCTTCCCCGACGACGTCGAGCGAGCCGGCGCGGTCGCCACCGCCGCTCGGCTCGACCCGCAGTGTCTCGCGCTCGATACCGTCGCCCGCCGGGCGATCACCAGCGATCCCAACTGGAACGGCGGCCACTACTACGGCGGCCCGGAACCCCGGGACGGCCTCGCTCGAGCGCGCCAGATCGGTCACATCATGTACCTCTCGAAGGCCTCGATGGGGCGGAAGTTCGGCCGCCGCTCGGCGGGTCGGGAAGCGGTCCGCGGGGACCCGCCGGACGCCGCGGCCGCCTTCTTCCCCTACCGGGAAGTCGAGTCTTACCTGGACTATCAGGCCGACAAGTTCACCGACCGGTTCGACGCCAACAGCTACCTCTACATGACCCGCGCGATGGACGACTTCGACCTCTCGGCGGGGTACGAGTCCGACGCCGACGCGCTCGCGGCCTTCGAGGGCGAACTCCTCGTCCTGTCGTTTACCGGCGACTGGCACTTCACCGTCGAACAGGCCGAAGCGCTGGCCGAGGCCTGTCGCGACGCGAGCGTCGACGTCGCTCACCACGTGATCGAGTCCGATCACGGCCACGACGCGTTCCTCGTCGAACCCGAAACCGTCGGCCCGCCGCTCTCGGACCTGCTCGAGACCGGGCTCGAGGGCCGTGCGATCACCGATACGGCACCGGCGGCCGACGAGACCAGCGACTTCGCGCCGGTTCACACGAGTCTGTTTTCGAAGTGATATAATCCGTTCACCGATACGAACGGAAATTTCCGCTCGAAAGAACGCCCTCGAGTATATTCACGATAAATAGAAAATCTCGTTATATAAACAGTGTCGTAAAGTATAATACCTCCCTGTCTGATGTGTTAGTGATGTCAGACGGGAAGCAACTGGATTACGAAACCGAGGAACCGACGGAGGAACAGCGGGTATCGCGGGACGAGGGGAGCGATCTCCCGATCAAAGAGGGGGCGGTGTTCGGGGCCATCGCCGTGGTCGCCACGTATCTGACGCACCTACTCCTCACCGCGATTGCAACGGCGCAAACGAGCCCCATCGCTGCAGCCGTCGGAGCGGACGGCGACGTGGTCGTCACCGAGATGGTCGCCTCCTGGAAGGCCGCCGGTTGGAGTTATCTCAGCGTGTTCGGGACCGGGTTCGAGGCCGATGGCGAAGCCGCAACGCTCAGTGACGCTCCGAACCACGGTGCTGCGTTCGCGACCGGCGCGTTCAGCATGTCGACGCTGGTCTTGTTCCTCGTGACGGTCGGTGGTATCGTCGTCTCCGGATACGCGATCGCCAAATACACCGAGGCGAACAGCCCCGTCGACGCCGCGAAAGCTGGCGTCACCGTCGCCATCCCCTACCTCGCGTTCGCCGCGATCGCGGCGTTCGTGATGACGCAGACGTACGCCGAGGTACCCACCGTCGTGAACCTCATCGGCGCTGAGGACGGCGGCGTTCTCGGACTCTCCGCCGGCGACTACATCAACGACGCGGGAGATTCGGTCAGCACCGACGTCGAGTTCGGTCCGTCGATGACCGATGCGATCCTCTTCGCCGGGATCATCGTTCCGGCGATCCTCGGCGCCGTCGGCGGCCTGCTTACCCAGCCGCGTGAGGCCCTCGAGGCCGTGATGGCGAAGGCCCAGTAACGCAACTGTAATCACCGATCGAACTACCCAGTGCGGGGATAGTTCTGTGCGCCAGCGCATTTTTCCGGACCGATCGCTGCGTCGTGCCCTGCTCCGCTCGAGTAGCCGCTGTGGAAACGGTCGACGGACCATAGTGACGACGCGAGCACGGCGGAGGAAACAGGGGGAACGGTTTCGGACGCGTCCCGTCGAGTATCAGTACTGCTGTTCGTGACCGTGATCGAACGAGACGTACTGGTCTGCGGTCGCGCGGTCGGAGCGTCGGCGGTCGATCCAGTACTGCAGATCGGAGACGAACAGCGCGAGGTTTTCGCGGGCGAGCAGTTTCATCGAGACGCCCTGGGGAGAGCGGAACAGGGCGATCAGCGACCACATCGAGCCGGCGGCGAACGCGCCCGCAGCGGAGAAGGTCATTCCGAGCGTGAAAAACGTCGTGCTATACACGAACCCGATCCCCATCGACGGGAGGCTCGTGCCGAGCGGAACCCGCGCGCTCGAGTCGCGCAACGTCGGCGCGAGGAAAACGATCGAGAGGCCGCTTCCGAGCATGAATACGAGGTCTTGCCACATCATCAGAAACGCTTACTCGATTGTGAGTTAAAACTCTCTCGGTCGTGAAATCGGCAGTTAGTACGGATAGTCACTGCGCACTGACGGAGTGTCGAAACCGGCGCCGGGAGGGTGGAAAACACCGGAATCCCCAGTTCGGTCCGGTGGCGTAGGGACGTAATACGCTATTACGCGAACGAAATCGGAACTATTCCCGACGGATCAGCGCGTAGTGAGGACGGCCTCCTCGAGCAGCGTCTCGCGGGCCTCGGCCATCGACGCGACGACGACGTCACAGTGGGGCTCGACCGCCGGTTTGGGTTCGAAGCCGATCGCCAGCCCGGCGACCTCGAGCATCGGCAGATCGTTGGCACCGTCGCCGACCGCGACGGTATCCGCGAGATCGACGCCGACGTCGTCGGCGAGGGCCGCGAGGGCGTCGTCCTTGGTACCCTCGATCAGCGACCCCTCGACCGCACCGGTGAGTTCGTCGTCCGCCATCGGGAGCCGGTTCGAGACGATGTGATCGACGGAAACCCCCTCGCGCTCGAGGGCGGCCGCGACGCCGCGTTCGAACCCGCCCGTGAGGATGGCGGTCGTGACGCCGGCCGCGTTCAGTTCCTCGATGAGATCGGCGGCCCCCTCGCGGAGGACGACCTCGTCGAAAGCCGCGTCGGCCTCGGCCCGGGGAAGCCCCTCGAGCAGGGCCGCGCGCTTGCGCAGGCTCTCGGCGTACTCGATTTCGTCGTTCATCGCGCGCTCGGTGATTTCGTCCATCTCGGCGGCGACGCCGCGGCGGTCGCCCAGCAGGACGGTCATCTCGGAGTCGGAAAGCGTCCCGTCGAAGTCGAAAGCGACGACTGTCATTGTGCCCCGGTTGTCGGTCCCCGGATAAACCAGTTCAGGTTTCGTCTCGCGTCGATATCCGTTTCGACACGTTGGATAATCGAAACCTATTATCAACCGGTCTCCGTTGCCGAGCACATGTCGTCAGAGAGACGGTTCGAATACGACACGGGGCCCGACCTCGAGACCGAGCGTGACGCCGCTGAGAGGGACGAACGATCCGGAGATACCGAGCGGAGCGAGACGGACGACGGCGGCCGACCGGTCGCAGTCGTGGCTCCCTGGAAAGGCGGAACCGTTGCGGGTGTGAGCGCGTTCGGAGTGATGTTCGCCGCGTTCTATCAGCTCATCTCGGCCTTCAGTGCGACGGGCGCGTATTCGCGAGGCGATACCGGACCGAGCAACTGGGACGTAGCGAGTCTGGCATCGCTGGCGAACCACGGCGTGACGATTCTGCAGGACGGCGAACCGGTGGAGGGATTCGCTACCCTCTCGATTGGACTCACCCCGTACGTGACGGGACTGATTCCGGCGGTCGTTCTGCTCAGTGCCGGATATCTCCTCGTCCGGTACGTCCGCCTCGAGAGCCGTCGAGAGGCCGGCCTCGCGCTCGGCTCGTTGGTCGCGAGCTACGTCGTCCTGACGGGAGCCCTCTCCGTGTTCGCCAAGTGGACGCCCGAACAGGGATCGGGAACCGACCAGGAGATGGCAACGATCGCCGCCGCGACCGACTTCGGTGCGATCGTGGCGGTCGGCAGCACTGCGCTCGTCTTCGCCGCGATCGGGGCCGGCGTGGCCGCCCTCCCACAGTTACTGACCGTCCGACGGTGAGTCGGGCGCTCGAGTCGAGGCGACTCTACTCGCCGACCTCGACCGGCGTCGGCGATCATCACGGGTTTCGAGGGAACGTGAGGCGATCACCTGATCCGCCGATGCCCACCCCACTGGAGACAATTTTTGCCACCCCTCGCGACAACGGAAGGGTTTACGTTCTCCACGCGGTTGTCTCGCGCATGAAGGTTCTCGTCACGGATCCGATCGCGGACGCGGGTCTGGACGTACTCAGAGACGCCGGCCACGATGTCGAGACGGGCTACGAACTCGAGGGCGACGACCTCCTCGAGGCGGTTTCGGACGCGAACGGACTGATCGTCCGCTCCGGAACCGAGGTCACCGAAGAAGTCCTCGCAGCCGCCGAGGAACTCGCCATCGTCGGCCGAGCCGGCATCGGCGTCGACAACATCGACATCGACGCCGCGACGGACAACGGCGTTATCGTCGCTAACGCCCCGGAGGGGAACGTTCGCGCGGCCGCCGAACACACCGTCGCGATGACGTTCGCGAGCGCTCGCTCGATCCCGCAGGCCCACATCCGCCTGAAAAACGGCGAGTGGGCGAAAAGCGACTACCTCGGGACCGAACTCGACGGCAAGACCCTCGGCGTCGTCGGCCTCGGCCGCGTCGGCCAGGAGGTCGCCAAGAAGCTCGACTCGCTGGGAATGAACGTCGTCGCCTACGATCCCTACATCAGCGAGGAGCGCGCCGAGCGCATCGGCGCCGAACTCGTCGAGTTCGATCCGTGCCTCGAGCGCGCCGACGTCCTGACCGTCCACACCCCGCTCACGCCGGAGACTGAGGGGCTGATCAGCGAGCCCGAACTCGATCGACTCGGCGACGGTTACCTCGTCAACTGCGCCCGCGGTGGCGTCGTCGACGAGGACGCGTTAGCCGCCAAGGTCGAGGACGGAACCCTCGCCGGCGCGGCGATCGACGTCTTCGCCGAGGAGCCCCTGTCGGCGGATTCGCCGCTGCTCGAGCACGACGATATCATCGTCACGCCCCACCTCGGCGCCTCGACGGAGGCCGCACAGGAAAACGTCGCGACCTCGACGGCCTCCCAGGTCAACGCCGCGCTGGTCGGCGAGCCCGTCGCGAACGCGCTGAACGCCCCGTCGATCGACGAGAGCGCGTTCCCCCGCGTCGAGCCCTACATCGAACTCGCCGAAACCGCGGGCAAGGTCGCCGCGCAGTTGCTCGAGGGGCGCATCGAAGACGTGGAAGTCGTCTACGAGGGCGACATCGCGGGCGAAGACGTCGAGTTCGTCACCGCGAGCGCGCTCAAGGGCGTCTTCGAGCCCCTCGAGTGGCAGGTCAACGCGGTCAACGCGCCCCAGATCGCCGAGGACCGCGGCGTCGACGTCACCGAGTCAAAGACGCGACAGGCCGAGGACTTCCAGAGCCTGATCTCCGTGACCGTCAGCAACGACGACGATCAGGTCTCGGTCGACGGGACGCTCTTCGCCGGCGACGACCCGCGCATCGTCCGCATCGACGGCTACCGCGTCGACGCGATCCCCCACGGCCGGATGGTCGTCACGCGAAACACCGACGAGCCCGGCGTCATCGGCCTCATCGGCTCCGTGATGGGCAAACACGGCGTCAACATCGCCGGCATGTTCAACGCCCGCGAGACCATCGGCGGCGAAGCGCTGACCGTCTACAACGTCGACAACGATGTTCCGACCGAAGCGAAAGCGGAGCTCGAGCAAGACGACCGGGTCATCGGCGTCAGCGACATCACGCTGAACGGCCAGAGCTGAGCGGTCTCGAACGGACGAATCGGTACAGACGCGGCGCTCGTTTTCAGCACGATTCGATCGATCGAATCTACCGACGAGGGGCGGTGCGTTCCGTTTATCGGCAACCGCAACGGCGGCCGCGAACCGCCCGTTGATCGGACAGTCCGTCCGTTCGTGAGCGCGCTTTATCTCCGTCGGGAGCCTCTCTCTAGGAGGAGGGGAACGCCATGCCAATTCCAGAGAACAGTCACGTACAGCAGCCGACCGACAGCGCCCTCGAGGACGCCGCGGAGACGAGGTGGGGGATTCGAGAGGGGATCGGACTCTCCCTCGTTTCGATCTTCGGATTGGTGCTGGTGGTGGTCGGACTGATGCTGGCACCGGGACTCATTGCGGCGGCGTCGACGGTCGCCATCACGCTCGGCTTGCTGCTGTTTGCCGTCGCACTGGTCGTCGTCGGCCGCTGGAGTTGGCACGGCCGGTCGTAGCGATTCGTTTGATTTTTCGGTACCATCCGCGAGCCCCTCGCGGCAAAAGACCTATCGCTCGGACGAACGATATTGCGCGTATGGACGACGACGTTTCGGTCGACTTCGGCGAGGACGGACTCGTCCCCGCCGTGGCACAGGACGCCGATTCCGGCGAGGTGCTCATGCTCGCGTACGTCTCACCGGAGGCCCTCGAGCGGACCCGCGAGACCGGCCGAGCGCACTACTACTCCCGGAGCCGGGAGGAGCTCTGGGAGAAAGGAGCGACGAGCGGTCACGTCCAGGACGTCGCGGAGGTCCGAGTCGACTGCGACGCCGACACGCTCCTCTACCTGGTCGACCAGGAGGGCGGCGCGTGTCACACCGGCCACCGGTCGTGTTTCTACCGGACGGTCGAGGGAGAGAACGTCGGCGAGCAAGTGTTCGACCCCGACGCCGTCTACGAGTGAAATGAGCGAGCGCGCCCCTCCATCCGACGCCTCCTCGAACGACGGCGTCGGACGCGCCGACGACGAACCGACACCGCTCGAGCAACTCGAGGCCGCCCGCCAGCGGTTCGAAACGGCCGAGCGGCGAATCGCGGAGCACGGCGAGGAGACCGTCGAGGAAGTCGCGGCGGCCTATCGCGACGCGACGAAACTACTGGACGACTACGTCGACCGCGCGACCGGCACCGGCAAGGAGAACTTCCAGGCCTACATCGAACTCGAGGGGAAGTTCGACGGACTCGTCTCGAATCTCTCCGACGACCTCGTCGAGTACGAGGCCTTCGAGGAGTCACTCGAGGCGATCGACAAGCGCCGGCTCAGCGAGTCGGACTTCGAGCGCGCTCGCGAGGCCCTCGCGCCGGCCGCCGAGTACGCCGACCTGCTCGAGGAGCGCGAGGCCGCCAGCGAGGAACTGGCCGAGGCTCGCAAAGCCGCGAACAAACGCCTGCGAGCGCTCGACGACGAGATCGGCGAGCGCGAGCGGCTGCTCGAGCTCGCGACCGCCGATCTCGACGCGCCGGTCGAGCGGCTCCGGGAGCCGATCGAGCGCTACAACGAGGCCGTCCGCGAGGCCGTTCGGGAGTACCGGCTCGCGGCCAGCGCGCGCGAGGTGTTCGACCTGCTCGAGCGGAGCGCGTGGTATCCGTTCGTGAACTACGAGCAGCCCCCAGACGACCTGCGTGAGTACGTCCGCGGGAATCGGGCCGGCGAGTACACGATCCCCGAGTTGCTCGAGTACGCGGACTACTCCCGATCGAAGCTCTCTCACTACGTCGACAGCGCGGACGAACTCAAGCGCAACGTCGCGACCCAGCAGACGTACCTCGACGGCATCGACGCCGAGCCGCTAACGATCGACTGGCCGCCGGAGTCGGCCGGCACGCTGCGTCGGCGCGTCCGGGAGTACCGCCCCTTCGTCGCTCGCGTCGCCGACGAGGACGTGGTCGCGAGCCTTCGCGAGGTCCGGCTCCTCACGACCGACGCCGACTACGACCGCCTCCAGACCGCGGCGCAGGCCGTCGCCCGGCTCGACCCAGCCGAACGCGAACGGCTGACCGACGGTCGCGTCGCGGACGAACTCGAGGAGCGACGGGCCGAACGCGAGCGACTCGAGGACGCGCTCGAGGCCGACGATCCGGTCTGAGCGGCGACGGTCCGATCGACTCGTGGTCCGAGCGACGCAGTTCCTTTGGCCCCGCACTTTAGCCGCCGGAGCCCGATTTCACTCGCATGGGCAGACACGTCCTCGTCCCGATGGACGACTCCGCGCCGGCGCGGGCGGCCCTTGAGCACGCCCTCGAGTGGGTTCCCGCCGATCGAGTGACGGTCGTTTTCGCGGTCGACGACCTCGAGGCCGATTACGGCAGCGTCGTCTCGGGGGACGACGAGCCCGACTTCTTCGCCGAGGTTCGGGCGCTCGCCGACGAGTACGACAGGGCGATCGAGACGACCGTCGCCGAAGGATCGGGGGTGGCGGACGCCATCCTCGAGTACGTCGACGAGGCGGACGTCGACGCGATCGTCATGGGAAGCGAGGGGAAAGCCGGCGTCTCGCGGATGCTGCTCGGCAGCGTCGCGGAGGCGGTCACGCGGCGCGCGGAGATTCCGGTGACGATCGTTCCGTGACGGACAGTCGTAGCCCCTCGAGAGAGTGAGAGGTGAAAGGCACGGTGTTTCTGGAAGGGTCGGTTGAGAGAAAGCGTCCTGCTATCGTGGCAACAGGGGATCGCCACGCCCTCCCCAGCCGATTCGCTCGTTCGCAAGACTCACTCGCTCATCCCTCGCGCAGCATCGAGCCGCGGTTCGTTGGCATTCACCGCGGCCCAGCGCGCGCCACCGCACGCCGGATGACCGGTCTGAAGTGAGACGTAGCTCCCCTTCGCTAAGCGTTCGTGGCGTGCGAACGAGCGGCGGTAGAAACTGAGTTCAGACGTCGGCTTTCGCATCGGCCAGCGCCTCGTACATGTCGTCGACGAGTTCCTCGGCGCGGTCGTCCTCGCGGGCCTCGGCGTAGATCCGGACGAGCGGTTCGGTCCCGGAGGGGCGGGCGAGCACCCACGCGTCGCCGTGATCCAGCCGGTAGCCGTCTCGAGTGTTGAGTTCCGCGTCGGACGCCTGCGCGTGGTTGGCCGCCGCATCGAGCATCGCGTCGCGCTCGGCCGTCGACTCGTATTTGACGTTGCGTCGGACGTTGACGTAGCCGTCGTAGGGTGCGACGATCTCGCTGACCGGGCGCTCGGCGACTAACTCGAGGAAGCGCGCCGCGGTGAACGCCCCGTCCCGCGAGAGCCGGTATTCGGGGAAGAAAATGCCGCCGTTGCCCTCGCCGGCGACCGGCACCCGCTCGCCGTTGGCCTCGAGTTCCTCGATGCGGGTGATGATGTTGGTCGAGCCGATGGGGGTCAACTCGAGTTCGGCCCCGACCTGGGTGACCACGTCGACCAGTCGCTGGGAGACGTTGACCGCGGAGACGGTGGTATCGCCGGCCTCGAGTTCGGCGGCGGCGAGCGCGGCGAGCGTGGCGTCGCCCTCGACGTAGTCGCCGTGCTCGTCGAAGAAGATCGCGCGGTCGGCGTCGCCGTCGTGGGCGATGCCGACGTCGGCGTCGGTCGCGCGGACGAGTCGGCCGAGGTCCGCGAGGTTGTCCGGAACCGGCTCGGGGTCGCGGCCGGGGAAGTGTCCGTCGGGCTGGGCGTTGACGGTGACCACGCGACAGCCCAGTTCCCGGAAGAACTCGGGGCTGGTCAGCGATCCCGCGCCGTGGCCCGGATCGAGCGCGACGGTGAGGTCAGCGTCGGCGATCCGCTCCCGGTCGGATGCCGCGAGCAACCCCTCGACGTACTCCCGTCTGACCCCGTCGATCTCGCGGACGCGCCCCGTCTCGTCCCAGGGGGCGACGGCGAACGACTCCGTGAGCAGCGTCTCCTCGATATCCTCGAGGGCCGAGATCGAGAGTTCGACGCCGTCGCTCCCGACGAGTTTGACGCCGTTGTACGGCGGCGGGTTGTGCGAAGCCGTGATGACCATGACCGGTACCCCTTCGCGTTCGGCGTAGGCCTGTGCCCCCGGCGTGGGGACGATCCCGAGGCGGTCAACGTCGGTCCCCGTACTCGCCAGCCCGCTGGCGGCCGCATCGGCCAGCATCCGCCCCGTGTGACGGGTGTCGCGAGCGATGGCAACCCGGTCCCCACCGTGACCGTCACCCCAGGTCGTCCCCGCCGCTTTCGCGACGCGCAGGACGAACGCGGGCGTCAACTCCTGGTTGGCGACGCCCCGCGTCCCGCTGGATCCGAAGACTTGCATCACGTGGTACTCTGACCGGACCCCCCAAAGGGATTCCGCAAACGGATGCCGATACGGCGGTCGCCGTCGCCCCCTGTGCCAGCCCAGGACGGAACGTTTTCGTCCCGCCCCCGCAACGTTCCCGTATGGATTCGATCGAGGAAAAGCGCGTCTACGGCGACCGCGCGGGGGCAGTCACCGCGTACGTCGCGAGTGCGATGGGCATCGTTCGCGTGCGCGTCGCCGGCGACACCGTCGGCGAATTCGGCCTCTGTGAACGCTGTTCGGCTCGAGACGTGACGGCGAGCCGGGACGCGGTCGCCATCGCGACCGACGAGGACGTCCGAGTACTCGCCCTCGAGGACGGAGCCGGAACGGACCCCAGCGGCGGTGACGATGGTGACGCCGGCGGCGCGTCGGTCGCGGCCGAGGAGGAGACGTTCGTCGGGACGGGGTTCGGCCCGGCGGTCGCCGTGAGCTACGACGACGACGGCGACCTCCTGGCGGCCGATCCGGACGGTCGCGTCGCGTGTCGGGCCGCGGACTCGAGCGAGTGGACCGCGCTCGCGGACGAGACCGTCGCGCCGGTGCGAGCGATCGACGGTGATCTCGTCGGGACGGCGGACGGCGTCTACCGCATTCAGGACGGCGGACTCGATCACGCCGGACTGACCGACGTGCGCGACGTCTCGGCGGCCGGCGTCCCGCTCGCCGCCACCGCGGACGGACTCTACAAGCTCGGCAACGGCTGGATGGCGGTCCTCGAGGGGGCGTTCGAGACCGTCGGAGCCGATCCGCGCTCGGAGCCGGGCCGGCTCGTCCGCGCGCACGCGGTCACGGACGAGACGATCTACGAGTACGCGCCCGACGACGACGCGTGGCGCGATTCCGATCGGCCGACCGATTCAGTGATCGGTTTTTGCTACGGTGAGACGACCTACGCCGTCACGGAGCAGGGGGACTTCCTCGCGGGCGTGGGGCGTTCCGGAGGGACGGCCCACGTCGGGAGCGGCGGGGAGTGGCGGACGCAAACGCTCGGTGTCAGGGGCGTGACGGGGGTTGCGATCCCACAACGAGAGTGAATTTCGGGTCCCGACGACATCGGTGAGAGTACGGCTGAGACAGCCGGTCGGGCGCGATGTCTGACGGACGTTTAACTATACGGGATTATTCTCTGCGAATACATGAGCGAACTACCACGCCGACGGCTACTGGCCGTGACCGGCACCGCACTCACGGGTGCGGTCGCCGGCTGCACGGGCAGCGACGAGGACGCGGGGAACGGTAACGGGGATGGGGACGGGAGCGGAAACGGAGACGGAAGCGAGGCGGAAAACGAACCCGGCGGACCGAGCGGCACGCTCCTCGGGGAAATCTCCGTCGAGAATCTAAACGACGAATCGCATACGGTCGACGTCATCGTCGAGTTCGGCGGCGATCCCGAACACTGGTCGACCCACGAACTCGCGGCCGACAGCGGCGCGGAGCTCGAGCGGAACTGGTCGACCGAGCCGGGTGCGTTCAACATCATGTTCCGGCTCGACGGCGGGGAACCGACCCAGGTCACGCCGGCGAAGTGGAACGATCCGAACTGCATCAACGTCTTCGCGCTGGTCACTCGAAACGGCGAACTGAAGATTCTGAGCGACACCGACGGCGGCGCGTGCGGCGACGGCGATGCGACGGTCGACGATGCCGAGGCGTGATTGAACGGGTAGTTGAGTCCGGTTCGTCACAGCAGATCGAGACGACGCGTTGTTCGCGAACGGTGCGAGTCGACTCTCTCGGTCCGAGAACGAAAACTGGTTTACCCCCCGGCCTGTCCCACCGACTATGATCGTCAGCGGATCGGCGTCGCAGGCTCTCGCCGCGGCGCTCGCTCGAGAGCTCGAGGAACCGCTCGCCGCCGTCGAATACGACCGCTTTCCCGACGGCGAACTGCTCGCTGCCGTCCCGGGGCTGGCCGACGCCGACCCGGACCGGGCGGTGATCGTCGCCTCGACCGTCTCGAGCGACGCCCACCTCGAGGTACTCCAGTTACAGGACGCCGCTCGCGAGGCTGGCGTCGAGGAGGTCGTCACCGTGTTGCCGTACATGGGGTACGCTCGGCAGGACGAAGCCTTCGAGCCGGGACATCCCGTCTCCGCGCGGGCGGTCGCCCGTTCGATTTCGACCGGTGCGGATCGAGTGCTCACCGTCACTCCGCACGAGGCGGGCGTCTGCGAGTTCTTCGAGCCGACGGCGACGGCCGTCGACGCGGCGGGCCGACTGGCCGAGCCGTTGCCCGGCGACCTCGCGGAACCGGTCTTTCTCTCCCCCGACGCCGGCGCGATCGAACTCGCCGAGACGGTCCGGGACGCCGCCGGCGCGGGCGAAACTGACTACTTCGAGAAGACCCGCCACTCCGGAACCGACGTCGAAATATCCCCCAGCGACGTCGACGTGGCCGGCCGAGACGTCGTCGTCGTCGACGACATCATCGCGACGGGGTCCACGATGAGCGAGGCCGTCGGCGTCCTGCAGGAGCGAAACGTGGGGCGCGTGTTCGTCACTTGCGTCCACCCGCTGCTGGCCCGCAACGCCGTCACGAAGCTCTCTCGGGCCGGCGTCGAGGCGATCTACGGCACCGACACCATCGAGCGCGGGATCAACACCGTCTCCGTCGCACCGACCCTCGCGAGACACCTGTAAGCAAACGATTAAGTAGTCCCCGGTCAGTCCCATAGTTGTTAGCGCGTGGCACTAGACCGGCTCGGCCACACGAGACGCCGCGGATACTGAACTAAATTGACTCGATGCACGGAATCGTCCACAAAACCCTCAAAGAGTACGTCGTCACTCGGACCGACGACGACGCGTGGGGCACGATCGTCGAACGGGCCGGCCTCGAGCCGAAACTGTACCTGCCCGTCACCCACTACGACGACGGCGAGATCGACGCCGTCCTCGAGACCCTGTCGGCGATGGCCACCCAGGACAGGCGCGCGATCGAACGCGACTTCGGTCGGACCCTCGCGCCGGAACTGCTGTCGACGTTCAGCGCTCACTTCCGCCGCGACTGGGACCTGCCGGAGCTACTCGAGTCACTCGGGGCGGTGGCCGACGACGTCGACGCTGCCACCGAGGGGACCGTGCTGCCGACGCTCTCCTGTCACCGCGAGTCCGACGCTGCGATCGTCACGTACGAGCCGGGCCGCGACACCCGATACTGCGGCCTCGCCCACGGAATTCTCGAGGGGATCGTCGCCGCGTTCGACGCCGACGCGACCGTCGCGGAAACGGCCTGCGCCGACGACGGTGCCGACGCGTGTCAGTTCCGCGTCGACCTCGAGGCGTAACCGTCCAGCGTGGCGTCGCTCGGTATCGATAGGGACGACTGATCGGAGGGAGTCGCGTCGCCAACCTGACCGTTCGTCATTCCCGACTCGGTCGTGTCTCCCGAGAGCGTCTTCCAGCCCCCTGACCGTCTTCGGTACTCCCGCTCAGTACGCGGCCGATCGTCCGGCAGACGGACGATCGGTGTGAACAGCGCTGGGGGACTAGAGCTCGATCTCGAATCGAGCGCCGTGTGACGCGGACTCGGTCACGGATATTTTCCAGTCGTGGACGGCGACTGCGTTTTCGACGATGGACAACCCGAGTCCGCTGTTCTCGTCGGTCGAAAGCGACGAGTAACCGGCTTCGAAGATCGTTTCGCGTAACGGTGGCGGAACCCCGGGCCCGTCGTCTTCGACGTAGAAACCGCGTCGGTCCTCGAGGGAGCCGACGCCGATGGTGACCTCGTCGCCGCCGTGTTCGATCGCGTTGCGAAAGAGGTTTTGCAGGATACTCGAGAGAATACTTCGGTCGGCCTCGAAGGCGAGCGTCCCGCCGCGTTCGACGGTCGCGTTCTTGGTCTCGATGACGGCCCAGACGTCGTCGACGACGCCGTGAAGATCGACGACCTCGACGTCGTCGAGTTCCTGTTTCGAGAGCGTCACTGCGTCATCGATGATAGCCGTCATCCGATCGAGCGCAGAGCGAACCTCCGCGACCCGTTCCGGTGACGGATCTTCCATGAGTTCCTCCGCGTACCCGAGCGCGAGCGTCAGCGGGTTTCGGAGGTCGTGTGAGAGAACGTTCGATACCGTCGAGAGGCGCTCGTTGCGCCGCTCGAGTTCTCGTTCGACCCGCTTTCGATCGGAGATGTCGAGATGTTCCACGAGGACGTACCGGTCCCCGTCACGCTCGAACGTGGTCGCCCAGAACAGGAACCACGACACCGAGTCGTCGGTCGTCGCGCAGGGGTATTCCAGTTGGAACCGTTCGTTTCGACCGTCGAGGAGGGATCGTAACCCCTCGTACGCCTGCTCGGCGTACGAATCGTCGTCGCGACTCGGCTCGCAGGCATCGAAGTAATTCGTTCCGATCATCGCGGGATCGTCGGTAAATCCGCCGTCCGTGGCGAACGCTCGCCACGCCGCGTTCGTGTACACGATCACACCGTCGGAATCGACGACCGCTACTTCCGAATCGAGTTCGTCGATAGCGCGGAGCGCGAGATCATCAGGTGTGGTCATACACGATGGATGCCAGTCAGTCCATATCAGACTTCGTACACGGATCCGGCAGCTTTGGCCGCGATCGCGTCGCGATCAGCAACGGCGGGCAAGCAACGCCCCGGAAACGGCCACCACGAGGACGACGAGGGCCGCCGGGACGCCGAAACCGGGGACCTCATCGAGCGCGGCGGCCGGCCCGCCGCCGACGCGAACGGTGACGGTCCGCTCGCCCACGCCGATCTCGTATCGCCCGCTCTCGTCGAACCGGAGGGCCGCCTCGACCGTCGTCGACTCGCCGGGTCGGAGCGCCACCGAGCGCTCGGCGACGACGCCCTCGGCGGTCCGGAACGCGATGACGGCCGCCGCCGGTCGGTCGTCGGCGGGTTCGACCGTCGCGGTCGCCGTCACCGACTTGCCGGGATCGATCGTCTCGGACGAGAGACGGAGGTCGGAGACGGTCACGCTCGTCTTCGACCGGACGACGGCGGTCAGCCGCTCGGAGCCGACGCGAACCGTGTACTCGCCGGGCTTCGACGGCGTCCACGAGAGGCGGTGGCTCGTCGCCTCGCCGGACGCGAGCGTCCCCTGCTCGTGGTCGGCCACTCGGCCGTCGACCTGCAGGGTCGCGTCGTAGGTCCCGTCGCGATCGCCGACGTTCTCGACCGTGACCGGGATCGACACGGGCTCACCGACTGGAACCGCGATCACGTCGCCGTTCTCGCCGCTGATCGAATCGATCGTCGACGGTTTCCAGCGCGGCCACTCCCGGTCTCCCACTTCGATCGGCTCGGTTCCCAGCCCGTACTCGAAGGCCGCGACCGGCTGGTCGAAAGCCGCCCCGTGCTGGCTCCGGCTCCACATCTCGGGGGTCGCCTCGGTCCGCGTGTAGCGCTCGGCGGCGGTCCGAACGTCCGTTCCGCCGTACTCCTCGAGCAGGCCGAGGAAGTCCGCCTCGGTGATCTCTCCCTCCCGGGCGTTCAGCGCGCGGAAGACGTCCTCGAGCGTGCGATCGCCGTCGGTCGCGAGCCGCAGTCGGCGGTCGATCTCGCCGTAGACGAGCGCCCCCTTCGCGTAGTCGGTGTCCGGGTCGTCCCACGTCGACCGATCGACCAGTACCCCGTCGGCGTACCGTGATCGCTCCCCTCGCTCGAGGAGGTCGCTGAAGTCCCCGAAGTCGGTCCGCCCGGTCTCGAGGGCGAGCAAGCCAGCGTAGTAGTCGGCCTGGGCCTCGACCAGCCACTCCGCTTCGGCGGCGGTGTCGGCGTTCGAATTGGAGAAGCGTTGGCGAACGTGAACGTACTCGTGGAACCAGACGGGGTTCGACTTCTCGAGACGTTCGTCGGCGACGACCCACGCGTCAGATCGACCGTACTTGAGCCCCGGCGGCCCCCAGTCGACGTCGTTCGGGACCGCGACGACGAACACCTCGTCGCTTCGCATCCCGACGTCGAGTCGGCCGCTGGCCTCCGTCAGCGCCGACAGGACCGCCTTCGGCGACTCCTCGAGGGTCGCGGCCTCGGGAACGACCAGCCTGAACGTCTCCCCGTCGACGGTCCGCCGGTGCTCTCGTACCTCCCCGAAGAACGCGATGTCGCCGCCGGTCGCACCCGGCCCGTCGACGCGCACCGACTTTTCGATGCCGACCGGATCCGTCCGGCTGTACCGGATCGAAACGTCGGGCACCTGAACCACCCCCCAGTCGCCGGTGTCGACGAACGTGTAGCCGTCGCTCGACGAGCCGACGGTCCCCTCGTCCCCTCGCCGATCCGCCGGCATCGTGTACTGAATCGTCGGCTCGTCGGTCGACTCGGTCCACTCGAAGGTCCGCTCGCCGGTCCGTTCGAACCCCGTCGTCGACTCGACGGTCGCCTCGGGCTGGAGCGTGATCTCGAGTTTCGTGACGGGATCGGGGACGTCAAACGTCGTCTCCGCCTCGAACAGGTCGGACTCCGCCGGACGGTGCCGAAGGACGGTCGTCCGATGGAGGACGTCCTCCGAGCCGGCCGTCGCGGCCACCGATCCGGCGCTCGTCCCGGCCGAGACCAGCGACTCGCTGGGACCAACATCGAACCCAGACGTCGCCCCGGAGTCCGCGGTTCGTGCCGGCTCGAGCGCACCGACACCGGCCGGAAGACTTCCGGCGAGTAAGACGACCAACACGAGGACGGTGAGCCGAGATTTCACTACCCGTTGCTGGTCAGTCAGCGCTCAAGACGTTTATGGCAGCGATACTGTCACGTTGCGGAGAGTCAGACGTAAACGAGAACGAACGCGGACGGAAGAACCAGCGAGGCGGACGCTAATCCGACGCTTCCGCGGCTGCCAGCGGCTCGAGCGCGATCTCGGACATCCACCTTTTTCTCGTCGGGTTCGCTACGCTCACCACTCCTCGAAAAACCTGGACCAAAAAGCTGCCTCGCTGCTCACGGGCGCTTCGCGCACGTTCGCTTCCGAGGACTTCGCTTCGCTCAGTCCTCGCACCGCTCGGCAGTTCTAATCGGAGACTTCAGCCGCCGCCAGCGGCTCGAGCGCGATTTCCATCGTCACGCCTTCCACGTCCCACTCCTTGCGGTGGCCGTCCTCGACCGGTCGGCGCTCGTCCGCGCGAACCTCCTCGTCGATCAGGTCCTCGTGCTCTGCCACGAGGTCTGCGACGCGGTCGTCGTCGATCTCGAGATCCAGCGCGATCCGCTCTTCGACGTCGAGATCGAGATCCTTGCGCATCTCCTGGACGCGGCGGATGACCTCGCGGGCGTAGCCCTCGCTCTCGATGTCGTCGGTCAGCGAGGCGTCGACGTAGGCGACGCCGCGGTCGTCGCCGTCGGTGCTGAACGCGGTGCCGGCGACGCCGTCGGGCGTCTGCGTGACGAACGAAACCATCTCGTCGGTGATCTCCTCGCCCGCCTCCAGCGCGTCCGCGACGGCGTCGTCGATCGCCTCGAGGCTCGGCTCGTCGATGCGAGCCTCGTTGAGCGCGTTCATGACCCGCCCGGCGCGGTCGCCGAAGGCCGGGCCGAGTTTACTCATGTCGGCCTCGGCGCTGTAGTTCAGTTCGCCCCAGCGCTCTTCGGGCGAGACGAGTTCGATCTCTCGGGCGTTGAGCCGGTCCTCGAGCAGTCCGGTATGACGCTCGACGGCGTCGACGACCCGCTGGTCGTCCGCGGCGACGACGACGCGCGGCACGGGCCAGCGCAGTTTGCGGCCGGCCTGCTGACGGGCGTTCGCGCCGGCCTCCTCGATCGCGCGGAGGAGGGCAACGTCTTCCTCGAGTTGCGCGTCTTGCCAGTGCTCGTCGACCGCGGGCCAGTCCTCCATGTGGACCGTGGGATGGCCCTCGTCGCCGGTGAGCGTCCCGTAAATCTCCTCGCTGATAAAGGGCGCGTACGGCGCGAGCAGGGCGACGCTCTCCCGGAGCACCTGATAGATCGTCGCGTAGGCGGCCGTCTTCGAGCCGCTGTCCGCTTCGTCCCACATCCGTTCCCGGACCGCCTGCACGTAAAAGCGCGAGACGTCCTCGACGACGAACTCGAGCAGGGCGTCGACCGCCTTGTCCTGCCGGAACTCCTCGAAGTGTTCGGTCATCTCGGCTTTGGTGGACTGCAGCCGGGCGAGCACCCACTCGTCGATCAGCTCGAGATCTTCGTCCACGTCTTCCAGCGTGGTCGCTTCGGCGGCTTCGCCGCCTTCGCCTCGTTGCGACTCCGTCGCAACGCCGGGCTCGAACTCGTCGAGGCGCATGTACGGCAGCGGGAACCGGAAGACGTTCCACAGCGTCCGGAGGTGATTCTCCATCGTCTGCATCCCGTCCCAGTCGAAGCGCATGTCCTCGCCCTGCGGGTTGTTCGACAGGAGGAATAGCCGCATGGTATCCCGACCGTGGCGATCGATCGCCTCGTGGGGGTCGACCAGGATGTCCTTGGACTTGCTCATCGCGCGGCCGTCGGGCATGAGCGCGTGGCCGTGCATCAGGACCTCCTGATACGGGCTCTCGCCGAGCGCGGCGGTGCCCATCCCGAGCTGGGACCAGAACCAACCGCGGGTCTGGTCGTGGGCCTCGAGGATGAGGTCGGCGGGCCACAGCTCGTCGAACCGGCTGTCGTCGGCGGGGTAGTTCAGCGTCCCCCAGGAGGCGACGGAGGAGTCGAGCCAGACGTCGAACACGTCGGGAACGCGAGTGTAAGTGGTGTCACCGTCGGTGATCGTCAGGTCGTCCACGATGTCCTTGTGAAGGTCGACCGCTTCGGGGTCGACGTCCTGATCGACGCGCTCGGCGAGTTCCTCGCGGTCGCTGATGACGATCCGGTCTTCGTCGTCGTCCCGATCCTCTGGGGTCCAGATCGGGAGGGGAATACCCCAGTAGCGCTGGCGGGAGACGTTCCAGTCCGGTGCCTCCTCGACGAAGTCGCGGAAGCGATTGTCGCGGGCCCACTCGGGGTGCCACTCGCTGTCCTCGATGTTGTCGAGGAGATCGTCTTTGATGTCGGTGATCGTGATGAACCACTGGTCGGTGACGATCTGGAGGATCCCCGTATCACACCGCCAGCAGTGGCCGTAACTGTGATGGACGGTTCCGGAGGCGAGCAGCGCGCCCTCGTCCTCGAGGTCGGCCGTGATCTCGTCGTCCGCGTCCTTGACGAACTGCCCCTCGTACTTGCCCGCTTCCGCGGTGTAAACGCCGTCGCCGCCGACGGGACAGAAGATGGGGAAGCCGAGTTCGCGACCGCGCTCGAAGTCCACCTCACCGTGGCCGGGCGCGGAGTGAACCAGCCCGGTGCCGTCGCCGTCGGTGTCGACGTAGTCGGCCGCGTAGACCTCGAGCGCACCCTCGTGGTCCGGGTGATCGGGCACCTCCTCGCTGAGCGGCTGCTCGTAGGCCCAGCCGAGCAGGTCCTCGCCGGAGCGCTCCTCGACGACCTCGTAGTCGTCGTAGCGCCCCTCCCGCAGGACCTCCTCGTGTTTCGCCTCGGCGAGGTAGAGCAGTTCCTCCTCGCCGTCCTTTTCGGCGCGAACGCCGACGTAATCGCCGTCCTCGTCGACCGCGACGAAAGTGTTCGCCGGGATCGTCCACGGGGTCGTCGTCCAGATGACGAGCGAGCCCTCGCGCTCGGCGAGGTCGAACTTGACGTAGATCGAGGGGTCCTCGACGTCCTCGTACTCGACCTCGTTGTTCGCGATGGCGGTCTCACAGCGCGGGCACTGCGAGATGGAGCGGTGGCCCTTCTCGACTAAGCCGCGATCGGCGGCGTTCGAAAAGCCCCACCAGGCCGCCTCCATGTACTCCGGTTCGACCGTTCGGTAGGGATCGTCCCAGTCCATCCAGACGCCGAAGTCCTGGAAGTCCGATTGGAGGCCCTCGAGCTGTTCGTCGGCGTAGTCCTTACATTCCTGAATGAAGTTCTCCTCGCCGAACTCCTCGATGTCTTGCTTGTTCTCGAAGCCCAGTCGCTCCTCGACGCGGGTCTCGATGGGAAGCCCGTGCATGTCGTAGCCCGGCCGATCGGTGACGTCGTACCCCTGCATTCGCAGGAAGCGGATGTAGACGTCCTTCAGCGACTTGTTCCAGGTGGTCCCCATGTGCGCCGATCCCGACGTGTACGGCGGGCCGTCGACGAAGAAATAGGACTCGCCGTCCGCTCGGTGCTCGACCGTCCGCTCGTAGGCGTCGACGTCGTCCCAGTACTTGAAGACCCGCTGCTCGAGTTCGTGTGGGTCGTACTGGTCGTCGACCTCGTCGAACCTGCTCATACCGGACCTAATCGCTTCCGGCAGTAAAGAGGAATCGATATTGCAGGTCGCTCGCGTCACCGGCACTCCGAGAAACCGAACGTCGTCAATAGCTACTCAGACGTACTTCGAGAGAACCTTCTGATAGCCCAGCCCATAGACGCCCGCGTAGAGCATGACGCCGCCGAGGAGCGCCATCCACATCGCGATCATCGCCTCGCCGCCCCCGAGGTGCTGGAGACTCGCCTGTTCGACGAGGACGCCGCCGACCGTCAACACACCGGCGACGACGGTGTAGACGACCAGCGTGAGTGATTCCACGAGTAGTTCCGGTTCGAGCGTTGGCATTAGCACTCTTCTACCCACCCGCTCAAGGTAAATCTGTCCCCTCGCGCGCGACGCGACTCGACCGGCGTCGGGATGGCGCGGACCGACTCGCATATACCGCCTCGGACGTATTCTCGGGCGTGCCCGCGACCGACCCCGATGCCGACGCTGGACCCGACTCCGAGCCCGATTCGGCGACCGCAGAATCACCGGCCTATCCGAGCGATCGCAACGTTCTCGAGCCCGACTGCGCGCGCTGTCCGGACCTCACCGAGAGCCGCGAGTGCATCTCGTGGGGAACCGGCCCGCTCGAGGCCGATGTGGTCGTCATCGGCGAAGCGCCGGGCTATGGCAACCCCGACGCCGACCGCTGGCGGGGCGGCAACTGGACCGGCAGAGCGTATACGTCGCGCCACTCTGGCCGACGAGTCCGCCGGATGATCGAACGGATCGGCTACGGCGACGCCTATTACACGAACGCGGTGAAGTGTTTTCCCGCCGATTCCGACGATCCGTCAAGTAATCGCGAACCCACCCCCGAGGAGCGCGCGAACTGCCGGGCTCATCTGCTAACCGAACTCGAGGCGGTCGATCCGACGGTCGTGCTCGCGACGGGAAAACACGCGACGAAGACCGTGTTAGCGGCCGAAGGTCGGACGCTCGAGGGCTTTCTCGACAGCGTGCTCGAGCCGGTGCGGTGCGAGCGTCTCGACGTGTGGCTCGTCCCGATTCTGCATCCTTCGTATCAGGACGTCTGGATCGGCCGGTTGGGCTACGAGCCCGAGGGGTACCTCGAGGCGATCGGCGAAACGCTCGACGGACTGTGTACCGCCGACCCATAAGGGAGCTCGGCCGTTCGGACCGTCGAAGTTCTCGAGTCGATTAGACGTTCACGGCCCATATGCCATAATTTAAGTCTCGAACGCGGACGTTCGGTATGCCGACGTATCAGCGGACGTCAGTGGTCGATGCCGACTTCGAGACGGTCTAGGATTTTTACGACGGCGTCGAGGAACTGGAAGTCCTGACGCCCGACTGGATGGGGCTGCAAGTGCCTCGCGTCGTCGGCCCCGACGGCCAGCGGGATCCGGACGGCTACGAGGTGGGAACCGAGATCCACCTCCGATCGCCGCTGCTCGAGGCGCTTCCGGCCGGCGAGTGGGTGGTTCGGATCACCGAACACGAGCCGGGCGAGGAGCGGGCGTCCTTCGTCGACGAACAGGTCGGTGATCGAGGGCCCTTCGAACGGTGGCGGCATACGCACCGGTTCGCGGCGCTGGACGGGAAAACCGTGATCCACGATCGGGTGAACTGCCGGCTGCCGGGCGTCGGTGATCTTCCGCTGGCGACGCCGTCGCTCGCGGTCACGCTGTGGTATCGCCACCGTCGGACCCGGGCGCTGCTGACCGAGTGACCCTGGTCACGCGGCCGCCGGGACGAGGGGTCGGGTAACCTTCTTACGATGAGCCGACACACACTCGAGCATGAGTACGATCTTCAGCCAGATCGTGGAGGGAGACATTCCCGCACGAATCGTGTACGAGGACGATACGACCATCGCCTTCCTCGACGCCAACCCGCTGGCACCGGGGCACACGCTGGTGATCCCCAAAGACGAGTACGAGCGGCTGAACGACGTCCCAGAAGACATCGCCACGGATCTCTACGCGACGATCCATCGTATGGTCCCCGCCGTCGAGGAGAGCGTCGACGCCGACGCGACCACCGTCGCGTTCAACAACGGCGAGGAGGCCGGACAGGAGGTTCCACACGTCCACTGTCACATCGTCCCGCGCTTCGATGGCGACGGCGGCGGCCCCATTCACGCCATGTTCGGCGGCCCGGCCGATCTCGCAGACGACGAACTCGACGAGATCGCCGACGAGATCGAGTCTCGAGCCTGACTCGAGCGAACGCCGTCGTCGAGTCGGTCACGTCGCCATCGTCGAGGTCGCCGTGACGTTTTTACCGTCCGCGCGTGAGCCTCGGGTATGACCCTCGCCGGCATCGTCGCCCAGTTGCGCGCCCACCCGGTCGCCACAGCTCTCGAGCTCGGCAGCGTCCTCGTCTGCTGTCTGCTGTTCGCCGGCACGTTCGTCCTCCTCTCGAGTGGCGTGCCGACCGGCAGGGGCGATCCGTGGCTGGCGTTGATCGGCGTCGGCGTCGCGTTCGTCCTCTTCTGGACGGTCCTGGTCCCGCTCTACGAGCGAACGTTGTAGACGGTTCATGGTACTTGAGTTCGTGAATGAAACAGAGGGTTCTGATGGAAATACGGTGAACGAAGTGTCCTGCTATCGTGGCTACACGGAATCGCCACGCCCTCCCCAGCCGATTCGTTCGGTCGCTCTGCTCCCTCCCTCATCCCTCGCACAGTTTCGAGTCGCGATTCGTCTTCGACTCACCGCGACTCAGCGCGCGCCGCCGCATGCCGGTTGGCTGGTCTGAAGTGATGCGTTGCTCCTCTCTCTATCGTGAGTTTTGTCGGTAGCTTCGAATACAGAACGAACGGCCCCAGTGCAGTCAGAACAACGTTCCCAGCAGTAGGTCGCCGTAGACCAGCGCGATCACCAGCCCGGCGAACACCGGGACGAGAAACGGCGTTCCCGGCGAGATCCAGACCGTCTCTTCCGTCGCGAGCACCTCGAGGCCCTCACGGAGCGTCTCCGGCGTCGTTCCGTACGCCGAGCCGTCGATGTCTTCGAGGAAGGCGTCGGCACCCCACGGATCGTCGTACCCGGGCGCGTCCGAGTCCGCCACGGCTTCGGGGACCGCGTCGGCGGCCTTCGACTCGAGCGTCCCACCGTCGCCGCGGGGCTGGACGCTTGCAGTCACCGCACCGTCGGTCGGCGGATTCGGCTCGGCGGGCAGCGTCGCCGGATCTCGGTACCGCTCGGGGTCATCGCGCAAATCGGCCAACGAGAGCCCTCGCCAGCGGAGGTACATCCGGAGCGCGTCGAGATCGAGGCCGCCTCGAGAGAGCCCCGACGGCGTCTCGAGCAGGCGGCCGTGGGTCTCCGGAATCCGGTCCCGGGAGACGGGCCAGCCGACGAACATGACCGGCGCGATCCGACCCGCGGCGGCGTTGCGGATCGCCAGCGCGACCGGCAGTGCGATTCCAACCAGCACCGCGTTCGTCAGGATCGTAAACGAGAACGTGCCGACGGCAGTCGTCTCGGCGAGCGGGAACGACCACGAACCGAGCGCGTACTCGGGAAAAGTCGGAAAGAGAACGGCCAACACGAGCAGCGCTTTCGCGTCGGCCCCGCCGAAGCCGCCGAACCACCAGAACAGGTAAGCGATCGGGACGACCAGTCCCAGGCTGATCGCCGTCGGAATCAGGAACTCGTAGGTCCAGGCGTCTCCGCCGGCGCTCCAGGCGAGCCAGCCGTCCCAGCCGAGCAGCGCGGCGCCGAGCAGGGAGAGGGGGATCCAGACGGTACTCGAGACGCGTCTGGTCTCGATATCGCGGTAGGCGGTCCAGGCGAAGACGGGAACGGCGAGGAGTCGGAGCAGATCCGGCGCCGTCCCGATGGCACCAGCGAGCGTCACGACCGTTCTTCCGAAGCGCGGTGCCGTTACGTTTTCGGCCTGTCCGAAATCCGTCATCGGCTCACTCCCCGCTCGAGCGCATCGGTCCCGCTCCGACGGATGTCTCGAATGTCTCGATTGTGTTCAAAGCGTCAGTTCTGAGAGGTAGAACCGACAGAAAGTGAACGTCTATCCGTTTGCACTGACAAGCACCGCCCATGAGGGAAGGCGCGGCGTTTTCGACCCTGTACGTCGGCGTTCTGCTCGCGGTCCCGGGGCTACTGGCCTGGGTGACCGGACAGGCGTTCATTTTTCCGAGCCTCGGGCCCTCCGCGTTCCTGTTAGCGACGGTTCGAGAGGGGGAGGTGACCGCGCCTCGACGGGTGATCGGCGGACACTGTATCGGCGTCGCGGCCGGGCTGGTCGCGTATCACGCGCTCGCACCGGATCTCGGCGTGAGCGTGACCACGGCCGCACCGGCCCTCGCGACCGCACAGCTCCGATTCGTCGCCAGCGGCGTGATCGCCGTCGTGCTCACCTCGGGGGGCATGCTCGCGACCGAGACGGTCCACCCGCCCGCCTGTGCGACGACGCTGATCGTCTCGCTCGGGTTCCTCTCGTCGATCGTCGACGGCGCGCTGATCGTCCTCGCCGTCGTGATCCTCGTCGCCGCACACGAGCTCGTGAGACGCGGGCCGTCGTTCGACGACGACGTGCCGATCTGAACAATAAAGCGGGAGTCTCGAGTCACGCGGGATCGCTGAACTCGTCGAACAGCGCGACGACCCGCCGCTCGATCTCGTCGCGGATCTCGCGCACCCGCTCGAGGTCGCGTCCGTCGGGATCGTCGAGCGCCCAGTCGCGGATCGCCACGTCCGTGCCGACGTCACCGACCTCGAGCGTCGAACAACCCATCGTCGCGACGTAGTCACACGACCGAAGCTCGTCGATCGTGATCTCGCGGGGCGTTCGGTCGGCGAGGTTGAAGCCGGCATCGGCCATCACTTCGATCACCTCCTCGTGGACCTCGTCGGCGGGGTGGGTACCGCCGGTCAGGATTTCGACGCGCTCCTCGAGGTCGCGCCGGGCGCGTTCGCGTTCCGCGAACGCGGTCGACATCTGGGAGCGGCCGGCGTTCTGGACGCACATGAAGGCGATACGGATCGGGTCGGACGTGGCGTTGGTGGACATGGTCGTGGATTTTCGTGCGATTAGTCGTCACTCGGCGATTCAGCCGTAGTCGTCGTCTCGAGACCGCCGATATCGGCCCCGCTCCAGTCGAACCGGCGCTGGAAGTACAGCGCGACGTTGACCAGCGCGAGTAACACCGGAACTTCGATGAGCGGGCCGACGACGGTCGCGAAGGCGACGCCGGAGCCGACGCCGAACACCGCCACGGCGACGGCGATCGCGAGTTCGAAGTTGTTCGAGGCTGCCGTGAAACCGATCGCGGTCGTCGTCGAGTAGTCGGCACCGATCCCGCGACCCATGCCGAAGCTCACGAAGAACATGACGACGAAGTAAATCGTCAGCGGGACGGCGATCAGGAGGACGTCGCCCGGTGCGGCGACGATCGTCTCGCCCTGCGTGGCGAACATCACGACGATGGTAAACAGGAGCGCGACGAGCGTCAGCGGATCGATCCTCGGCACGAACGACTCGTCGTACCACTCCTCGCTTCTGGCCCGGGTTCCGACGTACCGCGTGAGAAAGCCGCCGGCGAAGGGAATCCCGAGGAAGATCACGATGGCCTCGAACACCTGCACGGGCGAGACGTCGAACGTCGTGATCCCGGCGACGAGCGTCTCCATGCCCAGTAGCGGGGGCAAGAAGAGTCCGAAGAACCAGACGTAGACGCCGTAGGTGACGATCTGGAAGAGGCTGTTGAACGCGACCAGTCCGGTCACGTACTCGGTCGACCCCTCCGCGAGTTCGTTCCAGACGAGCACCATCGCGATACAGCGGGCCATCCCGATGAAGACGAGACCGAGAAAGTACTCGGGACGGGCCGGCAGGCCGGGCACGAGCCCGCCGAAGAAGACGACCGCCAGCCCGAACATCAGGGTCGGGCCGATGAGCCAGTTCTGGACGAGGCTCAGACCGAGCACCCGCCAGTTGCGAAAGACCGTCGGGAGCCGCGAGTAGTTCGCCTTCGCCAGCGGCGGGTACATCATCGCCACGAGCCCGATCTCCACGAGGTGAAACTCCCGGATCGGTTCGGTCACCGACGGTGCGACGGAGCCGAGTCCGACGCCGACGGCCATCGCCGCGAAGATCCACACGGTCAGATACTTGTCCAGGAAATCCATCGACCGCGGATCGCCGCAACTCTCACAGCCGCAGTCCGGACCGTGCTCGTGGGCCGCGTTACTCATCTCCCACGCTTCCCTCGAGGACGGTCACGAGAGCCACCGCCCGGTTCGTCGCTCGATACTTCTTCCAGCGACCGTCCTTCCGGCCGTCGACGAGTCCCGCGTCGACGAGTTGGGAAAGCGCGTGGCTGAGCCCGCTCTCGGTCACGTCGACGACCGCCCGTAGCTCGCAGACGCAGAGCTCCGCCTCGGCCGCGACGAGAACGCGGACGAGCGTGTACCGCGTCTCGTTGGCCAGCGCCGAGAGCACGTCGAGTTCGGCAGTCACTCGATCCGCTCCGATCGCCGCCCCGAGCGCCTCGAGCTCCTCGAGCCGTCGATCGACGTCCTCGTCGCGACACGCCTCGAGTTCGTCCTCGAGATACCGTTGTAATCGACCCGTCGCGTGTGTCATCGGTAGACAGTTGAAAATTTATTCAAGTAATAGTTGCGGTCCTGATCTATAGAGTCAATAGAGCGCTATATATCCTGTTTGAAAGGATAGATCAGATATTGATTGAGGTACTATTCAACTAAATAGAGATGACGATCCCGCTTTCAGTTCGGGCCCAAACAGCACTCGAACCGTACCAGGGAGACGGAATCGACACGTCGCTCGAGGAGTGCGGAGAACGAGCGAACGACCGAGCGCCGTCAGTCGGCTCGGATGGCGGAAACGGCGAAACGGGAGCGACAGTAGCCACTGACAGTCACTGTACACCGGACCGTACGGTCGTCTCGCGATCGGTACAACCCGTTCTAGTACGGGCTATAGACGGACGAGACGCCGCGGGAACGGGAACGAAAATACGCCCCGAAGACGGGGGAACAGTCGAACGGCGACTGGCTGATGCAGTTTAAATGACGCGGTTCTGCAGGTAGTCGAGGTGCTTTGCGTTGTAGACGATCTTGACCTCGTCGGTCTCGGCCGATCCGATGCAGGTCAGGCGGACGTCTTTCTCCTCGACCTCCTCGTCGGAGAGGATCTGCTGCATGTCCATTTCGATCTCGCCGTCGAAGACGATCGCCGCACAGTTCGCACAGGCACCGGCGCGACACGAGAAGGGCCAGTCGTAGCCCTGCGCCTCGGCCGCCTCGAGGATGTATTCGCCCTCGGCGACGTCGAGCGTGCCGTAGTCCTCTTCGTCGAGGCCGGCGTCCGCGGCTTCGTCGAAGAGGTTGTCGTCGTCCATGTCCCAGCCCTGGTCGTCCAGTACTTCGTAGTTGAGGTATTCTACCGTGGGCATCACTCTGCGGTTCGAGGGCCGCATTGGTATAGCTTGCTGTTCAGTCCTAAATTGTCTTTGAGTCAGAATTGACCAATTCGAAGGAAAGAATGCGGTGATTCTATACAAGACTAGCGATCGAACGGGAGAGAAAAAAGAAATGTCCGAACGTGTTCCCCCGAGCGACGCGTTTGTTGCCGGATTCGAAACCAGCATCGTTCGTCCCGATACGATCCGTGGACCCGCGAGGCGCCGCTCGAGGCCACCCGGTCGTGGTAGTCTACGACGCTTCGTCGCGACTCGGCGACTAGAGCCCGACACCAGGCCGCTCCGACGATCACCATCACGGGTTGGAACGGAAAAGCGAATGACACGGCACGACGGAAACGGTTTCCCGGCCCGTCAGCGGTCGGCTACTGGGGCCGTGCTCTCAGACGGTTCGCTGTACCGATGGACCGGCGCGACCGCAGGCCGGCTCGCGCTCGCGCCGGAACTGACTGACGGCAGACCGTCTCAAAACCCGAATATTGGAACGAATCGGAACGTGAGATAGGCGCCGATCGTCGAGATCGCCGGGACGACGTTCTGCATGAGGATCACGCGGGCGGTCGTCGAGGGGTCGAACAGATCCGACGCCTGCGGGATATCCTCGGGTTCCTCCTCGCCGATCTGGGGGGAGCGTTCGCCCTCCTCCTCGGCGGTCAGCGCACCGACCGAGACGCGCGTTTCCTCGCCGGCTCGGACCCCCGAGAGGGTCGTCGTGCGAGTGGCACGTCCCCAGCCCAGCCCGACGATACTCATCGTCGCGATGACGACGAAGCTCGCGGGGATCCCGATCGACGAGAGTCCCACGACGATTCCCGAACTGATCACGGCGACGACGATCGCCGCCGTCAGCGGGAGGTTCGTGATGTCGTTCCCGAGCGTGTCGAGGGTGCGGCGGGCGATGGTAAAGCAGCCGACCGCGACCGCCGCCGAACCGATCAGGATCAGCGGCACCATGTCGACGTCGCCGGTCCCGTAGATCGGTGCGATCGCGTTGGCGATATTGCTCGTTCCCGATGCGAAGCCCATCAGACAGCCGATACCGACGACGACCATCGCACCCGTGATTTCCCGACGGGTGGCACCAGCGCCGAACTGGAGCCGCGGGGCGAGTCCCGAGCGGTCGATCGTGACCATCGGCCGTCCCTCTTGTTGCCCTTCGATGGCGACCCAGGCGTTGATTCGGGGGTAGAAGTACCGCCCGACGACGCCGGCGACCCAGAAGCCGGTGATCGGGGCCACGACCCACCAGATGACGATTTCGCCCAGCACCTCGAGGTCGAGTTCGCCGGTCGCCATTCCCAGCGCGGCGATCGCTCCGACCGCGGTCATCGACGTCGAGGCGGGGACGCCGGCGTAGTTGCCGACGAACAGCGCGCCGCCGATGAAGAAGAGCACGGCGACGTTCGATCGCATCGTGAAGATCGAGGTGTCGGTGACGAGTTCTTCGCCGAGCGTGGTGACGACCTGCGGACCGATGGTATAGGCCCCGACGAAGAAGAATACCGACATCAGTCCGGCGGCCATCACTTTCGTGATCACGTTCGCGCCGACGGCCGGTCCGAACGCGGGCCCGGTCGTCGAGCCGCCGATGTTGAACCCGACGAAGATGGCGACGAGAATCCCGACGATCAGCAGTACTTCCGGCACGTTCGGTAGTCATGCGATCCGACCCTAAAAACGCGCTTATTCGCCTCAGTGTCGGCGAGCCACCAGTTAGGTCCCACTCGCTCGAGGAGCCACCCGAACTTCGTCTCGATACCTGACGAATACGCTACTCGAGCCCGACCGGTCAGGACGGGAACGACAGTGACAGCGCTCGTTCGTCCCGACCGGGAACCCAAAGGATTTCACCGAATCGGACCCTGTCGTACAGTATCATGTTGTCACGCGCGTACTCAATTCAGTCGGACGGCGATCCGAAGGACGGACGACGGTTCTCGCGGTCGGAGAGCACGTCGATCGATGGGGCTGCGACTGTTGGTCGGCCATGAGACCGGCGCGCATCGACGCGATCATCGACCTCGCGTACGGCGGGTTGATTCTGCTCGCGGTCGTCCTCATCGCGACGCTCGATATCCGCGTCGGGCTGACGTTCGGGCTGGGAGTCTTCGCCTCGTACGTCCTCCACGTCGTCTGGAAGATGGCCCGGTTCGACCCCGACTGGATGACGTCGACCGTCCAGGAAACCGTCGAGAAGTCGGTCGAGCGGTCGGTCGAGGAAACGGTCGGCGAGACCGTCGAGAAACAGGTCGAAGAAACGGTCGATAAGACGGTCGGTGACACCGTCGAGCAAACCGTCAGTGAGACCGTCGACGAAACGGTCGGCGAGACCGTCGAGAAAACGGTGAGCGAAACCGTCGAAGAGACGGTTGACAAGACGGTCGGTGACACCGTCGAGAAAACGGTGAGCGAAACCGTCGAAGAAACGGTCGACGAAACGGTCGGTGACACCGTCGAGAAAACGGTGAGTGAAACCGTCAAAGAAACGGTCGATGAGACGGTCGGTGAGACCGTCGAGGAGACGGTCGAAGAAACGGTCGGCGATCAACTCGAGGAGGTACAGGCCAAGGTCGAATCCGTCGACGAGCGCGTCGACCGCCGGCCGCGAGAGGACGAAGTCGAGGAACTGCTCGAGGAATCGGACGGCGGCGACCGAGACGACGGCGACCGGGACGACCGGACCGAGGACTGACCGGTTCCGAGGCCGGCCCGCTCACCGAACGACCACGACTGGGACCGGTGATCGACGGACGACTTTCTCCGCGACGTTCCCGACGAACAGTCGGTCCGAAACGGTTCCGCCGTGCGCACCGATCACGACCGTGTCGTAGTCGTCAGCGCGGTTACTGATCGCACGAACCGGATGGCCGAGTTCGACGACGGTCTCGAGGTCGGCGTCGCCGTCGGCGTCCGCGACGATGTCACGTGCGCGGTCGAACACCTGCTGTGCGTGTTCCCGAGCGATCTCGTCGAGATCGTCGGCGAGCGCGATCCCCGCGGCCTCGCCCCACATCGGCGACGGCTCGCCGACGACGCGCAAAACGGTTATTGCGGCGTCAGGATACGCCTCGAGAGCGTACTCGAGAGCACGTTCGCTCATCTCCGAGCCGTCCATGGGAACGAGAACGCGGGCGATCATAGGCGACCGACGATCGAGAGCGAGATAAACGTGGTGGGGCCTCAGACGAACGGGACCATGACGAAGAAGCCGTAGGCGAGAACCGTCGACATCGACGGACCGATGATCCACATCGAGACGTACTTCATGATGGCCCGCGGGTTGAACAGATCGCCCGCGTTCAGGGCCTCCTCGGACTCTTCCTCACCGATCCGCGTGACCGGGGCCTCCGGCTCCGCTTTCAGTGCGCCCATCGACAGCTCCGCGTCGACCCGACCGCGAACGGCGTCTCGAGCCGTGACGGGGCGGGTGGCTCGCCCCCAGCCGAGGCCGACGATCGTCATCACGGAGGCCATCACGAGGCTGATCGGGATCCCGGCCGCCGAGAGCAGGGTCGTGATCGTCGACGCGGTGATCATGACGACGAGGGCCGCCAGTAGCGGGATATCGCTGAGTTCGCTGCCGACGGACTCCATCGTCCGGCGGGCGATGGTAAAGCCGCCCAGCCCGATCGCGACGGTCGCGATGATAATCGCACTATCGGCCCCGAGCGCGCCGCTGCTGACCAGCGGCGCGACGGCGTTCGGGACGTTGCTCGCACCGGCGCTGAACGCCATGTAACAGCCGATAACGAGAACGACGATCGTTCCGACGAGCTCCTGCGGGGTCGTGTTCGGACCGAGGCCGATCGAGGGGAGCGATCCGGTCCGGTCGACGGTGAGCAACGGCCCGTCGGTCGCCGAAATCTCGAACCGTCGATTGAGTTCCGGGTAGACGTACCGGCCGACGAACGCGCCGATCCAGAGGGCGAGGATCGGCGTGACGATCCACCACGAGATGATCCAGCCGATCGTCTCGAAGTCGAGGGTCCCCGTCGCCAGCCCCAGTCCCGCGATCGCGCCGACGGTGGTCATCGACGTCGGGACCGGGACGCCGAAGACGTTCGCGATGAGGATCCCCAGTCCGATGAAGAAGAGGACGGCGACGCCCGCCGCGAGCGAGATTTCGATCGTGATGATGTCGCCGCTGAGCGTGTCCATCACGTTTCGGCCGACGGTCCAGCCGCCGAGAAAGACGAAGAACGTCATCAGTCCGGCCGCGGACGCCTTGCTGAGGAGACCGGCACCCACGGCGGGCCCCCACGCGATTCCGGTCGACGAGCCGCCGATATTGAACCCGACGAAAATCGAGGCGACGATTCCCACCAGAAGAACGGTTTCGACCATTCATCGGTAGTACAGGGATGCTCCTGAAAGAAGTACTGAAACCGGTCCCCGCGAGAGCGCCGCGATACTGCAATCCGGCGACACTGTGGTGCGACTGGCGGCGCGGACGGTTCCGGTGGACGGTTCGACTGACGGCTCGCGTCACGAGGGGCAGCGAGTCCGATCACACCCCCCAGAAGACCGCGATTCCGAGGACGGTCACGATCGACAACACCACCTGCAGCGGCGCGCCGATCCGAGCGAAGTCGCCGAATCGGTAGCCGCCGGGGCCGTAGGCGAACAGGTTCGTCTGGTAGCCGATCGGGCCCAGAAACGCGGTGCTCGCGGCGAAGGTGACCGCGAGCACGAACGCGAACGGGTTCGCGCCGATCCCCGCGGCCGCCGCCGCCGCGACGGGGATCAGGAGGACGACGCTGGCATTGTTGCTGATAATGTTGGTCAGCAAAGCCGTGAGCAGGTAGAACAGCCAGAGGACCGCGATTTCGGGAAGCGGTCCCGCGGCCTCGACCACCGCGAACGCGAGCAGCGCCGCTCCGCCGCTGTCCTCGAGGGCGATCCCCAGCGGGATCACGCCCGCCAGCAGAAAGATGATGTCCCACTCGACGGCGTCGTAGAGTTCATTGGGCTCGAGCACGCCCGTGACGACCATCGCGACGACGCCGGCGAGTGCGGAGATGAGGATGGGATACAGTTCGAGAGCGGCGACGACGACGACGGCGAGCATGATGGCGACGGCGATCGGTGCCTTCTCCGTGCGGTAGTCGGGTCGGGGCGGTTCGCGGGCGACGATTACGTCGTCTTCGCGGGCGAGCCGGTCGAGCGCGTCCGGTGGAGCCTGAACGAGCAGCGTGTCGCCGACGGCGAGGCGCTTACCGACGATGCGTTCCCCGACGAGTTCGCCCCGACTCCGCATCCCGAGCACGGCGGCGTCGAACTCCTCGCGGAACCACTCGAGGTCGAGGTGGTCGCCCACGAGTCGCGAATCGAGCGAGACGACCAGTTCCGTGAGCACGCCGTCGGCCGCCGTCACGGCGTCCGCGGTTTCCTCCGGTCGGCCGACCGGTTCCACACCGGCGGCGTCCTCGAGGGCCGTAATCGCGTCCCGGTCGGTCCGGACGACGAGGACGTCGCCCTCCTCGAGGGTCGTCCCCTGTCGCGGTGCGATCGACCGCTCCTCGTCGCGGACGACCTGCACCACGTCGATATCGGGACCGAGCGCTGCGGTCGCATCGCGGACCGTCTCGCCCACGAGCGGCGATCCCGGGACGACCGCAACGTCCGCGATGTAGTCGCCGACCGCGTAGGCCTCGAGGTAGTCCGCGTGCGGCGGCACGCGCTCGGGCAGGAGGTAGTGCCCGACGAAGATCAAGTATAGCGAGCCGACGATGACGACGATGGCCCCTAACTGCGTGAACTCGAACATCGAAAATCGGTGGAGTTCGGGGTATTCGGAGCCGAGTCGTGCGCTGACGTCGCTCGCGAGGATGTTGGTGGAGGTGCCGATGAGCGTGAGCATGCCGCCCAGCTGCGAGGCGTAGGAGAGCGGGATCAGGAGCTTCGACGGCGACGTGTTCCCCCTGTTCGCGACGTCGGTAACGACCGGCACCAGCAACGCGACGACGGGGGTATTGTTCAAAAAGCCGGAAACGGGGGCGGTCGCGGCGACGGTCGCGAACACCTGTTTTCGAGTGCTTTCGCCCGCGAACGCGGCCATCCGGCGACCCAGTTCCTGGACGGTTCCGGTCCGGCTGATGCCGCCGCTCAGGATCAGCATGGCCAGCACGGTGATCGTCGCCTCGTTCGCAAAGCCCGAGATGCCGGTCTCGGGGTCGACGCCGGTCCAGGGCTCGAGCACGACCAGCACCACGATCAGCAAGATCGCGGTCACGTCGATCGGCAGGCGCTCGGTGAGAAAGAGGACGAGCGCGAGGGCGACGACGCCGAACACGACGAGCATGTCGGTCGTCACGTCGGATCGAGGCACAGTCGCTTGTGCGAGGAAATCGCACGCCGACAGCGGCATGAGACGAGCCACACCGACCACACATGTAACAATTCTGTTGAAAAGGCGTACAGTGTCGCGGCGATGGTCGTTCGGCGAAACCGTCGCCTTTACTCGCGCCGGCCTCGCGCACTCGAGTATGAACGACGACGCGAGCGGCGAGTTCGAGGAGTTCGAGGTGATTCCGGCGGTCGACATTCAGGACGGCGAGGTCGTCCAGCTCGTCCAAGGGGAACGCGGCACGGAGAAAACCTACGGCGATCCCGTCGCGGCCGCCCGACGGTGGATCGACGCCGGCGCGAGGACGCTCCACCTCGTCGACCTCGACGGCGCGTTCGAGGGCGAGCGGCGGAACGCGGACGCCATCGACGCGGTGATCGACGCCGTCGACGTCCCGACCCAGCTGGGCGGCGGAATCCGCACCGCCGAGGGCGCGATCGATCTCCTCGAGCGGGGCGTCGACCGCGTCATCCTCGGTACCGCGGCGGTCGAGAACCCCGACATCGTCGCCGAAATTAGCGAAGTCCATCCGGACAGCGTGGTCGTCAGCCTCGACGCGAAGGACGGCGAGGTCGTCGTCGAAGGCTGGACCGAAGGCGCGGGACTCTCGCCCGTCGAGGCCGCACAGCGGTACGACGACCTCGGGGCCGCCGCGATCCTCTTTACGAACGTCGACGTCGAGGGCCAACTCGAGGGCGTGGCGACTAAACCTGTCCGCGAACTGGTCAACGCGACCGATATTCCCGTCATCGCCAGCGGCGGTGTGGCGACGCTCGAGGACGTCCGAGCGCTCGAAGCGGCCGGCGCGGCGGCGGTCGTCGTCGGCAGCGCGCTGTACGAGGGGAACTTCACGCTCGAGGACGCGCAGGCCGCGGTCGGCTCAGATGAGTAGTCGCATCTAACCCGTTTTCAGTGGCCGGGAGCGCGGCTCGAGCAACGCGAGAGCCGTGTGACTCGGGGGAGGGCAGGCGGTTTCCCGACACTCACCGCGAGCGAACCCGAAGGGTGAGCGAGCGGGCCGACGACCGACCTGTAAGGGAGGGAGGAGTGCTTTTATACTAAATTTTGCCGAGGGCCGCCGAATGCGGCCCGCAGAGCAAAATTTAGGACCGCCAGAACTCCGGCGTCAACAGGACGAGCACCGGGATGATTTCGATGCGGCCGATCCACATCATGACGATCATCACGGTGCGAGTGAACGGCGAGAAGGCCAGATAGTTGTCGAACGGGCCGGCGACGCCGAACGCGGGCCCGATATTGAGGAAGATCGAGGCGGCCGCACCGAGGGCATCGAACTCGTCGACAGGGGAGCCGATTCGAGCGGCGTCGACGACGATGACGACCGTCAGCAGGAAGAAGATCACGAGCGCGAGCATGACGTACGTGAAGACGTCTCCGATGGTCTCCTCGTCGACCACCGTGTCGTCGAGTCGGACCGGCCGAACGGCGTCCGGGTGAACGGCGGTAAACAGGTTTCGGCGAAACGCCTTGCTGATCACGAGCCAGCGAAGCGACTTGATCGAACACGTCGTCGACCCGGCCATCCCGCCGGTGAACATACAGAGGAACAGCATGTGCTTCGCGCCGGGCGACCAGAGATCGAAGTTCACCGAGGCGTAGCCCGTCGTCGTCACCATCGACACCACGTTGAAGAGTCCGTGACGGATCGTCGGCTCGAGTCCCATCGCGAGATCCGGGTCGAGCGCGAGCATGGCGACGACGATCGTCGTGATCGTCGCGAGGATACCGGCGTAAAAGCGGAACTCGGCGGACTCGAGCGGCCGCCGGAAGTCGCCCTGGGTGATGGCGTAGAGCAGCACGAAGTTAGTCGCGCCGACGATCATCACCGGGATCAGCGTCCACTGGATCGCCGGCGAGAACGCGCCGATGCTGTCGGGCTCGGGTGAGAAACCGGCCGTGGAAACGCTCGTAAGGGCGTGTGTGACGGCGTTGTAGAGAGTCATCTCGGGCGCGAGTCCGACGAGGTGGAGCGCGAAGAGAGCGCCCGTCGTGAGGACCGTCAGTCCGACGTACAGTCCCCAGATGAGACGAGCGGTCTGATCGAGGTGGGGATGGAGCTTGCGGACGTTCTGCGTTTGGGATTCGGTCTCCATCAACTGGGCACCGCCGACGAGCAGGTGCGAGAAGAGGCCGATCGCGACGATCAGGATTCCCAAGCCGCCGAGCCACTGGAGGATCGCCCGCCAGAGCATGATCGCCCGGGAGTGGACGCTGAAATCCGCGATCACGGTCGCGCCGGTCGTCGTCACGCCGCTCGTGCTTTCGAAGACGGCGTTGACCGGCCGCGCGAGCACGCCGTCGCCCGCGACGAGGAACGGAATCGCGCCGACCAGCGCGACGCCGAGCCACGTCAGCGCGACCATCAGGAACGCCTCCCGTTGTCCGATCTCGCGCTCGTCGGTCAGCGCCTCGAGGCCGGTGCCGAGGACGACGGTGACGACGACGGTGACGACGAACGGCAGCGGATCGTCGCCGTCCACGAGCGCGAGCGCGAGCGGCCCGCCTAACGAAACGGCGAGCCACTTCAGGATCGTTCCGGTGAGGCTACAACTCGAGCGCCAATCGACGCGCAACGACATCTAGTACCAATCACGTTGGTAACGGGAGGCATAACAGTTCGGAACGGGACTGATTGGACGGAGTGGACCGAAGCGGGAGAACCGTGACTGCCGGCAGCGAACCGAACGCTCAGTGCTGGTCGTAGCCGTGACCCACGTAGAGAGCGAAGACGTTGGCCGCCAACAGGACGATGAACGCCAGCGTGACGTTCGGATCGCCGAGTCCCTGTGCGAGGAGGGGGAGATGCACGAACGGGAGCGCGATAGCGACCCAGAACGAGAGGAACTGGACGGGAGCTTTTACCGAGCGAAGCAGTCGATTCCGCTCGTGCTGGGACTCCGGCTCAGGGTTCGACGGAGCGATCGATTCGTTCGAAACGGGGGAGGGATTGGACATCGAGACGGGACACCTCTTCTCGATTACGACATTCACTCCCCGGATCATATAACGGCACGAATATTGTCGCCGTTTCGGCCCGTTTTACCGACGTACTGTAATCATACTATTGTTTTCAAATGCCCTCAGAAACCGTTAGACGTTTTACTATCCATTCTGAGCCATTTTCCCGGAATTTCTCCGAATTGCCCGGGCCGCCCTCCGAGCGGCGGCCGGCGGCCGGCGGGGAGACGAGCGGAATTCCCTTGTACCGGGGGCGGCATGAGTTCGTCATGAGCGAGCGAACGGCGACCCGTACGCGCGAGACGGCCGAGACCTCGATCGAGTGCACGCTCACGATCGACGGGACCGGGACGGCCGAGATCGACACCGGCATCGGTTTCTTCGATCACATGCTGACGTCGTTCGCCAAGCACGGCCTGTTCGACCTCGAGGTCGAGTGCGACGGCGACCTCGAGATCGACGACCACCACACGGTCGAGGACGTCGCGATCGTCCTCGGCGAGGCGTTCGACGAGGCGCTGGGCGACCGATCGGGGATCGTCCGATACGCCGACCGACGGGTCCCCCTGGACGAGGCCGTCGCCGGGGCCGTCGTCGACGTGAGCGGTCGCCCGCGGTTTTACTTCGACGGGACCTTCTCTCAAGAGTCGATCGGCGGGTTCACCAGCGACATGGCGCGGCACTTCGGCGAATCGCTGGCGATGAACGCCGGAGTGACGCTCCACCTCGAGGTCGCCGGCGAGAACGCCCACCACGAGGTCGAAGCGCTGTTCAAGACGCTGACTCGAGCGCTCGACGACGCGACGCGGATCGACGAGCGGCGAGAGGGAGCGCCCAGTACGAAGGGAACGCTCTAGTCGTCGGCCAGCGCTGTCGCGATCGCACGTATTCGGTCCGAGCGGTGCCTCGAGTCGCTGCCGGGCGACCGCATCCGAGCTGCGGTCTGCTACGGACGGCGCAACGTTCCCTGCTCTTCGACGAACTCGCCGTTCTCGACGGCGTGATCGACGACCGCTTCGACCTCGTGGCGCTCGAGGTCGTAGGCACCCGCGGCGAGCTCCTCGACGGCGCTGCGCGTCATGGGAAACTCGCGGTTCCGAAGGAGCCGGACGACCTTGCGGTAGGTCGCCGGTGGGCGGGTCGACGCGGACGGCGAGTTCTCGTCGCTGGAGACGACGACTGCCTCCGCTCGATCGTCGGCTTCGGTCGCGGTACCGGATGCAATCGACGTCTCGCCGTCGTCTGTCGCCTCGCCGTCGTCCGTCGCCTCGCCGTCGTCCGCCGTCTCGTCCTCGTTCGCCGTGTCGGTGCCGGTCGGACGCTCGTCGCGCTCGAGCGTGATCCCCTCCTCGCGGCTCGCGGCGATATTCGGCTCGTGTTCGGTGCCGTTCGGATCGGCTCCGGCGGCGAGGCTCGACCCGTCAGCGGTCGACCCGTCGTCTGTCGTCTCGAGGGCGTCGGCTGCGCTCCCGTCGTCTGTCTCGACAGCCGTCTCGGCTCCGGCGCGGGCGAGCAGCGGTTCGAGCAGCGTCTCGAGTCGCTCGCTGCAGTCGGAACAACAGACGACGCGGCGCTGTTCGGCCTCGGTCGGCTCGAGTTCGGGCGGGACGATTTCGAACGCACCGACGGCGTCGTCGGCACAGAAGTCGCAGTTCCGGAGTGCGCGCATAGCGTCGGTTAGCACGGAAACCGTGAAAAATCATCCGTCAGACGAACAGTCACGCGATCGTATTGCTCTCCGCGCTCGAGACGAAACGCTGACGCGGCGCGAGACCGATCGCCGGGCATTATACCGACGCGTGCGTACACCCGGGAACGAATGTTCGACGAGATCATGGAGAAGTTCGAGGGATCGCCGAGTCAACAGGCCGTCATCCGCCTGCTGCTCGAGCGGGGCTTCTCCGTCAACGACGACGGACGGGTCGTCTCTGGCGGCATCGAGATTCCGAACACGGGGATCGCTCGCGAGATCGGCGTCGACCGACGGGTCGTCGACTCGACGACCGACGTCATCCTCGACGATCCCGAACTCCGGCGCATCTTCCAGAACATCTCGCAGGTGCCGAGCCTGATGGACCTCGCGCCGGTGTTGGATCTGACGGTGCTGTCGGTCGCCGTCGACGACGCCGAACGGGAGGGGATCGTCGCTCGAGTCACGGGGACGCTCGCGGACAACGGCATCTCGATCCGCCAGACTATCAGCGAGGACCCCGAGTTCACCGACGAGCCCAGACTCTACCTGATCACCGACGAAACGCTCTCGGGGGAGGTAATCACCGAGATCCGCGACCTCGAGTTCGTCCGGAAGATCGAACTCCAGTAGTCCGTGCGAGTCAGACGGACTGTCGGACGTCAGTTTCGGAGCAACCGCGGCCCGTCCTGCGATTGCTCCGGTACATCGTCACAGCAAACCGTCTCAATCGTCGGCGTCGTCTGAATCGGCCGCGGCGACTGCGTCTGCGAACTCGTCGAGCACCGCCGCGAGTGCGCTCGTCAGTTCCTCGAACCTGTCGATCGACATGTCGTCGGTCGTCACCCAGACGCCGTGGGGGCCCCGGATCACCCGCGAGAGGAACCCGTTCTCGAACATGCGGATCGTCGCTTCGTACTCGCCGAGTTGCGTGTTCCGATAGGCCGACTGCGAGTGAAATCCCAGTCGCTCGTGGTCGGCGAAGCCGATCAGATCGGCGGTCTGCTCGAGGTCCGAGCGGAGGTAGAGCTGTTCGACGTCGTCCTCGGTGAAGTAGGTGATACTCCGCAGTTCGTCCCCGACCGTCGTCCGGCAGACGCTGTGAATTTCGTCCGCGAGCTCGGAATCGATCGTATCGCCGTTCATGTGTGCACACATGGCACCCGAGAATAATAGCGTCTGTGGTCCGGGCGAACCCAACGGGACGCCGCCGCTCGCGACGTGGGGGGACCGACGGTCTCTTTCCGTCGGCCGACGAATCGCCGCCATGAGCAGCGTCGGGACCCGACAGCGGCGGGGTGGCCGAGCGTGAGCAGCGCGTACCGAACCGTCGCGACCGCCGCCACCGTCGAGTTCGTCGTGCAGGGGTCGGAGTTCATCGGCCACGTCCGCCCGATCGACTCCGTTCCGGCCGCCGAAGCGTTCGTCGACGCCGTCGGAGACGAGTACGCCGACGCGACCCACAACGTGCCCGCCTATCGCGTTCGAGACGGCGACGACGCGGACGGCCACTTTCTCCGGGAGTACTCGAGCGACGACGGCGAGCCCTCCGGCTCGGCCGGCAAGCCGGCGCTGAACGTCCTCGCACAGCAGGACCTCGAGAACTGCGCGGCCGTCGTCACGCGCTACTACGGCGGCACGAACCTCGGCGTCGGCGGCCTCGTCCGGGCGTACTCCCGCGCGGTGAAAGAGGCAGTCGAGGCGGCTGAGATCGTCGAGGAACGACCGCACGAGCGGCTGGCGATCACCGTCGCGTACGACGACTCCGGGACCGTTCGCTCGATCCTCGAGAGCGAGGGCTACGAGTTCGAGGCCGACTACGAGGCCGAGGTCAGGTTCGACGTTCGGGTTCCGCTCGCCGAGGGCGACGCGCTTCGGGATCGCGTTCGGAGCGCGACGAGCGGTCGGGCCGACCTCGAGTGAGTGCGAACGCGGAAAGAGTGCGACACTAACAGATTCGAGGCCGCGTTACGGCGCGCCTGGCGCGCCGTTCCGAAGGGACTGACGGTGGCGTTCGATCTCCGTCCGTGCGGCCTCGAGGTCGGCGAGTTGGTCGCGCTCGAAGCGCACGTCGAAGAAGCCGCGATCGAGAACGAGTTCGTCCTCGCGGAGCCGAACGTGCGAGATATCGGACCACCGCACGAGCGAGCGGGTGTACGGTCGTCGCTTGACGAGACCGACATCGTGGACGCTGATCGCAGGTGGGTTCCCCAGCGATCCGACCCGCCACCGGCCCTCGGCGAGGCTGGTGACTATCCAGAAGATCGCGACTCCCGTCCACACGATCGACGGCAGCCAGTCACCGGAGAGGGCATTGGCTACACCCAGTAACAGCCACATGGCGAGGAGGATCGCGTCCAGTTTCGGGGTCCCCGGCGGCTCCCACTGCCACGTCGCGGCGGGCTCGTCGTCGGTGATCGAATCGACGTAGCAGGTCTCCGCCAGCCGCATGACAACGTACCCGGCGATCGCCACGGCGACGGCAAGCGCCGCGACGAGGAACCGGAACTCGAGCCAGCCGAGTAGCGCAGCGCCGACGGCGACGCCGAACGGTGTCGCCGAGAGGGGAAGGGCAACCCGTCGAAGCCGGCTCCGACCGAGGCGTATCGGGAGTTCGCGGACCCGCCTCGCGAGTGCGATACCGACGAGCGCGCCACCCAGGAGACCGATCGCGGCCGCCCCGCTGACAGCGTTCGAGGCCGACTCCGTGACCGTCAGAGCGACCGCGACGAGCCCGGCGACGAGCGCACCGACGTAGCCGGCGAACGCGAGTCGAAACGCCGTTTCCGCCGTTCCGGTGTTCCGGTCGCCAGTCATAGGCGGTCCTATGTCGGGTCGTGTTAAAATGGTATGGTTATCGTCGCGGATAGTACTCCTGTGACCGTCCGTTCGATGACCGGTTCGTCTGGATCAGGCGACGAGAAAATCCGTAGACTACGGCGAGGTTCGACCGGAAACGGAGGGGTTGCAAGGGACACCGATATCCGCGTCTCGCTGCTCCGGCGAAATATGGACAGAAACGTGGGAGGGTTCGACCGTCTCGGCCGCGTTATTCTCGCGACGATACTTCTCGTGGTCGGCTATCGAAACCGAAATCGAACGCTCGGCGCGCTGGCGTTCGTCGCCGGGAGCGACCTCCTCGCGACCGCAGTCATCCGGCGCTGTCCGGTGAACGCGCTGCTCGGTATCGACACCTGCGGGACCGAGTGACGGCGGTGGAGCGAACGAAACACGCCCCTCGAGAGCGTGCGCTTGCGACCCGCTCACTCGTCGGGGTCGTACGCCACGGCGTCGCCGTCGACCGGCGGGGCGCCGATGGCGACGACCGAGACCGGCCCGTCGGCGTCTTCGGGGTTATAGGCCCGATGCGGTGCCTCGGGTTCGGCCGCGAACATCGATCCCGCAGGGACCTCGAGTTCGCCCTCGGGCGTCTCGACGTGGAGCGTCCCTGAGAGGACGACGAACGCCTCTTCCTGCGTTTCGTGGTAGTGGTAGGCCAGCGGCAGCTGTTCGCCCGGCTCCGCGTCGAATCGGTTGATCGCGACCGCGTCCATCCCGGCCGCCTCGCTCAGTCTGCGGAGATCGCAGGGCCGACCGTCGACGCGCTCGAGATCGTCCGGATCGACGACGCTGTAGTCCATGCGGTTCGATTCGGACCGATCCGCAAAAGTCCGTCGGCGCTCGTCGATCACGCGGCCGCGCGGGAGCCGTCGATTGACGGACGCTCAGGTCGTCCGGAACGCCCGATCGCCGGCGTCGCCCAGGCCGGGGACGATGAACCCGTGCTCGTCGAGACGGTCGTCGATCGACACCGTCAGCAGGTCGGCCTCGTCGAACTCCTCGTTGACGCGAAGGAGCCCCTCGGGTGCCGACACGGCCGAGAGGACGATCAGGTTCTCCGGCTGGACCGCGTTACCGACGATGTGTTCGAGGACGGTACACATCGTACTCCCCGTCGCGAGCATCGGATCGGCGATGATGACCGTGTCCTCCTCGTGGATCTCGGGCAGTTTGACGTAGTCGACCGTGATGGGGAAGGACCCGTCCTCGGCGCGGCCGGCTTCCTCGTCCCGACTCGCGCTGATGACTCCCTGTCGCGCTCGCGGGAAGGCCTTCAGCAGTCCCTCGACGAACGGCGTCGCGGCGCGCAAGACGTTGATGATCACGACGTCGTCGAGGCCGCGGACGCGCTCGCCCATCGTCGCCTCGAGGGGCGTCTCGATCTCGACGTACTCGGTCTCCATCCGGCCGTCGATGATCTCGTACCCACAGATTCGGCCGAGTTTGACCAGTCCCTTGCGGAAGCTGACCTGTTCGGTCTCGACGTCGCGAATGCGCGAGAGGGTGTCCTTCGCCAGTGCGTGCGTGATGAGGTGGGCGTTATCCCGGTCTTCGATCGTCATATCTCAACAGCCACTCGCCGGGTAGTTCACAGTATCGATCAGCCACAGTCGAGGACCAGCGGGCCGTCTCGAGACACCGCTCGAATACGAGCGGGGCGGTACCACGGCCCAAATGCAAACTGATCGAGCGGTTCCGTCAGTACAGGCGGGTGACGGCAGAGAAGTTTATACCTGTCCGCACGCTATCAGTCGGCCAGCCGAATGGAAGAGAGCATCTCGGGGTTCAAGGTTCGCGGTGACTGGGGCGACATCGTCGAACACGGCGAGCGGATCACGCGCGCGCTTCGAGACGCCGGCGTCCACGAACCGGAGCAGGACGCCGACGCGCGTTACGTCGCCGCGTTCGAGGAGTGGGACGAGTGGCGCCCCAAGGCCCACGAAACCCTCGATTCCGACGTCAGTGAAAAGACCGCCGATCAGGCCAGCGTCGAGGAGGGCAAAGGCGAAAAAGCCGGCAAAGAGCCGGACGAGGACATCAAGACCGCCGGCGAGAAGCTTTCGGAGTCGTACGAACAACTCGAGGAGGACGACGCCGGGGCCGCGATGGACAACTGGAAGGAATCGATCGATTACGTCGCCCGGGCGGCCGACTCCGCGAGCCGCAAGGCGTTACGGCGGGTCGAGGACACGGTCTACCAGAACGTGATGACCCAGCTCGCGCCCTACTACTTCGACAACGAACTCGTCAGCGCCAACGTCCAGCAGTCGACCCGCAACGGCGGCAACGGCGAGCAGTTCGTCTTCGAGGTCAACGTCAACGACGACGACCTGAAAGACGAGGTCTCCGACCGCCTCGCCGAGTACGAAGACGAGGTCGACCGCTGGCACGTCGAAGTCGAGAAGGACACCGACGCCGCCGAAGCCATCGAGGGCGCGGAGCCGCCGCCCGAGCCCGATGACAACTCGCGGTCGACGACCAACTGAGCGGGCCGGCCGGTTCACGCTGCCAGCGGCCGCTACTGCCGGCCGACAGTCGGCACACACTTGTAGGGGCCGCTAATAGGGACCGGATAGATGGTCGATATCGCCACGTTCGGCACCTTCGCCGTGGCCGCAGTCGCGAGTCTCTTCATGGCCTGGGCGATCGGTGCCGGCTCGAGCGGCTCGACGCCGTTCGCACCGGCCGTCGGCGCGAACGCGATTTCGGTGATGCGAGCCGGGTTTCTCGTCGGGTTGCTCGGGTTCGCCGGTGCGGTCCTGCAGGGCGCGAACGTCTCCGAGGCGGTCGGGACCGGACTGATCGGCGGCGTGACGCTGTCGTCGCTCGCCGCCACGATCGCCCTGCTCATCGCGGCCGGGCTGGTGGCGATCGGGATCTTCACGGGGTATCCGATCGCGACCGCGTTTACCGTCACCGGGGCGGTCATCGGGACCGGGCTCGCCATGGGCGGCGATCCCGCGTGGGCGAAATACACCGAAATCGCTACGCTGTGGGTACTGACGCCGTTCGTCGGCGGCGGTATCGCCTACGCGGTCGCTCGGGCCCTCCGCGCCGAGGCGGTCGCGGAAGAGTACCTCATCATCGCGCTGGCCGCCGTCGTCGGCGCGATCGTCGCCAACATCGAGTTCGCGATCCTCGGCTCGCCGGGAGCCGGCGGGGCGTCGATCGCGCAGGTGGCGGGCGGTTCGCTCCCCGGCCCGGCGATCGCCGGGACCGCGGCCGCGACGCTCGTCATCGCGGCGGCCTGGGCGGGGGCGATCGCGCTGGATCTCAACAACGGGACCGAACGCGGCGAGCGACACTTCCTGCTCATCCTCGGCGGGCTCGTCGCGTTCTCCGCCGGCGGCAGTCAGGTCGGGCTGGCGATCGGGCCGCTGATCCCCCTCTCGGGCGAGCTCGAGCTCCCGCTGATCGCGATGCTCGTCGGCGGCGGCTTCGGGCTCCTCATCGGGTCGTGGACCGGCGCACCGCGAATGATCAAGGCGATCTCGCAGGACTACTCCTCGCTCGGGCCGCGACGGTCGATCGCCGCGCTCATCCCCTCCTTTATCATCGCGCAGGCCGCGGTCCTCTACGGTATCCCGGTCTCGTTCAACGAGATCATCGTCAGCGCGATCATCGGGAGCGGCTACGCCGCGGCCGGCGCGGGCGGCGGCGTCAGCCCCCGTAAAATGGGCTTTACCGTGCTCGCGTGGATCGGTTCGCTCGCCGGCGCGATCGCCGTCTCCTACGTCGCCTATATCGCCGTCGCTGCGGTCGTGCTCTGAGACGGACTCCCGTGCATCATTGTCACACCTGATCGGACGAGTCGAGCGACATCGAACGGTCTTTACACGACGGGTCGCGAGTGCGAGTATGGACGAGGACGCCGTCGACGTCACCGAAGCCCCCGACGAGACGACCCAGTGGCGACGCGACGCGAGCACCTCGCGAACCGTTCGACTCCTGTGGACCTTCGGCGTCGGCACCTTCTTCGCCGCGATCGGCACCGTCGTCTCCTGGCGACTGTACAGGGTCGCCGGCGAGATCGGCGGCGGAGCCGTCGTCATCGCCCTCATCGCCGCGCTGGCCGCGACGGTCCTCGCCCTCGCCGCCACGAACGACACCGAACGGCATCTCGAGCGGCTCACCCGACCGCTCCCCGTCGAGGTCCCGTCGGGAACGAAACTGGATCGAGCGATGGACGCCGCCGTCGGTGCGGTCGTGATGGGAGCGGTCATCGGCGCGCTGATGGGGATCGGTCGGTACGTCTCGCAGAACGAGCTCCTGGCCGTCGGTGCCGGCCCCTTCACCGGCGCGGCCGCGCTACTGATTCCGATCGCCCTCTTCGCGCTCGTGTTCGCCTCGTTCCTCCAGTCGGTCGGCGCGCTCGACCGCGGGGACCGCACGATCTACCTCTACGAACCGGATCAGGCGATCGATCTCTCGGTCATCGAAGACGTTTCGATCCGGACGATCGGCGACAGCGCCGTGATGACGCTCAGCTACGCCCAGCCGGACGGCCAGTACGTCCAGGGGCCGAGACGGCTCGTCGTCCCGCCCGCAGTCGCCCGCGACGTCGCGGCGATCGTCGACTCGCAGCGCTGATCACTTGCTCGTCACTCGTCGTTTTCGTCGATCTCGAGTGGCGCGGCACCCGGTTTTTCATCCGGTTCGGGTTCCGCGTCCGTGCTCTCGAGTTTCTTGAGACGGGCTTTCATGATGCGGGTATTCTCGACGGACTCGACCGTGATGCGGACGCCGTCGTAGGTGATCTCCTCGCCCTCCTCGACGAGCCGGCCCGCTCGATTGAAGATGAAGCCGGCGATGGTCTCGAACTCCTGACCCTCGGGGAGGTCGATCTCGAGGGACTCGTTGACGTCCTCGATATTCACCTCGCCCCGGACGAGGACGGTGTCGTCGTCGATCTCCTCGATCGGCTGTTCCTCGCCGCCCTCGAGGATCTCGCCGATGATCTCCTCGATCATGTCCTCCATCGTCACCAGCCCCTCGGTGGTCCCGAACTCGTCGATCACGATCGCCATGTGCATCCGGTTTTCGCGCATCTCGGTCAGCAGCTCGTCGACGTTCTTCGATTCGGGAACGTGTAGCGTCGGCTGGATGAGATCCGCGAGCTCGAGTTCGTCGTTCGCCGACTCGCCGTAGTTGAGATCGCGGACGAGATCGCGGATGTGGACGACGCCCTGGACGTTATCGAGACTTCCCTCGTAGACCGGCACGCGGGCGTGACCGCTCTGAATACAGGTTTCGATGGTCTCGTCGATCCCGGCGTTTTTCGGAACGGCCGTCATATCCAGCCGCGGGGTCATCACCTCCTTGACGATCGTGTTGTTAAAGCGGAATATCCGCTGGAGCATCTCGTGTTCTTCCTCCTCCAAGACCCCCTCGCGCTCGCCGGACTCGATCATCTCCTGGATCTCGTCGCGAGTGACGTACGGCGTCTCGATCGCTCCCGTCGTCGAGCCGGTGAGGCGGTTGAGCTGTCGGGTGAGATAGTCGAAGAGGACGACGAGGGGGAGCATCAACCGCTCGGCGGCTTTCAGCGGCCTGGCGACGCGAATCGACCACGATTCGGTGTTCTCGACGGCGTAGGACTTGGGCGCGCTCTCGCCGAACAGCAAGACGACGGCGGTGATCCCGAGCGTCGCGGCCAGGACGGCCGCCAGACCGCCGAGATACAGCCCGAGGAGGGCCGTCGCGATCGACGACATCGCGATGTTGACGATGTTGTTCCCGACGAGAATCGTCACGAGCAGCCGATGGGGGTCCTCCTTCAGCGCTTTCACGCGCTCCGCGCCGGGAATGCCGTCTTCGGCCATCCCCTCGACGCGGTGTTTCGGGATAGAGAACAGCGCGATTTCGGACGACGAGAAGAACGCGGAGAGACCGACGAGGACGACGAGGGCGAGCGTGCCGAGAATCGTCACCATCGACTGGTCGATCTCGAGACCGACCACTGGGATCTCGTAAACAGCGAACACGACCTCGAGGGGCGGAGACAACGCCATTGATGTACAGGCTTACAGCCGGATCGGTTAACCGTTTCCCATTTTAGGATCGGTGACGGGTATCGCCGCCGGCGACGACACGTTTACCCGGCCCTCTCCCCTACATTCGTCTATGAGCGAGACCGCCGAACCACCGATCACGTTCTACCGGCTCCAGGGCTGTCCGTACTGCGAGCGGGTCACCCGGCTGTTGAACGAGTACGACCTCTCGTACCGATCGCGGTTCGTCGAACCGATGCACTCCGACCGGAACGTCGTGAAACGCGTCGCCGGCGTCCGAGCCGTTCCCGTCATCGTCGACGAGAACACGGGCGTCACGATGGCTGAAAGCGCCAACATCGTCGACTACCTCGAGTCGACCTACGGCGAGGGGAACCGCCCCGACGCGGCCGCGGCGAGCGCGGGAGGTAACGACTGATGCCCGACTTCGAGGTCGTCGAGTTGGGTCCGGCGGACCACCCCGAACCGGGCGAGGCGGCCCCCGACTTCACCCGACCGCTCGTCACCGACGAGTTCTGGGAGGATCGGACGCTGTCGGACCTGGTCGGCGAAACCGACGGCCGGACGATCCTCGTCTTCACGCCGATGACCGGCTCCTTCGTCGCGAAGTACGTCTGGGACGAGCTCGCGGACCGACACTGGGACGAGCGCGCAGGCCGGGTCGTCGGCCTCACGGCATCGACTCCCTACGGTGTCAAGCGCTTCCTCGCGGACAACGACTCCCCCTTCGCATTCTTCAGCGACCCCGGAAACGAGGTCGCGGCGTCGTACGGGATCGCCCACGACCTCGACGGGATGGCCGGCGTCAGCGAACCGCGCGTCGCCTTCTTCGCCCTCGACGCAGATTGCACCGTCGAGGGCGCGTGGGTCGCCACCGACTGGCCCGACTTCCCCGACTACGACGACCTCGAGGACGAACTCGGCCTCGAGTAGCGACCGTCTCGCCCGCGAGTCCCGATACATTTTTGCCCGCCATCCGCCGATTTCGAACCGAATGAGCGAACTGGACCGCGCGGCCGACGCGATCGATTCGGGGGCACTCGTCGTCTATCCGACCGAGACGGTCTACGGCCTCGCCGCGGACGCGCTCGAGCCCGACGCAGTCGATCGCGTCTTCGAGGTGAAAGGGCGCGACCGGTCGAAGCCGCTTTCGTTCGCTGTGCCGTCGGTCCCGTCGGCGCTCCGGTATGTCCGCGCGACCGATCGAGAGCGGCGGTTCATGGCGACGTTTCTCCCCGGCCCCGTGACCGTCCTCTGTCGGCGACGCGAGGCCGTCCCGGACGAACTCACGGCGGGGCGCGAGCGCGTCGGCGTCCGCGTGCCGGATCACGACCTCGCGCTCGCGCTCTGCGAGCGGGCCGGCACCCCGATCACCGCCACGAGCGCGAACGTCAGCGGCCGGGAGAGCGCGCGAAGGCTCGCGGATCTCGATCCCGAGATCCGGGCGGCCGCGGAAGTCGTCCTCGAGGGAGGCGAAACCGACGGCACCGAGAGCACCGTCGTCGACGTCTCGAGCGAGACGATCCACCGGCGCGGGGCGCAGGCCGACGAGATCGACGCGTGGCTCGAGGACGCCTAACAGAAGGGGATGCGGTCAGTAGCGAGGACCACTGTTTCACTTCGGACCGGTCACCCGGCGTGCGGTGGCGCGCGCTGGGCCGCGGTTCACCGCGGCGCAACGCCGTGCGAGGGATGAGTGAGCGCCGAGAGGCGCGAACGAATCGGCTGGGGAGGGCGTGGCGATTCCCTGCCGCCACGATAGCAGGACGCTTCATCTCACCAAGTCACTATCAAAACCCACTGTTCCATTCACACGCCTATCGAATGGAGCGACTCGAGCCGCCTGCATCGATCGAAACCCCGTTCCGTCACTATCCGAACCCCAACAGCGACCGCAAGGTCCGCGTCTTGACCCCGCATTCGGCCGCGAACTCGCAGGACTCGCACTTCGATCGGTTGTTCGTCCGCCCGGGCGGACCGTCTAACTCGCGAACCGCCCGCAACGCGCTCCGGTACTGCGCCTTCCGTCGCGTCGTCAGCTCGATCGAGCGAATCACGCCGTAAGCCGGATACTCGAGCCAGGCCCGCTCCACCGGCACCTGGTGCTCCCAGGCCAGCGCCTTCGCGGCCGCGACGGCGTGGACCGACTGTGACTTCCAGACGCCGTTTTCGGGCGGCTCCCCCGACGAGATCAGCGCCGGCTCGAGCGGGTCCGCGAGCACCTTGTGGACGATTCCCCGGCAGTGTCGGCCGGTCGCAAACACCTCTCGATCGGCGGGCTCACTGAGGCGTTCCCACTGGCCGCTCCCCTCGAGTCGGTCCCGGGTCGCCGCCAGCCGATCGCGGTAGCGAACGGAGGGGACGGCGATCGGTTCGGACTCGAGGGCTCCCGACGGGGCCTCGAGTAACTCGTCGTACCGAGCGGCGAGCGCTCGAATCGACTCGACTTCGGGCGGCGGCTCGCGGTCCTCGTCCGGCAGCATCCGCTGATAGTAGCACTTCCGCGGACAGTAGGCGGCGGTCCGCAAGTCGCTAAACGAGACGGGCGTGCGAGTCACGCTCCGTCTGGCCGCTCCTTCTCGTAAAAAGCCTCGGCCGGCTGTCGACCGAGCGGTCGCGTCGCTCGCGCCGGCTGCGTTCATCGACGATTCATACGGACTGCTGTGAGTCAGTTCCGGAGCAACCGCGAACCGTCCTGCGGTTGCTCCGGTACATCGGTACAGCAGACCGTATCAGAACTCGACTTCGGTCTCCATCCCCTCCGTCGCGTCCTCGAGGCCGTCCTCGCGGAGGTCGGACGTCATGCGCTCGGAGAGATCGGCGTCGGCGAGGACGCTGTCGAACTCGTCGCGGTAGCGGTCGTTCGCCGCGCGAGACTGGTCTTCCGCCTCGGCGACGCGGCGGTACCGCCGGATCCGGGCCTCGCTCACGTCGTACTCGTCGGCCAGCGTCGCGTCGTCCTCCTCGCGGTCGCGGATCGCCGCGAGGTCGACCTCGTCCGCATCGGTCTCGCCGACGAGGTGTAACGACAGTCGCGCCTCGAAGACCTCGTCCGCGTCGACCCCCAACTCGTCGGCGACGTCGTCGTCGCTCCGGTCGTCGTAGAAGCCCCTGGCGACCGTGATCAACTCGTCGTCCGAGAGCGCCGTTTCGAACTCGTAGCGCTCGCGCATCTGCTGGACGACGCTCTCGAGGCGCTCCTCGTCCGACCGCTCGTCTCGCTCGAGCGAACCGCGGGTGTTCTCCTGCGATTCGGTGACGGTTTCCTCGCCATCGGTGACGTCGGTGAAGATATCCCGGAGTTCTTCGGTTTTGTCGTTCATGGGTGGACACTCCAGACGGGAGTCTATTTAAGCCTGTTGCCAGATCACGTTGGGCCGTCGAATCGAACACGGACGACTATTATAAACTCGAAATCGGAGGAAAATTTCCGCAAGACGGCAGCGAGGTTGTCTTCCGGCCCGTGGGGGAAGAATTAAGTTACAGCCCTGCCCGTCAATGCACATGAGCACCATCGCACAAACGAGGGAGACGTACTGGGGGATCACCAGCGTCGAGTACGCGGTGTTTTATCTCCTTGCGTTTATCGCTATCGCCGTTCTCACGTACGGCGTCTACCAGCGGTTCAGCCGCTACGCCGAGGGGGACGACGATTCGTTCGAGCGGCTGAACGACCTGTCGGATCGAATCGTCAGCAGCGCCAAAATCGTGCTCTCGAACGAGAAGCAGTTCAACAGGGACCTCTACGGCGGACTGATGCACTCGTTTATCATGTGGGGATTCCTGACGCTGTTCATCGCGACCCTGATCATCATGGTCGATCAGTACGCCTTCCAGAAAGTCCTCCACATGACGTTCTGGGAGGGGGACTTCTATCTCGCCTACTCGTTCATCGTCGACGCGATGGGACTGCTGTTCGTCGTCGGAATCGGAATGGCGATGTACCGCCGCTACTGGGTCCGTAACCACCGCCTCTGGGACCGTCACACCTCCACCGAAGACGACATCTTCATCTGGACGCTGTTCGCGCTCGGCATCGGCGGCTTCCTCCTCGAGGGGCTTCGGATTTACAGCGCCGGTATCCCCGACCACGAGATCGTCAGCTTCGTCGGCTACGGGCTGGCGCTCGGCTTCAACGGGGTCGGCCTCGCGACGCTGGGGGCCGAGCAGGCCGGGCTCAACGGTTCGGGGCTGAACGTCGAGAACCTCCACTGGCTCGCGTGGTGGACCCACTCGCTGATCGCGTTCTTCTTCATCGCGTGGATCCCCTACGCCAAGCCGTTCCACATGCTCTCTTCGTTCGCGAACGTCGTCACGCGCGACGAGAAGGCCGGGCAGCGCCTTCCGAACGTTCCCTCGGATCTGGACGCGACCAACGCGGAATCCATCGACGACTTCACCTGGAAGGAGATCCTCGACCAGGACGCCTGTACCAAGTGCGGCCGCTGTTCCTCCGTCTGTCCCGCGAAGGCGTCCGACCGACCGCTCGACCCGCGAAACGTCATCCTCGACCTGAAATCGTACCGGGAGGACCTCGACGCCGGCGGCGAGGAGAAACCGATCATCGCCGACGGCGGGACGAGCGTGATCAACGCCGAAACGATGGAGTCCTGCATGGCCTGTATGGCCTGCATGGACGCCTGCCCCGTCGAAATCGAGCACCTCAAGAGCTTTACCCGGCTCAACCGCCAGATGACCGACCAGGGCGACGTCGCCCCCAGCATGCAGGACGTCTTCCAGAACGTCATGCAAAACGGCAACACGTTCGGCGACTCGCCGCGCAACCGGGGCGACTGGGCGGACGAACTCGAGTTCGACGTCACGGACGCCCGCGAAGAGGAAGTCGACTACCTCTGGTACGTCGGCGACTTCCCGAGCTACGACGAGCGCAACAAGCAGGTCGCCCGCTCGCTCGCGACCATTCTCAAAGAAGCGGACGTCAGCTTCGGCATCCTCTTCGACGACGAGAAGTTCGACGGCAACGACATCCGCCGCGTCGGCGAAGAGTTGCTCTACGTCGAACTTGCCGGCCACCACGTCGAGACCTGGGAGGACTGCGAGTTCGACAAGATCGTCTGCACCGATCCCCACTCCTACAACACGTTCAAAAACGAGTATCCCGAGGTCAACTTCGACGAGTTCTCGGACGATCCGATGATGCCGTTCGACTACGAGGAGCAGTGGAACGAAGACGGCGAAATCGAGGTCTATCACTGGACGCAAGCCGTCGAAGAGCTCGTTGCCGATGGCAAACTCGATCTGAGCGGCACCGAGCTCGACTACACGGTCACCTACCACGACCCGTGTCACCTCGGCCGATACAACGACGAGTACGAGGCCCCGCGCGAACTCATCAAAGCCACCGGCTGTACGCTCGACGAGATGCCCCGCAACCGCAGCAACTCCTTTTGCTGTGGTGGCGGCGGTGGCGGCCTCTGGATGGACTTCGAGGAGGATCCGAAGCCGAGCGAAGAACGGATTCGAGAAGCGCTCGAGGACACCGATGCCGGCAGCGGCGTCGAGAAGTTCGTCGTCGCCTGTCCGATGTGCATGACGATGTACGAGGACGGCCGCAAGACCGGCGGTTACGAGGACGACATCGAAGTCGTCGACGTGGCCGAGCTCATCGTCGAAGCGATCGGGAAGGCCGACGAAGCGCAGGTCGAAGTCGCCGCGGACTGATCGATCCGCAGTCAGTTCGATCTCGGTGATGCGTGCGTTTCGATCGCGTTCTCCTGCGAACTGACGTGCTTGTTACGGAGCCGTGTACTCACTGTCCGGTTACGACTCCAAATCGCCACGAAACGGCTCGATTACCTCGTCTTTCGACTCGTAGGTACCCCGAATTATCTTCTCGAGTACCACCGATTCGGGGACGTTCCGTCCGATCTCGCAACGAATCTCCGCCTAAAGCTCCTCGAGCCGGTCGGGCGTCGTTTCCGTGATCTCGATCGATGGCGTCATATGTCCTTATTTTGACCCCTCTCAGGAAAATATTTTCGTTGGGTTCCGTTCCGAACCGTCAGTAGCTGGCAGCAGACACCGGGCGGAACGGAACACCGCTTCAATCGGAACGACCGAGCGAAGCCGACGCGTCAGCAGCGGTATCGATCCGCGTCACCTCGCGAACGAACTCGAGGAAGTTGTCGAAAACGAGCTTCGCTTCGCAGGACCGTTGATAGTTCGCGTCCGTGATTTCGCCGAGGATCGACTCGAGGCGCTCGTCGGAAAGCTCCTTCCGGTGGACGAGTTCGCGGGCGGTCTTCGTATCGTACTCGGGGTGGAACTGGACGCCGAAGACCCGATCCTTGCGGAAGCCGTGGTTTGAGTACTCGTTCTCGGCGAGGGGCTGGGCACCCGGCGGCAACGCTGCGAGCTCGTCGGAGTGGCTGGTGAAGGCGGTAAACGTCTCGTCGATACCGTCGAACAATCGCGACTCCGCGTCCGCGACCTGGTCGATCTCGCTGTAGCCGACCTCGTAGACGCCCATATCCGCGACGGTACCGCCGAGAACGTCGGCCAGCAGCTGGTGACCCCAACAGACGCCGAGGAAGGGGAGTCCGCGATCGATCGCCTCGCCGACCCACTCCTTGACGGGCTGCATCCACTCGTCGTCCCAGTACACCGACGCTCGAGAGCCGGTCACGACGGCTCCGTCGTAGTCGAAATCGTCGGGGACCGCGCCGTCGGTGGCGTCGAACTCCGCCAGGGAGGCGTCGAGTTCGCGCCGGAAGTTTCGCGTCGTGTTCTCGTCCTGATGGGCCGCGTTCAGAACGGCGATTCGGAGCTGACTCATTGGGCGCTAGTGGCAACTCGACGGGAATAGGTGTTCCGCCCGGTGCCGACGTTGCCGCGACCGGTGATGGCTCGCTCGCCTCGGACTCGAGTCGAGGGACCGGAAGCCAGCAGCGGTCGACCGACTGACGCTCACTGCAGGTAATAGCTTCCGGACGCGTCGCGACGGAATCGCTCGCCGGAATCGAACCAGCCGTCCGCGAACCGACCGCGGTCGCCGCTCTCGCCACCCCCGCCCTCGAGTCCGCGCTCGGTTTCGACGGGGTCGTCCCGGTTCTCGTCGTCGGTTCCGGCAGCGTCGACGTAGCCGTCGGCGACCATCGGCCCCGAGAGCTGCAGGGTTCCGTCGGCCGCACCCTCGAGAACCGCGCCGTCGCCGTCGACCAACCGGGCGCGACAGTCCGGTACCGGTCGACCGACACCGGATTCGTCGTCGGCATCCGCCGAATCGTCGGTAAATCCCTGGCTCAGCGCGGTCGGACACTCGAGGCGGCCGTAGACCCGTGCGACCGGCACGCCGCGGTCTCGGTAGGCCGCGACCACCTCGTCGTGGACCGGGGCCTCGCAGATCGCCCGCTCGAGCGATGCGACGGCGTCCTCGAAGCCGGATTCGGCCGCGAGATCGCGGAGGACTGTCTCCCGACCGGGCAACAGCGTTGCTCCCTCCTGTTCGATCGCGGCCAGCGCGTCGCCGGGATCGAACGCTCGATCGAGCAGGAGCGTACCGCCGGCGTACAGCACCGACAGCGCGACGCGAACGAGGCCGGCCGGGGTCGACAGCGGTGCCGTGAGTGGAACGACGTCGTTCGCAGCGAGTCCCCAGGCCGCGACGGCACTGGAGCAGTTGCGCTCGATCGTCGCGGGCGAGTAGCCGGCGACCGGCCGCCCCGTCTCGCCGTGGAGGGCGAGCAGCGGGTTTTCCATCGACGGTCGCTCGTCGGCATCGACTTCGTCGCGTTCGGTTTCGACCAGTTCCTCGAGCGTCACCGAGCGATCGAACGGGATCGACCTGACAAGATCCCGCTGAGCCGCCTCCGAGACGACCAGATCGGGCTCGAGGATGTCGAAGGGGCGCTCGACGGTAGCTGGCGTCAGCAGGTGGGAGATCGGCGCGAACGTCGCACCGAGCCGTCGACAGGCGAAAAACAGCGCGATCGCGGCCACCCGGTTTCGCGTGAGGAGACAGACGGCGTCCCCGGGGCCGACGTCCAGGGTCGAGAGCCGCTCGGCCGTCCGCGTCGCGATAGTCGATAGCTCGCCGTAGGAGACGCGGTCCTCGTGAATCGTCGCCGCGGGGGCGTAGAGTCGCCGCTCGGAGACGTCGACGACCGCCGTCCGATCCGGAAATCGTTCCGCCCGACGAGCCAGCGAGAGAGTCACGGTGAATGCTCCAACGCTCGAGCACGTAGTAGACAGGGGGTCAAGCGCAAGCACGGAACCGGAAGACGGGCCGACGCTCGAGCTGGCGCCCCGAGGTCGACGGTTCGCGCTTGCGTCAAGTCCCACCGCCGGTCCGGCCGACTCACTCGGAATCGGCCGTCTGCGCCTCGAGAAAGCCGAGCAACAGATCGTTGACCGTCCGCGAGCGCTCGATGAACGCCAGGTGGCCGGCCCCCTCGAGTTCGCGGAACTCCCCTCGCGGAAGCCCTCGAGCGAGGTCCCGCCCGGCTGCGGGCGAGACCAGTTCGTCCGCACCGCCGTGAATCACCCGCGTCGGCTGGGTCACCTCGACCAGCCACCCCGTCGCATCGAAACCCTCGAGCGCCCCAACCTGGGCGTCCCACCCCTCGCGGTCGGCGTCGCCGTCCGCGCGCCAGTCAGCGATTCCGTCCAGCACGTCGGGCTGGGCCTCGAGGAAGTCGTCTGAGAATCCCGCCGCGATCGATCGGCGAAGCGCGTCCCGATCGTTTGGCGGCGCGAAGAGCGGATCGAGGTCGTACTCGGCCCCTCGAGGCGCGGTTCCGAAGAGCGTCAGCGTCGCCACGCGACTCGAGATCCGGGCCGCCGCGAGCGCGACCGCGCCGCCGAGCCCGCAGCCGACGAGGTGCGCGTTGCGGATCTCGCAGTCCGAAAGAACCGCCTGGAGATCGTCGACGAGCGTCTCGAGGGCGTAGGGGCCGTCGGGTCGGTCGGAGCGGCCGGTCCCGCGGAGGTCCCAGACGACGGCCTCGTGGGGGCCGGCGATCGCGGCGTGTTGCCAGCCCCAGAGCCAGCCGCCGAGGCCGGCCTCGGAGACGAAGACGACGGATTCGCCCTCGCCGGCGCGGTCGTAGTGGATGGAGACGGAGCCGTTCGACGCAGTCGGCATGTGGGGGCCGACGGGACGAACGGTGAAAGAAGGAACCGATTCGATTCGAGCGACGAGAGACGTAGCGGCGGGTCGCGGTCAGGCGTTCAGTACTTGCCGCAACACGTCCGGCGCGTCCTCGAGCGCGTCGTCTAACGCCTCGACGTTGGGGCCGCCGCCCTGTGCGAAGTCCGGCGGGCCGCCGCCGCCGCCGCCGACTCGGCCGGCGAGTTCGCCGACGACCTCGCCCGCGTTGACGCCCACGTCGTCGGGCACGGCCACGACGAACTGGGCACCGCTCTCGCCGCTGCCGAGGACCGCGATCTTGCCCTCCTCGGCGATGGCAGTCGCGGTCGCGCGCAGTTCGTCCATGTCGGCGTCGATCCGGTCGATGACGGCCGTCGCATCGCCGATGTCGACTTCCTCGCCGCCGCCACCGCCGCCGGCTCGAGCCTCGGCGAGCTGTTCTTTCAGGTCCTCGATCTGCTTGCCCCGTCCCTTCCACTCCTCGAAGAACCGTTCGGCGGTCTCGGGCACGTCTGCGGGAGAGACATCGAGAATTTCGGCGGCCTCGTAGAGCGCGTCCTCTTTGTCCTGGGTCGCCGCGATGGCGGCTTCGCCGGCCGCGAAGGTGATCCGCTCGACACCGTCTTGCACGCGCTCGGTGGTGAGAATCTTGATGGTCCCGATGTCGCCGGTCCGGGCGACGTGCGTGCCACCGCAGGCCTGGGTATCCTCGTCGACGTGGATCAGGCGGATCTGTTCGCCCGGCGGGATACCGCCCTGGTAGAGGTCGAAGCCGTACTCGGCCTCCGCGTCGTGGCGGTCGGGCCACTCCTGGGAGACCGCGGTGTTGTCCATCACGATCTCGTTGGCGAGATTCTCGATCCGTTTGACGGTCTCGCGGTCGATCCGGTCGTAGTGGCGAACGTCGATCCGCGAGCTCTCGACGCCCTTCTGGGCACCGGCCTGTCGGATGTGCTCGCCGAGCACCTGCCGTGCGGCGTGAATGACGATGTGGGTCGCGGTGTGGTGTCGCATGAGCTGTCGGCGACGCTCACCGTCGACCTGGCCGTTGACCAGTTCGCCCTTCCCGGGGTCCTCGTCGACCCGGTGGAGGATGACGCCGTCGACGATCTGGACGTCCTCGATCTCCACGGTGGTGTCGTCGGTCGAAAGCGTTCCCGCGTCCGCGGGCTGACCGCCGCCCTCCGGGTAGAACATCGTCTGATCGAGGACGACGTCGTAGCCGTCTTCGCGCTCGAAGACGTCCAGAACGACCGCCTCGAACTGGGTTCGCTCCTGGTCGTCGTAGTAGAGTTTCTCCGTCGCGGGGAGGTCCTCGAAGCGCTCGTTTTCGCCCTCCTCGGCGGTCGCGGCCGCTTCGGGCGTGTCGTGGCGCTTCGCGACGAGGCTGTAGAAGCCGTCGGGAACGTCGACCGCTGCGCCCGTCTCCTCGGCGATCTCAGCGACCATGTCCGGCTGGATGCCGTGGGAGTCGTAGAGTTCGATCAGTTCCTCGGTCGGGATCGGCTCGCCCTTCTTCGCGTACTCCTCGGCCAGCGTCTCGACCCGGCGGCCGCCTCGCTCGAGCGTCTCGCGGTACTTCTCGACCTCGGTGCGGACGATATCGCGGATCGTATCGCGGTTCTCGTACGCGAGGCGCTCGGCTTGCATGTCGACGAGTTCGTCAAGCGGTGCGTCGATGCCGACGGTGTCACAGAGCCGCTTGGTGCGGCGAAGCACCATCCGCGCGAGGTAGCCCGTTCCGACGTTCGAAGGGACGATGCCGTCACCCAGCATGTAGGCCAGCGTGCGGCAGTGATCGGCGATCGCGTAGATGTCCTCGAGGGGTTCCACGAGCGCCTCGAGTTCCGCGGCGTCGACGCCGAGTTCGGCGGCGATCTCGCCGCGGGCGGTCTCCATGTCCTCGGCCTCGTCGATGTCCATGTGGCCCGCGAGCTTGGCCGTGCGGTGGATCAGCTCCTCCTCTTCTTCGGTGTGGTCGATCCCCGCGTTCTCTTTGAGGAACGCGATCATGTCGGGGTAGACCGCCTCGTAGACCGTCGGCGTGCCCTGGGAGACCCAGGTCCAGCGCTCGAGCCCGTAGCCGGTGTCGACGATGTAGGTGTCCATCGGGCTGTAGCGGTTCCCGTCTTTCATCTCGTACTCGCCGTCGGGGTCCTGTTCCATCGACATGAAGACCAGTGTGGCGAGTTCGACGCCGCGGTAGATGACCTCGATGGCGGGGCCGGCGTTGCCGCCGCCGACCCACGGGTCCTCGATGTAGATGACCTCCTCGAGATCGACGCCCATCGACTCGAAGAAGCCGTCGCAGAGTTCGACGGTGTGGTCCTTCCAGTAGACCTCGCCGTGGTAGGCGTACTCGTCCTCCTCGACGTCCTCGCGCGTGTTGAACGCGTGGTGGGCCATCATCTCGAAGGCCATCGTGTGTCGACCCGTCTTGCCGACGTTGTCGATGTCCTGCATCCGGATGCAGGGCTGGGAGACGCACAGCGGGTTCGCCGGCGGCGGCGTCTCGCCGCTCGTCACCAGCGGCTGGAAGTCGTAGATCGACGCCTGCGTCAACAGGACGTCGTCGCGCCAGCGGTTCGCCGCGACCGGGTAGGGATCGATTCGCTCGTGTTCGTTGGCCTCGAAGTAAGAGAGAAAAGCCTCGCGCATCTCCGACAGATCGTACGACTCGTCGAATCCCGAGTTGTCGATGAAGCCGTACTCCTCGCAGGGCGGTTCACCGCAGGTCACCCTGCTCTCGTCGCGCGACCAGAAGTGAGCGCCACACTCCGGACACTCTTTGCGCTCGAATCCTTCCTCCTCGAAGTACTCGAGGCGGTACTCCTCCTCTAGTTCGCTCATTACGCGTCTATTGGCCCTGCAGCGCGTAAAACAGTTCCGCAACCGGCGTCACGACGCGATCGTTCGCGGCGGCGGCGACCGGTCTTCGTACGGACCGGAGCCCCGCGGCACCGCCGCAATCGAGCTATCCGCCCGATACTCCGGTGTGATTTGTTAAACCGGTGGAGTTACAATATCATCTTCGATTAAGATAAGTAATTGATAAGTATCTGCCAGTGAAGCGTACCGGTAATGGCGAATCTCGAGCGAAACCGAGGGGGTGTTCGGACGACGCGATCCGCTGGGACGGATCGAGCGAGTCCGAATCGACCCGGTGACACACGCGGGTTCGCGAACGAGGTCGAATACTGACGATGACGACCAGACGGTCCCTCCTCCGGAAGGTCGGCCTGTCCGCCGTCGGAACGGTCGCCGGTATCAGCCTCCTCCCGTCGCCGCCCGACGCGACGGAACCGACGGGGACGGTCGAGGCCGCCGAGCCCCCCGCGGCGGTCGCCGACTGGGTCGACGAACCGATCACCGACGAAGACGACGCGCCGATCGGTCGCTACCACTACGAGCCGACGGTCGACGGGTTCCGCGCGACCGCTCCGTTCAACGTCGTCGTGCTCCCCGAAGCCGACGGCGAGCGCGGCCTCGAGACTGTCATGTCCGTCCTCGAGGGAGAAGGGTGGATACGCGGCCCCGAGGAATACACGCGGTTCGCCTGGGATCGGGAGACCGAGTCGTACGTGCGCCAGCAGGCCACGGCCGCCCAGGCCTACTACGGCGTCAACGGTCGCCGCCACGTCCGGTGCTGGTCGTTCGAAGGCGTCGTCTCGATGCAGGCCCACGAGGATTCCCCCGCTCGGCCGACGCACGGGGTCCCCTCCTACCGGCGGGGCCGAGACACGATCGAAGCGATCTTCGACGGAGCCGGCTGGCGGGTCTCCCCCGGTGCGATCGATCTGGCGAACGCGAAGGCACCCGATCACGACGGGTTCGCGACGGTCGTCGCGGAGGACCCATGAGTACCGAGACGGACGACCACCGATCGCTCGAGGTACGGGCGGCCGTTAGCGCTGCCCTCGAGCACCCCCTGCTCGGTCTCGACCCGCGACGGACGGCGCTCGCGGGAGCCTCTGTACTGGGGCTCATCGCGATGTTTCTCGCCAGCTACGTCGGAACGGGGGTACCGATCGGCGACGCCCTTCGCACGCCGCTGACAGCGGGGCTGGATACGCTCAGCCTGCTCGTCATCTCGCTGGTGGCGGCGACGATTCTGCTCGCGCCGTTTTGCTACGCGGTCTGGAACGGCGGTCCGCTGCTGTCGTTCGGTCTTCCCCTCGTCCCGGTCGTCGTCGGCGACGCCGTGGCCGGTGCGTACGTGCTCGATCTCGATCTCGCGGTCGCGTTGACCGTCGGCGCGAGTGCAGCCGCACTCGCACTCCTCTCCGCCGACGTTCGGCGGGTGGGGTCCGTTCGATTCTGGCGGGCCGGCATCGACGAGGATCGGTTGTTGTTGGTCACCGCGATCGCGACCGTCGCCGCCGTCGGCGTCGGCCGGTTCGTCGGTACCGCCCCGTCCTACGTGCTCGAGTGGTACGCGCCGATGAGTCCCGTCTGGCTCGTGACTGCCGCCATCCTCGGGAGCTACTGGCTGAACTGGGTTCGGTCGGCGTGGCACGCTCGTACCGACCGGAGCGCCGGAGGGTCGTAGTGTTCCACCGGGTCTCCCGAACCGACGGCCGATCGGATCCGCGACCGGAGCCCGTCGATCTCCGCTTGCAACTCAGCGTTCGATACGCACAGTAGAGCTTTATCGTGCGGGACAGTCACGCTACACAGACAATTGAACGGCGACGGCACGGCGACTCCGCCAGCGAACCCCCGACCGCGAACGGTACTCTACGTGGCCGCCTCGGAGACGGCCGCCAGCGACGGTGCCGGTGCGCTCGAAGGGGTCGAGTCGGGGCCGAAACGGTCGGTCCGCGCCGTGACCGACGTCGACCGGGTCCGCACCTGGGCGCCGGAGTCCGACTGCGTCGTCTTCGCCGAGACGCCGACGACCGCGGCGGGGTCGAATCTGCTCGACGTGGTCGAGGCCTGTGACTCCGCGCCCGTGATCCTCTTTTCCGAGGCGTCGTACGCGCCCGCTGCCGCCCGGTCGACCGACGGCATCGACGGCTACGTCCGCCGCGATACCGACGACGCCGTTTCCCACCTCGCGGACGAGATCGAGTGGGTCTGTGGCGGCGTCGGGACCACCGGAAACGCCGGTGGGCGCGATATCGACGCGGAATCCGACTCCGATGCCGAGGTCGAATCCGACTCCGATGCCGAGGTCGAATCCGACACCGACGCCGAAACAGATCCCGAGGCTGAATCCGACACCGAAACCGATGCCGAGGCTGACGTGATCGCGATGGCCGGCGTCCCGGCGCCACCGAGCCACGGACCGGCCGACGTACTCCTCGAGTCGATCCCCGAACTGGTCGCCTGCCGCGACCGCGATCGGCTCTTCGAACTGGTCATCGAAATCGCGGCAGACGCGCTCGAACCCGAGTACTGCTGGCTGTCGACGGTCCGCTTCGGTGACCTCGTCCCGCGGACGACCGCGCCGGGGCTCTCGGCCGACGCGCTCGAGTCGCCGTCGCGTGCGGGACCGCTCGGAGACGTCCTCCGGACGGGCGAGCCGCTCCGAATCGACGACCTCGCGACCGACGATCGGCTGGCGACCCCGCTCGAGGGGGTCGAGTCGCTGTACTGCGTTCCGGTCGGCGACGTCGGAATCGTGCACGCGGCCGCCGACGAGCCGGCCGCGTTCGCCGAGCGCGACTGCGACGCCCTGGCGGCGTGGGGCCGGATCGCCACGTCGGTTCTCGAACGACTCGACGCCGACGCGACCCACACCACGGCGCGAGAGCGCTTGCGTCGGGAACGGGACCGACTACGGACCGAGCGCGACCGACTCGCGGCCGAACGCGACGAACTGGCGGCCGAACGCGACCGCTACCGAACGCTCTTCGCGAACGTTCCGAAGCCGGCCGTCCGGTACGAGGTCGTCGACGGAGAGCCCGTCGTGCAGAGCGTCAACGACACCTTCGTCGACGTGTTCGGCACCGACCCCGAAACGATCGTCGGCGACCCCGTCGACGAGTCGACCGTCCCGCCGGGTCTCGAGCGACGGCGGGCGACGCTCCTCGAGTCGCTGCGGGCGGGCGAGCGTCGCCAACTCGGCAGCCGGCGCGAGACCGTCGACGGCGTCCGCGAGTTCCTGCTCACGCTGGTCCCCCTCGCTGTAAACGCCGCCGGGGACGAACACAGAGGTGCGGTCGCCGAGGGGAACGAGGACGCCGACCACAATCCCGAGGGATTGATCGTCTACAGCGACGTCACCGAAACCAACCGCCGCGAACGTGAGCTGGCCGCCGCCGAAGCGCGCCTCGAGACGATCGCGGCCCTGGTCGCCGACGAGGTTCGACCGCCGCTGAACGTCGCCCGCGGCTACCTCGAGATCGCCGAGGAGACCGGCGATCGGGAGCACTTCGCGGCGGTCGACGACGCGCAGGAGCGGCTGCGGGAACTCGTCGATCGGCTGGTCGCGATCGCCCGACGGGACGAGGTGATCGTCGAGACCGAACCCGTCGCCGTCCACGACGTTGCGCGGCGGGCCTGGGTCGCCGTCGACACCGGCGACGCGCGGCTCGTCACGCGGGCGGCGAGCGATCGCGTCCTCGAGGCCGACAAGGCGCGTTTGCGGGAGCTACTCGAATCCCTGCTGGTGGCCGTCGTGGACGAGGCGACCGAGGAAGTGCCAGTCGTCACCGTCCGCGCGACCGACGACGGCTTCGCCGTCGTTCGCCGCGACCCGGCCGCCGCTGAGGCGGACGCCGATCTCGAGGCGGATCCCGCCTCCGGTCGGTTGGCCGCGGCGGACGGGACCGGCTTCGGGCTCGGTACCGTCGAACGGATCGCCGATGCCCACGGCTGGGACGTCGGCGTCGCCGACGCGAACGGTCGCCTCACGGTCTCGTTTCGCGGGATCGAACCGGCCGACGTGGAGGGAGAGTGACTCCGTTCGAGAGTCGACCAGCGGTACGCGGCTCGAACTGGCTGTAACTCAGCCGTTCCGTACAGGGTAGCCACGTCTCACTCGAGACCAGCCAACGGCATGCGGTGGCGCGCGCTGGGCCGCGGCGAACAGACTGTGAGCCGCGGTATAAAGCCGTGCGAGGGATGAGTGAGCGCCGTGAGGCGCGAACGAATCGGCTGGGGAGGGCGTGGCGATCCCCTGTTGCCACGATAGCAGGACACTTCGTTCACTGTATTCCAGCCAAAACCTACTGTTCCATTCACACAGTTTTCCTCTCGTACGGACTACTCTCCGTCAGTTCCGGCGCATCCGAGACCCGCCAGACGACTGCACCGGCATACGGGCCCGGCGGACCGTTTCAGGCCTCGTTCTCGAGCGCCAGCGACGCCAGCATCGCCTCGAGTTGCAGCCGCTCGTTCGCGCCTTCGGTGATCCGGTAGTCGACCTCGCCCAGGCGCTCGAGCAGGCGGACCGTCGCCCGCTCCGGAATGTCGAACTCCCAGGCGGAGCGGTGGAGCTGGTCGATGACGTCGCCGCCGGCGAGCCCGCGCTCGGTCAGGAGGTCCTCGAGGGCGGCTCGAGCGGCGGTGAAGTCGCCGTCGATGGCGTGGCCGACCATCGCCTCGACCTCCTCGGGGCGGGCCGTCGTGGTGATCGCGAAGACGGTCTCCTCGTCGACGGTCTCGCCCATCACCGCGGCGGCCTGCAGGGCGTTGATCGCCTTCCGCATGTCGCCGTCGGCCGCGTAGACGAGCGCGTCGACGCCGTCGTCGGTCACCGCGATGTCCTCGTTCGCGGCGATTTCGCGGACCTGCGCCTCGATGGCGTCCTCGGAGAGTTCGGTGAACCGGAAGACCGCACAGCGGGATTGGATGGGGTCGATGATCTGGCTCGAGTAGTTACACGAGAGGATGAAGCGCGTGTTGTTCGAGAACTGCTCCATCGTGCGGCGCAGCGCGGACTGGGCGTCGGAGGTCAGCGCGTCGGCCTCGTCCAGAAAGATGATGCGGTGAGAGTAGCCGCCGAACGAGGAGCGCGCGAAGTCCTTGATCCGGTCGCGGACGACGTCGATCCCGCGCTGGTCGGAGGCGTTGAGCTCGAGAAAGTTTTCGCGCCAGTCGTCGCCGTAGACCTCTCGAGCGATACTCTTCGCCGCTGTCGTCTTTCCCGTACCGGCTGGTCCCGCGAAAAGAAGGTGGGGGAGGTCGTCCTGTTCGACGTAGTTCTCGAGGCGCGGGATGATGTTCTCGTGGCCCTTGATGTCGACGAGTCGCTCCGGGCGGTACTTCTCGATCCAGACTTCGGTCTTGCCGGGGGTGGGCTCCGCCGCCTCGGCGTCGGCCTCGCTCATACCGGTCGAAGGGGTGGCCCGAAGATAAAACGACCGAAGGTCGGTGTGCGTCTCGAGCGGCCGCCAGAACCGCCACACATGTTGATATTTGAGTAACATGTTTTTCTCTCTGCTTATCGGAGAGCGATCCATGAACGGGGAGAACAACCGATCGCGGCTCGTCGTCGCGCTACTGGTCGCGGTCGTGGTCATCGGTATCGTCCCGGCGACGGCCGCCGCCCAATCCGACGCCCGAACCGGCGGAAGCGTCGTCGTCGAGGAAGGCGAAACGGTCGACAGCCTCGAGGCGTTCGGCGGAAGCGTCATCGTTCGTGGCACCGTCACCGGCGACGTCAGCGCCGTCGGGGGCGACGTTCGAATCGAGGAGACGGGCCAGGTCGACGGCGACCTCGAGGCCGCCGGCGGGAGCGTCACCATCGCCGGGACCGTCGACGGCGACGTGGAGGTCGGCGCGGGGAGTTTCACGGTCACCGAGAGCGGGACCGTCGGCGGCACCGTGACGGCCGGGGTCGGAAGCGCGACGGTCGACGGTACGCTCGAGAGCGACGCCGAAATCGGAGCCGAGACGATTCGGCTGGGCGAGAGCGCCTCGATCGCGGGCGATCTGCGCTACGACGGCGACCTCGAGGGGAACACCGATGCCGTCGCGGGCGAGATCCGGGAGGACTCCTCGCTCGGGGTCGACGTCGCGCCGACGATTCAGCCGTTCGCGTCGTGGCTGTTCACCGCCTACGCGTTCGCGGTGAATCTGCTACTCGGCGCCATACTGCTCGCGCTGTTCCCGCGGTTCTCCGACGCCGTCGCCGACCGCGTCGCGACGGGTCCCCTCCGCTCCGGACTGGTCGGGCTCGGTGTGCTCGTGGGGATCCCGATCCTCCTGATCGCGCTCGCGATCACCGTCGTCGGCATCCCGCTGTCGATAGTCGGCGGCTTCGCGTTCGCTCTGCTGCTCTGGATCGGCGTCATCTACGGCCGCTTCGCCGTTGCCGCGTGGCTCCTCTCGCTGGTCGGTCTCGGCAACCGCTGGCTCGCGCTCGTCGTCGGCCTGCTCGCCGGTGCCCTCCTCTCTCGGCTGCCCGTCCCCGTCGTCGGCGAGGCGATCAATCTGATCGTCCTCCTGCTCGGACTGGGTGCGATCGCTCGGGCGCTGTTCAGCAATCGACGGCACGCTCGAGAGCGAGAACGGCGGGTCGGCTCGGGTGCGGACGAACCGACGACGGACTGATACAGTCTGTCGTACCGAGCTGCCGGCGCGGCCGCGAATCGTCCAGCGGGTGCGCCGAAACTGACCGACAGTAGTCGTGTGACGATGCGGAACCTGCGAGCGCGCGGAGCGACGCGCTCAAGACCATCGCTCCACAACGCGCCGTATGCACGTCACCGTCGACGTCAAGGGCGAGGACACCTACGAACTCGAGCTCGAGGCGGTGACCGCCGACGCGTCGGGGGGCGTCGACGACGGCGGGCCGACCGATGCGACGCCGACGTACGCGGACCTGCTCCGCGAGGTCGAACTCAGCCCCCACGAAGTGAGCGTCCTCGTCGACGGGCGGCCGGTCCCCGAGGACCAGCCGGTCGAGAGCGATCGCGTGACGGTGTTGCGGCTCATCAAAGGCGGCAGCCACTGAGAACCGGCTCCGAAAGGGTCGAACCCGTTCCGCGAGACGGGACGGTATTCGATCGGCCCGAAACCGACGCGTTGTTAGCCCCCGCCGATCGACCCTCATGACGGATGTTCGTCCGCACGGCCACTCCCGACGACGCCCTCGAGGTCCGGCGCATCCTCGACGCAGCGTTACTCGAGCCGGGCGACGTCGAAAGCCGAATCGACGCCAGTGACGTCCTCGTCGCGGGTGATCGACGGGGTCGCGCGGCGAGCGCCGGTGACGACGGGGCCGCTCCCGCGGACGGCCCGGACGCGAGCGAGCGAATCCTCGGCACGGCCGTTCTCGAACCCCTCGACGCCGAGTCCGGGGCACACGTCGGCGCGATCGGTGTTCGGCGTCGCCATCGGGGCCAGGGTATCGGGCGAGCGCTGATCGAGAGGGGCCTCGAACGTGAAGGCCGACTAACGGCCAGATTCGACGACGGCGTCCGGCCCTTCTACGATCGCCTCGGGTTTTCGATCGAGCCGATCGACGAGCAGCGTTACTCCGGCGTCGTGATCGCGACCGACAGCGTCTGACCGCGGTCCGCGCCAGGCCGTCCGGTCCCGATTCTCGCCGCGACCCGTCGCCTGCCGGCGGAGTTTTATCCGAGAGAACGTGGTAGCCACCTCCGCATGGCGCTCCAACGGATGCTCAGCGGCGATCCGTCGAAGAGTTCGAAGGTCTATCTGGCGATCGGTGCGCTCTCGCTGGTCAAAGCGCTCGCGGTCCGGAAGGATCGAGAGCGGTTCCGGCGCGAGCTACTCGACGCCGGCCTGTTTCTCGGCGTCGGGTTCGTCCTGCACCGGTTCAGCCGGATGAAAGCGCAGAAACGACGGGAACTCGAGTCCCAGGTCCCGGACTGGGCGGTCGACGCGATGACCTCGGAATCCGCCTCGAGGGCCCTCCGATCACTCGCGAAACGGCAACTCGGCGGTCGATCGGAGCCCGAACCGGAACCGACGCTACGCGACCGCGCTCGCGGCGTCTTCTCGAGTCTGTAGCGGCCCGATCCGAGGATCCTCCTCTCACGGTCAGTTAGTATTCGTGTCAGTCACAGTCGCGGGCTCGGCGGAGAGCGGCGCGAGCGACGCCGAAAAGTGACGGAGCTCCGGGACGGCGGGATTGGAAACGATCTCGAGTCCGGAGACCTCGTCGCGCTTCTCGAGGACGGCTGCGGCCGTCTCGACGACGTGATCGAAGTGCTCCCGGTGATAGGTCCGGCGCGGGACCGCGAGCCGAACCAGTTCCGGCCGGTCGGTCTCGGGAAACGCGAAGCTCCCCAGTTCGACCCCGCGAACCCCGCCCTCTCGATACAGTTCACAGACCAGCGCTTGCCCCGGAAACTCGTCGGCCGGGATTTCCGGAAACGTCGCTCCCGCGTCGATGTAGACCGCGTGCCCGCTGGTCGGGGTGTACACCGGAAGCCCGACCGCTTCGAGCATCGCGCCGAGTTCGCGGACCTGTTCGACCCGGTCTTCGACGTACGACTCCTCGACGGCCTCGCGCAGGCCGACGGCCATCGCGGCGACGTCCCGCCCGGCCATCCCGCCGTACGTCGGGAATCCTTCGTAGAGGATCGCGCGCTGTTTGCACCGCTCGAAGAGGGCCTCGTCGTCGGTCGCGACGAAGCCACCGACGTTCACCAGCCCGTCTTTCTTCCCGCTCATGACGAGCGCGTCGGCGTATCCGAGTTGCTCGCGAGCCGCCTCGGCCACCGTCGCGTCGGCGAACTCGTCCTCGCGCCGGGTCACGAAGTAGGCGTTCTCCGCGAACCGGCAGGCGTCGATCACGAACGTCGCGTCGATCTCGTCGGCGAACGCCCGAACGCGACGGGTGTTCGCGACGCTGACCGGCTGGCCCGCCGTCGAGTTGTTCGTGATCGTCAGGATCACCAGCGGGACGCGCTCCGGACCGACCTCGTCGACGACCGCTCGCGCCTCCTCGAGCGAGAAGTTTCCCTTGAACGGCTCGGTCGCCGCCGGATCGTGTGCGCCCGACACGGGACAGTCGATCGGATCGGCACCCTGATTCGAGACGTGCGCTCGCGTCGTGTCGAAGTGGGTGTTGTTGAGCGCGACGTCGCCCTCGGAGAGTAGGGTGCCGTAGAGGACGTTTTCCGCACCGCGACCCTGGTGAGTCGGCACCACGCGGTCGAAACCCATCACGTCCGCGACCGCGGACTCGAGGCGATCGAAGCTCGCCGACCCGGCGTACGCTTCGTCGCCCCGGAAGAGCGCGGCCCACTGGTCGTCGCTCATCGCGCCCGTCCCGCTGTCGGTCAGGAGATCGACGAAGACGTCGTCGGCGGAGAGATTGAACGCGTTGTACCCGGCGTCCTCGAGCGCTTGTTCCCGCTGTTCTCTCGATGGAAGGCGGATCCGCTGGACTACTTTCGACTTGTAGGCGACCATACTCGTTCGACACCGCCGCGCGTGTTCACTCTAGTTGAAGTAGTGTGATCGTCGACGGCTCGAGTCGGTCCCTCCCGGACGAATCGGCGCATCGATGGACGGAACCGGCGGAACCCTCGTGGACGAAAGTGACGACGACGGGACGGCCGGCCGACTCGCTCCAGAGAAGATCTACTGATCGTCGATCCCGGCGCTGTCGAAAGCGTCGTCGGTGAGCCGCGTCGGGGTCGGATCGGGGCCGACGAGTTCCAGGTCGTCGGTCCCAGCGCCGCGGACGGTGAGCGTGCCCGACGAGGCGACCGCGGTATCGGCCGAACCGGCGTTCGTGGACGCGGTCGTTTCGACACCCTCGTCGGAGCCGGTCGCTCGGGCCGAGGTCGGATCGGTTTCGGTGACCGCGCCGAGTTCGGCCGCCGTCGCGTCGATCACGGCGCCGTCGTCCCGCACGATCACGTCCGAGTCGCCGATGAATTCGAACTCGGGGTCCGCTCCCGTCGCGGACGCGCCGTCGTCATCGTCGGTTCGGTCCGTCTCGCCGGGGTCGGTATCTCGGGCCTTCGAATCAGCCGTTTCGACGTCCTCGAGGTCCGCGAACAGTTCGGTCGCCGTCGTATCGACGACGTCGTCGGGCTCCGTCTCGTGCTTCCCGCCACTCTCGATCAGCGCGTCGATCGTCTCCGCGTCGTGTGCCTCGAGGATCGCGTCGGGGTCGGACTCGATCTCTTCGAAGACCTCCCTCGCCGTCGAATCGGTACTCATGGATCCGACTCCACCACTCACCCCCTTCGTTACGGTGGCGTTACCGATGTATTACCGGACGTATACTATCGAACGTGTGATCATCATCGTCGGCTACCGGTCGCGCTCCCCGGCGGCGATGTCGGAGGAAACATCGAATTACGGCACTCGAGGACGGCTCGAGCGAATTAGAACAGGTCCTGGGTCAACTCGAGGGTTTCCTCGCGGTCCTCCCAGTCGACGAAGAGGGCGACGCTGGTCGCGCTGGTGATGATGTCGTTGAGGTGGATCCGGGCCTCGGCGAGCGGGTTGACGATCTCGCTGATAATTCCCGGCTGATTCGGGAGTTCGCCGCCGGTCACTCGAACGACGGCGACCGGCGAGTCGACGGTGACGCTCGAGAGTTCGTCGCTGGCGATGACCTCCCGATGGAGGATGTTCTCGGCGCGTTCGGCCTCCTCCTCGTCGATGTAGAAGGTGATCGTGTCCATCCCGCTCGCGACGGCGTCGATGTTGACGTCGCTCTCGTCTAAGGCGGCCGAGAGCTGATGGAAGACGCCGGGCTGGTTGCGGATCGCCCGGCCGGCGACGGTCAGGCAGGCCAGCGGTCGCTCGCGCAGGTCGACCAGGCTCCTGAACTCGCCTTCGATACTCGTCCCGCCAGAGAGGAGGTCGCCGTGTTGGTAATGGACGACGCGCACGTCGAGAGTCCCGTCCTTGTACGACAGCGCGGAGGGAGCGACGACCTCGGCCCCGCGAAACGAGAGGTTCCGGAGTTCGTCGACGGAGATCTCGCCGACGTTGCGAGCCCCTTCGACGACGTGTGGGTCGCCGGTCATGACGCCCTCGACGTCCGTGACGATGACGACTTCGTCCGCGTCCATATACTTGCCCAGCATGACCGCCGAGGTGTCGCTCCCGCCGCGACCGAGCGTCGTAATCGAGCCGTCCGGCCCCTCCGCGAGGAAGCCGGTGAGGACCGGTACCGTGTCGTCGAGCTGCGACGCGAGCGCCTGGCCGCGCCGCTGGGTCTCCTCGACGTTGACCTCGCCGTACTCGTCGGTGATGACGGGCCACTCGTCGCTTCCGGGCTCGAGGAAGACCGAGTCGATCCCTCGAGCCGATAGTGCGGCCTTGAGCATCCGAACCGACGTCCGCTCGCCCATGCTGACGATCTGGGCGCGGTCGGCTTCGTCGGTGTCGAACGTGATCTCGTCGAGCAGTTCGTCGGTGGTCGACCCCATCGCGCTGGCGACGACGGCGATCTCGTGGCCGTCCTCGACGGCCGCGGCGATCGAGTCCGCGGCGCGGTTGATCCGGTCGCCGCTGCCGAGACTCGTTCCGCCGAACTTCGCTACGACGCGCATACTGCCACCTCGGAGGCGGACCGCTTTGCGATACTGTGACTCATACTCGATCCGTTACCAGAGCGGGCAGATAACTGTGTCCCATCGATCGCATTTTTACCGGTCCCCGAGCGGGAGCTGATTCGACTCCCGTACGCGCGAAAATTGACAGCCGTCGAACCAGTCACGCGAGGCGGTCGCGACCGGGATTTATTGTTGTGCGCCACATTACCACACGTCGATGAACGTACGGGACGCACTCGAGGCGGACGCGGACGCGCTCGCGTCGATCGCGGACTCCCCTACGGACGTGATGCGAAATCTCGTCCACGACCGCACGGTGCGCGTCGCCGAGGACGGGAGTCACGATCCGAACGCCGACGTCTCGAGCTCGCAGTACGACGGCTCCGACCCGGAGGATCTGCTCGGCTTCATTAGCTTCGATGCGCGCGAAGACACCGTTCACGTCACGCAACTCGACGGCACGAGCGAGGCCTGCGAGCGGTTGCTCGCCGAGCCGGTTCGCTTCGCCGAGCGCGAGTCGATGGCCGTCGAAGTGCTCGCCCCGCGGGATGCGACCCCCATCGAGGCCGCGGCCGAAGCGCTCGGCTTCGAGCGGCGCGGCCAGGGCCCCCACTTCGACGGGGCCTCGACGGTTCGCTTCCGTCTCGAGCCCTGACCGACGGCGAACGAACTGCACCGTGTCCCGCGCCTCGAGTCCTGACTGGCAGCCTCAGTTCGGTGCTGATACCGCTTGCTTGTGCCAAGTCACTCGTGCTGTACAGGGGACCTATGTATCGCTCAGTCTGAGCAACCGATGTGCGGTGGCGCGCGCTGTTAGCGAGGCGCCACTAGTGCGAGACCGGAGGTCTCGCAGACCATTCGCGCGGCAACGCCGCGCGAAGACGACGGGAGCGCCTCGAAAGCGAATAGCGCGGGACCAGAGGTCCCGCGAACCATGCGAACGGGTCTTCGACCCGTGAGCAGACCGACCGAGTGCTAGCGAGGGGGCCGACGATACTGCGCGAGGTCTTCGTGAGTCTTGCGAACGAAGGCTTGGAAGGCGCGAAGCGTCTTCCAGTGGATGAGCGAGGGAGCGCAGCGACCGAACGAATCGGCTGGGGAGGGCGTGGCGATTCCCTGTAGCCACGATAGCAGGACACTTCTTTTTCAACTACTCCCTCTAGAACACACCGTTCCATTCACACGACTTCTCGAGCAGGTGATTCGAGAGAGAAGCGAAGAATCCGCCCGGAGAACATGTACTGCACGTCCGAACTCGAGTCACTGCTCGAGACGGAGACGGTCACAGTCCCGAGAGTCAGGTTGAGCGCGGCCAGAACCCCGAAATTGGAGACGAGCGGGTCTACAACGCTGGGTCAACTGAATTTCTGAACCGTCACGTCGAGCGTGTCCAGATCGACGATCGGCGCGAAGCCGGCGTCGGGGTCGATGTTGACGCTCTTCTGGAAGTCGGTCTGGGCCTGCCAGCAGCCGGAGTTGATCGCGAGCACGTTGTGGTACTTGCCGAAGCCGAGTTTGTGGACGTGGCCGGTGTGGAAGATGTCGGGGACCTCCTCCATGATGAGGTAGTCCTTCTCCTCGGGCGCGAGTCGCGTGTGACCGCCGAACTGCGGGGCGACGTGGCGCTTCTTGAGGAGGTGGTACATCGCCTTGTGCGGGTCGTCGTAGCTGGCCTTTTCCTCGGGCAGCTCCGCGATCACCTCGTCCAACGAGACGCCGTGGTACATGAGCACGGACACCCCCTCGAGAGTTACCGTCGACGGGTTGCTCACGATCTGCGGGTCGTGGGCGGACATGATCTCCCGGAGCTCCTCGTCGAACCCGGGCTGGGGCTCCGCGAGCCGAACCGCGTCGTGGTTGCCGGGAATCATGACGATCTCGATGTCGCCCGGCACCTTCTTGAGGTGCTCGCTGAACGCCTCGTACTGCTCGTAGATGTCGACGATGTCGAGTTCCTCGTCCTGATCCGGGTAGACGCCGACGCCCTCGACCATGTCGCCTGCGAGCAGCATGTACTCAACGTGCTGGGCCTCCTCGGTGTGGAGCCAGTCGGCGAAGGCGTTCCAGGCGTCGGCCATGAACTCCTGACTGCCGACGTGGACGTCGCTGATGAGCGCCGCCTGGACGTGGCGATCCGCGGTCGAGGGCTCGTACGTGCGGGGCACGTCCGGGAAGTACATCGAATCGACGAACGCGATCCCCGAATCGTCCGCCAGCGTCCCCTCCATCGCCAACACCTCGTCGCAGAGCAGTTCGTCGACGAGATCGACGTACTCGCGATCCTTCATCACCAGCCAGGGGAAGGTCCCGGTCGCGTCCTCGAGTTCGATCAGCCAGTGGCCGCTGGCGGTCGATCGGATGTCGTTGACCAGGCCGACCATCGCGGCGTCGCTCCCGCCCGGCATTCCCTGAATGGCCGTCGCCGGACGGTGGTTTACTCGACCCCGTAACTTCGATCCGAGCCGCTCGAGTCGGTCCCGGAAGACGGAGACGAAATCGCTGTACTCGCCGGTCCCCGTGCTCTGCCCCGTCATGTCCCCGGTGATCTCGAGCGAACGGATCGCGGGGTCGGCGGCACGGTTCGCTAAAGAAGACCCCTCCGTTTCAACTGGAGATCGGTGGGGCGAATCACCTCCCGTGACGGGGTCGGTTCCAGTTGAAACGGAGGGGGTCGAATCAGCGGACGACGCATCGGTTCGAGTGGGATCGCTCCCCGCGGTTTCGCTATCGACGCTCGTGGTACTCGATTCGATAGAATCGTCAGTGTCGGAACCGTTGGTTCGAGGCGAACCGGTGGCGTCGGTCCGCGAGAGAACCGACTCCACGTGATCGGCCCTAACGACGAGCGCATCGTCCGGGACGTCCTCGAGGACGCGCTCGAGTGCGGCGTTCGGATCCTCGGCCGCCGCGAGCCGCGTCACCGCCTCGCGTTCGGCGTTGTAGCCGCGGCTCGTGAGTTCGCTAACGAGTCGGGCGGCGGCCTCGAATGGCACATACCCCGCATTCGCGAGGGACGGCAAAAGGATAGCGGATCCCCGATTCCCCGCGTCGGTTTTCGATCTGTGTGATGCGGAAAGGGGGCGATTTCGGTTCCGCTCCCGCTCCGTCAGTTCACGGACTCCGGCCGGTCCAGCCGTTTGGCGGAATCGGCAGCTCCCGCCGTCTGCACGTGAAAACGGTCCGAAGCTTGCCGGAAAGTTGATACCGGGGTCGGAGAAACCGGTCGTCAATGGACGGCCCCGACGCCGACGACCGAAACCGCGGTCGGCCCAGCCGTCGCGATCCGTCTTCGGGACCACGGACGGGTCCGCCGTCCGAACCCGATACCGGAGAGCGGACGGAAGGGGCGCGATCTCGAGCGAAGCGCGACGACGCGGTGACGATCGAAGACGACGGGCTCGTCCGCTGGCTCCTCGAGACCGACGATCGAACGGGCACCGCGGTTCGGGACGTCGCGACGATCGTCGCGATCATCGGGGTCGTCGGCGTTCTCCTGTTCGGAAGTACCGGTGCCTGGCCGCCGATGGTCGCCGTCGAGAGCGGCAGTATGGAACCCGCCCTCGAACGAGGGGACCTCGTCATCGTCGCAGACGAAGGACGGTTCGCCGGCGAACGTGCCGTCGCGGGAACGGGAATCGTCACCGCTCAAAGCGCTCGAGAGGCGGGATACGAACGCCTCGGGAGACCGGGCGATGTCATCGTCTTCGTGCCGAACGGCGATTCGACGCAGACGCCGACGATCCATCGCGCCCAGTTTCGGGTCGAACGAGGCGAACGATGGGTCGAGACGAAAGCCGATCCCGCGTTTCTGAACGGCGCGACCTGCAACGATATCGCGTCGTGTCCGGCCCCTCACGACGGGTTCGTCACGAAAGGCGACGCCAACGCGGCCTACGACCAGTTGCCGCGATCGGGTGCGGAGACGACCGTCGTCAGCGCCGAGTGGGTCACCGGCAAAGCGATGGTCCGGGTTCCGTGGGTCGGCCAGATTCGACTGGCAATCGATTCGATGCGTTCGATCGTCGGCAGCGGTCCGATGATCGTCGCCGGCGTTGGAGCCGCGCTCGCACTCGTCTGGTATGGGGCGATCGCCGGAGAGCGCGATCCGTAGCTCGGATGGAACCGTCGGCTCGATCTGGGGTCGACGAAGCGAGGTGATGGTCACCGAATCGACGAGGCGACGTCGATGGCAGTCGATGAGTAACGCGAACAGAAAGTTAATTTCCGGGCCCGGTGAAACGGGTGACGATGAGCGGCCCTAGCTCCGGGAAGCCACCTGGCGATTCCGGCGACGACGACCGTGACCGGTCAGCCTCGAGCGCCGACAGTTCCCAGACGTCATCACGGGAACCGTCACAGCCCGCTGCCGATTCCGACGCCGTCACCATCGAGGACGACGGCTACGTCCGCTGGTTCCTCAAAACGAACGACGAGAACGTCGTGATCGCGCGGGACGTCCTGAGCAGCGTCGCCATCGTCGGCGTCGTCGCCCTCCTCCTGTTCGGTGTCAGCGGTATCTGGCCGCCGCTCGTCGCCGTCGAGAGCGGCAGCATGGAGCCCAACATGCACAAAGGAGACCTCATCTTCGTCGTCGAGGAAGGTCGATTCAGCGGCGACGCTGCCGTCGAGGGAACCGGCGTCGTTACCCGCCGGAGCGCCCAGGAAACCGGCTACGACAAATTCGGAAACCCCGGAGACGTCATCGTCTTTCGGCCCGACGGCAGCCAGGCCGAGACGCCGGTGATACATCGGGCCCACTTCTGGGTCGACAAAGGCGAACACTGGGTCGAACCGAAAGCCAGCGAGGAGATCGTCGGCGACGCGACCTGCGAGGAAGTCCCCAACTGTCCCGCGCCGTACGCCGGCTTCGTCACGAAGGGCGATCACAACGACGGCTACGACCAGATAGGCGGCGGTGCGAATTCCGGTATCGTCAAACCCGAGTGGATCACCGGCAAGGCGCAGTACCGGATCCCGTGGCTCGGATGGGTTCGACTCACCTTCGACAACCTCCTCGGGGGCATGGTCGTTCCCGCGTCGCCCTCGAGCCCGGCGCTCCACGGACAGCCGTCACCGGCGACATCGTCCGGCAGCCCCGACGCAGCCGGCTTCGGAGCAGGAAGTGACCTCGCCGGCGTCACCGGTGCCGGCGTCGCCGGTGTTGGCATCGCACTGGCCGCGGGCCGCTATCGGTCCTGAGCACGGACCGCGAGCCGTTTCGAGCGGTCTTGCTCGAACGCGAGTGCTCTTTCTCGAATTCCCTCCATCGAGCTTCTAACGATCTCTCGAGTCGAAACGAAGGGGCGGAGCACTGTCGACCCATCGCCGCTATCGCGAGCGGAGCGTGCCGGCCGAGACGCGGAAACGGTGCCCGATGGCTGGAGTACCCGCTCGAGAACGAATCGATGCTACGAGTCGACGATCAGTCACCACTGAAAACAGACGGCGTCGCCCGTGATCGACTCGGCGTCCGCCGGTATCGCTTCCACTATTGGTGGGAGAACCACAGCGTCGAACGGAGCCGTCCACTCGTTCCCTCAGTTCTCGAATCGGGCCTGAACGAACGGCTGAATGTCGTCGATATCGCTCAGTCGGGAGTCGGAAAGCAACACGGCCTCCGTCTCTTCGAGTGGAACGGAGAGACTGATCTCCTTCGTCCGACCGTACCGACCTTTCGAGACGACGACGGCGTTGACGATGCCGAGCATGTCGAGTTCGCTGATGAGGTCCGTCACCCGACGCTGGGTCAGGACGTCCGCGTCGATCTCCTCGCAGAGGCGCTTGTAGATGTTGAACACCTCGCCCGTGTTGATGCTGTGGACGCCGTTTTTCTCGAGCAGGATGATCGAGAAGAGCACGAGCTTGCTCTGCGTGGGGAGCGTGCGGACGACCTCGACGACGCGATCGAGTTCGATCTTGTCCTGGGCCTGCCGGACGTGATCCTCCACGATCGTCTCGGCCTGCGATCGCTCGGCCAGTTCGCCCGCCGTTCGAAGCAAGTCGAGCGCGCGGCGCGCGTCGCCGTGTTCCTGCGCGGCGAAGGCCGCACACAGCGGGATCACGTCGTCGGAAAGCGCGCCTCCCTGGAACGCGACGTCGGAACGGTGTTCCAGAATGTCTCGCAGCTGATTCGCGTCGTACGGCGGGAAGACGATCTCCTCCTCGCCCAGCGAGGATTTGACCCGCGGATCGAGGAAGTCGGTGAACTTCAGGTCGTTCGAAATACCGATGATCGACACCCGCGAGTTCTCGAGTTCGGAGTTCATCCGCGAGAGGTTGTAGAGCGTGTCGTCGCCGCTCTTCTCGACGAGCTTGTCGATCTCGTCGAGCATGATGACGACGACCCGCTCGTCATAGTCGACCGCGTCGAAGAAAACGCTGTAGACCCGGTCGGTCGGCCAGCCGGTCATCGGAACCTCCTCGAAGGACTCCTTGTCCGCCTCGAGTTCGTCGATTTCGGCTTCGATGGCCTCGCGGTCCTCGAACGACGTCGACTCGAGGGGATGGGCCGACGGGTGCGTCGACGAATCGCCGGCCGACGCGCCGGCGGTGCCGTCGACGGCTCCCTGGCCGGTACCGTCGCCGGCTCTCCGGTCGTTGCCGTCTGTTCGATCGGTGTCATTGCCGTCCGTTCGATCGGTGCCGTCAGTGGGATTCGAGCGATCCGCGAGATTCGAAGACCCCTTCCTTTCGGGTGGAGAATCGCCCGACTCGGGGGTCTTCTCGTCTCCAGTTGAATCGGCAGAAATCGATTCCGACGGATCGTCCGAGACGAAATCGAACGGATCGGACGCCGTCTGATCGTCTGATAGATCGGTCGACTCGGCCGCGTCGGCCGACGCGGCCGCCTCGCGTTCGCGGGCCTTCAGATCGGCGTCGTACTCGTCGAGGGTCTCGAGCAGCGATTCGAGCTCCGCGACGCGCTCGTCGATCCGTTCTTCGTTCTTTTCGATGAACTTGTTCGCGAGTTGTGCGAGCACGCGATACTGCGTATCGGTGACCTCGCAGTTGATGTACTCGACGTCACACGGGACGCTGTACTTCTGCGACGTGCTCTCGAGTTCCTTGCTGACGAATTTCGCGCTGGCGGTTTTGCCGGTCCCGGTCTTCCCGTAGATGAGGATGTTCGACGGCGTTTCGCCCCTGAGTGCGGCGACGAGGATCGTCGCCATCTTGTTGATCTGGTCGCTCCGGTGGGGCAGTTCGTGTGGGGTATAGGACGGGCGCAGGACTTCCTTGTTCTCGAAGATGGGTTCGCCGCTGAGAAGATCGTCGAACAACCCCTGGCTCGACTCCTCCTCGTCGAGGTCCGCCTTCTCGAGGTTCGTCGAGAAACCGCTCGTTCCGTCGATCTCGACCTCGTCTGACCCGTCGATCTCTGAGTTGTCGTCTGACATCCGTCGTATACAAACCCCCTTATTTCGTGTGGAGTGTCGAACCGGGAAGCAGGAATATCATCGTGTTATGGCCTCCGTGGGAGGATTCACTGTTTCAGTTTCGCGGTTCGGGTCCAGTTGATGCAAACGAAACAGAGGAAAACCACGCTAATAAATTCTTCCTTTCCCCTCGCCCCGTGCCGGGAGATCGATGGCGGTCGCGGACGATCGACTGGTAAATCGTCCGGAGAGATCCGACGGATCGGCATCGTGGGGCCAGCAGTCGGCTCGGGAGAATAGATCGTCGAGAGTGTGAATCACGATTCTATCTTGTTCGTATCTAATTTGTTTAGATTTTCGTTTGCGTGTGCGTTTGTCGGCCGTTTCGGAGGAGGACCAAAGGGAGTTCAGAGGAGGGGGATCCGTCTAATCGAGTGATTGTGGTGATCGTCTACTCGAAAAGAGGGGGTTCGATCGATCCTCCTCGAGCTGTCCGAGTGAGAACGGAGAGTAACGTGTCGGGAGAGGGTGGGATGGAGAGTGGGACTGTAAGTGATATCCCTCTGAAGTTTTTGTGCATATTGGCAGATGTCTGCCATTGTGTTCTGATCGATACCACATAACACAGCAACCCGACTGACCCCCCCACCCCTTCGTTTCGGGTGGAACGGCGAGAAGGAGGGGTGGGGTGAGACGGAGCTGTATCCAAGCGAATCTTTATGTGGGTGGGAAAGAAAAGGTATCCGTAGAACTAGCAGACGAAACAATATTACTAGGCTGTTTGTTTTTATTGCTAGACTCAACTAGAATCATTTCCTACAGCTGTACGAACTACTAGACTCCAGTATTCGTTACTAGACCGCTCTCGATCCGCCGATTCGACCGTTTCTGCCCTCAACGATCCGTCTCGAGTCGAAAGAGGGGGTTGAATGACCGGTATCTCCGTCGATCATCGAGCCGTGCCCTCGGTCGTCTCCACTCGAAACGAAGGGGTGGGGGTGTCGAGTTGGGGATTATGGTACGTTATCTCCCCACAATATATCCGTCAGTGAGATTCGCCATCTCGAACCGGGATCTGAGATTTCGTATCACTGTTCCTATCGGCTCGAACTAATCGCGTCGTCCCGTCGACAACTCGGGTAATTCAACCCCACTCCCGCTCGAGTCCCAAGTCGAGTGTTTGGTTCATATCGAATTCCGACACTCCGCTCGAGCGAATTGTCAACACGTCTGACGTAGGCTTAAGTGAGTTCGCTCAGTAGTACGCGCAGATGCACCCCGCGGTGCTGGAGGCCCCCACAGATGGGACTATTCACAGAACTCAAAGATAGTATCTCTCGGGCTGCGGACCGCCTGTTTTCGGAACAGGAGCCCAAACGAATCGGTATCTACGGTCCGCCCAACGCCGGCAAAACGACGCTCGCAAACCGTATCGCGCGTGACTGGACCGGTGACGCAGTCGGTACGGAGAGTCACGTCCCTCACGAGACGCGTCGTGCACGTCGGAAGGAAAACGTCGAAATCGAACGAGACGGGAAGACGGTAACCATCGATATCGTCGACACGCCCGGCGTGACGACGAAGGTCGATTACGAGGAGTTCACCGACGAGATGAACGAAGACGACGCCATTCGTCGCTCCCGCGAAGCGACCGAGGGCGTCGCCGAGGCGATGCACTGGCTTCGTGAGGACGTCGACGGCGTTATCTACGTCCTGGATAGTGCTGAGGATCCGATCACGCAGGTCAATACGATGTTGATCGGTATCGTCGAATCCCGTGATCTCCCGGTACTCATCTTCGCGAACAAAACCGACCTCGAGGAATCGAGCGTCAAGCGGATCGAGGACGCCTTTCCGCAACACACGACCGTCCCCCTCTCCGCGAAGGAAGGGGAGAACATGGACGAAGTGTACGGGAAGATCGCGGAGTACTTCGGGTGATATCGATGCCGAAAGCAACCAACGCAGACGATTCGGAGCCGGCCGACGGCGTACAGATCGACCTGATCAGCGGCGAACGGATGGACGGCATGGCGACGATGGAGAAGATCAGAATGATCTTGGACGGCGTCCACGACGGCAACATCGTCATCCTCGAGGAGGGGCTGACGCCCGACGAGGAGAGCCGACTCATCGAGGTGACGATGGCCGAGATCAGCCCCGACGAGTTCAACGGGATCGAGATCGAGACCTATCCGAAGTCCGAGACCCGCGACTCGTCGTTACTCGGCCGGATCATGGGGAACGACGAGACGGAGGCGAAGTTGACGGTGATCGGACCGGCGAACCAGATCGAGACGCTCCACAAGGACGAAACGCTCATCAGCGCGCTCGTGTCCCGTAACTAATGCCACACCAGTGTACGAACTGCGGCCGGACGTTCGATGACGGCTCCAAGGAGATGCTGTCGGGCTGTCCCGATTGCGGTGGGAACAAGTTTCAGTTCGCACCGACTACCGCGGCCGCAGCTGAATCGTTCGACGGGGACGCCACCGCTGGATCGGCCGAGTCCGTCACCGGTGTCGAATCCGCCGGTGTCGCCGATTCGGCCGACGGTCCCGGTGCGACGGACTCGTCCACCGAATCCGACAGCGTCACCACGCGCGCCGCGGAGACGGTTCGCGATTGGATGCCCGGTCGCTCCTCGGACGCGTCGGACTCCGCGGAGTCGTCGCCGGGAGCGGACGCCGGTCCGGGCGTCCGATCTTCATCCGACACTCCATCGGAGTCCCCACCTGACACCCCGTCGGAGTCCCCACGTGCTACTCCATCGGAATCTCCACCCGGTGATTCGGATACGTCCTCGAAGTCGGACAACCCCTGGCCCTCGAGCGGGCGAGCCGACACCACCGAACCGGACGCCTCGGCGGAGGGTGAGTTCGCCGACTGGCCGGAGACGGCGCGGCGACCCGAGGACCGACCCGGCGACTCGAGCGAGCCGCCGGACGAGGAGTCCGTCGATGCCGAGCGTTCAACCCATCGATCCGCCGGTCCGGCTACGACGCCCGACGGCCCAGCTACGACGCCCGACGGTCCGACCACGACGATCGACGACGACGAAAACACGGCGCAGGCCGACGCCCGCAGTGAAGTCGTTCGTCCGGACGATCTTCCCGCTCATTCCGACGGATTTGATCCGGTCGGGACCGAGCGCGACGCTGGTGGTGGCGGCACAGTTGACTCCTCGACGAACGGACCCGACGACGCCCCGCCCGAACACGGCCGCGTCGTCAGCGAACCCAGCGGGGATCGCCCGTCGATCGAAGACCTCCGGGAAGAACTCAACGAACAGTTCGAGAGCATCAAGATCGTCCGTCCGGGCCAGTACGAACTCAACCTGATGGAACTCTACAATCGCGACGAGTACATCATCTCTCTGCAGGAGGACGGCCGGTACGTCATCGACGTCCCCGATTCGTGGCGCGAGGGCGACGACAGCGACGATTGATGGAATCGAACGCCAGCATAGCTGATCGATGTAGTCGAAAACGATGCGTCCGGCGACGAACTCCCCCTCAGAACGACACCGCCTCCTCGAAATGACACCGGGTCGTTTCTACTGCAGAATCATTATATTCGCCAGTAACACATACCCTATCGACAAATCTGTCTCCATTCGAAATGTTGGTCTCGAGCAATACGACGACTTACAGTCTGATAGGTAATTCTCCAGCCACCACTCGATTCAGTAGCCGTTACCGTCGAACTGTCGACTCGACGAGAACCGATCCGCGGGAAGCTAGGGGTGTCGGCACGGCGGTAATTGCTCTCTGAACTCCCCCGAGCAAATTGCGCGTTCGAAGCGACGGGCGGTAAAGAGAGCGTTCGAAGCGAGGAATAGCGAGCCGAGACAGATGGATTTAAGCGATCCGGAACCGACGCCTCGAGTATGAGCACCGCAACCAAGGTCGTTCTCACGACGGTCGCCGTATCGGCACTGCTGTCGATCCTGCTCGTGTTCCAAACCGCACTCGCCTGATGTTCGAGGCTCGTGAGCTCCCGGATCGACTCGAGTCGGTTCGCGAAACGCGCACACCGGACGGACGAATTCTCGACTGCGAGCGTGATTTCGAGACGCTACCGCCGGCGCTCGCCGAGGATCTCGGGCTGCTCGTCGATGCCCTCGAGCCAGCGAGCTATCCGGCCGACTGGCTCCCCGACGACGCGCCGACCCTCCTCGCCCGCTACGTGAGTTCCGATCTCACCATCGGGATGCCGGGCGACGGTAGCGTCGTTCCGACTCGTCAGACCGAGCCGCCGATCGTCATCGTCAAACCGCGGGTCGAGGGCTCGCCGACCTCCTTCGTCGACTTTCTGATCGCCGAGGCGCTCGTCCAGCTCGACCTCGGCGTCCCCGAGCACTTCATCGGGTTCTTCGAGGAGTCGTATCGCGACCTCGATGCGGCCGTGGCGCTGGATCCGAACGGCACCTATCAGGTCGCCGCGGCGCTGTACGACGGCTGGGTCGGGCTGCAGACCCGCGAGGTCTTCGCGGACTGGCACGACGAGCATCCCGAACTCGCCGACGCCTGGCAGGACGCGGGAACGAGACTCGAGGACCGCGTTTCGGGGCTACCGCGAGCAGTCGCCCGCGGTGAGACCGACTTCGCGGACGCGACCGAACTCGCGTGTGCGGCGATCAAGCACGCGATCGAACTGCCGGCTCCCTTCGCCGCGCTCGACACCGACGCCTATCTGGATCACGGGCCGGCGTACGCGATCCAGTGGGCCGAGAAGACGTTCGACTCGCTCGAGGACTGATCGCGTACAGTTGTGCGAGGCGAAAGCCCACGCCCGTCGTTTCGAGCGGAGGGTCTCCTGAAGCGGCGTCGGTGAACGAAAACCAACGCAGGGAATCGGGAACGGAAGGATCCGGCAAAAACGGAGGCGCGCGTCGCCGGTCGCCACTCAGAACTCGGCGTCGACGCTGCCGTCCTCGTCGAGATCGATGATGCCGTCGAACAGCCCGCGGAACTGCTCGACGAGCGCGTCGTCGTGGGGGTCTTCCGAGAGGTGGAAGAGGCCGACCGCGTCGTGCTCCGCGAGCAGTTCGAGGATCCGCTCGACCGCCTCGAGAGCCCGGTCGTCGCCGGCGTAGTAGGCGAGTTCGGTGACGGAGTCGAAACTGATGCGGAGTTTGCCGTCGTGGTCGCCGAGGAAGCCGTCGATGTGCTCGACGATTCCGTCGACGTCGTCGGGGGCGGCGACGTAGTGGACTGTATCGGAGGACCGCCGGGAGTAGCCGCGTTCGATGCTCAGCGTGTCGAGGATCTCGGCGCATTCCTCGTCGACGTCGTAGTACTCGAGTTTCTGCCTGACCTCGCGGGCGGTGGTTCGCGTGGAGACGACGAGGAAGTTGTCGGTGTCGGTCTTGAGGAAGTCGGTATCGATGCGGTCCGTTTCGCCGGTACTCGGATGCAAGAGGAGTACCCCGGTCCCGCCCGGGATCGTTTCCGGTGTCCCGTCTATTTCGAGCGCATAATCCATATTGACGTGAACAACTTTCGGCACTCCCTTAAGATTGCGGATGTATCTTCCACGGCAGAGACACGTCCGAAAACGGCGGAAGGGTCTCGCAAACTGGCGAGGGTGGGACAGAGCGACTCACCGAGCGTCCGACTCGAAATCCGGATGCCCACGGATTTCGGTCGCTGACGACCCTTCGACCCTATAGTTTAGGTCTACCTAAAAAAGTCTGTCGGTGATTCCCGTACCGGTGAGAACGATGACGGGGTCGTCGGGAGCCACTGCGAAACGGCCGGAAGTCACTGCGAAACGAGCGCTACGAAACGAGTTATCGCAGTGAGAACCACAATCGGAGATCCCCGGTGGCCAGACGAACGACCGATGGCCATGCGAACGAGTTTATTCGTGCGCCTCCCATCGGCCGCATATGAGCGTCCGCGAGGAGTTCGACGAGTGGGCAAGGACCGGCCGAGACAGAGGGATGGAGGACCGCCACTGGCACACCGCGAAGCACGCCCTCGCCCGGATGCCCGTCGAATCCGGCGATACGATCCTCGATCTCGGCTGCGGAAGCGGGTACGCCGGCCGAGCGCTCCGAGACACCAAAGACGCCGGTCGGGTGTACGGTCTCGACGGCGCGCCGGAGATGGTCCGCAACGCGACCGGCTATACGGACGACGAGGACGTCGGCTACGTCGTGGGTGACTTCGACGCGCTCCCCTTCGCCGACGACTCGATCGACCGCGTCTGGAGTATGGAGGCGTTCTACTACGCGACGGACCCGCATCACACCCTCGAGGAAATCGCGCGCGTCCTCCGACCCGGCGGCACCGTCTACTGTGCGGTCAACTACTACGAGGAGAACGTCCACTCCCACGAGTGGCAGGAGTTCATCACGATCGAGATGACGCGCTGGGATCGCGAGCAGTACCGCGAGGCGTTTCGCGATGCGGGGCTGTACGTGGCCGAACAGGACACGATTCCCGACCGCGAGATCACGATCCCCGACGAGAGCGAGTTTCCGACCGAGGACTGGGACGCGCGCGAGGACATGGTCGAGCGCTACCGCGAGTTCGGGACGCTGCTGACCGTCGGCGTCGCTCCCTGACCGTCGGATAGTTGCACGCAACTATCTGACGCGGGGGGAATTGCCGAACCCCCCAATTTCCACTCGAGACGGCCATTCCTCCGCGACAGCCCCCAATACGTCCGGTGGCTCGAGTCGAAACGTACCCGTAGTGGGGTTGAGAGTCGCATCGATCGGTATTGTCCGCTATAGCGACTACTCGAGGGCTACCGGGTTCGACCCTGTACGTGGATACCGAGCCGAGAGATCGGAAGTGAACCGCGACGACGCGCGACCGTCGCGATCTACTCGTCCCGTTCGCCCGCCGGAATCGCGACTTCGAGCCAGTTTTCCTCGGGCGGGAGCGGGCAGTCGAACGTCTCGCTGTAGGCGCAAAACGGCGAGTACGCGAGGTTGAAGTCCACGATGATCTCGTCGCCGTCCGCGAGATCCCGCTCCGGTTCGAGTTCCATGTATCGACCGCCGTCGTAGCTCTGCTGGCCGGTCGTCTTGTCCCGGAACGGCACGAACAGCGGTTCCTCGTTCGGACTCTCCTGTTGGTAGGCCGCGAGTTCGAACGCACCGTCTTCTAAGTCCTCGTCCTCGCGATCGAGTTCGAACTCGAGGGTCACGGTTCGGTGGTAGCGCATCTCGCGGCCCGCGGTGGTGTCCATCAGCACGACCTCGGGATCGTCGTGGACCGTCGCGGTGGCGCTCACGCGGTAGGCCGGGTCCGGATCGAAGTAGTCGAGTCCGTCGAACTCGTCCCGTTCCGCCGGCGGAATCGGCGACTGTGGATGGTCGGCGAAGAACTCGTCTTTCTCGGCGCGTTTCGACTCGAGTTCGTCCCGGTAGCGGTCGACGTCGATGGAGCCGGTGTCGCTCATGGCCGATCTAGGTGGGCGGGACTGGAAGGCGTTACGTTCCGCTCGGCCGTTCGCTTCCGCTCACCGAACATTCATATACTATCACGCGGCCAATCCACTCCGTCAACGCTATGGACGACCGACGATGAGTACGGCAAGAATGACGAACTGGCGGACGGTGTTCGGCCACCCCCAACCCTACGAGCCCCAGGTCGACGGTATCGAGACGGCCATCGAGACCGGGCGCGACGGCGGTTATTCCGTCATCGAGGGGGCCTGTGGGACCGGGAAGACGATGATCGCGCTCACCGCGGGGATCGACCTCGTCCGCGACCCGGACACCGACTACGAACGCGTGCTCGTGCTCACGAGCGTCAAACAGCAACTGCGGCAGTTCGAGGACGACCTCGAGACGATCAACGAGAACCTGCCGGCCGACTGGGACCCGGTTTCCGGGCTCACGCTGGTCGGGAAGGCCGACGTTTGTCCGTACAACCGCGAGAGAGCGGCGGGGTTCGACGACGGAAACGTCTACGACCGCTGTGAGACCCTGCGGGACCGCACCCGCGATCTCACCGGCGAGGGCGGGGACACGACCGCAGGGAACCTGGCGGCCCGCGCCCGAAGCCAGCAGATCGGGCTCGCCGACAGCGGGACCCGGTCGAAAAACACGTTCCTCGAGACCGCGGGCGAACCGACGTCGTACCCGCCGTCGCTCCCCGAGTACGGCGACGGCGGGCCCGTCGGAGCCGAGACCGAGTACTGCCCGTTCTACGCGCAGTACCTCGAGGACCTGCCGGACGACGAGGAGAACGGATCGGCCGCGGAGGCGGTTCCGTACGACTTCACCGACGCCGGGATGGTCAGTCCGGAGGAGCTGGTCGCCCGCTCGGTGAAACACGGCACCTGTCCTCACTCCGTGATGGGGGCCGCCCTCGGCGAAGTCGAGGTCGTGATCGGCAACTACTACCACGCCTTCGACCCCCGAACGGTCGGCTCCTTTACCGGCGCCTTGCTCGACGAGTCGACGTACGTCGTCTGCGACGAGGCCCACATGCTGGAACCGCGCGTCCGCGACCTGGTCAGCGAGGGCGTCGCCGACAGCACGCTTCGGGACGCCGAAACCGAACTCTCGCGGGTCATCCAGCCGGTCAAGTTCGAGCGCGAAGGGAGACAGGCCGAGGGCGGCTCCAAGACCGCCGACGCGGACCTCGTTCGCGCGGAAATCGAGGACAGCGACGTCTCTTACGAGGAACTCAACCGGACGCTCGAGTTCGTCCGAGATCTCCGCGAGGAACTCGACCGCCGGGTCACGGCCCACCTCGACCGGACCCACCGGGGCTGGCAGTCGGACCTGAACGATCTCCCCGACGAGGAGATTCCCCTCCGCGATCCGGGCGAGCCCGCCGAGGACGAACTCAGCGAGTGGGCGATCGAGTCGGGGTACGGCGACGCCGACTGGGTCCGCGCCGAGTCCGTCGGTGCGGTCGTCGCGCGGATCCTCAACGAGGCCGAGGACGAGGACCGAACCCGCGCCGCACCCGCGGTCGGTCGCGTCCTCGGCGAGTGGTATCGACGGGGTCACACCGATTACTTCCGGGAGATCGAACTCGAGCGGACCTGGGACGACACCGAGCCCGCAGAGTCGTGGCGGCGGGCCTACAACGCCCGGCTGGCCCTGCACAACTGCGTCCCCAGCGACGCCATCGGCGACCGTCTCGCCGCGTTCGGCGGCGGAATTTTGATGAGTGCGACCCTCGAGCCGATGGACGCCTTCACGGAAGTCACGGGACTGCAGTACCTCGCACGCGAGGAAGATCGACCGGTCGTCGAGCGGCGGTACGGACTCCACTTCCCCGCGGAGAACCGCGAGAGTTTCGCCGTCGCCGCACCGAAATACACCTACGAGAACCGCGGCAGCCCGAGCGAGGATACTCCGACGCGGCGATCCTACGCCGAGGCGATCGCGAGGGTCGCACAGCTCTCCGGCAACGTCCTCGTCGGGATGCCAAGTTACGCCGAGGCCGAGTGGGCCGCCGGCACCCTCGAGGATCGGGTCGAAAAGCCGATCCTGCTCGACGCCGCGAGCGACGACGAGACCACGCAGTCGCTCAAAGACGAGTTCTTCGCGGGCGACGGGAAGGTGCTCGTCACGAGCCTGCGGGGGACGCTGACCGAGGGCGTCGACTACAGCGGCGACCGCCTCGCCGCGGCGGTCGTCTGCGGCGTTCCGATCGTCAACACCTCGAGCCCGCGGACGAAAGCCGTCCGCCGGGCCTACGACGACGAGTTCGGCGACGGTTTCACGTACGCGCTGACGATTCCCGCCGTTCGAAAGGCCAGGCAGGCCATCGGGCGCGTCATCCGCAGCCCCGAGGACGTCGGCGTTCGCGTCCTGCTCGACGAGCGCTACGCCCGCGACAGCTGGGATTCGGTCAGGCCGTACCTCCCGGACACCGACGAGTTCCAGCCCGTCAGTCCCGACATGCTCGACGTCGGCCTCGAGCGATTTCGGTCGCGGCTCGCATCCCGGTAGCGAGCGATCGCGTCGATCGGCCGTCAGTGGGGCCTCGAGCGAACCCGCAGCGAATCGGGGCCTTCAAGCGCCGGCGTCAGAGAAGTGGGACCGTCAACCGTGTCCGGATTGCTCCCGCTCGAGACCGGCATTGCAGCGCTGGCTGCGGACTCGAGTTCGTTGACAGTGACGCCCGAGATGCTGGTCGTCTTCGGGATCATCGGTCTCGCGCTCGTGTTGTTCGTCACCGAACTGCTCCCGGTCGACGTGACCGCCATCCTGATTATGGTGTTGCTGATGGTGCTGGGGGTCGACGGCATCGTGAACTTCACCGAAATATCGACGGAAGAGGGGACGTCGGGCTTCTCGAACTCGGCGACGATCACCGTGCTGGCGATGCTCATTCTCAGTTCGGGGATCAGTCAGACGGGGGTCGTCCAGATACTCGGGCGGAAGATGTCCGCCTTCGCTGGCGACGACCTCGACAAACAGCTGCTCGCGACGATCGGCGTCAGCGGCCCGATCTCCGGCTTTATCAACAACACGCCGGTCGTCGCCATCCTCGTTCCCGTCATCTCTGACATCGCTCACAAGGGAAAGACGTCGCCCTCGAAACTCCTGATACCGCTGTCCTACGCATCGATGTTCGGCGGGATGCTCACGCTCATCGGCACCTCGACGAACATCCTCGCGAGCGACGTTTCCGAACGCCTGCTCGGGCAGCCGTTCTCGATGTTCGAGTTCACCAAGCTCGGGATCGTCGTCCTGCTCGTCGGCAGCGTCTATCTCATGACCATCGGACACCGACTGTTACCCGAGCGCGTCCCCGTCGAGGAGGACTACGTCCAGGACTATGCCATCGAGGAGTATCTGACCGAAGTCGTCGTCGATGAAGACTCGCCGCTGATCGGCACGACCGTCGCCGACGCCATCGACCACGTCGAGTTCGACGCCGACATCCTGCAGGTCGTCCGCGACGACGAGGAGTTCATCGAACCGATCGGCCAGAAGACGCTCCGGCCGGGCGATCTGCTCCGGCTTCGGGCCGACCGACCGACCGTTCAACAACTCGTCGATCGGGGGACGCTGACGCTCGCCGGCAGCCCCGAGACCGCCGACGACTTGGAGCCCGAGGCGGTCCCCGACCGGACCCTCGTCGAGATCGTCGTCCCCCGGGGCTCGTTCCTCGTCGGCGAGTCGCTCGAGAGTTCGACGTTCCGCCAGCGCTACGACGCGACCGTGTTGGCCTTCCGCAGTCGGGGGGAGACGGTCCGCAGTGACATGGACGAGCGCCGGATCCGCGTGGGCGACACGCTGTTAGTTCAGGCGGCTCCGGACAGCATCGACCGACTATCGAAAAACGACGACTTCATCGTCGCACACGAACCCGAGGAACCCGACTACCGGACCGAGAAGATCCCTCACGCGGCGGCGATCATGGCGGGCGTCGTCGGCTTCGTCGCCGTTCCGTGGGGCTCGGTCGGTTCGACGCTCGCCGGTGTGACCGGTGTCGGCGCGTTCGAGGGGCTCGCTGCCTTTTCCCTGCCGATCCTCGTGACCGCGCTCGCGGGGGTCGTCGCGATGGTCGCGACGGGCGTCCTCAAGCCGACCGAGATCTACGACGCCGTCGAGTGGGATGTGATCTTCCTGCTGGCCGGCATCATCCCGCTCGGGATCGCCCTGGAGCAGACCGGCGGGGCGGATCTCCTGGGGTCCCTCGTCGCCTCGACCGGTGCCTACCTCCCGGTCATCGGCGTGTTGTGGGTGTTCTACCTCGCGACGGGCCTCATCACGGGCGTCATCTCGAACAACGCGAGCGTCGTGTTGATGCTCCCGGTGGCCGTCGAGACCGCGACCCAGATCGGCGCGAACCCGTTCGCGTTCGTGCTGGCGGTGACGTTCGCGGCCTCGACCGCGTTCCTCACGCCCGTCGGCTATCAGACGAACCTGTTCGTCTACGGGCCGGGCGGCTACAAATTCACGGACTTCGTCCGGGTCGGCGCACCGCTGCAGTTGCTGCTCTCCGTCGTGACCGTCTTCGGAATCGCGTTCTTCTGGGGCCTCACGTAGGGTTCCCTACTCGTCCGTCTCGCCGCTCTCCTCGGCCGACGCTTCCTCGTCCAGTTCGTCCTCGTCCAGCTCGTCCTCGTCCAGCTCAGTTGCGTCCTCGTCGATCGGTTCGTCCTCGTCGCTGCGCTCGAGCGCCTCGTCGAGTTCCCGTTCGCGCTGGCGCTTCTCCGCGTCGTCGGCCTGCTTGTCTCGACCGTCTTTGGAGTCTGCCATCGGATCGGATACGGGCGCTGGCGGGATAACACTGTGGCAGCTGATACCATCCGCCTGCAGCGGAAACCGTTCACGGAGCCGTCGTTGAGACCGAATTCGACCGCGGACTCGCCGCCCTCGAGGCGACGGAACGCACCGGGACCGCCCCCTCTCCGGCTGTGATGGTAACGGGTGCCGTTATCGAGTGCGCGCGGTGCGATACGGCCGGAGTGCGGCCTCGTTCGGCACCACTCGAACGAGCGCCGAGGCCGGCCTGTACGCCACGCGCTCGCTCGGCGATTTCGCCGCGGTGAGTTTCCAGAACCCGGGCGAGTCGAACCGCAGTCGGCACAGACCCCGCCCGTCCGTTCGCACCGATTTCGTGTCGGTCGAAACGACGGCCCCCTCGACGGGGTGTCGTCGATTATCGCGGACGCGGACGGCGAACTCGGTCCCGACCGCGACTTCGCGTCGCTCGAGGTCGATCCGGAGCTTTCGGGTAACTCTCATGCGGAGTGCTACCACGCCTAAATTAAAAGACGCCCACTTGCGCGTTCCGGGGCGGTCGAGACGACTTTCCGGAACGGCCGAAACGACCGACGACTCTCAGTTCGAATTGACGACGTGTGCGTCGTCGGGGTCGAACCCGACCGTCAGTTCCTCGCGTTCGGGAACCGCGGGACGCTGGAGGACGATCCGCGATCCGTTCCATCGACCGTTGACGCGGACGGTTTCGCCGAGAAACTCGCTGGTTTCGACGCTCACCGTCAGTCGATTTCGCTCCGCGGACTCCGAGAGCGCGCCCGGCCGCACGCAGAAGGCGAGCCGATCGGTTCCGGTGGATACCGGCAGCGTGAATCGCTCGCCGCCGACCTCGACCTGTGCGTACCCACCCTCACGACTCCGAACCTCACCGTCGAAGACGTTGTTGTCGCCGACGAATTCCGCGACGAACCGCGTCGCGGGTTCGCGATAGATCTCCTGCGGGCGGCCGACCTGCTCGACGCGGCCCCCGTTCATGACCGCGAGCCGATCCGAGATCGCCAGCGCCTCCGCCTGATCGTGGGTGACGTAGACGGTCGTGATCTCGAGGTCGGACTGAATCCGTTTGAGCTGCCTGCGCAGCGACTCCCGGAGCCGTGCGTCGAGTGCACTCATCGGCTCGTCGAGCACGAGCAGGTCCGGCGCCGGCGCGAGCGCTCGAGCCAGCGCCACCCGCTGTTGCTGACCGCCCGACAGCGCTTCGGGACTGCGCTCCCCCACCCCCTCGAGATCGACCAGCTCGAGCAGGTCGGCGACGCGTTCGTCGACCGACAGTCCGTCCGGCGGCTCCCGAAACCGGAGGCCGTAGCCGACGTTCTCGGCGACGCTCATGTGCGGAAACAGCGCGTAGCTCTGGAAGACGACGCCGACGTCCCGCCGTTCGGGCGGGACGCCGGCCATCTCCCGACCGGCGAAGCGGACGGTTCCCTCGGTCGGCTCCTCGAATCCGGCGATCGTCCGCAGCGTGGTCGTCTTTCCACAGCCGGAGGGGCCGACGAGGGTGAAGAACTCCCCGTCGCGGACCGTCAGATCGACGCCCCCGAGCGCGACGGTGTCGGTGCCGGTCTCACCGTAGACTTTCGAAACGCCCTCGAGGCGAAGCTCGGTCATCGCTCGAACCTCCCGCCGACGCGGTCGACGACGACGAAGCTCGCGGCCGTGACGCCCAACAGCACCGTACCCATGGCGATCGCGGGGCCGGAGCGGCGACCGAGATAGCGCTCGACGGCGACGGGCATGGTGTACGCCTCGCTACCGCTGGCCAAAATCACCGTCGAAGAGAACTCGCCGATCGAGATGGCGAAGGCGAAGGCGGCTCCGGCGACGATGCCGCCGGCCACCAGCGGGAGTTCGACGTCCCGAAGCGCGCGGTATCGAGAGGCCCCGAGCGCTCGAGCGGACTCGACCATCGCCGGGTCGAGATTCGCGAGCAGCGGCGAGACGTTGCGCGTGACGAAGGGGTAGGCCGCGACGGCGTGGGCGGCGACGATCGCGACCGCGCCCGTCACCTGAAACCGCCAGCCGCCGGGCAGCGGGATGCCGAAGACGAGCCCCTGTAGCAGGCCGATTCCGAAGACGACGCCGCTGACGGCCAGCGGGAGCATCGCCAGCGTGTCGACGATCGCCCCGCCCCGGCCCGCGCGGACCGTCACCACCGAGACGATCACGCCCATCGGCACGGCGACGAGCAGCGTCGCGACCCCGAACAGCAGCGAGTTTCGGATCGCGATCCACGGCAGCGTCTGGTAGTCGGCCCCCTCGAGCTGGCGCTCGAGCAGGAACGCGTAGTGGCGCAGCGTGAACCCGCTTCCGTCGGTCACGCTGCCGACGACGAGACTCGCCATCGGACCGACGAAGACGACGACGGTGACGAGTCCGTAGGCGACGATCGCCAGTCTGCGCGGCGAGAGCGCCGTCCGAAGATCCGGAAAGAGCGGTTCTCGAGACGGCGCGGTGGTCGCTCGAGCGAGCCCTGACTGGGCGGACTCGTATCGGAGGTAGACGTAGGTCAGCCCGAGCGAGAGGAACGTCTCGAGGATCGCGAGCGTCGCGGCCTCGGCGTAGGCGAGCTGTCGGACCCGATCGTAGATCCAGACCTCGACGGTCGCGAGCTGCAGGCCGCCCAGCGCGAGCACGATGGGGAACGTCATGAACGTGAAGATAAAGGTCAGCAATGCGCCGGTCAGGACGGCCGGCAGGAGCTGCGGGACGACCACGTCCCGAAACGCCCGGCGGGGGCTCGCCCCGAGACTGCGGGCGGTTTCGACGGTCCGGACGTCGACGGACTCCCAGGCGGCGATCGTGACGCGAGCGATCAGCGGCGCGTTGTAGAACGCGTGAGCGACGATCACGACGGCGAGCGGGTTCCACTCGATGAACGGGAACGGCCCGACTCCGGCGAGCCCGAGGAGCTGGTTGAGCGTCCCCGATCGCCCGAACATCGCGTAGAAGCCGACGGCGACCATAATTCCCGGCAGGACGAAGGGTAGGATCGTCAGCGAGCGCAGCGTTCGTCGACCGCGGAACTCGTAGTTCGCGAGGACGTACGCCGCTGGCAGTCCCAGCGCGACGCTCGCGATCGTCGATAACGCGGCCTGATAGGCCGTAAAGCCGAACAGTCCCTTTCGAAACGCCGGGAGCTCGAGACTCGGCAGCGGGACCGGCAGCGGAACGCCGGGGAGCGGGTACTCGAGCGACACCGAGACCGAGACGGCCCCGAGCCAGCCGACGAGCGACTCGAGGTGGCCGCGAACCGCCAGCGGCTCCGCGAAGACGTCCGCGAACACCCCGAAATAGAACGGGTCGGTGAGGACCGCGCGGAAGAACGCGAGGCTCGCCACGCCGTCGTCGACGACGGCGTTGACGAAGACGACGCCAACCGGAAGGTAGAGCATGACGGCGAGAATGACGGCCGTCGCGAGCGCCGTCAGGGCGAGCGCGCGGCGCTCGAGCCAGCGGCGAGCGGTGGCGGATCGCCGTCGAAGTCCGGCTTCCCGCTCGGACCGTTCCGGTCGAGACACAGGGCTACTGGCTGGCGAATTCGCGCGCCCAGTCTTCGACCCAGCCGTCGAGGTTACCCCGGAGGTCGTCGTAACCGATCGTCACCGCCTCCGGCGGCACGTGTGCGTACCGGTCGAACTCCTCGTCGAGGTCGACGTACTCCGATTCGACGGCCGGGAACTGGACGTTGCGCTGGGCGATGACCGCCTGGGCCTCGTTCGAGAGGGCGAAATCGAAAAAGTCGTAGGCGAGATCGACGTCCGCCGCTCCCTCGAAGATCCCCATCCCCTCGGGGTTGGCGTACCCCTGATCGTTCGGAAACGCGATCTGGTGCCGACTCATGTCGCTGTCCGCGTCGGCGGCGAACACCTGATCGGTCGAGTAGGAGACGACCATCGGCCGATCTTCCGCCGTGTAGGACTCATACGAATCGTTCCAGTCGCCGACGATACGAACCCCGTTCTCGTCGAGGGAACGCCAGTAGTCGAGATAGCCGTCCTCGCCGTAGGCGTCGATCGTCCACAGCAGGAACGCCTTGCCCGGATCGGAACTCTGGGCGTTCTGGGCGAGCAGCGCGTCCTCGTAGGCCGTCTCGGTCAGATCGTCGAGCGTCTCTGGTTCGGCGACGACGGTTTCGTCGTAGACGAGACAGATATAGCCCGTGTCGTAGGCGAGCACGCGACCGTGCGGATCGCCCATGTCGAGCCCGTCGCGGATTCGCCCGGCGCGCTCGATCCGGTCGATGTCGAGTTCGCGGAAGAGGCCGCCCTCCTCGAGAGTGTCGTCGACTCGGACGAGGTCGTCGACGTTGAGTCCGAAGTAGATATCGACATCGTACTCGGAGTTTCGCTGCTCGCGATTGATGTACTGATTGAGCCCGTCGCTCGGAACGACCCACTCCAGTTCGGCATCGTCGTGTTTTTCCTGGAACGTCTCCTTGAGCCACGTCCCGGCCGGGTTCTTGCCGTCAACCATCGACTCGTAGGTCGCGATTCGAAGGGTCCCGTCGCTCTCGTCTCCGTCCCCGTTCCCATCGCGCGTCAAACAGCCGGCGACGCCGGCGACCGCGCTGCCACCGACCGCGCCGACGAACGTTCGTCGATTCATTACCCGGTGGTTGCACCAGGTGGTCTTAAGGCCCGTGATTGCCATCGATTCCTCCGAGTCCCGCCGCTCGAGCCGAAAGACTTTGTTCGTCGGGTGAGACTCACGGCTGTGTCAGGGATCAGTTCCGGGACCGAGAGCGCGGATAGACGCCGTCCGTACGTCCTCGCAGGAGTCGTCGTCGCACTGGGCGTCGTGACCGCTGGCATTCTGCTCGAGGTACTCGGAACGATCCTCTTTGCCCTCACCGTGGCGTACGTCCTCATGCCGGTCCAGAGCTGGCTCGTCAGACGCGGGCTCACCGAGTGGACCGGTGCGCTCGCGGCGACCCTGATCGGCTTCGTCAGCGCGGTCGCCGTTTTCTCGCCGGTGGTCATCGCGCTCTACGTTCGACTCGAGCAGGTCGTCGCCCTGGTCGCGTCGCTGCCGCGGGAGCTGTCGATGTCCGTCTTCGGGATGACCTACGTGCTCGAGGCCGGGCAGATCCAGGCCTCCGTCCTCGATCTTCTCAGCGGGGCCGCGACCTCGTTCGCGCTCGCGCTGCCGGTGCTCGCGATCAAGTTCGCGCTGTTCGTCGTCCTCCTGTTCGGATTGCTGCTCAAGGGCGACGAGGCGGGCCGAGCCGCCGTCGCGCCGATTCCACACGGCTACCGAGACGTCGTCTACGCGCTCGCCCAGCGGGCCCGCGAGACGCTGTACGCCATCTACGTCCTGCAACTCGCGACGTCGCTTGCGACGCTCGCCGTCGCATACCCGTTGTTCTGGGCGCTGGGCTACGAGGCGGCCATGACGTTGGCGATCGTCGCCGCGGTCTTGCAGTTCGTCCCGATCATCGGCCCGAGCATGCTCGTCGTTCCGATCGCGCTCTATCACGTCGCCGTCGGCGACCTCGTCGCGGCGACGCTGATCGGCGTGCTCGGTCTCGGCCTCATCGCTTGGCTCCCCGATGTCGCCGTCCGCCCGCGACTCGCCAGACGGTCGGCCGGCTTTTCCGGCAGCCTCTACTTCGTCGGGTTCACCGGCGGTCTCTTCACCCTCGGCGCGATCGGCGTCGTCGTCGGTCCGCTGCTCGTCGCCGTCTTCGTGGAAGCCGTCGACCTGCTCGCCGACGAGGTAAACAGCGACGCGACGTTCACCGAACTCATCGAAGACGACCCGGAGGAGTCGCCGAGCGACCCAGGTGGGACGGAGACGACCTTCGAGGACTCGAGTTCACGGATCACCAACGACTGATACGGACGACTGTACGGCAGTTTCGGCCCACCCACGACCCCGATTGGGGTGTGTCATGATACGGTGCTAGCAGACCGTATGAGTCCCGTTCCGTTCGAACCGACCCCTCGAGCGCACCGACGGCAGACACCGTTTGACCACCGCCACTTTTCTCTTTGCTACCCTTTGGTTCGGTATGGTACGGAGCCGAACGATCGTCAACGCGGGTATTGGCGCTATCATCGGGGTCGTCCTCTCGTTTATCCCCTTCTCTCCCGCCCTCGGTGGGGTAATCGCGGGATTCCTCGAGGGACCGGACGAGCGAGCGGGCGCGGTCGCGGGCGCGCTGGCCGGCGCGATCGCGTTCCTTCCCATCGCGGGGATCGGGTTCCTCCTCTTTGGGTTCCTCAGTCTCGGACTGGCCGGTGGCATCCCCGTCGAGGGAATCGCCCTCTTCTCGCTCGTGATCCTCGGCGTCGGGGCCTTCATCCTCCTCTATACCGTCGGCCTGTCGCTACTCGGCGGCTATCTGGGCGCGTACCTCGCGCGCGAATACCCCGCTCAGCACCGACGAACGCGCGAGACGGTGGGATTCGAGACGGGCTCGACGGAATCGTCTCGCTCAGCCGATGTCAGATCGAGATCGGACCGCGAGCTCGGTCGCGAATCCGATGCAGGGCTCGAGGGCGGCGGCTCGAGCGAACGAGCGGACGATCGATACGTGGGCGGAGAGCGCGACCGCGGCTCCGATCGAGAGCCGAAATAATCGCTCGAGCCTCGTTTTTCACTCGTACCGCAGCGCGTCGATCGGATCCGTCCGCGCGGCTCGCCAGGCCGGGTACAGCCCCGCGAGAACCCCGACGAGTATCCCCACGGCGATGGCGATCGCGACGTACTCGAGCGGGTACACGAGCGGGAGATCGACGTACTGCGCCCCCAGATAGCCGCCGACGAGCCCCAGCCCCGTTCCCAGGATCGCGCCGATCACGCCCAGAATCACCGATTCGGTCAGGAACAGGCCGAGTACGTCGCGATTCTGCGCGCCGACGGCTTTCATGATCCCGATCTCGCGGGTCCGCTCGGTGACGCTGACGAGCATGATGTTCGCGATCCCGATGGAGCCGACGAGCAGGGAGATGGCCGCGATGCCGACGATGAAGTTCCGCAGCAGATCCAGTACGTCCTGAAGCTGACCCAGCAGCTCCGTACTCGTCCGAAACTGCACCTCGAGGTCGTCGCTCAGCAGTTCGCTCGCGTCGGATCGGTCGCTCTCGAGGTAGTCGGTCGCGCTCTCGCGGGCGGCGTCGATGTCGGACTGGTCGGCCGATTCGGCCTCGATGATGATCGCCAGAAACCGAGCGTCGCTGCTCGCGTCGCCTCCGTCGGCACCGCTTCCGTCACCGGCACTTTCGTTACCGGTGCTTTCGTTGCTGACGCTCTCGTTGCCACCGCTTCCGTCGCCGTCGCTCTCGGTTCCGCCGCCGTTACTCTCACCGTCGCCCCCGAATCCCAGTCCGGCCGCCTGTTCCGCGTAGTAGGGGTCCGTCGGCACGTAGACCCGCGGCGAGGACTCGAACCCCTCGAACGGGCTCAGCCCCTCGCTGGTGTCGGTGATGCCGACCACCTCGAGGGTCGTTTCCTGGCCGCCCAGTATCGTCACGGTCAGTTCGTCGCCGACGCTAACGTTCTCCTCGAACTGGTTCGCCGCCGCGGGGTTGATCACCGCTTCGCGCTCGCCCATCTCGAACTGCCTGCCCTCGACCAGTCGCTCCTCGCGGATGTACGAGGGTCCCGAGGCGATCAACCCGTTGCCCTGTGCGACCTGCTCCTCGCCGTTCGAGAGCGCCTGCGTCTGAATCGTCGCGTAGCCGTAGGCCGCCTCGACTTCATCGAGGTCTTCGACGGCCGCGAGATCGTCCGGCGTGAAGACCGGTTGTGCGCCCGCCAGCGGGCCGCCCTCGGTATCGGGTTCGGCGGCCCAACCGTAGACGTTGCGCTGATCGTCGGGGCTGATATCTCCGATCACGCCGGCCTGCAGGCTCGCACCCAGCGTGACGAACGTGATCACCGCGGCGATGCCGATCACGATCCCCAGCGTCGTCAGCGCCGATCGGAGCCGATGGCCGCGGATCGACCGCCACGCGAGACGGAGGCTCTCGAGCGGGTTCATTCGGCGTCGCCTCCGCCGTTCCGCCGTCCCCCGCGTCCCGACCCGCTGTCGGTCGTCGGTCCCGTCCGCGCCCCGTCGCCCCCCTCGAGGTCCTCGATCCGCTCGATTCCCCCGTCGAGCAGGTGGACGATCCGATCGGCCCGCTCGGCGACGTGGCGCTCGTGCGTGACGACGAGCATCGTCGTCCCGCCGCCGTGGAACTCGTCGAAGAGGTCCAGAATATCCGCCTCGGTGTCGGTGTCGAGGTTCCCCGACGGCTCGTCGGCCAGCACGATCGCCGGGTCGTTGACCAGCGCCCGGGCGAGCGCCACCCGCTGGCGCTGGCCGCCCGACAGTTCGTTCGGCAGGTGGTCCGCCCGATCGGCCAGGCCGACGCGCTCGAGCAGGTCACGCGCACGCTCGCGGCGCTCGGAGCGGCCGACGTTCTGGAACAGCTGGGGCAGCGCCACGTTCTCGACGGCGTTCAGCCGCGGCATCAGGTTGAACGTCTGGAAGACGAACCCCACTTCGGTCCCTCGAAGCCGGGTCCGTTCGCGGTCCCCGAGCGCCCCGACCTCGCGACCCCCGACGACGACCGTGCCCTCGGTCGGCGTGTCGAGACAGCCGACGAGGTTCATCAGCGTCGATTTCCCGGAGCCGCTCGGTCCCATGATCGCGGTGTAGGATCCCCGCGGCACCTCGAGGGAGACGCCGTCGAGCGCGTGAACCGGCTCGCCGATCCGATAGGTCTTGCGGACGTTCGAGAGGGTGACGGCCGTGCCCGAAGTCGCCATGCGCGTTCGACCACGGACGCTCCAAAAAAGGTTCGGCGCAACGGCGGCCCGCAAGCGGTCACTGACCGCGGATCGCGGGCGACGTTCCTACCACTCGCTACTGACAGCTCCGTCTTGTGACGGTTCTCCACTCGTCACGTCACCGCGGATAACGACGTAGATGATGAGGGCGATAACCCCCAGCGGTGGAAAGAGGAAGAGGAGTCCGGCAACGCCGATCGTCCACAAGAGTTCGTTGTTCTCGCGTTTCGAGGCGTCCTTGTACACCCAGTAAGCGATGCCGATCGTGATGAGGAGGAGGACTAACGTCCCGATGAGAAAGTACATCATCAGGTCGCCTGCGTCGGTCTGTAAGGGGAGGAGGGCGTGCTCCAGCATCATCTCACCCGCCTCGAGCGGTCGTTCGTTCGGGCGCGGGACCACCGGTGTCGGTCGACACCCGCTCGACCGACGGGACGTGGAGTGCGTTCGTTCATCGTATCACTCTCCACGTGATATACAAGAAACACTAACTAAAGATCTTTCCATTGACAGCACGATGGGTCGCCGCGATACCAGCGGCGAGGACGGCCGGCCGTTCGTCGCATCGCCGTTCACTGGCGGCCGAGGGTGCGGGTACCGTGACGTTCCCTCGTGTCGCCGCTTTCCGGGCCGATGAGACAACCTATTTGTACCTCGAAAAACTACGATACTTAAACAGTGCCCTCCATAGACATCTCGAACGTGACGAAGCGGTACGGTACCGAAACGGCCCTCGAGGGACTGGATCTCGCCGTCGAACGCGGCGAGATCTACGGCTTCCTCGGCCCGAACGGTGCGGGGAAGTCGACGACGATCAACCTCATCCTCGATTTCATTCGACCGACCGAGGGCGAGGTGCGCGTCTTCGATCTGGACGCCCAGTCGGACAGCCTCGAGATCCGCGAGCGGACCGGCATCCTCCCCGAGGGTGCCGAACTGTACGACCGGTTGACCGGCCGTCAGCACGTCGAGTTCGCGATCGAATCGAAACGAGCCGACGACGACCCCGACGAACTCATCGAGCGAGTCGGGCTCTCGAGCGACGATGCCGACCGGAAGGCTGGCGGCTACTCGAAGGGAATGGCCCAGCGACTCATGCTCGCGACGGCGCTGGTCGGCGAACCCGACCTGCTGATCCTCGACGAGCCGTCGACGGGACTCGATCCGAACGGCGCTCGCCAGATGCGCGAGATCATCCGCGAAGAGAACGCCCGCGGCGCGACCGTCTTCTTCTCCTCGCACGTCCTCGGCCAGGTCGAGGCGGTCTGCGACCGCGTCGGCATCCTCCGGGACGGCGATCTGATCGCCGAAGACACCGTCGACGGGCTTCGCGACGCCATGCCGAACGAGACCCGGCTTCGCGTGATCCTCGACCGCGTTCCGGACGACTCCTCGGCCGCGCTCGAGGCGGTCGAATCGGTCGACGGCGTCTCGTCGGTGACGCCCGAGGGTCGAACCATCGTCGTCGCCTGCGAGGACCGGGCGAAGACGACCGTCTTGCACACCATCGAGGAGTACGGCGTGACCGTCGAGGACTTCGAAACCGACGAATCCTCTCTCGAGGATCTGTTCATGGCCTACACGTCCGATTCGGCCGGTAGTACGGGGGTGGTACAGTGAGTTCGATCGTCGTCGCGAAGAAGGACTTCCGCGACGCCATGCGATCCCGGGTACTGCTCGGCCTCATCGCGCTGTTCTCGCTGTTTACCGTCGGCGGCGCGTTCCTCGCGTCGCGGCTATCGGAGCTGTTCGACTCCGGCGGCGGCGACACGACGATGGATCTGATCCTCGCACTGCAGACGCCGGCGGGCTTTCTGGTCCCGGTCATCGCCCTGGTCGTCGGCTACGGCGCGATCGCCGGCGAGCGAGAGAGCGGGAGCCTGAAGTTCCTCCTCGGACTGCCACACCGTCGGCGTGACGTCGTAGTGGGGAAGGTGCTCGGTCGAACGGCGGTGGTCGCAGTCTCGATCCTGATCGGTTTCGGCGTCGGCCTGATCGGTCTCGTCGCTTTCATCGGCGAGGTCTCGATCGTCGACTACGTCACCTTCACGCTGGTGACGGTGCTGTTCGGGTTCGTCTACGTCTGTATCGGCGTCGGTATCTCCTCGATGACGCGATCGACGACCAAAGCCGCGATCGGCGCGTTCGGACTGATCGTGCTGTTTTGGTTCCTCTGGAGCTTCCTCGTGCAGGCGCTGCTCTACGTCGTCGAGGGCGAATTCTTCCCCAGTACCTTCCCCGACTGGTTCATCGCGATGAACTCGCTGACGCCCGACGCCGCGTACGGCTCCGCGATCGCCGCCGTGCTCAGCGATAATCAGTTCACGGTGGCCAGCACGTACGAGACCGCGGGATTGACCGACGGAACGCTCCCGCTCCTCGCCGAACCGTGGTTCGGTTTCGTCCTGCTGGCGATCTGGGCGCTCATCCCGCTCGGGCTCGGGCTCTGGCGGTTCGATCGCGTCGACCTCTGACCGAGGCCGCCGAGCTACAACGTTTTTCCCGTCGCCGCCCGCTTTGACACGCATGAAGACGGAGGGTGGCTCTACCGACGCGAAACGAGACGCCGGCGAACGTGCGGCCGAGGAAGTCGAAGACGGAGACGTCGTCGGGCTCGGCACCGGCTCGACGACCGCCCACGCGATCCGGGCGCTCGGTCGAGCCGTCGACGACGGCCTCGAGATCCGCGGGATCCCGACCTCGTTCCAGTCCCGAACACTGGCCCTCGAGGTCGGCATTCCACTGACCGAACTCGACGCGGTCGACGGGGTCGACCTCGCGATCGACGGCGCTGATCAGGTGGTCGACGATCCCGACGCGACGGCCCACGGGGCGCTCATCAAGGGCGGCGGCGCGGCACACGCGCGCGAGAAACTCGTTGATACGGCGGCGGACCGGTTCGTCGTCGTCGCGGATCCCTCGAAGCTGAGCGATCGCCTCGAGCGCCCGGTCCCGCTCGAAGTTCATCCCGACGCCCACACGGTCGTCGCCGAGCGGATTCGGGACCTCGGCGGCGAGCCGACGCTCCGAGACGCCGAGCGAAAGGACGGCCCGGTCGTGACGGACGACGGGAACCTCGTCCTCGACTGCGCGTTCGGCCCGATCGACGACCCCGACGCGCTGGGGACGCGGCTCTCGGGGATTCCGGGCGTCGTGGAACACGGCCTGTTCGTCGGGTCGGCCCACGCGACCTACGTCGGCACCGAGGGTGGCGTCGAGGTACGTCGTTACTGACGCGTCGACTGCCGGATCCCACCTCACGCCGCCCGTTCGCAGTCGTCACCTCCCGCGTCGCGTGGCGCATCGACCGGCCGCGAGAACAGCCCAGCGATCAGGTAGACCGCTCCGAGCAGGCGAGTCGCGGGTATCACCCAGCCTTTCAGCTCGAGTTCGTCGGGGTTCTCGTAGGCCGTTCCGAGCCCCCAATCGACGACCGTTCGCGGGAGCAACGCCATGAGACAGCCGCCGATGACGATCCCCGTTTCGACGCCCGCCGGTAGCCCATCGTCACGGTGGAGTAGCCAGACGAACGCCAGCCCCTCGAGTCGGGCGATCGGAATCGTCCACGGTCGTAACCGGCCCTGATCGGGATTTTCGAACGCGAGTCGCTCGCCGAATTCGATGACCGCGTCGGGCGCGATCACCTCGAGCAGGCCGAACCCGATCGCCAGCGTTCGGTTCGTGGCTCGCATCGGTTCAGCCGTCACCTCGGGGGAGCCGAAGTCGGCGCGGCGACCGGTCCGATTCGTCGCGCGTCCGGTCGGTCGTCGTCCCCTCGCCCGTGCTCCGGGAGAGCAGCGTGACGGTCAGGTAGAGGACGCCGAGCAGGCGCGCCGCGGGCTCCACCCAGGGCCGCAACTCGAGATCCTCGGTGTTGACGTAGACGAAGTGCTGGCTGATCGTGATGATCGGTCGCGGGACGAGCACGAGTGCCAGCCCGGCGAGTCCGAGCCCGGCGGTGATCAGCGTCGATCCCTCGCGCCCGCGAACGAGCAGCCAGACGAAGAGCAGGCCCTCGAGTCGAGCGCCCGTCAGCGCCAGCGGTCGCCGCCGGGTCGCGGCGGGGTTTCGCAGGCCGATCCGCTCGCACAGTCTGATGATCGGCTCCGGCGCGACGATCTCGACGAGTCCGAAGGCGATCAGTAGTCTCCGTAGCATATCCCGCTCCTACCACGACTAGGGGCAAAAAACTCGAGTCGGCGATCGGGGGCCCCGAACGGGGACCGGCCCGGCGATCGGTTCAGTAGCTACGCTACGTCGGGTTGCGTCCGCAAAAAATCGCTCAGATAGCTGCCTTACAGGTCGCGGGGCTGGACCGTCTTCCGGTCGTTAGCCTCTGCGCGGCGGGCGGCGTCGTCGAGCAGTTCCGAGACTTCCTCGTCGAGTGCGTCGTAGAAATCCGAGGCGACGTTTTTGTCATCGAGCGCTTCCTTAACGGCGGCTTTGACGATAAGGTCTGCCATACGATGTATTCGTTTCGCGTTCCCCCATATAAGATTTCTGCTTAGCGACGGAAATACGGGGGTTGCAGCGGTTGATTCGCCCGTTTCGACGACCCGGATCACCGGAAAGTATATGTTCGATGAGTGGCCGACCCGATTTTCGCCGCTCTCGAACCGGTGGATCCGGCTCGCGCGCGGCCCTCCGGGGCTCGTGCGCACGTTCAGCGACTGGGGTCGCCGGTCCCGGTCCGTCTCGAGACCGGGCCGACGGATTCGAGTACGTCGGTCGCGGAGGACGAGTATGCGCGAACTGCTCGAAGCCGTCGCCGACGGCTCGCTGTCGCCGGCGGCTGCCGAAGCCGAACTCAGAGGCTACGTCACCGGCGAGGCGGGTCGGTTCGATGCGGCCCGCGACCGGCGTCGCGGGGTCCCGGAAGCGATCTTCGCCGAGGGGAAGACAGCCCCGCAGGTCGTCGCACTGGCCGAAACCGCGCTCGAGACGACGGGGCGGGCGCTCCTCACGCGGGTCTCCGACGAACAGCTCGAGCGGCTCGAGGCCCACCTCGACGAGACGGCTCCGACGGCGACGATCGACCGACGAAGCGGGGCGGTCCGGGTAACGACGCCGGTGTACGACCCGCCGTCGCTCGACGCGACGGTCGGGATCGCGACCGGTGGGACCGTCGACGGACCGGTCGCCGACGAGGCGGAACTCGTCTGTCTGGACGCCGGTGCGACGGTCGACCGGGTCGACGATATCGGGGTCGCGGCGCTCACCCGGACGCTCGACCAGCTCGATCGATTCCGCGCGGCGGACGTGTTGCTCGTCGCCGCTGGCCGAGAGGGGGCGCTCCCGACCGTCGTCGCCGGCCTCGTCGACACCCCGGTCATCGGCGTTCCGGTCTCGAGCGGCTACGGCCACGCCGGGGACGGCGAGGCGGCCCTCGCCGGGATGCTCCAGTCCTGTACCGTGTTATCGGTCGTCAACATCGACGCGGGGTTCGTCGCCGGGGCTCAGGCGACCCTTATCGCGCGAGCGATAGACGACGCTCGTGACTGACACCCACACCTAGTTACGGAAAAATAGTTTCCACTACCGAAAACTCATACAGTGTTTGGGGAAGGATATTTAACCACCCACTCGATAGATTTGAGTACCGGCTCCGGCCGGTGTGACCAATGCCCAAGTGTGACCACTGCGGCGCGCACGTCTCCGAACGGTTCGCTCGCGTCTTCGCCGACGAACACGGCGAGATCCACGCGTGCGTGAGCTGTTCGGCCAACGCCGGAATCGCAGAAGCCGCGAAAGAGCGCGCTCGCGGCACCTGACCATCGCGATCGACACGCGACTGACGCCCACACGACCAGCGACCGCGCGGTTCCACGAACCGGACACTTTTTACGCTCTCCCACCTGGCCACGAGCGATGACCGATCACGTCGTCTACGTACTCGAGTGCGCCGACGGATCGCTCTACACCGGCTACACGACCGACCTCGAGCGCCGCGTCGCCGAACACGATGCCGGCGAGGGAGCGAAGTACACCCGCGGACGAACGCCGATCGAGCTTCGATACCACGAGCGGTTCGACTCGAAGTCGGCCGCGATGTCCCGCGAGTACGAGATCAAGCAACTGCGCCGCGCGGCGAAGGAACGGCTCGTCGACCTCGACTGAGGCCCGACCGCGCTCGCGGTCGGGAGTCGACGATTCGGTGCTCTTTCGCCTGCCGGTCACCGCTCCGGTGCTCCCGAAGCCGGGAGCGAGTCCCGTCGTCGGCACTATTATCTCGAACACACCGTCCGAAAAATAGATGTTTCGAGAGACTAATCGTTCTCTCGAGATGCAACTCGACGTCGTCGACGATCTCAGACAGCCCGAATACACCGGTGAGAACCGATGCGAACCGTGTACCATCTTGAATCTGGGTATCGCGGCGGTACTCGGTTCCGTTATCGCGCGGAAATCCCGCTTCGGCGGTCTCCTCGCCGTCGGCGTTTCGGTGGCGTTGATCTATCTCCGGGGGTATCTCGTCCCCGGAACGCCGACGCTCACCAAGCGATATCTCCCGCCCGAAATCCTGCGCTGGTTCGGCAAGGACCCCGAACCGGACGTGGCCAGCGGTCTCGGCGGCGCCGACCCCGCCGACGCCGGGGACGTGACCAGCTTCGACGAGACCGAGGCGCTCGACACCGACGACGGTAGCGCTACCCCCGGCGAATCGACTGCACCCCAGGAGGAACCGGCCCCCGTCGATCTCGAGACGCTGTTCCTCGAGCACGACATCCTCGAGCCCTGCGACGATCGGGACGACCTCTGTCTCACCGCCGACTTCGAGGCGGACTGGTTCGACGAGATCGACGCCCTCGACGAGTCGGGCATCGACGCCACGGCGGCCGTCGAGGCGTTCGGATTCGACGCCGATCCCGACGAGTTCGAACTCAGCGAACGGAACGAGTCGTGGTCGCTGCTCTCTCGGTCCGGTGCCGCGGGCCGCTGGCCCTCGCGGGCCGCCCTGCTGGCCGATATCGCGGCGAGTCGCGCCCTCGAGCCGTGGGTTTCCGACTGGCTCGCCTACCCCCCCGAGACGAGAGGCGAGGTGCTCAACGGTCTCCGGATGTTCCTCGAGACCTGTCCGTCCGGCGGCGACGTGCGGATGGGCGAGGAGGTCGTCGAATCCTGCTGTACGTCACACGAGGTCGTCGCGGTCACCTGCGAGGAGACCGGCGAACGACTCTTCGAACAGCGGCTCACCGACATCGACGCCTGATCCGGACTCCTTCGATCGATTCAGCCCGTGCGAGTCGCACTCGCCGGCCCGTGCCGTCGCTTTTTTCGCACCGGCTGTCGACCACCGCACCATGGAGACGATCAGTTTCGGCACCGACGGCTGGCGGGCGACGCTCGAGGAGTTCACGGCCCCGCGGGTTCGGATGGTGGGGCAGGCGGTCGCCACCTATCTGACCGACGAGGGGCTCGAGGGGCCGGTCGCAGTCGGGTACGACGCTCGAGAGACCTCGCGCGGGTTCGCCGAGGAGCTATCGCGGGTGCTGTGTGCGAACGGGTTCGACGTGTTGCTCGCGGATCGGGATCGGCCGACGCCGCTCGTCGCCTACGCGATCGTCGACCGCGACCTCGCGGGCGGACTGGTCATTACGGCCTCGCACAACCCACCGGAGTACAACGGTGTCAAGTTCATTCCCGAGGACGGCGCGCCGGCCCTCCCCGCCGTCACCGACGCCATCGCGGAGCGACTCGCCGAGCCCGACCCACTTCCCGAGGACGAACACGGAACTGCTCGAGCGGTCGACTTCGCTGAACCCCACGCCGACGCCGCCCTCGAGCTGGTCGAGTCGATCACCGGCAGCGCCGACCTCTCGGGGCTGACCGTCGCCTACGACGCGATGCACGGCAGCGGTCGCGACACGACCGATGCGCTCCTCGAGCGCGCCGGGGCCTCCCTCGAGCGGTATCGGTGCGAGCGCGATCCGGCGTTCGGCGGCGGCTCGCCCGAACCCGCCGCGGAGAACCTGACGGACCTGATCGCGGCAGTGACGGACGACGGAAGCGGTGTCGACCTCGGGATCGCCAACGACGGCGACGCCGACCGCATCGCCGTCGTCACGCCCGAACGCGGCTATCTCGACGAGAACCTGTTCTTCGCCGCGCTCTACGACTACCTGCTCGAGACGGAGTCGGGCGCGGCGGTCCGAACCGTCTCGACGACCTACCTGATCGACCGGGTCGCCGAGGCCCACGGCGAGTCCGTCCGCGAAGTCCCCGTCGGCTTCAAGTGGGTGGCGGAAGCGATGGCGGAGGGCGACGCACTCGTCGGCGGCGAGGAATCCGGCGGGTTCACCGTTCGCGGCCACGTTCGCGAGAAAGACGGCGTCCTGATGGCGTTGCTCGCGAGTGCGATGCACGCCGCGGAACCGCTGGACGAGCGCGTCGACCGTTTGCTCTCAGAACACGGCACCGTCGTCCAGGACAAGAGTAGTGTCGACTGTCCCGACCACGAGAAGGCGCGGGTGCTCGCGGACCTCGAGGACGAAATCCCCGCGACCGTGGCGGGAACCGCGGTCGAGGATATCAACACCGCCGACGGCTTCAAGCTCCTGCTGGCCGACGGGTCGTGGTTGCTGGTCCGTCCGAGCGGGACCGAGCCAGTGTTGCGGGTGTACGCCGAGGCTGCGGACGAGGAGCGAGTTCGGGAACTGCTCGAGGCGGGTGACGGGTTGCTCGAGCCGCTCCTGTGAGTAGCCGAGCTATCGTAGAACCGTTCCTTTAGTACCGATTACGACCAATATAATTCGATTCACAATTTGATTTGACTACCTTGTAGACGTGTTTACTGGGCGGATTCTCAGTAGTGAGTTCGATGAGAGAAGGGCTCTGCTCTCGTGGCAACAGGGAATCGCCACGCCCTCCCCAGCCGATTCACTCAGTCGCTTCGCTCCTTCGCTCATCCCTCGCACGGTATCGGCGACCGCCCTCACTCTCGTTCGGCCGGTCGACAGCGCGCGCCACCGCAGGGCGGCCGACTGGCTGGAGCGAGACGTTGTTTCCCTCTACTGAGCATTCAACGGATAGTGAAGCAGTTAAAATAGCTCTCTCGATCCGTCGTCCCTAGTCCACTCGCTCCGCCGGCACGCCGACGACGGTCGCGCCCGGTTCGACGTCTTCGGTGACGACCGAGCCGGCGCCGACGGCCGCCTCCTCGCCGACCGTGATGTCGCCCAGCAGCGTCGCGTTCGCGCCCAGCTGTGCGCCGTCCTCGACCGTGGGATGACGCTTGACGGGTTCGTTGGTGTCGCCGCCGAGCGTGACGCCGTGATACATGTGGACGTCGTCGCCGATTTCGGCCGTCTCGCCGATGACGACGCCCATTCCGTGATCGATCGTGACTCGGCGGCCGAGCTCCGCATTCGGGTGGATCTCGACGCCCGTCAGCAGGCGCACGAGGTGTGAGAACAGCCGCGCGAGAAGGCGGCGGCCACTGCCGCCAGCCCAGCACCGATGAGCGAGGCGATGTCCCCAGACCGCGTGGAGTCCCGGATAACAGCACACGACCTCGAGCCACCCCTTCGCGGCGGGGTCGCGCTCGTGCATCGCCCGCACGTCCTCGCGGATGCGCCTAAACATCGCCCTCGGCCGTCACCCGCACGGAACCAGTGGCGCCGCGACGCTGCGTTCGGGTCGACTGACCGGACGACCGACGACACCGGTCCACGGCGCGACGAGGATAGTTCCTGTCGGGACACGCGGTGGAGCCGGTGGATACCATACCCGAACGTAGCGGTGGGGGGAGTGTAAAACGATTCGTTTCCGCGGTCTCCCGCTTACTTGCCACGAGCCAGTCGCGTTCCGATGCGGTCGGGCAGTCCGGCCTCGTCGACGGCCTCCTGTACCGCCTCGATATCGTACTCGACGCGGTGGGTTTCGACCGTCAGCGCGTCGAGATCGACCACCGCGTAGCCCGCCCGCGGATCGCCGTCGCGGGGCTGGCCGACGCTACCGGGATTGACGACGATCCCCTCCGCGAACCGTTCGACGCCCTGCACGTGGGTGTGGCCCAGCACCAGGACGTCCTCGTCGCCGAGCAGGCCCGGCGAGAAGTCCCTCGGATACGTGTACCGCGTGTACCGGTCGGGGTCGTCGGGGTGGCCGTGGACGAGCTTTACGCGACCGTCGCATGCGAGGCGCTCCGCTGGAAGCGAACTGAGCCACTCGAGTTGCTCGTCCGAGAGCTCCCGTTTGGCGTATTCGACGCCCGCCTCGGCCATTCCGTTGAATCGAAAGGGGGTGTCCGCGACGACGGCAGCGTCGTGGTTTCCCATCACCGTCGGCACGTCTCGCGCTCGCAACTCGTCGACGCAGTCGGCCGGCCAGGGGTTGTAGCCGACCACGTCGCCCGCACAGAGGAGTTCGTCGACCGGAGGCATGTCCTCGAGGACGGCGTCGAGGGCGACCCGGTTGCCGTGGACGTCCGAGATGAGTCCGACCTTCATGCTCGGACGTAACAGCCGCGAGGTGTTTGTAGGTTGGCCGAGAGTCGTCCTGGGGCGTACCGAGAAGGGACGCAGAAACTGTTCGATGGAGGGGCACAACGTATCGCTCCAGACCGAACTCTCGGTATGCGGTGGCGCGCGCTGTCGGACGACCGAGTGTTAGCGAGGGCGGCCGACGATATTGCGCGAGGGATGAGCGAGTGAGCTCCGCGAACGAGCGAATCGGCTGGGGAGGGCGTGGCGATTCCCTGTTGTCACGATAGCGGGACGCTTCGTCTCACTCACCCTCATTAAAATCCACCACTCAATTCACATGTCTATTGAACGATTACAATCGACCCTCGAGCAGTTCCGCGTCGATCAGTCGCCGTTCTCGATCGCCGTCTCGAACCCGCTATCGGTCCGAGCCACGCCGGCCGCACAGACCGCGTGTTCGAACTCGAGGTCGTAGACCTCGCTCGCGGCCGCCGCCGCGCTCCCCGCCTCGAGATCGATCGATTCGGGCGCGTTCTTTTCGTAGGTCGCGACCAGCGTCGGCTCGTCGACGGTCTCGACGAGCAGCGCGTCCTTCCGAACCGTCCCGATCAGCGCCTCGCCGTCGTCACCGATCGTCGCCGCGATCCGAGGCGTGTCGTAGTCGTCTTTCTCGTAGTCGAGCGCCAGCAGGCTCTCCGCCAGCGCGTCGCGAGCGGGATAGCCCAGCTCGAGTTTCTCCGCGATCGGATCGACGTGCGAGCCGTTGCCGAAGGCGGCCGTCTCGCCCGTCGGCGTCTCGACCACCCGCAGGCAGTTGTAGGAGACGTACGGGTTGTCCGTCTCCGGAGCGTCCTCGGTGGGGCCCACGGTGAGGGCCTCGTCTCGAGCGGTGATCTCGCGATTCGGGAACGATCGCGAGGAGACGCGGTACGCGCCGACCTCGGGACCGACGACGACGAATCGTCCAACGTACATACTCGGCAGTGCGCGAGAGAACGGAAAAGGGATGTCGGTTCCGACTCGAGCAGCCGTTTCGGCGGTCTCGTCCGATATTTTATACGCGATAGCGCGACGAACGGCGGTGTGACGACGGAGGAGGAGTGCCTCGAGGCGCTGCAACGGGCCACAGAACGACTCGGGGAGTCGCCGACGAAGGCGCAGTACGAGGAGTTGGGGCTGACGCCGGCCTCTGCAACGATCATTCGGACGTGTGGGGGCTGGAACGACGCAAAAGAGCTAGCCGGGTTAGAAACCTCGTATTCGAGAGGGCCTCGGGTCGGGCCGAAGCCTGACGATGTCGAGCTTTCCGAAGGAACGTCCTGGGAAGAGCTTTCCGTAGACCAGCGGTGGCATTATAAAAACGCTGGCTGGCATACTGAGCGCTCGATCGAACGACGGGAATCACACAGAGTTTGGGCAAATGAAATTCAGCGAGCGCGTGGCGGCTGTAATCGCTGTAGCGAGATGAACCCAGTCTGCCTCGACTTCCATCACGTCGACGAAAAAGAGATAGCTGTCGGGAAGATGATCGCCTTCGGATATGCAAAGGACCGGATTCAAAACGAGATCGAGAAGTGTATCGTTCTCTGTGCAAACTGCCACCGGAAAGAACACTATGATCCACCCTAATTACGGGTGCATCCAGATCCGGGGCTGAAATCCGTCTACCGGTTCCGAGTTGCAATCGAGTTCGTAACACTCTAATACGGAACCCAACTATGGTCCAGTACACCGTCGGAAGCAGGACCGACGAAGCATATCAGTCCATTGGGGTAGCGGCCAATCCTGAAGCCTTCTGGGGGCTTCGACCCTGGTTCGAATCCAGGATGGACTACTTCTCTGCCGTTTCGACTCGAGCACTTCCGTACCCCTGTCTCCCGTTCTCCAGTTGAAACGAAGGGGTCTCGTAGTAACTGCTGTGTCACCAGAAGCCATATCTCTCTGTCCTCGCTATCTATCCAGTATGAACCGACGGACGTTCCTCGCGGTGGGAGGGACAGCAGCGATCGGCGGAGTGGCCGGTTGTTTCGGTGGTGGCGACGGGTACGCGACGAAGACTGTCAATGGCATCGATGTTCCGCTCGCACCCGTCAAGGACGTATACGACTGGTACGAAAACGACGAGGCGCGGATCGTCGACGCACGCGGGCGCGCCCAGTACGAGGCACTCCGGATCGCGGATGCCGTCTTTTCGCCCGCACCGAACGGGACCGCTAATGACCCCGTCGAAGAGTGGTCGACTGACACGCAGATCGTCACCTACTGTCGCTGTCCGCACCACCTGTCCTCCCAGCGCGCCGCCGCGCTGATCGATGCGGGGTACGAAGACGCGTACGCTATCGATGAAGGACTCGACGGCTGGGTTGACAACGAGTATCCGGTTGCCGGTTCCAACGTCCAAGCCCAGCGCCAGCGCTACGAGATCAGCGGCACGACCGGTTCCCAGTACGCCGGTCAGGACGTCATGCTCGAGCAAGTCGGCGTAGACCGGCGCGAAGCGGCACCGATCGCCGACGACGGCTCGTATACGCTGCAGCTCTACTTTGCGGGCTCGACCGACTCCCGGTTCGAAGTCAAAGCGCCCGACTACACGACCGAGGGAACGCTCGAGGAACTAACGAGCGACACCGTCACGGCCTGAATCTGTCTCCCTCGGTCCGTTCGTAGGCTCCCTCTCGCTCGAGTTCACCACGTTTCCGAACCACGTCGGGCGTCCGGCAGATCCCGGGCGCACCGGTCACCTGCGGCACCGTACAGTTGTTACAGCTCTCACAGAGCGCGCGCGGCTCTCCGTCTCTCGACTCGGCCTCGAGCAGCCGCGCCCCTACTCGAGGTTCGGCGTAGAAGGGACGAGCCATGCCGACCATATCGCAGGCTGGCGTTTCATCGCTCGCGTCGGTTCCCTCGGATCCACGCCCGCTCGAGCCGAGCAGCCGATCCATCTCGCCCCGCTCGCGGATCCCGCCCTCCGCGAGCACGGGAATCGACACCTGCTCGCGCACGCGCCGGCAGAAGTCCTCGTTCCACGCGGGCTCGAAATCGTACTGGAGCGACTGCACGCGGTTCGCCAGGGCGACGAGCCGCCGTCGTCCCGACCCGCCGAAGGCCGCGTCGTACTCCTCGCGGAGCGCCTCGTTGTCCCACGCCCGCTCGGGATACGCCCCGCGAACGATGCTCATGTCCCAGACGACCGACGTCCGGACCGGTACGACCGCGTCGTAGCCGATCCGCTCGAGCCGACGAGCGATTTCGATCCCGTCCTCGAGCGAGAGTTTCCGTCGAACGAGCGGCGACGGCGGCGCTGGCGTTTCGGCCGGGACTTTAGTCATCAGGGGAACGTCGCCCGCCCGCTCGCGGATCTCGTCGTGGACGCGTGCGAGAAACTCGAGGCGGGCCTCGGGCGAGCCGCCGAACTCGTCGTCGCGCCGGTTGTAGAACGGTGAGCAAAACTGCTGGACGATCCCCATGTTCGCGCCGGCGAGGTGGATCCCGTCGTAGCCGGCGTCGACGGCGCGGGCCGCCGCGCGGCCGAAATCCGCCGCGAGGTCGCACACCTCGTCGGTCGAGAGGACGTGCGGATCGTACTCGAGGAAGCCGAGTCGATCGAGCAGCCGCAACTGCCACGGCGGGCGCGAGACGGCGAGTTGCTCGAGATCCGGATGCCCGTCGCGGTACTCGGCGTGCCAGGTCTCCATGCTTCGGAGCCCGCCGTGCTCGAGCTGGACGAAAATCCGGCTCCCGTGGTCGTGGATTCGGTCCGTCAGTCGCGACAGCCCCTCGACGAAATCAGCGTCGTGGACGCGGGTCATCCCCGGCGCGGCACAGCCGCCCTCGCCCCGGACGATCGTCGCGCCCTGACAGATGAGCCCGACGCCCGACGCCGCGGCGGGCTCTAAGTCGTCGATCAACGTCTCGACCGCGTCGGGGCCGTTGCCCGCACACTCGAGCAGCGGCGCGCGGTAGAGCCGATTGGGAACCGTCACGCCGCCGATATCGAGCGAGTCCTCGAGGGTGGCCATAGCTAGATATCGGCAGGATCGCACAAGAGCGTGGCGTCGACTATGGGCCGACGGCCGGTCTATGTCTCGTGTCCCGCGGAATCACTTCTCGACCTCGAGCAGTGCGACGCGCTCGCCGACCAGCGCCGGCAGCGACGCGTCGGTGGCCCCGCGTTCGGCGTCGGTGATCTCGAAGAAGTCACAGAGCGTCTCCTCGTCTCGCGACTCGAGCGTCGGCTCCCGTTCGACGAACGCGTTCAGTTCGTCGAGATCCTCGAGCGCGGCCGCTTCCGAGTCGTCGGCATCGCCGGCGTCGCCGTCGACGAGGACGACTGCCCGATTGTCCCCCTCGCCGACGCCCATCTCGAGCGCCCGGTCTATCTGTCGTCGCCCGGCGGCGTACAGCAGAATTTCGACGGCGCGATCACGGGCGACGTTCTCGCCGCGCTCGATGGCGCGATCGGCCAGTTCGACGGCCCGCTCGAGGTGGCGGCGGTCGGCGACGTAGCGCGAATCGAACGCCTGGATCGTCACGCCGTGGCGGTCCCCGATCTCGCCGATCTCGGCTACGAACGAATCCAGGTCGTCGATCGCGAGTCGGCATTCGAGTAGCTCCATCAGAAATCACCCAGGCTCGCCTGACCGTCGTCCGCGTCCGTCGGCTCTGTCGTCGCGTCGCCTGCGTCGCCGCTCGAGTCCCCGACCGGCGCTCCACCCCCCGACTCGGAGGGCTCGACGCCGTCCATCGAGGGATCCTCTCGGCCGGCGTTCTCGAGGATGGTTTCGGCCGTTTTCTTCCCCTTGAGCACGCCGAGCACGACGCCCTTGTCCGCGCTTCGCAGGTCCGCGGGCACCTCGATTCCCGCGTCGTAGAGCCGTCGAGCGCGCTTGCGGCCCACCCCGCCGACCCCGACGAGTTCGAGTAATTCCTCACCCACGCCGTGTTCGACGCGGGCGCGGGCCTCCCGGACGGCGACGGTCCACTCGCTGTCGATCTCCGCGGCCAGCGACTCGGCCGCACCGAGTAGCCACTCGGCGGTGTCGACCTTCCCGCGGAGGTCTCCAGGACCGATCTTGTACCGGTCGGTCAGTTGCTCCTCGTCGGTTTCTGCGGCCCAGTCCTCGAGCAGTTTGCCCGTCTTGAGCGCGGAGAGCCAGTCCTCGAAGCGCTCCTCCTCGAACTCGCTGGGGGCGTCGCCCAGCAGTTCGGCCTCGCGCTCGTAGTAGAGCTCGCCGAATTTCTCGTCCTCGCCCGAGCGCAGGTAGAGTTCGTACATGTCGGGCGTCCGCGAAACGAGCTGGTAGAGTCCCAGCGCCGTCGGGCGTTCGTCCGCCCGCTCGAGTCCGTGGACGATCGTCGCGGCGCTCATCGGGTCCAGGTAGAGTCGGGAGACGGTGTGGCCGAGACTGGTGGCCTCGAGCGACTCGTCCCGACCACTCTCCTCGGCGAGGTCGGCCGCGGAAGTGAACGCGCCGTCCGCGTCGTCGCCGTCGTCCCCGTCCGAGCTACCGCCACCGTCGCGTTCGATGAAGTCGTTCGACTCGAGGTACGCCAGCACCGTGTCGGTCACCGTCTCGAGCCGACCGGCTTCGGTCGACTGGCTGGCGTAGAGGGTGGCCTCGAGGAACTCGAGGAGTCCGCCCCGCGTTCGGGCGAAGCCGGAGGCGATGGTCGCGAGGACGTGGGTCCGCAGCGCGGGTTCGGCCGCCAGCTTCGAGCGGACCGGTTCGGGATCGGCCCAGACGTAGCGGTCGAACAGCTCCTCGCTCTCCTCGTGGCTCTTGGCGAGCAACACGGCCTCGCCGTAGGGGTCGAGCCCCGGCCGACCCGCACGCCCCATCATCTGGTGGACCTCGAGGACGTCGAGGGGTGCCATCCCGCCGGCGCTGGGATCGAAGCGCCGCCAGTCGCGGACGATGACCCGTCGAGCCGGAGTATTGACTCCTGCCGCGAGCGTCGGCGTCGCGGAGATGACCTTCAGGAGCCGGTCGCGAAAGGCGTCCTCGACGATGCTCCGCTGGGTGCTCGAGAGGCCGGCGTGGTGGAAGGCCGACCCGCGTTCGACGGCCTCGGCCAGGTCCTTACTGGTCTCGGTGTCGCTGTCGTCGCGGATGTCGTCGGCCAGCTCGGCCAGCTCCGTCTGTTCCTCGCCGGTCAGTTCGTGCTTCGAGACGCCGCCCAGCCGTCTCGCGGCGGCCTCGGCGTTCCGGCGGGAGTTGACGAACACGAGCGAGGAGCCGCCCTCCCGGAGGATGTCGCGGACGAGCGCGGCCTCCTGCTTTTCGCTCCCCTCGACGGGCACCTCGCGAGTCGAGCCGTCGTCGAAGTTCAACGCGTTGCCGTAGTGGACGCCCATCTGGAGGTCGATCGGCCGCCAGTCGGTGTCCACGAGCGCGGCGTCGAGCCAGTCGGCGATCTCGTCGGCGTTGCCGACCGTCGCCGAGAGCGCGACGACCTGCATGCGCGGGTTGAGCTTCCGGAGTTTCGCGAGGGTCACCTCGAGCGTCGGTCCCCGATTCCGATCGTCGATCAGGTGAACTTCGTCGCTGACGACGCAGGTCAGATCCGAGAGCCAGTCCGCGCCGTTGCGCACGAGCGAGTCGACCTTCTCGCTGGTGGCGACGATGATGTCCTTCGTGGAGAGCCAGTCGCTGGTGCTCTCGTAGTTGCCGGTCGTCACGCCCGTCGTCACGCCGAACTGTTCGTAGGCTTCGAACTCCTCCTTTTTCTCACTGGCGAGCGCTCGCAGCGGGACGATGTACAGCGCCTTCCCGCCGCGCTCGACCGTCGACAGCATCGACAGGGCGGCGATCATCGTTTTCCCGCTGGCGGTCGGGACCGCGGCGACGAGGCTCTCGCCGTCGGTCGCGCCGGCCTCGACCGCCTCGGCCTGGGGCGGGTAGAGCTCCTCGATGCCGTCGCTCCGGAAGTGGTCGACGGCACCGGCCGGGAGCCCCGTCAGCTCCTCGATATTCATTACCTCTCCTTGGCGCGTCCCGCGGTTTAAAGTATCGTCTCGAGGGCCGTAGGCTCGGCTCCTCGAGCGTTCGATCCGGGGAGCTACGTCGAACTTCGGACTGATCGACTGACGTGCGGCGGCGCGCGCTGTCCGCCGACCGAGCGCTAGCGAGGGCGGCTGACGACACTGCGCGAGGGATGAACGAGTGAGTTAGCGAACGAGTGAATCGGCTGGGGAGGGCGTGGCGATTCCCTGTCGGCGCTAGCAGGACACTTCTTCCCCATATTCCCATCAGAACCCACTGCTCCATTCACACCGCGAAGAGAGCGCTCGTTCGACGGCGATAGATCGATGGCCGTGGCTCCCGAACGGAACCGTATGTCCGCCCCCGATCGCGTCCTCGTCCCGACGCTCGGCCGTCCGCGGGAGGACGAGGCGCTCGCGTACGCCCTCGAGACGTTCCCCGACGCCGAGGTCACGCTGCTCGCGGTCGCAACCCCGCTGGACGCCCCGCTCAGCGAGGGCGGCGTCTTGGGGCGAAGCGAGGACCGCACGTCGCAGGCTCGAGCCAGCGCCGAGGAGTTGCTCGAGTCGGTCGCCGGTTCCATCGACTCTTCCGATCTTACCGGTTCCGCGGCGGCGGACCGCGTCCGGATCGAGACGGCCGAAGGACGACCCGGCACCGTCGTTCCGCGGCACGCATCCGAGGAAGGAATCGATCACGTCGTCATCTACGGCTCCCGACGCGGGTCGACGGGATTCTTCAGGCGCTTTCTCGGCCGCGGCATCGCCGCCACTGTGGTCGAACGCACCGCGCGACCGGTGACGGTACTCGAGTAACACTGTGACGACGGCAGATCCACACTGCGTTCAGGCCCCGATGGCCCACGCGAACAGTTGATAGAGCCCGTAGCCGACGATAACGGAACTCCCGAGCGTCAGCAGCCAGAAGGCGATCGTGACGCCGATCTTTCGGCGCGAGACGCCCGCGGAGCCGCCGGCGAGCCCGCCCCCGATAACCCCCGAGAGGACGATGTTGTTCAGCGAAATGGGGATGCCGAGGGCGATCGCGATCTGGGCGATGATAAAGCCCGGAACCAGCGCCGCGATGGAGCGGCGCACGCCGAGCTGGGCGTACTCCCGAGAGGTCGCCTGCAGCAGCCGCGGCGCGCCCATCCACGCGCCGGCGAGGATGCCGGCCGCGCCGATCGCCAGCAGGAGGATTCCGGGGAGGCCGAGTTCGGTCCGAAACAGGTTCTCGAGGGGCCCGGTCGCGAGTCCGACTTGCGACCCGCCCGAGGAGAAGGCGACGATCCCGCCGAGGACCAGCAGAAACGAGCGGATTCCGTCCTCGACGGAGACGCGGACGCGAGCGCGAACCCACACGAACGCGAGGGCGCCGACCGCGACCGTCACGAGGACGGTTCCGAGGTCGATCCCAGCGGCGAGGGTCGGGCCACCGCCGAACAGTCTGGAAACGAAACTCGCGAGAGTCCCCTGATCGGCCGTCGGATCGGGGATGACGCCCAGACGAACGTTGGCGACGATCGCGCCGACGACGCCGGCTAACAGTGGGACTCCGACCGTCTCGGGGACGTCGTCGCGTCGCAGGATCGTCGCCGTCGCGTACGCCAGCCCGCCGGACATGACCGGCACCAGCGCCCAGAAAATCCCGAGTCGTCGGTAGGTAGCTATCGCCGGATCGCCGCCAAGCGAGAGGCCGACGCCGACCATCGCGCCCGTCGTCGCGAAGGCCGCGGGGATCGGATACCGCGTGTAGATCCCGATCGCCATGAAGCCAGCCGCCGTCAGCAGGCCCGCGGTGGCGGCGAGCGGCGTGATCGCGACGCCGTCGATCAGCGCCGCTCCGACGGTCTCGGAGATGCTGCCGCCCTGCATGAGCGCCCCCGCGGCCGCGAGCAGCCCGATGACGAACGCCGCCCGCATCGTCGAGATGGCGTTCGCACCGATCGCGGGGGCGAAGGGCGGCGAGTTGCTGTTCGCTCCGAGCACCCACGCCATGAACAGACAGGTCAGGATGGCTACTCCGACGAGTACTGCGAACGACAGTGCAACCATTCCGTCGGTCGAGGTTCCACGACGGAGCGGAAAAGGGTTCCTCCGGTTCCGTGCATCCGTCCCGCACCCCGCTCTCGAGGATCATCGTTCGCTGAATTAGTCGCGGAGCCGTCTCTCCTCGACTACTGATTTCCATCGCAACTTACCAATCAATAATACAAACAATAATGGGCGATGTCGTGGAGACTCCGCACGCACTATGCGACGACGGCAATTCGTTACGGCCCTGGGTGCGACTGGACTGCTCGGTGCGACCGGCGCGGCCGGCGCACGATCCGACGCTGCCGGCAGTCGTCGTGGAAGCGGCGTCGAGAACGTGATCGTCCTGATCGGCGACGGCATGGGATTCGATCCGATCGAGGTCACGTCGGTCGTCCACGGCGACCTCTCGTTGCAGTCCATGACGGGCGTCGGCTACACGCGAACCGGCTCCCGGAGCGGCGAGGTGACCGATTCGGCGGCCGCCGGGACCGCGCTCGCGACCGGTCACAAGGCGTACAACGGGCAGCTGTCGGTCCGCGGCGACGCGGACGACGACGATCCGACGCCGCTGTTGACCCACCTCGAGCTCGCACAGGCGCGGAACAAGGCGACCGGACTGGTCTCGACGACCCGGATCACCCACGCGACGCCGGCCGCTTACGCCTCGCACGTCCCCGATCGCGGCATGGAGGGGACGATTGCGGAACAGTACGTCGAGAGCGACGTCGACGTACTCATGGGTGGTGGCCGTCGCGAATTCGACGACGACCTGCTCGAGCGGATGCGAGGGTCGGGCTACGAGGTCCTGTTCGACGCCTCCGATCTCGAGGCGGCGAGCGGCGACAGGCTGCTCGGGCTGTTCGACGACAGCCACGTCACGTACACGCTCGACCGCGACGAGTCGGTCCCGTCGCTGACCGAGATGACCGCCGCCGCCGTCGATCGGCTCGAGGACGACGACGACGGCTTCTTCCTGATGGTCGAGGGCGGACGCATCGATCACGCCGAGCACGGGAACGACGTCCAGACGACGGTCGCCGAGACCGAGGAGTTCGACGAGGTCGTCGACTGGGCGCTCGAGTACGCCGAGAACCGAGACGATACGCTGGTCGTCGTCACGTCCGACCACGAGACGGGCGGCCTGGCGACCGGCAGCGGCTACGGCTCGCCGATCGATGCCGAGGCGATCCGGAACGCGGAGGCGAGCAACGCGGCCATCGCCGCGGCCATCGAGGACGGGACCCCGATCCGCGAGGCGGTCGAAGGACGCGTCGACGTCGAACTCATCGACGAGGATGTTGAACGGATCGCGGACGCCAGAGGCGCCGAGGGCCCTTACGCCCTCTCGAACGCGCTCGGCGCGGTCGTGTCAGAGCATCTCGGTGTCTCGTGGGCCTCGAACGTCCACACCGGCCCGGCTCAGACGGTGATGGCCGCCGGTCCCCACGTCGACCCGTTCAACGGCTGGATCCACCACACCGACCTCTCGGTGACCGTCGCCGCCCTGTTGCTGTTCGGCCGACTCGCCGACCTCTCCGACACCCAGCGCGAGGCCTGGGAGCGCGAGGTCGTCAGGAACGGACCGAAGGGGCGCCGCGATGCCTCCCTCGCCCTCGAGTACGTCGGTCCCGTTACCGACGAGGTGACCGAGGCGCTCGACGTCGACGGCAACGGCGTGGTCGACTACCGGGATATCCTCCTGTTGCTCGAGAATCGGGAGGGTTCCCCCTCGCCGTCAGCGGAGGCCGGCCGCCGCCGCGAGGCGATCGGCTCGGTTCACGACCGCTGAACGCGTTCGTATCGCTCGCCGGTATCCACCCCGCTTTTTCGTCCCAACCCCGAGACCGTCTCGCTACCGACGTGGTTTCGAATCCGACTTCGTCAGGACCGCTCTGTAGTGTGCCCTCCCGTCGGCCCGGAGCACGTCGCGGACGTGCCACGGCGTCCCCGTCGTCGCCTCGCGGAGCCGAGCGGGCGAGCACAGCAGGAACTGCAGCGTTCGGCCGACCTCGCGGAACCGCTCGCCGTCCGCCCGCTCGCCCTCGAACTCGAGGTGGAAACACCGGTGAGCCACTCCTTCGCGTGGATCGGGTCGATAGCCGAAGAACTCCGCGTCCAGCCGGGTCGGATCGTAGTTGTCGACGACCCCGACTCCGCCGTCGTCGGTGACGCGAGCGAACGTTGAGAGCAGTTCGCGAATGCCGGCCAGCGAGCGGCCGAGGCCGACCTGCGTGCCGACGGCGTGGACGGCTCCGAACGCGCCCGATTCGATCGGTAAGTCGAACATGTCGCCGACGAGAACGTCCTCGAGGCCGCGTTCGCGGGCGGTCCGTACCGCGTTCGGACTCGCGTCAACGCCGACCGCGTCGACGCCCTGATCGGCCCACCATAGGAGGTGCTTCCCCGCGCCACACCCCACGTCGAGGACCGGCTCGGCGTCGGCGACGCGCTCGAGCGCGTCGATCGTCTCCCGATCCCACGATCCGGGACTCGAGAAGTAGAAGTCGGCGACGGTGCCGTCCTGTGCGTCCGCCCCGTCGCGATAGAGAAGCCGCCCCGGCTCGTCGCGGTGGTGAGCGAGCATCGCTCGGCCGAGCGGGTCCGCTCCGTCGTTCGCCTCGAGCGGTCCGAGCCAGTCCGAGACCATGCTCGAGCCGACGACCTGCCCGGTAATAAATACACGTTGACATATGATCTCTGGTATCGCGGGGCACGAACGCCGACCGCTACCGATTTACGCCGATCGACCCAATGCTCGCGCATGAAGGTCGAGTACGACGAGGATGTCTGTATCGGGATGTTCCAGTGCGTCGCCGAGTGGGACGCGTTCGAGAAGGACAAATCGAGGGGGAAGGCCGTCCTCGAGGGGGGCGAGGAAGTCGAAGACGGCGTCTTCGTCCGCGAGGTGCCCGACGACGCGGAACTCGACGCGAAGTTCGCAGCCCGGTCTTGCCCCGTCGACGCGATCACGATTTACGACGACGACGGCGAACAGCTAATTCCCTGACACGGACTCCCATCAGTCAATTCCGGCGCATCCGCGACCCGCCATGCGGGTGTGCCGGGACACAGTAGCAGCGGACCGTATACCGCTGACTCGGGTGGCGGACGCAAAAAAAGCGATCCGGGACGACCGTCGATTACGAGATCTTCTCGTACTGCTCCGAGAGCTTCTCGGCTGCCTCGCCGAGCTGGTTGCGCTCGTACTCGGTCAGGTCCCACTCGACGATCTCCTCGACGCCGTCGGAGCCGAGCTTGACGGGAACGCCGAAGGCGGTGTCCTCGTGGCCGTACTCGGCCTCGAGCGCGACGCTACCGGGGAGTACCTCGCCGGTATCGCGCAGGATGGCCTCGACCATGTGGCCGACGCCGGACGCCGGGCCCCACTCGGTCGCGCCCTTCTTCTCGATGACGTTCATCGCCGAGGCCTGGAGCTCCTCGAGCAGTTCCGCCTTCTCGTCCTCGTCGAACTCGGGGTCCCGGCCGTCGACGCGGACCTTCGAGAAGACGGGGACTTGGGCGTCGCCGTGCTCGCCGAGGATCGTCGCTTCGACGTTCTGAACGGGCGCGCCGAAGCGCTGAGAGATCACGTAGCGAAAGCGGGCCGAGTCGAGCCGGCCGCCGAAGCCGATCACTTTCTCGCGGGCGCGCTCGCCCGTCTCGTAGAGGTGTCGATTGAGCAAGTCGACGGGGTTGGAGGTGGTGACGGTGATGAAGTCGTCGTTGTGTTCGGCCAGCGAGGAGCCGATGTCCTCCATGATGGGGGCGTTGTCGCCCGCCAGATCGATCCGCGTCTGCCCCGGCTGTCGCGGGATGCCCGCCGTGATGACGACGACGTCCGAGCCGGCGGTGTCCTCGTAGCCGCCCTGCCGGATCGTCGTGTTCGAGTCGTAGGCCGCGCCGTGGTTGGCGTCCGCGGCCTGTCCGACCGTGTCGTCTTCCTTGTCCGGAATGTCGACGAAGACGAGCTCGTCAGCAACGTCCCGAAGCGCGATGTTGTAGCCCGCGGCGGCCCCGACCGTCCCGGCCGCGCCGACCACGCTAACTTTCGTCATACCATGTACTGCTTCCACATCCCACGCGTTAAATCCGTCGGACGATGGCTTCGAACGGTGGTGCTGATCGTAGATATCGACGGCTGCCGTCGCGCCAGATCGTCTCGCAGTTACCGACGGTCCAGCCGACCAGTCCAGCGCGAACCACCCCGCTGTCCTCGACGACTTCCCGACCGCAATCGCGTTCCCGCGAGCCGCGATCGCCTCGAGACCGAACCCATCATGCCCGTCGATCGCGGAACGCACGTATGCGCGTCAGCGTCATCGGCGGCGGCACGATCACGGACGAACAGGCGGCTCGGGCGGAGGCGGTCGGACGCGAACTCGCCGCCCGGGGCCATACGGTGGTCTGTGGCGGCCGCGGCGGCACGATGGAAGCGGTCTGCCGCGGCGCGAAAGCCGCGGACGGCACGACGATCGGGATCCTTCCCGGCGAGCGCCCCGAGGCGGCGAACGACTCCGTCGATCACCCGATCGCGACGGGTCTCGGCCACGCGCGAAACGCGCTCGTCCCGCTGAACGGCGATGCGGTCATCGCGCTCGCCGGCGGCGTCGGCACGCTCTCGGAGATCGGCTTCGCCGGTATCTACGACCGCCCCGTTATCGGCCTCGGGACCCACGACGTCTCCGCTCTCGGAATCGATCTCGAGACGGTCGAGGCGCCGGAGGCGGCCGTCGACGCGGTCGAATCCGCCCTCGGGAGGTGACCGAACCCGTCGCGAATCGGTGACGGTCGGCTGTCGCAGCTTTTTCGACGCTTCGACACGTCTCGACGGATATGAGCGACTTCGACAAGGAAGCCGAGCGCGAGAAGCTTCGAGAGAAGTACGAGCAGGACAAAGAAGAGCGCGAGGCGACCCAGCGGATGAGCGACCTGCTGCTCAAGGGCGCGACGATGACCAACGCCCACTGTGGGACCTGCGGCGACCCGCTCTTCCAGCACGAGGGCACCACGTTCTGCCCCAGCTGTCACGGCAATCCCGACGCCGTCGAGGGGACGGGACTCGAGGCCGAACCGGCCGACGAAGGGGCTACAACGGACCGGCCCGCGACGGAGCCGTCGACCGACGACGGTCCCGCCGATGCGACACGGACCGAGCCGACGAACGCCACGCCGGACGCTACCGACATCGATCCGGCAGCCGACGCCGACGCAACATCGGCCGCTGTAGACAAACACCAGACCGACGGTGAGTCCCCTCACCATCGCGCCGCGACGTCCGCCTCGAGCGCCGAACCGCGATCCCAGTCGGCGGCAAGGCCGACTCGGAGCGACCACCAGCCCGCGTCCCGGCCCGATGCCGCTTCGGCCGCGCCCGACGAATCGAACCGGGCGTCCGATGACCGGTCGATCGACACCGGACCGCCCCATCGTAGCCCTGCAGCGAGCCCTCCGCCGGTCGACGGCGACCTCGAGGCCGCACGCGACGCGCTCGTCCGCACGCTCGAGAAGTTCGCCGCGGAGGCCGCCGCCGCGGACGACCCCCGGTACGCGCGGGACTGTCTCGAGGCGGCACGCGAGGCCGGCGAGACGCTGTCGACCCTCCGCTGATGGCGCTGGACGGTACTGCCGGCTCTGAGCTGACAGCTCTCGACTGACGGTACTATCGACCGAATCTCACTTTTCGGTCCTTCCCTAGGTGTCGTCGCGTCCCGTTCCAGTGTGAGAGTCGATCCGGACCTAGATCTGTACACCAATAGATATATATTTAGCAAAAAACGTATACTCTGATGACACTCATCGACGGGCCTGATCGGCCGCTTGCGTGCGTCGCATTTCAGGTAGCCATTTCCCTCCGCCCTCCGCGCTACCGGCCCGCAGACCGAAGTTACCCGTCGAACCACGAACTTACGAGAAACTAACGATGGCACTTGGATTCGTCGTCATGCTCACGGTACTCGTCGTTTGCATCGGACTCATAGGGACCTGTGCGATCTGTCTCGATCGGACAGGGATCAGTCGGACGGCGGCTGAACTCGATCACCGATTCCTCGAGGTCGCGCCGTATCTCGGCGCGGCGGCCCTGTTCTTCCTGGCAAAGCGGGCGACGACCGGCCATAGTGAACGGATCTCGCACGCTCTCGACTGGGACATCACCGCGGAGATATACGCCGTCGAAGGGGAGTTCGTGGCGGTTCTCCAGGATATCGTCCCCAAGGCCACGCTGGAGTTCTTCTCGGCGATGTACATGTTCGGATTCCCGTATCTGCTGGTGACCGCACCGATCCTCTACTTCCTGTTACCGTCCCAGCGCCACCTCAAGGAACTCCTCATCGCGTACCTGTTGAATTACTTGATCGGGACGATCTTTTACACGCTGTTCATCGCGTACGGGCCGCGAAACCACCTGTCGTCCGTCTCCGGGCTGATGTACGACTTCTATCCGCAGGCCCAGACGATGACGTCAGCAGTGTCGTCGAACACGAACGTGTTCCCTTCGCTGCACACGTCGCTGGCGGTCGTCGTCTTGCTGTTGGCCTGGCGTTCGCGCGGGGAGTATCCGCGGTGGTTCCCGATCGCATCGTTCGTGACCGCGTGCGTCGTCTTCTCGACGATGTACCTCGGGATCCACTGGCTGATCGACGTCCTCGCGGGCATCGTCCTCGGCGTCGGTGCCGTCTGGATCGCCGACTGGATCGTCACCCGCGCGGAAGGACGCTCCGGTCCCGTTCCAATCGGCGAGAGCGAGGACGGGGTCACCTCCGAAGCGAGCGACTGAGCCGCGGGTCGAATCGGAGTTAGCCGGTGTAGTCGCTGCCGATGACCTCCCGAATCCGCTCGGCGGTCACCCGCCCGACGCCGTCGGCCGCCTGTAACTCGTCTTCTGTCGCGATCATCACGCCTTCGACCGTCCCGAACTCCTCGAGCAACGAGCGCGCGGTGACGGGACCGATCTCGGCGATCGAGGCGACGACGTACTCCTGTTGCTCGCTCAGGGTCTTGCTCCCCTTCTCGCCGTGGACCGACACCTCCCGGTCGGCGGTCGACTGCTCCCGGCCGGCGATCACCGCGAGCAGTTCGGTCGTGTCGTCCTCGCTTTCGGTCCGCAACACGCTCGCACCGAAGTCGACGGCGAGACTCGAGAGCGCCCCCCGAATCGCGTTCGGGTGGACGTCCCGCTGTTCGTACAGCCCCTCGCCCTCGACGACGACGATCGGCCGCGAGTAGTGGCGAGCCATCGCGCCGACCTGTTCGAAAACCGATCGATCACCCCCGACGAGCGAGTCGACGAAATCAGCGACGGACTTGCGTTCGACGACGACCCGATCCGACAGGACGTAGTCTCCCACGTCGAGCGTCTCGAGGCTGATCTCGTACTCCTCGCGTCGCGAGAGGTCGCGGGCGATGTTCGCGTCCATCTCGCGCTGGTCTGCGACGACCGCGACCGTCTCGCCCTCGGCGTGGGGTTCGTGTGTTTCGACCGTCTCGTCGGCATCGGACTCGTCTCCAGTGCCGCCATCACTACTCGGTTCCGAGTTCTCGGGCCCGAACTCCTGCAATCCGGGCTGGCTCGCAACCCCCTCGCTTCCGCTGGAAGACCCGCCGACTGCGTCGGGGTCAGCGACGCTGTCGTCCACTTTCGCTTCGCTCTCCCCGGCCACCTCGAAATCGGCCAGCGACTGCTGGGAGTCGTCGAGTTCGGCCGCGAGGTCGTCGGCCATCCCCTTCAGCTCGCGCAGCTCCGACTCCATCTCCTTCTCGCGGCGCCGCGAGATCCAGAAGTAGGCCTCGTCGCGGGTGTCCTCGGCCATGAGGACGACGACGCGACCCTCGGACTGGCGACCGGTCCGCCCCTTCCGCTGAATCGACCGGATCGCGGTCGGGACGGGTTCGTAGAAGAGGACGAGGTCGACCTCCGGGACGTCCAGCCCCTCCTCGGCGACCGAGGTGGAGACGAGCACCTCGAACTCGCCAGCCCGGAACTCGTCTAACACCTCCTGTTGTTGCGTCTGGGTCATCCCGTCGGAGCCCTCTCGGTCACCCTGCCCGACGAACCGCTTCGCGTCGAAACTCTGGCACAGGAACTCGGTGAGCGCCTCGGCCGTGTCGCGGGACTCGGTGAAGACGATCACCCGCTCGCCGCCCTCGAGGCCCAGCGTCTCGGCGAGCAGCATCCGAGTCTTGCTGTACTTGGGGTGGATCTCGTCGAAGCTCTCGGCCTTCCGCATGGCCTCGCGCACACGCGGGTCCGAGACCATTCGCTGGCTCGCCTTCGACGCGCCCGACGAGCGGGCCTGATTGCGCTGCCGTTCGAAATACCGACAGAGGGCCTCGACGCTCTGGGTCTCCACGAGGGTGACGGCCTGCCGGAGTTTCATCACCTCGGCGTGGATCGACATCCCCTCGAACCCCTCCGACTGGTCGTTGTTGATCAGCTCCTGGAGTTCGGCCCGCATCCGATTCAGGTCCTTCTGGGACTGATCGGGTTGGGTCGAACTCGCGACGCCCAGTTCCTTGAGCTTCTCGAGGCGTTCCTTGATCACCTCGTTTAACGCGTCCCGGATCTCGAGGACTTCCTCGGGGAGGTCGATGCGCTCCCACTCGACGTCAGTGTCGTGGGTGAACTCCTCGACGTCGGCGTCCTCCTCCGTCATCACCTCGACTTCGTCCAGCCCGAGGTTCTCACAGACCTCGAGGATAGCCTCCTCGTCGCCGCCGGGCGAGGCGCTCATCCCGGTGACGAGCGGCCGCTTCGCGTCGGCGTGGTAGCGCTCGGCGATGTAGTTGTAGGCGTAGTCGCCGGTCGCGCGGTGGCACTCGTCGAAGGTGATGTGGGTCACGTCCGCGAGCGAAATCCGACTCCCGACGAGGTCGTTCTCGATCACCTGGGGAGTCGCCATCACGACCGTCGCCGACTCCCACAGCTCGGCGCGGTCGTCCGGACTCACGTCGCCGGTGAAGACGACGATCTCGTCGTCGGGTATCTGGAGCGCTTCCCGGTAAAAATCCGCGTGCTGTTGGACGAGGGGTTTCGTCGGCGCGAGCATCAGCGACGTTCCGCCGACCTCCTCGAGTCGCCGCGCCGTCACGAGCAGGCTGACCGTCGTCTTCCCGAGTCCCGTCGGGAGACAGACGAGCGTGTGGTGGTTCGCGGCCGTGCCCGCGAGTTTCAGCTGATAGAGTCGGCGCTCGAGGAACTCGGGCTCGAGCAGCGGGTGCTCGATAGACGCGATCTCCTCGTCCGTCGTTGCCATTACCGGCCGTTCATCGCCGCCGCGAATAAGGGTTCCCGTACCGCGGTGAAAGTGGTCTCACGACCGCGACGGCGGCGTCGCCGGGTTCCGGCAGGTCGGCGATATAAACCCGCTGCTGACGTAGAGCGCGTATGGCAACCCGATCGATATCCCAGCGCCTCCCGGACGGAAAGGCGATTCTGACCGCCGTCGCCTTCGTCCTGCTGGTCAATCTCGTCGGCGGGCTTCCGGGCGTATTTTCCTCGCCCGACACGCCGTGGTTTCGCGCGCTCGAGAAGCCGTGGTTCTACCCGCCGGGAATCGCGTTTCCGGTCGTCTGGACGCTCCTCTTTACCCTGCTGGGCGTCGCGCTGTGGCTCGTCTGGCGAAGCGACGCCGACGGCCGCCGCTTCGCGCTCGGGTTGTTCGTCGGTCAGATGCTGTTTAACGTCGCCTGGACGCCCGCTTTTTTCACGCTCGAGGCACCGCTGGTCGCGCTGGGGATCATCGTCGTGCTCTGGGTGCTCGTCGCCGGGACGATTCTCGCGTTTCGGCGGGTCGACCGCCGCGCCGCGGCGTTGCTGGTGCCGTATCTCGCGTGGGTAACGTTCGCGGCCGCGCTCAATTTCGAACTCTGGCGGTTGAACGCGTGAGGGCGTGAAAACGATGTGCCTCGAGGCCGACGCGAGCGATCACCCCTCCGACAGTTCGGGCAGCCACCAGGTCAACACTACCGCGACGGCGACGAACCCGGCGAGCATGAGGTAGGCCTCGTCGAAGAATCCCCGGTCGGCGAGCGCCCCGAACAGGACCGGACTGATCGCGCCGACGGTCATGTAGACGGTCCGCAGGAAGCCCAACCCGGTCCCCTGCATATCTGCCGGGAACGCCGAGGTCATGTACGGCAGGGTGATCGTGCCGTAGCCCAGGATGCTCGAGAGGAAGACCGTGCCGACGACGATCGGCCAGAACCCCTCGAGGACGGGCAGCGCGACCAGCGAGACCACGACGACGCCCAGTACGGGCGGGAGCGATTTCCGGATCCCGAACCGGTCGTAGAGCTGGCCCGTCAGCGGCTGGACGAGGATCCCCATCGCGAAGAACGCGCTGAAGAGCCCGGTGGCGACACCTTGGGAAAATCCCTTAATCTGGATCAGATAGGTCGGATAGAAGCCCGTGAACGCCTGCCAGACGCAGTAGGTCAGGATCTGGATCGCGGTCACGGTGACGATCTCGGGTCGGCGAAGCTCCGAGAGAACGTACCGGACCGTCTCGAGGGAGACGCTGTCGACGGCGCTGGTCGCGCCCGAGGTTCGTGCGGGAACGACGAACCGGAGACCGATCGCCACGAGTGCGAAGGCGGGGACGGCGAGTCCGAAGCCGTACTGCCAGGCGAACGCCGAGGCGATCCCGCCGGCCGCGAGCGGCAAGAGCGTGTTTCCGACCTGTCCCGCCGCCATCGTCACGCCGATCGCGGTGCCGTCGTTGTCCGGGTAGACGTCCGAGAGCGCCGTGAAACGGGCGACGCCGTACAGCGCCGTTCCGAAGCCGAACGCCCCGGTTGCGAGGTAGACGACCGGCGCGGAGCCGGCGACGGCGACGAGCCCGAGCGTCACCGCCGAGATCAGGGTACTCGCGACGAGTACGTTTCCCTCGCCGAAGCGGTCGGCGAGCAGACCGCCCGGGAGTTGCCCCAGCGCGTAACAGAGCCAGAGCGCGGTCAACAGGAGCCCGGCCGTGGTCAGGTCGAGCCCGTACGATTCTCGGAGATAGGGTAACAGGACGGGGTAGGCCAGTCGGACGCCGATCGAGAGGAACCAGCCGGCGGCGACGGCGACCAGAATCTCGCCGCGGCCGTCCGTCAGGAAGGACCGCAAGGTCGACGGTCGATTCCTCGTTTCCGGGGGAGACACGTGTCGGCTCGTCCATTCGTCGGCGACGGTCTTGAGCGGCCCAGAACGAAACGGTCTTGCCGATATCGGAACCGGTCGCTGCCGCCATCGTCGCCGTCGACGGTTCGCGCGGTCACAACGGCGCGAACTCGAGCACCAGCCACGCCAGACAGGCGGCGTAGATCGGAATCGTCAGGTTGTCGTCGATGATGTAGGTGCGGATCTCGAGCGTGACGCCGTCGGCCAGCGTCGCGCCCAGGGCGGCGACCAGCGCCACGCCGATCGGGAGGAACGGGATCGCGATCACCGTCGAGACGAGGAACATCGTGATGAGCACCTTCGGCGGCTTGACCCGCTGGAGGCTGTTGTCCGAGACGGCCCCGCTGATCGGATCGCCGAGCGAGAGCATCAACATCGCGGGGAGGGCGATATCCGGCTCGAAGACCACCACGACGATAGCCATGCTGATCATGTACAGGGCGTAGCCGGCGGGGTTGTCCTGTTCGTACTCGCGAGTCAGCACGTCGTAGAGTCGCCAGTCGAGTCCGACCCGAAGCCGCAGGAACTCGAGGACGAGCGCGCCGGTCGCGATGGCGATCATGAGAACCTTAAATCGGGGCCACGTGAGCCCGGCCTCGAGATAGTCGGCGAGCAGATAGAGGGCGACCAACCCGGAGCCACTGGCGTGGACGAGTCGCCGCTTCAGTTCGTCGGCCATCACTTCGTGCCTCGGGGGAGGTGACCTTCAGTCCGTCGGTTAGTTCTCCCTACTACTATATATTATATAAATGACGGCGGCAACTCCCGCGTCACCACCGACTCCCGCCGCTGTCTCCCGCCGTCGGAACGCGCTCTCGACGGCGGGGAATCCACCGTCGGGATCGGTGCGATGGCTGTCGGGTTCGTTTTACCGTTTCCCGCGTACGTAGCCGCCGAGCCCGCCGAACCCGACGGTAAACAGCGCACCGAAAAACAGGAGCCCGACTCCGAGTTCCGGTCCCGCGACGATGTTCTGGTCGTCGACGGAGAACAGGAACGTACCGAGCACGAACAGCGGGAGATAGCCGACGGCGACGCTAGCGCCGGCGGCGGCGCTGCTCTCGGGCGACGCCAGCGCCGACGCTCGACTGGCGATCACGTAGCCGGTACAACACAGGATCCCGGCGGCGATCGCGTTGAACACGAGCGGGTTGAACTCGGGGCCGCTGACACCGGGGAACTCGTTGAACAGCTCGAAGTAGCCGGTAACGACCGTCTCGGAGACGAAATCCCCGCCCGAACTGATCTCGATGGGCGTATCGACCCGATGCGAGTTGTAGAACGGGAAGCCGACGAACTCCGGAACCGGGAACATCTCCTCGAGGTCGACGTTCCCGTCGACCGTATCATAAATCCGGCAAATAAAATATCCGGTCGTAATTATGAACACTGACACGAACGAGATGACACCGTAAATTAACCCACCAATGGGTCGGAACCCCTCTTTTATCGGCTGACTGGTCCCCTTCGATGTCGTGTTTGCATCTTGCAATGACACATGACAGCCAAGTGATGTATAGGGAATAAAGCTTGTGGGCGGATCCGCCCGGAAGTGGCCGTCAGACCTCGCTTGGCGGCTCGAGCCATCGAATCGCGCGGGAGCTCTCGAACGCGGTCTCCCACCTCGAGCCGGTCGTCCGATCGACACCAGCGCGCCCGCTTACAACTCGTCGAACGCGAGGTCGCCGGCACGCAGCGCCGACAGCGCCTCGGCCAGATCGTCGACGGGTAGCCGTTTCTGGTCGGTCGTGTCCCGCTCTCGAACCGTTACGGTCGTCTCTTCGTCCTCGACGGTCTCGTAGTCGACGGTCACGCAGAACGGCGTGCCGACCTCGTCCTGCCGCCGGTAGCGCCGGCCGATGTTCCCCGAGTCGTCGTAGGTGACCGAGAGACCGACTTCGCGCAGGTCGTCGACGATTTCGCCCGCCTGCGCCTCGAGCGCGTCGTCGTTTTGCAGCGGGAAGACGCCGACGAACGTGGGCGCGACCTCCGGCTCAAGTTCGAGGAAGGTGCGCTCCTCGTCGGCGACCTCGTCCTCGCGATAGGCGTGGTGGAGGACGGTGTAAACCGTCCGGTCGACGCCGAAGGAGGGCTCGACGACGTGGGGCGTGACGTGCTCGCCCGCCTCCGTCTGTTCCTCGACCGCGAAGCCAGTCTTGTCGACCGGGATTTCGCGGGTTTCGCCCTCGAGATCGATCTCGACGCTCTCCCCGTCTCGCGGCTCCCCGTCGTCGCCGTCGTCTCGCGGCTCTGCCGCTCGACTGTCCGCGGAACTTCGTTCCGCGCTACTCGACTCTTCCGCGGCGCGTTGCGCCGCGCTCTCGAACGCCGATCGATCGCGAGCCGCCAAGTCCTCGAGTTTCTGGACCACGGCCTGCGCGTCGCCGCCGAACTCCGGTCCGAGATAGCTCATGTCGGGATCGACCGTCGCTCGTTCGACGGTCTTCGGTTCGTCGTACTGTCGGAAGACCGTGAATCGGTCGCCGGAGTGTTCGGCGTGTTTCGAGAGGTCGTAGTTGCCCCGGTGGGCGAAGCCGGCCATCTCGATCCAGTTTCCGTCTATTTCGCTCTCGGCGTCCCAGCAGTCGCTGGCGTAGTGGGCCCGTTCGCCCGCGAGGTGCTGACGGAACCGGAACCGGTCCATGTCGACGCCGACCGATTCGTACCACGGCTTCGCGACGCCGAGGAAGTACGCCACCCACCGGTCGGTGATGATACCTTGCTCGACGGCGTCGCCGATCGTCGTCTCGAACGCCTCCCCGCCGTCTTCGTTCTGCTCGCTGGCCGGGTAGAGCGTGACCTCGATGTCTCCGACGCTCGAGAGGTCCGGCTCGTCGGCCTCGGGATCGACGAAGTACTCGAGCTCGGCCTGCGTGAACTCCCGCGTGCGGATGATCGAGCGCCGAGGGCTGATCTCGTTGCGGTAGGCGCGGCCGATCTGGGTCACGCCGAAGGGGAGCTGGTTGCGCGCGTACTCCTTGAGCCGGGGGAACTCGACGAAGATGCCCTGTGCGGTCTCGGGTCGCAGGTAGCCGGGATCGGAGTCGCCGGGGCCGATGTTCGTCGCGAACATGAGGTTGAACGAGTCGACGGCTTGCCCCGCCAGCCCCGCGCCGCAGTTCGGGCAGACGAGTTCGTACTCGGCGATGACGTCCTCGACTTCGGGAATGGGGAGGCTCTCGGCGTCCTCGTACTCGGTACTGTCCTCGACGACGTGATCCGCGCGGTGACTTTCGCCACAGTCGGGACACTCGACGAGCATGTCGTCGAACCCCTCGAGGTGGCCCGACGCCTCGAAGACGGGTTCGGGCATGATCGTCGGCGCGTCGATCTCCATGTTACCCTCGGCGAGCGCGAAGCGGTCGCGCCAGGCGTCCTCGACGTTGCCCTTCAGGGCCGCGCCCTGCGGACCGAACGTGTAGAAGCCGCCGACGCCGCCGTACGCGCCGGAGGACTGGAAGAAGTAGCCCCGCCGTTTGGCCAGTTCGACCAGTTTCTCGCTCGTCGGCTCGTCGGCGCTTTCGTCCGCGCCGTCGCGGTCACTCATACAGCGCCTCCAGGAGATCGACGTCGCAGACGACGCCGGCGAGATCCTCGCCCGAGACCAGCGGAATCTGTTCGATATCGTTGCTGATCATCCGCTGTGCGGCCTCCTGAATCGTCGTCTGGCTCGAGACCGTCACGACGTCGTCGCTCATGAACCCTCGGACCGGCCCCGTCGGAATCTCGATGTCCCGCGTGGGGAGATAGCGGCTGCCGACGGCCTTGATTCCCTCCCAGGACCAGTCGTCGTCCTGATCGCCGAAGTTGTCGCCCGTCTCCTCCTCGCCCTCGACGATCCGGGCGACGTCGATGATGTCGACTTCCGTGAGGACGCCGTTCATCCGGCCCTCGTCGTCCAGCGCGATCGTGTAGGGGACGTTCGCGTAGGAGAGTTCCCGCTCGGCGACGGGGAGGGGTGCGCCCTCGTAGGTCGTGTTCACGTTCTCGCTGGCGTGGGACTCGACGGTGCCGTCGGTCGCCTGATCGCCCGTCGCGATCGCGTGAATGACGTCCGTCACGGTCACGATCCCCTCGAATTCCCCATCGACGACCGGGACGCGACGCGCGCCCGCCTCGACCATCGTTCGCGCGACGTCCGCGAGGCTCGTCCCGGCGGTCGTCGTCGGCACGTCCTCGTCCATCAGGATGACCAGCTGGTCCTCGTCCGGCCGTTCGATCAGCGTTTCCCGCGAGATCAGCCCCCGGTACCCGGGCCCGTCGTCGGTCTCCTCGACGACCGGCACGGACGAGAACGATCGTTCTTGCAGATACTCGAGCACGTCGGTTCGGGTGCCCGGCAGGTCGACGGTCACCACGTCCTCGCGGGGCGTCATCGCGTCGGCTACGTTCATATCTCCCCGATACGGCGAAAATGAGTATAAACCCAGTGTTTCGATCGCCGGCCGTCGTTCAGTTTCAGATTAGTATCGTGAGCGGACAGTCGGATTCGATGAGTTTATATATCGGTGGTTGTCACTCACTAACATGGCGACGAACCCCCACGCCATGACGTCCGACGATACCATCGTCGGTTCGATCGATTCGACGGCCGCGAGCGACGAGTACGTTATCGCGGATATTTCCGCGGACGGCGCCTGGCTTTCGATGCAGGCGGACGACGCACCGACGCTGCCGGCCTGGCGATAACTGGGGGTGGGAAATGGAATCATTCCGTCGCGAGTCCGGTCGCAACCCCTGTCGCGGCCGACAACGGCACGCCAACGGTCGCTGCTGCCGTCCGCGCCGCCCACTGTTCGTACGCGTTCCGCGTCGGAAAGGCTCTGACCGACGGACAGATCGCAGCGTACACATCCTCGAGCGTCGGGTCTCCGTCGGATACCGACTCGTCAGTCACGATGCCGAACGAGACGACCGCCGTCGACGGCGTCGCGATCACGTCGCCGTCACCCGTCGCTCGAGCCTCGATGATCGTCCCGTTCGGGCTCTCGGTGTGGAGCTCAACCGGTTCCGACACTAACTCGGCGAGCGCGACCGCGTCGTAGAAACACTGGAAGTGAGAGCGCTCGTCGTCGAGTTCGCCCCAGTGAGCCGTCTCCCCGTCGGCGTGACAGAGGTCGTCGACGCCGATCGAGCCGCCGCCGGTTCGCTCTCGGAGCACGCTAACCCAGTCCTCGAGCGTCGCAATCGACGCGTCGCCGAAGAACTGCTCCATCGCCGCCCGGACGTCGTCGGGGAGGGGTGTCTCCATCACGGCCGTCTCGCCGAGCCACCGATCGACTGACGGCTCGTTCTCGCGCTCCGTCTCTACCGATTGGCTGTCAACTGTTCCGCAGCACGCGCAGGCTTCGTCCGTCATACACCGTTACTTCGACCCACGAAGTACTTATGCTGTTGAGTCCGAAGTATCGGAGTAACTGCGGTGAACCAAAGCTATGGCAGAGACTACCGACGACCGATCCGAGCCGTTCGATTCGCCCTGTGACATCGACTGTTACTGCCGACTCGATGGACTGATGGAACTACTCAGCCGACGGTACGCGATGCAACTGATCTGCGTCGTCGGCGCGCTCGGACCGGCCCGCTACGGCGAGATCGAGGACGCCTTCGCGGACGTGAGCAGTTCGACGCTCTCGAGTCGACTCGACGAACTCGTCGAGGCCGGCTACCTCTCTCGGGAGCAGTACGCCGAGATCCCACCGCGCGTCGAGTACGCGCTCACCGACGACGGCGACGAACTCTGTCGCCGACTCCGACCGCTGCTCGAGTGGGCCGCCGACAGGGAGATCTAGGGACGTCTCGAATCGTCTGATAGGGTCTGCTGTCCGTCAGTCTCGGCGCGACCGCAGGCCGGTTGCGGTCGCGTCGGTCCATCGGTACAGCAAACCGTCCGATTCACGGCGGGACAGCGGGCGTTCGACCCAGCGCCTGCCGGTCATCTCCGCGATTCGATACAGATCTCATTGGCGAACAGTTGCGCACCGATAACTGTTTCACCGCCCGTGATATACGATAGCATATGTCACTCGAGCAGGTGTTCGCGCAGCTTCCGGCTCCGAGTTCGCATACGTTCCCCGACTACTCGCTCTCGCGCGGCGAGCCGGTCATGCCGATCGCGATTACCCGGGAGGAACTCTCGCGAACGCTCGCGCTGTACGAAACCTTCCAGGGCGTCGATCCGACCGGCTGGGACTCGAACTCGGTTCTCGAGGCGGCGACGACGTACATGCAACGGACGTTCGGACTGCCGCAGTATCGGCCGGACGAGCAGTTGCAAGACGATATCGCGGCGATGCTCAACGACTTTTCGGACGATCTCGGCGGTCGATCGATCGGCGTCGTCGACGCGACGCCGGACCACCATCGGACGCTGTACTTCTTCCTCGTCAGTTGCCGCGGCTATTACGCCGCCCCCCACCTTCGGTTCGACCCCGACGATGCGGCGGTCGAGACGCTCTACGAACTCTACCAGCGGGTGACCGACCAGGAGTTGTACTTCAAGCAGTCCTCGTCGGCGTTCGACTGAGTCGGATAATCGCTCGCAGCGTCGGTCTCGGAGAAAACTCCCGATCGTTTCGGTGCCGGATCCGCGCACCGGTAGCCGTACTGAGTGGTCACTATCGGGTTACCGGGACTACCCCGTCAGGAACCCGCCCGGAGAGACCTGCGTCTCGGGACGGCCGTTCTCGCTCGTCTGGACGCCCGAGAACGAGGGCGAGTGTTCGATCGTTCGCTGTACCTTCGCGCCGGCTTTCGTGTGCGTTGCCAGAATGGCGAGTATCTTACTCATACACGAGTTAATAGTCCCGACAACCCTTTAAGGATTATTGCGATGATCGACCGTGTTGGATGATCGCCGCTCGATCTATTAGTGAACGACTCTCACAGATGCGTCGCGTCTCGACACTCGTCCCCGAACGGCCGATAGACCCGTTCGGAGGGACGACTCGAGCGCGTCTCGGCCGTCACCGATGCAGGTGACAGGCCGCCAGGTGCTCCCCGTCGCCGTACTCGGCCTCGAACTCGTACGCCGGCCGCTCGCGCGCACAGATGCTCCGTTCGGCGACGGACTCGAGCAACAGGTCCGTCGCCGCCGCCCATCGATCGGATTGGTCGTCACCATCGTCACCCGCTTCGCCTCCCGCACTCCGTTTACCATCGGTGGCGACGAGTTCGATTGCGTCACTGACGATCGCTCCCGCTTCGCCACGCGGGGGAGTCCCGCCGAAGAACTCGGCCTCGATCCGGTCGGCCGGCATCGGTTCGAACGTCCGCCGTTTGACCGCCCGCATGAACGCCCGCGTCTGCGCCCACTTTTCGTCGGTCCAGTCGTATGCGTCGGGGGCGATTAGCCGCGGACACCGCGTTCGAAATCGGCAGCCGGAAGGCGGATTGGCCGGGCTCGGCACCTCGCCCTCGAGCACGCCGCGCGCGCCGTTTTCCCGCGGGTCGGGGACGGGGATCGACTCGAGCAACGCGCGGGTGTAGGGATGTTGGGGATTCTCGAACAGTTCCTCTTTCTCCGCCAACTCGACGACGTGACCGAGGTACATCACCGCCACGCGGTCGCTGATGTGGCGAATTACCGAGAGGTCGTGGGCGATGAAGAGGTAGGTGAGGCCGAACTCCTCCTGAAGCTTTTCCATCGTGTTCAGCACCTGCGCCTGGATCGAAACGTCCAGCGCCGAGACGGGTTCGTCGCAGACGACGAAATCGGGGTCGACCGACAGCGCTCGCGCGAGGTTGATGCGCTGGCGCTGCCCGCCCGAGAACGCGTGGGGGAAGCGGTTGTAGTGGCGCGGATCGAGCCCCACCTTCTCGAGGAGTTCCTTCGCCCGCGCCTCGCGGCCCTCGTCGTCGAGCATCCCGTGGGCCCGCATCGGTTCCTCGATGATCTGGCCGACCTTCATCCGGGGATCGAGCGAGGACTGGGGATCCTGGAAGATCATCTGCATGTCCGAACGCGTCCGCCGGAGTTCCTCGCCGCCGAGGTCGGCCAGGTTTTCCCCTTTGAAGTAGATGTTTCCATCCGTGGGCTCGAGCAGGCGCAGGATCGTCCGCCCGAGCGTGCTCTTGCCGCAGCCGGACTCGCCGACGAGTCCGAGCGTCTCGCCGGGCTGGATCTCGAGGGAGACGTCGTCGACCGCCTCGACGGTCTCCCGGTCGACGCTGATCGGCGGAAACTGACTCGGATCGAACTGCACGCCCGCGAACAGCCCCGACTCCTGTGCGAAGTACTTCGAGACGCCCTCGAGTTCGAGCAGCGTTTCGTCGCCGTCGTAGCCGCTCTCCTCGTCCATCCGAATACCGCTACTCACGACCATCACCTCCGCTCTCGTCGCTGACCGGGTTCGGTGCGATCGATTCCGGCTCGTCGACATCTTCGGCCGCCGCCCCCTCGAGCGGCGGGCTCTCGTCGTAGCCGACGTCGAAGACGTCGTGTTTCACGCAGGCCGCCCGATGCGGTTCGCCGTCGGCGTCGGCGACTCTCCTCGCGTCGGGATGAACCCGCTTGCAGACCGCCCGCGCGTCGGGACAGCGGGGGTGGAACCGACAGCCGGAGGGCGGGTCGATCGCTTCGGGCATCACCCCCTCGATCGCCTCGAGTTCCGTGACGGTTCGATCGGGCCGGGGGATCGAGTTCAGCAGCGCGTTCGTATACGGGTGTTTCGTGTCGTAGAACAGCTCGTCCACCGGCGCTTGCTCGACGATCTCGCCGAGGTACATGACGTTCACCCGGTCGCAGATCTCGGCGACGACGCCGAGGTCGTGGGTGACCCAGAGGAAGCTCGTCCCGTACTTCGCCTGGAGCTCGTCGACGAGGTCGATGATCTGTCCCTCGACGGTGACGTCCAGGGCGGTCGTCGGTTCGTCGGCGATGATGAGGCTGGGTTCGCAGGCCAGCGCCATCGCGATCAGCACGCGCTGGCGCATCCCGCCGGAGAACTGGTGGGGATACTCCCCGTAGCGCTGCTCGGGATCGGGGATGCCGACCTCCCGGAGCATGTCGATCGCCTCGGCTTTCGCCTCGCCTTCGGAGAGCCCGCGGTTGAGTTCGATGAACTCCCGCAGTTGGCCGCCGACGGTGAAGACGGGGTTGAGCGACTCCATCGGATCCTGGAAGATCACCGCGATCTCGTTGCCCCGGATCCGGGTCCGGATCTCCTCGTTCGAGAGCACGTCGTCGCGCTCTCGACGCTCGCCGTCGGGCCCCTCTTCGAAGCCGACGATCGTTTCGCCCCTATAGGTAATTTCGCCGGCGACGATCTCGCCGGGGCTCTCGACGAGCCGGAGCAGGCTCATCGAGGCGACCGATTTGCCGGCGCCGCTCTCGCCGACGAGGCCGACGATTTCGCCCTCGCGGACCTCGAAGGAGATGCCGTCGACGGCGCGTACTGTACCAGTTTCCGTGAAGAACTGCGTCTCGAGGTTCTCGACGCGAAGGAGTGGTTCCGAGTTCATTGTTAGTCGTCGATTCTGGGGTCGAGGGCGTCTTGCAAGCCGTCGCCGAACAGGTTGAAGCCCATGATGGTGATCATGATCGCGATTCCCGGCCAGATCGAGAGCCAGACGTTCGAGTGCATGTAGCCGTGTGCGATGTTGAGCATCTGGCCCCAGTCGGGGGTCGGCGGCTGTGCGCCGTACCCCAGAAAGGAGAGGCCGGCGACGATGAGGATCGTCACGCCGATCTGGAGCGTCGCGTACACTAACACCGGCGCGAAGCTGTTCGGTACGACGTGTCGCATGATGATGTTGCGATCCTTGACGCCGGCCGCCCGCGCGGCTTCGATGTAATCCATTTCGCGGATGCTCAGCACCCGGCTCCGGATGATTCGGGCGAAGACGGGAATGAACGCGATTCCGACGCCGAGGACGGCGTACCAGATGTTCGCACCGCCGACGAAGACGGTGAAGACGATGATGAGGATCAGCGGCGGAATCGAGTAGACCGTCTCCACCAGCCGCATCAGCCCGTCGTCGATCCGGCCGCCGTAGTAGCCGGCGACGGCACCGATGAGCGTCCCACCGGTCAGCCCGATGAACGTCGAGACGAGCCCGACGAACACCGACACTTGCGTCCCGTAGACGATCCTGGTGAAGTAATCCCGGCCGGTGTGGTCGGTCCCGAGCGGGTGCTCGATGGTACCGCCCGCCGGAAGCGGGTTCCACGACTGCTCGGCCAGCGGGAAGTAGGGCGGCATGTGCTGTGTCCCCTCGCCCGGCGGCGGGATGTGCGTGGGGTGGTCGAAGATGGGAAGCAACTGTGCGAACGTGTAATCCGACGCGACTCCGAAAGTGAGTCGCGAGAGGTTGCTGTCCACCGCGGCGTACACCGCGACGAACAGCACGACCGTTACGATGTACAGTCCCCAGCGGGCCGTCGTGTCTCGTTTGATCCGCGCCACGGTGTAGCGCCAGCCGACGCGGGCCTCGACCGACTCCTCGTCCTCGGACGCCGGTTCCCGTCCGCTCTCGTACTGTGATTCACTGACTGCCATGAATTACTCCCTCTCTCCGTAGGTGACTCGCGGGTCGACGTACGCGTACGAGATGTCGGTGATGATGACGCCGATCACGAACAGGAAACCGAGCATCATCGTAATTCCCATCACGAGCTGGTAGTCGTTGGTCGAAATCGCGTTGATGAACAGTCGTCCCATGCCGTTGATATTGAACACCGTCTCGATGAGGACCGCGCCGCCGAGTGCCGTCGAAAGGTTGAGTCCGACGATCGTGATGATCGGCAGCTGGGCCACCTGGAAAGCGTGCTTTCGCAGGATCGTCCGCTCGGGCACGCCGTACGCGCGAGCCAGTTTGACGTACTCGCCCTGCAGCGACTCGATCATCTGCGTGCGCTCGACGCGCATGATCGTCGCCATCTGCAACGTTCCCAACGCGACCATCGGCAACAGCAGGTGTCTCGCCGACTCGTAGTACAGCTCGAGGTGACCGTCGATGCCCGGATAGGCGCTGGGCGGTCGCCAGGGGTAGTAGAGCCCGCTCGAGGGGAGCCACCCCAGCTGGACCGCGAAGATCAGGATCAGGACGATCCCGATCCAGAACGACGGGGTGCTGACGCCGACGAGCGCGGCGATCCGCGAGGCGTGATCGGCGGATTCGTTGCGTCGGTCGGCGGCCACGATGCCGAGCGGAATCGCCGTCACCAGCGCGAACGCGTACGCCGAGAGGACCAACAGGAGCGTCGGACCGAGCCGCTCCATCATCAGCGCGGCGACCGGTCGCTGGTAGTGGATGCTCTGGCCGAGATCGCCCTGCAGAAGGCCGGCCATGTACGTCACGTACCGTTCGTGTAGCGGTCTGTCGAGCCCGTATCGCCGTTCGATCGTTCTGACCAGTTCCTCGCTGTGTTCCTGCCCCTGCAGCATGAGGCTGACCGGATCGCCCGGACCGAGGTTCGCGAGCAGGAACGTGATGACGGAGATCCCGATCAGGACGGGGATCGCCTGCAAGAGCCTGTGTATGGTGTACTTGAGTAGCTTCATTGGTCCGCGAGTCAGTCCGTTCGCTCGTCGATCCATCCCGATTCGATGCCGCTGTCCCTGAACCGGCGGGAATTCGTTTCCCGCCGATCCAGCTATCGCCGTCCGCCGGCTCACTCCATCGACACGTTCGTGTAGTCCGCGACGAGGGTCGGGTTTCTCGTCACCTCCGGGTGGGCCTGGAGGTCCTGAACGTAGTCGCGAGAGGCCATCGTGTTGTCCTGCGTGAACGCGGGCAGCGCGGGGAGCTGCTCGACGATCTCCCGGATGACGGGCTCGTAGAGGTCGTAGCGCTCCTCCTGACCGGCCGAGTTTCGCCCCTCGGCGATCGCGTCGTGGAAGCCGTCGCTTCCCCCGTAATAGTGGCCCTGATTCGTCCCCGCCTGACTCTCGTGGAAGAGCGGGTAGAGGTAGTAATCGGGGTCCGGACCGCCGGTCCAGCCCAGCAGGTACATCTGGTAGTCGTCGGCGTTCCCGCTGGTGTACGTGTCGACGAGCGTCGCGAAGTCGAGCACCTGCACGTCGGCCCCGTAGCCGATCTCGTCCAGCCGAGTGGCGATCCGTTCGGCGAGTTGGGCTCGGATCCCCTCCGGCGTGATGATCGTCGGCGCGAAGTCGTCGGGCGCGTGCTCGTCGAGCAGCGACTGGGCCTGATCGGGATCGTACGACGGTAACAGCTCCTGATACTCGTCTTCGGGGAACTCCCAGACTTCGTTGACGACCGGCGGAATCGGACTGTACATCGGCGACGTCACGTTCGCGCCGTTGGACTCGATGAAGTCCTGCATCGAAAACGAGTGGGCGATGCCCCGTCGCACTTCGGGGGTGGTCGTCGGCCCCTCGTTACAGTTAAAGGCCATGTACATGAACGTCGGACTCTCCGCCGAGTGCAGATTCACGCCGTCCTCGTTCTCGAGGACGTCCCAGTCGTCGTTGGGGATGCCCGCGATGACGTCCGTGTTCGACGCCCGAATGTCGGAGACGCGACCCGCCGGGTCCTCGTGCGCCTCGAAGCGGATCTGCTCGAGGTTCGGCTCGAGGTCGTCCCAGTAGTCGTCCCACCGTTCGATCTCGACGTACTCGTTCTCCTGTAGTTCCGCGAAGGTGAACGGTCCGGAGCCGACCGGATCGCTGTTGAACGCATCGCGGTCGTCGGTCCGGACGCTCTCGGGCACCACCGTCACGCCCATCGTCGCGAGTTCGAACGGTCCGTACGGATCGTCCCCGAGGTCGACCTGCAGCTGGTAGTCGTCGATGACCTCGGTGCTCTCGATCATGTCGTACTCCGAGGCGTTCTCCGTCTCCTCCTCGACCGGCGCGGTAAAGGAGTGGGCGACGTCCGACGCCGTCACGTCGTCGCCGTTGTGGAACTCGGCCGCCTCCTCGATCTCGAAGATGTACCGCGTCCCGTCGCGTTCGACGGTCGGTTCGCCCGTCGCGAGTTTCGGCTGCAACTCGAGTCCCTCGTCGTACTCGTAGAGCCCGTCGAAGACGAGCTGAATCACCTGAAAGCTGTAGGCGTCGTTCGAGACGACGGGATCGTACTGCTCTTCGCGCGATTGCTCTTGGGTGAAGTGGAAGCGTTCCCCATCACCGCTACCACCACCACCGATGCACCCTGCGATCGTTGCCGCGGAGACGGCGGCACCCGAAGCGAGGAGCCGCCGTCGCGTGAGGCCAGTCTGGTCTCGCACCATCTTGCTGAATGGTACCAACCCACCCATTTTAGTATCATCAGTCTAATGCGTCCAAATCGGTTGTTACCGCGAAGAACACGCACAATACCAGTTCTATAGACCACGTCACCTGTACATTATTGCTCCTCAGTGTCCATTACTGCCGATCCTTCCCAGACAACTAATTTATATTATTGCTCCTCCTGTCCGCTTCCACATCTCCCAATTAACTTACATCATTCCGCCCGGTGAACGACCGCAGGTGTAGCCGGGCGGGACCGGTGCGTTTTTTCTCTCGGCCGTCACAGTAGTTGCGTATGAACTATCGCGCCGTCGAGACCACGGACGAGTTCGTCGCCCGCCTCGAGACGGGTGCCGACTGGCGGGCCGAGATCGAGTCGCTCGCGGATGCGGTCGACGCCGACGCCGCCTGGTTTAGCGCGCTCGGCGCGGTCCAGGACGCGGAACTCTGGTTCTACGATCAGGACGAGTGCGAGTACTACCCGATCGAGTTCGACGAGCCGCTCGAGGTCGCCAGCTGCGTCGGGAACGTCTCTCGGTTGGATGGCGAACGGTTCGCCCACACCCACGCGGTCCTCTCGGACGACGAGGGAACCGCCTACGCCGGCCACCTGAACGAGGCGACCGTCTGGGCCGGCGAGGTTCACCTGCGCGTCTTCGAGGAGCCCCTCGAGCGCGAGTACGACGACACCACCGAACTCGACCTCTGGCTGTAAGATGCGCACGGAAGACGAACGGTACTTTCAGGGGCTCGAGGACCAGCTCGAGGACGCTCTCGACGTCGCCGAGCGGGCCAAGGAACGGGGCGGCGATCCGAAACCCGAGGTCGAGATTCCGGTCGCCAAGGACATGGCAGACCGCGTCGAGAACATTCTCGGCATCGACGGCGTCGCCGAGCGGGTCCGCGAACTCGAGGGGCAGATGAGCAGGGAGGAGGCCGCCCTCGAACTCGCCGAGGACTTCGCCGAGGGACGCGTGGGCGACTACGAGACGAACGCCGGCAAGATCGAGGGAGCGGTCCGCACCGCGGTCGCGCTCCTGACGGAAGGTGTCGTCGCCGCGCCCATCGAGGGGATCGACAGGGTCGAGATTCTCACGAACGACGACGGGACGGAGTTCGTCAACGTTTACTACGCCGGTCCGATTCGCTCCGCGGGCGGGACGGCGCAGGCCCTCTCGGTGCTCGTCGCCGACTACACGCGCGCACTCGTGGGCATCGAACAGTACGACGCCCGCCAGGAGGAGGTCGAACGCTACGCCGAGGAGCTCGGCCTCTACGACAAGGAGACGGGACTGCAGTACTCCCCGAAGGACTCGGAGGCCAAATTCATCGCGAAGAACCTCCCGATCATGCTCGACGGGGAGGCCACCGGCGACGAGGAGGTTTCGGGTTTTCGCGACCTCGAGCGAGTCGACACCAACAGCGCCCGCGGCGGGATGTGTCTCGTCATGGCCGAGGGGATCGCGCTGAAAGCGCCGAAGATCCAGCGCTACACCCGCAACCTCGACGAGGTCGACTGGCCGTGGCTGCAGGACCTCATCGACGGCAACTACTACGACGACGATGGCGCGGAGGCGGACGCCGCGGGCGACGAAGCCGTCGAATCCGGCGAGGGCGACGAGGACGGCGATGCGTCGGCCGAAACCGACGCGAACGAACCGGACGACGGCGGCGCTCCCGACGCCGACTCCGAGGGGCCCCCGCGCGTGGAAACCTCCGAGAAGTTCCTCCGGGACCTGATCGCCGGCCGCCCCGTCTTCTCCCACCCGTGTGCGAAGGGCGGTTTTCGCCTCCGATACGGCCGGGCGCGCAACCACGGCTTCGCGACCGCCGGCGTCCACCCCGCCGCGATGCACCTCGTCGACGACTTCCTCGCGACTGGGACCCAGATCAAGACCGAACGGCCCGGCAAGGCCGCCGGCGTCGTCCCCGTCGACTCGCTGGAGGGACCGACGGTCAAACTCGCCAACGGCGACGTCCGCCGGATCGACGACCCCGAGGACGCCCTCGAGATCAGAAACGGCGTCGAGGCGATCCTCGACCTCGGCGAGTACCTGGTCAACTACGGCGAGTTCGTCGAGAACAACCACCCGCTCGCCCCCGCCTCCTACACCTACGAGTGGTGGGTCCAGGATCTCGAAGCCGCCGGCGCGGACGTACAGGCGCTCGAGGACGACCCTCGAATCGACCTCGAGTTCCCCGACGCCGAGGACGCGCTGGAGTGGGCCGTCGAGTACGACGCGCCGCTCCATCCCGAGTACACCGTCCTCTGGCACGACATCTCGGTCGACGCCTTCCGTACGCTCGCCGACGCCGTCGCGGACGGACGGATCGAGGGCGATGTCGACGGTGACGCGACGCTCGTGCTCGAGTACGCGGAGCCCGTCCGGGAGGCCCTCGAGACGGTCGTCATCGAGCACCGCCAGCGGCCGGACGAGGACCGCCTCGAGATCGACGGCTGGCGACCGTTCGTCCGCACGCTGGGCTGCGAGCCGCGACGGGCGGTCGCCGACGGCTCCGCGCTCGAGGCCGAGGAACGAGAACGGCTGTCGACCGTCGAACTCGAGCGAACGTGGTCCGACGACGACCTCTCGGAGCGGGCGCGAACGTGGGGCCACGAGACCGAGGGCGACAACGCCATCGAGGCGGTCAACGAAGTCGCTCCCTTTCGGGTCCGCGAGCGGGCCCCGACCCGGATCGGCAACCGGATGGGTCGGCCGGAGAAATCCGAGAGTCGCGATCTGAGCCCGGCGGTCCACACCCTGTTCCCGATCGGCGAGGCGGGCGGCACGCAGCGCAACGTCGCCGACGCCGCCAAACACGCCGAGACGATGTCGGACACGCCCGGCGTCGTCGACGTCCAGATCGGTCGCCAGCGCTGTGAGTCCTGCGGGACGGAGACGTTCAAGAACCGCTGTCCCGACTGCAACGCCCGCACGACGCCGGACTACCGCTGTTACGACTGCGATATCCAGGTCGACCCCGACGAGGCCGGCCGCGTCGAGTGTCCCCGCTGCGAGCGCCAGGCGACCTGCGTGGACACCCGCGAGATCGACATTCACGAGGAGTATCGCGACGCCCTCGAGTCGGTCGGCGAGCGCGAGAACGCCTTCGAGATCCTCAAAGGCGTCAAGGGGCTCTCCTCGCAGACCAAGGTCCCCGAACCGATCGAGAAGGGGATCCTGCGCGCGAAACACGACGTCTCCACGTTCAAGGACGGCACCGTCCGCTACGACATGACCGACCTGCCGGTGACGTCCGTCCGCGCGAGCGAACTCGACGTCGACGTCGGCCAGCTGCAGGCGCTGGACTACGAGGCGGACATCCACGGTGAACCGCTCACCCACGAGGACCAGCTGGTCGAACTCCGCGTGCAGGACATCGTCCTCTCGAACGGCGCGGCCGAGCACATGCTCCAGACCGCGGACTTCATCGACGACCTGCTCGAGCAGTACTACGGCCTCGAGCCCTACTACGAGTTCGAGGACCGCCAGGATCTCGTGGGGGAACTCGTCTTCGGCATGGCACCCCACACCTCCGCGGCAACTGTCGGGAGGGTGATAGGGTTCACGAGCGCCGCCGTCGGATACGCCCATCCGTACTTTCATGCGGCTAAGCGTCGCAATTGTGACGGTGACGAAGATTGCGTTATGCTCCTTCTCGACGGACTTCTCAACTTTAGCAAATCGTTCTTGCCCGATCAGCGCGGCGGGAAGATGGACGCACCCCTCGTCATGTCCTCCCGCATCGATCCCTCCGAGATCGACGACGAGGCCCACAACATGGACGTCGTCAGGCAGTACCCTCGAGACTTCTACCTCGCCACCCGCGAGCAGGCCGACCCGGAGGACGTCGACGTCGAGATCGCCGAGGACACGCTCGGCACGGATACCGAGTACACCGGCTTCGACCACACCCACGACACCACCAACATCGCGATGGGGCCGGACCTCTCGGCGTACAAGACGCTGGGCTCGATGATGGACAAGATGGACGCCCAGCTCGAGCTCTCGCGCAAGCTCGCGGCCGTCGACGAGACCGACGTCGCCGAGCGGGTCATCGAGTATCACTTCCTGCCGGACCTCATCGGGAACCTCCGAGCGTTCTCCCGGCAGGAAACCCGCTGCCTCGACTGCGGCGAGAAGTTCCGCCGGATGCCCCTGACCGGCGACTGCCGGGAGTGCGGTGGCCGCGTCAACCTCACCGTCCACAAGGGGTCGGTGAACAAGTACATGCAGACGGCCATCCAGGTCGCCGACGAGTACGACTGTCGCCCCTACACGAAACAGCGACTCGAGGTGCTCGAGAAATCCCTCGAGAGCGTCTTCGAGAACGACAAGAACAAGCAGAGCGGGATCGAGGATTTCATGTAACGAAATTTTCCTCTGCGGGCCGCCTTCGGCGGCCCTCGGCAAAATTTCGATCAAAAGCACTCCTCCTTCCGTTCTCTCACTCCCGTTGGTCGTTCGTTCACGTCAGTCGTCGGCCCGCTCGCTCACCCGGTCTCACAGCCTCCGGCCGTTCGACTTCTCGCGGCGCGTAGCGCCGCGCACGGCTTCGCTCGCGGTCGGTGTTCGGGCAACGGCCTGCCCTCCCCCGGGTCGTACGACTCTCGCGTCGCTCGAGCCGTACTCCCGGCCAGATGGTGAATGAAAAGTGGAGAACGAACGAGACGGCCCTAATCGCCGCTGACTCGAGTGACGCCGGGCATCCCCGCCTTGGTATATTGTGGGGTCGGCACCCGCTGTGGGTCGGGCAGCCAGTTTCGAAGGCGCTCGTTGAACCGATCGGGTCGCTCTCGAGGCGTCCAGTGACCGCAGTCCTCGATCACGTCGAGTTCCGCGTTCGGAATCAGTTCCGCCGCTCGCTCCGACCACTCGAGGGGCACCAGCGGGTCATCCTCGCCGTGGACGAGCAGCGTCGGGACCGACAGCGACTCGAGGTCGTCGACGAAGTTCGTCGCGACGCGGCCGCTGAAGGAGAGTTCGTTGTTCTGGAACTCCGTGAACGCCCGAATCGAGCCCGGCTCCATCAGTTTCTCCCTGACGTCGTCGACGAAGGGCTCGGGCAGTGCGTCGGCATCCGCGACGAGCGAGCCGAGGACTCTGCGAACGCTCCGCGTACTCGTACTGGCGGCGATTTTCCCGAACTCGGTCATCCCGGGGATCTGCGAGAGGAACTTCCACTGGAGGGCGCTGGGGAGTCGGCCACCGAGCCCGTAGCTGTCGACGAGCGCGAGGCGGTCGACTCGGTCGGGGTTGTCGAGCGCGTAGCCGAGCGCGACGCCGCCGCCCATCGAGATCCCGGCGAGCGAGACGCGCTCGAAGGGGAGCGTCTCGAGGAAGCCCGCGAGGATATCGACGTACGTTTCGACGGTGTGCTCGACGTCCCCGGAGCTGTTCCCGTACTCCGGCCAGTCGATCGCGTAGACGCGGTAGTCGTCGGCCAGCGCGTCGATCGCGTGTCGCCACGAGACGGTCGCGTCGTCGATTCCCGCGCCGTGGCAGAGGACGACGGGCGGGCCGCTCGTCCCCGCGCGCCGGTAGGCGATCCGACAGTCACCGATCGTCGCGACGCCGGTCCCGCTCATGATCGGATCACGGTATCCGTTTCAGGGCTCGCGACCGTATGAGGGATCGCATTGCACCTGAGGGGTGCGTCCGCCGACCGCGCCGGATTCGGAGCGACCGGCCGGCCAGGGCTTCCGTCGTCGATTGCTGCGATAGTACCCGGCGTTTTCCTCGAGTCGCGCGACTCGAGGTCGCGTGACCCGACGGCGACGGCACCGTTAGGGAAACCAGATGTGAGACGAACTATCATATCACGTGTCTCTATCCGGACGGTGTATATTGTTTTCTATTACCGTGGATACGTCTCGCATGGATCGCTGCGATCTGGCTTCCCGATATCGTCCGTTCCGCTCCCTCGAGCGGCCGCTCGCACAATGCGCGCTGTGACTTTATCTCCGTCGCCGGGAAGCATCGTTTATGGTCGAAACTGGCGAGACACCGACGACGGAAGGCGACGAGGAGGCCCTCGAAGAGGTACGGGAACTCAACTTCGGGCAGACGGTATACGACGAGGACGGCAACGAAATCGGCCGCATTCGGGGCTTCGAACGAAGCGGCTTCTTCGTCACCACTCGCGAGGGTGCCGAGGCGATGAGCGTCGAGCACGCCCGGTCGGGGCAGTCGTTCGGCGAGGCGGAACTCATGTGGCGCTGCATGGAGTGTGGCGAAATGGGCGATATCGAGGGCGGGCTCCCCGACGAGTGTCCGAACTGCGGCACCGAACGCGAGGATCTGATGTACTGGACCGAAGATTGAATCGTCGGGAGGATCGATCGTAGTCACAACCTCGGAGGATAATTTTGATGCGCTCCTTTGTTCCATCGCAGCCATATATGTATCACCCGCCAGTATGCGTGCGGACTGAACGCCGTGTTTGATTACGCCACTACGGTATTAGCCTGGGGCCGACTCGATATTTCTCCGAGCGTCCGGATCGCTATCCATTATGTAGCGTCGCGAGTACCGAACGACGATGCATCTCGAGACGAGTTCCTGGACCGATGTCGAAGACGCGAAACCGACGGTAGCACTGCTTCCCGTCGGAAGCACGGAGCAACACGGGCCACACGCACCCGTCGGTACAGACACGATCATCGCGCGGGCGATGGCTGCGGAAGCCGACCAGTGCAGCGAGCACGATTCGATCGTCCTACCGACGCTTCCGGTTGGCATCGCGCCGTATCACGGTCACTTCCCGGGAACGCTATCGGTCTCCGCGGAGACGCTTCGACGGTACATCCGGGACGTTCTCGACTCGTTGTCGGATTCGAGCGTCGAGACGGTCGTGTTCGTCAACGGCCACGGCGGGAACGGCGGGACGCTTGGCAACTTGGCCCGCGATATTGCCGATGACTCGACGGTCGGCCTCGACGCGTTCCTCTGGGAGTGGATGCGCGCCGTCGACGACAACGTCGGTCACGCGGGCGAACTCGAGATGTCCGTGCTCCTTTTCCTCCGTCCCGACGATGTCGGCGAGCCGGTCGACGGCGACGCCGCGGCGTGGGAAGACACTGTCGACGGCGGGGTCGTCCACCGGTTCACGGAAGCGTTCAGCGAGAACGGTGCGGTCGGTGATGCGACGGCGGCATCCGCCGAACAGGGCGAACGGGTATTCGAAACGGCCGTCGACGCGCTCTGTTCGTTTCTGGATCGGGCCAACCGACGACCGACTGCTGTGTGAGTCCTCCTACGAGTCGACTTCGATCGATTCGAGACCGAACCGCAGTTCGGTCGGGTGGGGCTCGAAGCCGCTCACGCCAGTTGCCGTCGCGTACACGTTCGCGTAGTCGGTGATAACGGCGATCGGCGCTTCCTCGACGACGATCTCCTGAACTTCGTAGTAGCGTTCCAATCGCTCCTCGCGGTCGGCGAGTTCGCGGGCTTCCTCGAGCAATTCGTCGACCCGGTCGTTCTCGTAGCCGTGATGAAGCGTCGCGTCCGTCGAGTGAAACATCTCGGTGAGCCGGTCCGGATCTGGATACCAGAGCGTCCCCCAGGAGGTGAAATAGCCGTCGAACGAGTGCTGGCTGACGCGGTCGCTCATCGCGCTGTACCCCATCGTCGTCACCTCGACGTCGACCCCGACCGCGGCGAGTTGGTTCTGGATCGCCTGAGCGATCAGCGGAAGGCTTCTGGCGTCGAACGTGAGGAACTCGACGGACAGTTCCTCGCCGTCGCGCGTCCGAACGTCGGCGTCGGCCGTCCACCCGGCATCCGAGAGCAGCGATCGAGCGCGGTCGGGGTCGGCCCCGGTGACCTCGAGGTCCGGGTTCGCCCACTCGGTCACGTCGGACGAGAACGGGCCGACTGCGGGGTCGTCGATGCCGTCGAGGATCGACTCGGTGATCGCCTCGCGGTCGACGGCGTGGTGGACGGCCCGCCGAACGCGCTGGTCGTCGAACGGCTCGGCGGTCGTATCGAACGTGAGGAACCTGATCCGGGGAATTTCTGGCGTGTACACCTCGATATCGTCCTGAGACTCGAGGTCGCCGACCGTCTCGTGAGGGAGAACGGTCGCCATCTCCAGTTCGTCGTTCTCGAGTTTCATCCGGCGGGTCTGGTCGTCCTCGACGACTTCGTAGCGGACGGACTCGAACGACGGCGTCTCGCCGTGGTACTCGTCGTGGCGCTCGCCTCTGACCCGCGACCCGGACCGGAACGAGTCGAGTGCGAACGGGCCGGTGCTGACCGGATCGGTAACCGAGCTGTCGTCAATTGCGTCCGGACTGATGATGACTGCCTCATTGCGCGAGAGATGGGCCAGAAGCGGCGAGAACGGCGTCTCGGTCTCGACGGCGACGGTCGACTCGTCGACGGCCTCGACGGTTTCGATCGGGATGGGCGCAAACGCCGAGGCGTCGGCGGTCCGCCGGAGCGACTCGACGGCCGCCGACGCGTCGAACGACGCGCCGTCGTGAAACGTCACGTCCTCGCGCAGGTCGAACTGCCACCGTCGGTCGTCGAGTCGCTCCCAGTCGGTCGCGAGCCCCGGTGCCGGAGTCGCGTCATAGCCGACGGTGACCAGCGCCTCGGTGATCCCGATCCGGCGTAGCATCGTGCCGCCGTCGAGTGGATCTCGAGCCGGCTTCCACGGGCCACCGATCCGGAAATCGGCCGTCGTCGGTTCGTTCGAGAGGCAGCCGGCGACGGCCAGCGTCGCGGCTCCGAACGTCGTTTTCAGCGCGGTGCGTCGGTTCATAGCGTCTCGCGAGTCGTGAGTCATGTTTCGATCAGCGTCGTGAGTCGGTCAGTCGATCGGTCGATTCGTCGCGGCCGTCGGACTCGGACCCGTCGGCTTCGGTCTCCACAGTCCCCTCGACCCCCGTCTCCCCCGCGTCCGCGAATTCGTCGGCGTACAGACACCGCGAGTGTGTTTCGCCCACGGACTCGAGTGCCGGTTCGCGACGGGCACACTCGTCCGTGGCGACGGGACAGCGCGGGTGAAAGACACAGCCCGACGGCGGGTCGGTCGGGCTCGGCGGTTCGCCGGCGAGGGCGTCTCGATCCGCGATCTCGGTCCGATCGGTGTCGAACCGCTCGGCCGGTGACGAGTCGAGCAGCGTTTGCGTGTACGGATGCGTCGGCGTCGACAGCGTCCGATCCGCGGGGCCGACCTCGACGAGTTTCCCGAGGTACATCACCGCAACCCGGTCCGCAACGTGGCGAACGACGTCGAGGTCGTGGGAGACGAACAGGTACGCGAGGCCGAGGTCGGCCTGCAGGTCGGCGAGCAGGTTGCAAATCGTCGCCTGCGTCGAGACGTCGAGGCCGGCCGTCGGTTCGTCCAGAACGAGTACGGACGGCTCGAGCGCCAGCGCCCGAGCGAGCGCGACCCGCTGGCGCTGGCCGCCCGATAGCTGGTGTGGGTACCGGTCGGCGGATGCGAGTGAGAGCCCGACGAGCGAGCACAGGTCGTCGATGCGGTCCTCGCGGCGATTCGAGTCCCAGCCGGCCTCGAGCAACGGCTCGGCGATCGACTCGCGAACCGTCCGTTTCGGATTGAGGCTCGCGCCGGGGTTCTGGAAGACGACGCCGATTTCGGACAGTTGGTCGCCCGTTCGCGTCTCTATTTCCCCGACGGAACGATCCCGGAGACGGACCGTCCCCGCAGTGGGTTCCTCGAGGCCGGCGATTACTCGCGCGAGCGTCGACTTGCCACAGCCGCTCTCGCCGACGAGGCCGAGGGTCTCCCCGGGTCGAAGCTCGAGGGAGACGCCGTCGACGGCCGGGACGCGGTCGTCGTTCCCGAGGAGTCGATCCACGAGCGCATCCGACCGTCGGAACGACTTATCGACGGCTTCGAGGGAGACGATCGGTCGGTCGGTCGTCGCGGTGCCCGCGGCGTCGTTCGTCGTGTGAGCGGTCGTGTCCGCTCCACCGTCGACGGCCATCGGTTCGTCGTCCGTCGAGGCTCGCTCTGTCGCGCCCATCACCGACTCGAGCGAACGTTCGCGGGCGGCGGGAATGCCACACCGGGCCGTGTGGTCGTCGCCGACCGAGACGATCGGCTGGGCTGCGGTGTGACAGTCGGGCGTCGCCGACGGACAGCGATCGGCGAACACACAGCCCGTAGACGGCGGGGAGCCACCGGATGGCGTCCCAGCCACCGTCGGTAGCCGTGACTGCGGCTCCGACCGACGGGGGAGACAGCCCACCAGCGCTTTCGTGTAGGGATGAGCCGGGTTCGAACGGATCCGGTCGGCCGGCCCCTGCTCGACGACTACGCCGTCGTACATGACGACGATCCGGTCGCACACCGCCGAGACGACGGCCAGATCGTGGCTGATCAGCAACACGCACATGTCGCGCTCGTCGTTGAGTTCGGCGAGCCGCTCGAGGATCGCCGCCTGAGTCGTCGTGTCCAGTGCGGTCGTCGGCTCGTCTGCGATCAACATCGACGGCCGTCTGGCGAGTGCGATCGCGAGCATCGCCCGCTGGCGCATCCCGCCGCTGAACTGGTGGGGGTAGGCGTCGATTCGCGCCTCCGGCTGGGGGATACCGACCGTCTCCATCAGATCCAGAACCTCCCCGCGTCGCGCCCGCGATCGCAACCGCGAACTCGCGCCGAGTGCGAGCTCCCTGAAAAACGGCTGGCGGTCCGGATCGCGGTGGACTCGACGGGCTTCGGCGATCTGCTCGCCGACGGTGTAGACGGGATTGAGCGTCGTCGACGGGTCCTGAAACACCATCGCGAGCTCTCGGCCACGGAGCCGTCGCAACGTCCGGTCGTCGGCGGTCGTCAGTTCCCGCCCGTCGTACCGGACGCTCCCGCCGACGATCTCGCCCGGATCCTCGAGCCGGACGATCGATCTCGCGGTGACGGACTTGCCACAGCCGCTCTCGCCGACGAGGCCGACGATCTCGCCCGACTCGATCCGGAACGACGCGCCGTTGACCGCGTGGACCGGCTCCGACTCCGTTCTGAAGCGCACGCGGAGATTCTCGACCTCGAGCGATCCCGTCACTCAGGTTCGCCTCCGTTCGCCGTCGTCTATGTGATCCGGATCCAAGACGTCTCGCAGACCGTCGCCGAGAACGTTGAAGCCGACGACGGTCAGCGCGATCGCGACGCCCGGGGCGGTGATAAGCCACGGAGCCGACCGCAGGTAGTTTCGGCCGTCGGCGATCATCGTTCCCCACTCCGCCGTCGGCGGCTGTGCGCCGAGACCGAGGAAAGACAGCCCCGCGGCCGCGAGGACGACGGTCCCGAGGTTAAGCGTCGCGAGGACGACGACGGGACCGGCGATGTTTGGCAGCAGGTGTCGAGTGACGATCCGTCGCCGCGGCGTGCCGTAGAGCCGGGCCAACTCGACGTACGGGCGGTTTGTGACGGCGAGGGCGCTTCCTCGAACGACTCGCGCGTACGTCGCCCAGCCGACGACCGAGAGCGCGATGACGACGTTCGTCAGGCTCGGCCCGAGCACGCCGGCGATCACGAGGGCCAGGACGAGTCCCGGAAACGCGAGTTGGGCGTCGGCCAACCGCATCAGGGCGGCGTCGACCAGTCGGCTCCCTGTCGCCGCGAGCAACCCGATCGTCGTTCCGACGGTGAGCCGGAGGAGCGTCGCGACGACCGCCAGTCCGAGCGAGATCCGCGCCCCGTAGACGAGTCGAGTCGCGACGTCTCGACCGAGCGCGTCGGTTCCCAGCGGGTGGGCGAGCGACGGCCCCTCGAGGCGAGCGCCGAGAGCCTGAGTGGTCGGATCGTACGGCGAGAACACCGGTCCGACGAGCGCGGCGAGCGCCAGCAGGCAGACGACCCCGCCGCCGAGGCGGAGTTGCGCGTTCGTCCGGAGTCCGCGGCCGGAAACGAACCGACGGCGGAACAGTCGGCGACTGTACTCGAGGATCGTCCGCAAGTGGTGACTCGAGTCGGCGTGTCCGCTCTCGCGGTCGCTCATCGCCGCTCACCCCGTCCGCGTTCGATCCGCGGGTCGAGCGCGACGTACGCGAGGTCGACGAGGTGATTCGTCACGACGAAGGCGAAGGCGGTCACGAGTACGATTCCCTGAACGATCGGGTAATCGCGTGCGAAGACGGAGTCGACCAGCAGCGTGCCGAGGCCGGGTCGCTGGAAGACGACCTCGACCACGACGGCCCCGTTGAGCACGAAGCCGAACTGGAGGCCGACCATCGTCACGACGGGGACCAACGCGTTTCGCAGCGCGTGCTTGGAGACGACGAGACGCTCGCGGACCCCCTTCGAGCGCGCGGTCGCGACGTAGTCGGCCTCGAGAACGTCGAGCATCGACGCGCGGACGAGGCGAGTGAGTATCGCGGCCATGCCGGTGCCGAGGGTGATCGCGGGGAGTACGAGATGGCCGAGCGTGCCGACGCCGGAGACCGGCGTCAGCCCGAGCCAGAGCGAACACACGAGGATCAGCACGTACCCGAGCCAGAAGTTCGGCATCGAGACACCGATGAGCGCGGCGCATTGGCTGGTACGGTCGATCCAGGTGCCCTGGTAGACGGCGCTCAAAACGCCCGTCGGGACGGCAAGCAGCAACGAGACGGCGATCGCCGCCAGCGCGAGTTCGAGCGTGTTCGGCAGGTACTCGAGCAACAGCGACGTGACGGGTTCGGACCGGTAGTACGACGTCCCGAGATCACCGCGGAGGGCGTCGCCGAGCCACGAGAGATACTGGGTAACGAACGGTTCGTCGAGCCCGTGTTCGGCCCGAAAGGCCTCGACTTCGCGCTCCGACGGCGGGCTCCGTCGCTGCTCTCGCAGGATCGTACGGGCCGGATCGCCAGGCGTGAGGATGACGAACCCGTACGTGATCAGCGACACGAACGTCATGACGGCCGTCAGTGAACCGAGTCGAGCGAGGAGCGTTCGTATCATGGCAGCGCCGTCAGCCGTCTTCACCACCGTTGGAATCGCCGGACCGTTCGGGACTCGAGGGGCGGAACTGACGTCGATCGGCTGTCGCCGCTCCGCGACCGCTCGATCGGTTGTGCGAGATCGCTCGCAGCCGACTCGTTTCGGGCGTCTCGACGGAGCGCGGTGCACACGGGGATTCGGGATCGGTGTGTGTCGACATCAATTTGAATTTACTTAGTGAAACCTAGGTTGTATATGTTGTGTTTCCTGACGGGACATCCGAGAATAAATGACGGACTCGCTGGACCCGCTCTCGGACTGTACCTGCCGAATGACTGAGACCCACACGGCCATCGAACCCATTCAACAGCTTCAAATAGGCAACTCGCTGCCATTGAGCATCGCTAACAGTACGATTCGAACCGAATCTCTCAATGATAGCTCCCCAGAGTGACACCGCTCGGGGACTCGTTTCTCGGTCGCCGTGCTCTTATACGATATCTGGCGGCTCACCGACTTTCCGCTGAAAGCTGGTGTTGACGGAGGGGTGGACTACGCACCGATCTCGACTGCCGGAGAGTGTGTAGAACTAATCGCCTCGGCGTTGATTCCGCCTGACTGATCGGCTGCGCTCTCGCTGAGTTAGCTGTACAGGAGTGGAAACGCTATTCAGCAGCGTCATAATCCGATCCTTTTCTCATATTTGTCGCTCCAACACGCCTCTAGACGTTCAAAATTGTTCCTTACTGGTGAATGATATCGGCGATCAGGATAAAACGAATCTAAAACTCCCTCATCCTCCGAAACTCTAGATGTAGCAGACTCGCCCCATTCTATATAGCATATGGGGATTTATCACCACTCGCGGCGTATGGGTGTGTGGGTACTTAGCATGGCGAAAGAACGACCACGACTGGGGTTCGGAACGACGGTCTACACCGAAGACGGGACGGAAATCGGTCGAATTCGCGGGGTCGACGAGAACGGAGCCTACATCACGCTTCGAGAGGGGATCGAGGGACTGAGCGTCGAACACGTCCGCTCGGGCCAGAAATTCGGCGAAGCCGAGCTCATGTGGCGCTGCTGGGAGTGTGGCGAACTGGGGCGACTCGATCGCGACGTTCCCGACGAATGCCCGAACTGCGGGGCAGACCGCGAGGACCTGTACTACTGGACGGAGGACTGAGCGCGGCTTCCGGAACCGCGAGCCGCGGCCGATCATCGGACGATAACCGTTTTCACCCCGCTCGTTCCACCTCGAGTCATGGAAATCGTCGTCTTCGGGGCCGGCAGCCTCGGCAGCCTCGTCGGCGGGCTGCTCGCACGCGAGCACGACGTGACTCTCGTCGCGCGCGAAGAGCACGCTCGCGCCGTCCGTGAGGCGGGACTGTGGCTCGAGGGGGAGATAGACGGCGGTCCCTCCCGCGTCTTCCCCACCGTGACGACCGACGGGGCCGGCCTCGAGGCCGATCTCGTCGTCGTGACTGTCAAATCCTTCGACACCGAATCAGCCGCCGAAACGCTCGCGACGGGCACCGTCGACGCGATACTCTCGCTGCAAAACGGCGTGGGAAACGAAGCGACGCTCGCGTCGCGACTCGAGGTCCCGGTCCTCGCCGGCACGGCGACATACGGCGCGATCCTGCGGGAGCCGGGCGTCGTCGAGTGCACGGGCCGTGGCGACGTCGTTCTGGGCGCTCGAACCGGCGGGACCTCCGCGCTCGCGGACCGGGTCGGCGAGGCCGTCGCCGCGGCCGGTCTCGAGACGACCGTCGCCGAGGACATGCCCCGTCGTCTATGGGAGAAGCTCGCCGTCAACGCCGGGATTAACCCCGTCACGGCGCTGGCGGACGTCGACAACGGGGCCGTCCTCGAGGCGCCGGCCGACGACCTCGCCCGGGCGGCCGCTCGCGAGACGGCGCGGGTCGCCCGCGCTCGCGATGTCGACCTGTCGAACCGCGCGGCACTGGCCGCACTCGAGTCCGTCGCGACCGATACGGCCGCGAACACGTCCTCGATGCGCCAGGATATCCGGAGCGAGCGGCGCACCGAAGTCGATGCGATCAACGGCTACGTCGTCGACCGCGCCGCCCACACCGGACTCGAGGTGCCGACGAACCGGACGCTCACGGCGCTGGTTCGAACGTGGGAACGCGGGCGCGACCTTCGGTGAGGTCATCGGTCGTGCGTGCCGACCGATGCGGACCTTGGCGTCGACCGGCGTGCGAACGAGTCCGACGCGGTTCCGAGACCGTCGGCTGGCTCGCGCGTCGAAAATTGCAAAATACCAGTTCGAATTCGTGGGGAGACGGCTCAGAACGGTGCTTCCGGACCTTCGTCGGCTTCACCGTCGTCGTCGACGGTCTCGCCGGGGAAGGACGGACTCATGCCGCCCATCTCTTCTTCGCCGCCGTCCATACCGGTGGAGGCGTTGACCTTCTCGATCTCGGGAATTTCCTTGACCATCCGGCTCTTGATCGCCTGAATCGTCATCGGCGAGATCCCGCAGCCGCTGCAGGCGCCACCGAGGGCGATGCTGACTTCGCCGCTCTCGCGATCGATGTCCTGAATCGCCGCGCTGCCGCCGTGCATCTGAATCTGCGGGAAGTTCCGTCGCAGGAAGTTCGTCACGCGCTCCTCGAGGTCGTCCCCGTCGTTCTGGGTCTCGGTGCTCATGAAACTCCCTTGGGTATCAGCCCCCCTAAACCTTCCGTCCTTCACGTTCGGCCGCCGGCGTCGGTGACGGCTCTCTCCCCGATCAGGCGAACCCGAAGACGCGCTGCAGTTCCGTTTCGATCTCCTCGATGTGGGCCTCGAGCACGGTCTCGAAGCGCTCCTCGTCGACGAGCACGTCGGAGAGTCGCCCGTGAGGATCGTCGGGGAGTTCGATACGGAACTCGCCGTCGCCCTCGTAGAACGGTTCGCTCTCGTTCAACACCTGCTGGTCGATCGCGTGGACGAGCTGGGAGTCGTAGCGGTCGTTCATCCGGTTGAACGCGTTCTTGTACGCCTGCTGGAGCTCGGGGAAGTAGTTGGCGTACTTGTCCTCGAACTTCTCGGGATCGAAATCGGCCATATCCGAACCGAGGGGAAGCGACGACAAAAGTCGGACGATCATCCCCTTTGGAGACTGTCCGTCGCCCCGGGGCCGTCTCCGGCGCACTGCTCCGCTCGAACTGGTTCATCGGAGAGGCCGTAGCTCGAGCCGTCTTCGACCCATTGGAACCCGGTAGCGAGACCGTATGCCAGCTAGCTGATACTGTAGGGGTGCCCTATATAGGAGCCGGCTTGCGCAAGCGGAACGGACACTCTCGTTCTCGGCGACTCCGAGAATATGGTCACTGACAAGGACCCCATTCCCCCCGAGGCGTTGCCACCGAGGTGGGGACTGGCGGAACTCTGTGACGATCAGTTCGTTTACCGGCACAGCCGGCCGCCGATCGAACTGATCGCGGATTGCACCCTCGCCGATCGATCCCATCCGGGACTCGGCCTCTGTCGGTGCTGGGAGCTTCGCTACCGGTACTTTCTCACGGATCGCACGATTTGCCGATCGATCGGCCGCGTCTCGACCCGCCGAGCCGCCGTCGATGGCCTGCTCGAGTGCATGCGCAGTATCCACGAGACCGTCTCGGCGGCCGACGACCCGGTTGCGGTCGGACAGGTCCTCGAGAACGTCTCCCTCGCCGGTCTCATCCCGGACGGGCTCTCCCGGCCGTCAGCGTCGCCGTAACACCTCGCAGTTTCCCGTCTAAACGCGCGCGTCAGCTGCGAGCGCACCGTCCCGTTGACACTCCTCGCAGATGCCGTACAGTCGCGCTACGGTCGACAGCAGCGGATATCGAACCGAGAGATTCGAATAAATCGATGTGACTACCGAACGGTATCGGCTTCCGCCCGGGCCGTAGCGATCGGTCGACTCGGTAAGCTGCGATTGCCGCCGTTCGACGCTCGTCTCGAGTCGCTCCCGGTACGCCTCGAGCCGCTCGTGTCGCCCGCAACGCGTCGAAGTCACACTGCAGGAGCGATTCGTCGGCCGTCGCCCGCAGCCAGTCGACGATCGTCACGGCTCACCTCGCGCACAGACGAGTCCACCCGTCGCCTCCTCGTCGTTCGTCAGGACGAACCGCCAGTCGCCGTCGCCGAGCGCGGTGACGTCCGTCACGCCGAGTTCGTCGGTCGACGTTGCCGTCCGACGCAGGATGTCGATCCCGATCGGTAGCGTCGGAAACCGCCGCTCCCCGCACTCGATGGCGTATCCCCGCAGGGAGACGGTCCAGGTGTCGCCGCCGGTCGCGTCGCTCGAGTCGCGCGTAACGCCGTACGTCCGGATCAGCGAGAGCGAGTCCAGGAACTCGAGACTCGCCGCGACCGGATCGGCTGCCGAGTCGACCGGCGAGAGATTCGCCGCAGCCGCTTGCAGTACCCGCATTCGTTCGACCGCGTCGAGGTGGCGCTCGAGCTCCGACGTCATCGTCTCGAGCAATACCAGACAGAGCGTGTCCCGGTCGGTCGTCGCTTCGGCCGCGGCCAGATACGTCTCCATGATCGCGCCCTCGGCGTCGTCGTGGTCGCGGGCCGAGAGGGCCTCGAAGACGGCACCGGAGACGTCGTGGCAGAAGCTGATCAGCGGGGATCCGTCCTGGCCCGGTTTCGCACGACCATTCTGCGACTGCGCCCCCGTGTTCGCGACCCGTCGGCTCGAGCGCCGCCGATCACCGTTCGCGGTGGAATTCGCATCCGCCGCTCGAGCCTGACAGGCGATCGGGTCGTAAAACGGGAGTCGCGGATCGTACCGCCTGAGCGCGGCGCGATACTGTTCGGTCGCCTGCGCGGCGTCCGCCGCGTCCGGGCGGGTCGCAAACCGCTGGCCGGCGACCGGGACGGGCCGTTCGCCGGAGCGGGCGCAAACGACGTAGTACGTACCGTCGTCACTGGCCAGTCGTTCGATGTGCTGGCGAATCTCTCTGAGTGTCGTTCCGACCATGGGTTTCTCCACTGGTCCGTCGTGGGACTGCGGATCTCCGTTTGCGAACCGGCGCGCGAGGCCGAGCAGTCGCCGTCGAACGGTTCGTCTCCGCGGTATCGCAGACGGACGCGTCATTGTTTAGGCTAGCCTAAAACACAATAAGCCCATCGGAGTCTCGACATCCTTTTGCCACCGTGGACCGGCGTTTGAGAGGAATCTCGCCATTCGATATAGCACTATAGAATTCACCTTTTAAGGGTGGGTGCGCAACTACGCGAAGAAGGTGCCTTCCCGCCGCTGAACTTGTTCCCATCGCAGTCGATGTGGGGGGATTCATCGGTTACCGTAGCCAGCCGCGTTCTCGTCACTCCGTGATCGTTCATCGAAGCTCCATTATCTAAACCGGACGTACTCCGTTTCACCCTCTCCGAGTCGGCGACTCGGAGACGAAACCGTCTGTGCTTCGCTGTCCACGCAGCGAACCGGCAGGCCGCGTCGACCTTGAGTGTCGTCAATTAGGGTCGGAACGTATGATGTAGCACCTCTCGACGGCGGTCCTGTCTGTGCCGACTACGCGGGAGCGCGTCGCCGCAACGCGCGGACCGATCGATGGTACTGAATCGGAGTACTCAGTGCTATACCCGCTATTTCACCGCTACCTGTGGGTTTACCGCCGAACGTGCCTCGCGCCGAACGCGTGTGTACGATGATAGAAACGGGCGGGCTCTCGGTCGACCCTGCGGTAGCGTCGCCGAGTACCCCAGTTCGTACGGATCCGCTCGGCTATTCGCAGGCCATCCCTCCCCTCGAGTCGATCAGCGCTTGGACCGTCGCGCTCGAACCCGAACCGTGGATCTGGTCGAAAATCCGACTCCGTGAATGCTCTCGCGGACGGTGGCCGTCCCTCTCTGTCAACCGACGAGCTATCTCAGCGTGAAGTTGGACACGCAACGGACGGCAGTCGTTCCGTGAACGTGCCGTTCTGGAGTCCGATCACGAACTCCCGTGGGGAGAGTCCCCAACCGACCGGTCCGTCCGATCGCGACTGGGTTTCGGGTACGAATCACGCGTCAATCGGCCGCTCAGCTGCGTTTCGATCCCTGTTGCACCCATCCTCGCGTCCACACGACTCGCCGTTGGATAAACCATTTGTGGCTATATCGAATCACTCGAGCGGGTACGGCTGCGGACTGAACGCAACGGGCGGCCGCGCCGCCGGTTTTCGGGTGTACGCGACTCCGTCTTGTCAGTCCTCTCTGCGATAAGGTCGACCAACAGTTCCGCGAACCGCCCCGGCTCGTTCACTCGACATCGAGCACCTCGAACCGCGCCCCGCCCTGCGATGAATCGGCGACTGCGAGCGACCAGCCGTGGGCTTCGACGATCGTCCGCACGATCGCGAGTCCGTATCCGGAACCGGAGCCGGTACTGACGCCGAAACGGAGGACGTACTCCCGCCGCTCGAACGGAATCCCCGGTCCGTCGTCTTCGACGTAGAAGCCGACTCGGTCGGGCGGCGGGCTCGCGGTGTCCGGTCTCGCGGTCGCCCGGGGAGCGTCGTCCGCTTCGAGCGTCCCGACGCGGACCGTCGTCACGCCGTTCCCCGTTGCTTCCCCGCGCTGACCGCTCGTCGAACCGCGTTCGATACCGTCGTCGACCCGAGATCGACTGCTCGCGGAACCGTGCTCTACACAGTTCTGAAACAGGTTCTCGAACGCCTGCTGGAGCCGACGCGGATCGGCTCTCACCGCGCGCGTCGATTCGACGACGAGGGTGAGATCGCGGGTGTCCACGACGCTCCACGCGGCCTCGGCGACGGTCTCGAGGTCGCACTCGATGGGCGATTCGACGTCGGTGCTCTCCCTGGCGAGTTCGGGGAGCGCCGCCGAGAACTCTCGGAGGCGGTCGTGGACCGTTTCGAGTTCGTCGAGAGACTGCTCGAGTTCCGGATCCGTCCCCTCGAGGTCCGCGCGAACGAGTTGCAACAGGCTCTCGCCGGTGGCCAGCGGGGTCGCGAGATCGTGGGAGACGACGCTCGCGAGCCGTTCGAGCTGTTCGTTTTTCAGCTCCAGTTTCGCCGTCTGCGTCTCGAGCGCGTCGTTCTTGGCGGCGAGTGCGTCCCGCTGGTTCAGCTGTACGGTGACATCGGTCAGCGAGACGATAGCCCCACGAGAGCCGGCCGCTCGCTCCGGATCGATAGCTCGACACTGCGCGAGAAACCGCCGCGTCTCGCCCTCGACCGGAATCGAGCACGAGACGGTGGCCTCGAGGGGGAGGTGAAACGGTTCACCGTCGGAGAGTTCGGCGGGAAGGACGGCTTCGGCAGCCACTCCCTCGAGCGGTCGATCCGCGCCGAGGACCGATTGTGCGCTGGCGTTGGCCTCGAGGACCCGGTCGTCCGGGCTGATGACGAGAACGGGGTCGTCGAGCGTTCGGAACACGCGCTCGTGTGCGATCGGCACGAACGTCGTCAGGTCCGTCCGCAAGACGAGGGCCGCGAGCGGGATCCCGACGAGCGTGAACGCGAGCGGCGTCGGATCGATTTCGGGCACCGGCCTGACACCGATGTGGTAGGCACCGTTGACGAGCCACGGTGTGAGCGCGCAGGTCAGAAGGACGGCGGATTGGCGTCTGTAGAGCCGGTTGTTCGTGAGCGCCGCATCGACCAGAAGCCCCGTCCCGATCAGTAGCAGCGTATACGAGTAGGCGACGTTGACGACGTGCCACGGGCCGGGCTCCGTCTCGAGGAACGGCCGGCCGCCGACCTCGGTGAGCGAAATCGAACTGTAAAACAGCGAGTGATGCCGTGCGGTGAAGACGAATCCGAGCGTTAGAACGGGAACGACTGAGAGCAACGCGATGCGCCGTCCGGAACCCCATCCGCTTCGGTCGGTGTATCGAAGCGAGAATACGAGCCAGGTGATCGGCGCGAAGACGACGCACACGTACGATAGTTGGGTGAATCGCAGTTGCCAGCGCACCGTTTCCGACATGAGCGTTCCGACGTGGGTGGCCGACCAGACCGCCATCGTGAGCATGAACAGGCCGAACGCGAAGGCCGGTCGACCCGACTCGTTCCGGACGAGCAACCAGACGGCGACGCTCGTGCCGACGGTCGCCGATAACAGAACCGAGAACGTCACGTAACTGTACATATTCTCCCTGTGACGTGACAGGGTGAGAGCGTATACCAACGTATCGGTTCCGCAGGTCAGCTACCGTTCGTCTCGCCGTCCGCTTTCGCAGTCGTCTATTGCGGGAACCACTACGCGCCGATATGCCGATTACGGCGATTCCGTGGCCGGTACTCGCCGAGAGAGGGAATGTACGGTCGCCGAGAGAGCCGATCGCGTTCGTCCCTCGAGACGGCCGTAACTGCGGGCGGTTCTCCCGAAGTAGTACACGCTTACCGTCAGCGACCCCAGTGTACTGCGTTCTGAGCGGTGTCGACCGGCGAACTGCGATCCGGGTGCGACCGGTAGCATAGTCTTTAAGCGCGCCAACGAGGTATTGGTGGTAGCGACTCCGATACCCCGACCCTGGAACCCTCTATGACCACGCAGATTCCGTTCGCGATCGACTTTCACGTCCACTCCGACGACTCCTACGACGGGCACGAACCGATCGAACTCATTCTCGAGCACGCCGCGGATATCGGACTCGACGGGGTGGTCATCACCGACCACGACGAGATCGACGAATCGCGGCGCGCCGCCGACCTCGCGCCCAAGTACGGACTGATCGGCATCCCCGGCGTCGAAGTGTCGACGCGACACGGCCACCTGCTGGCGATCGGCGTCGAGAAGCGCCCCGATCCGGGGCAGCCGTTCATGGAGACCGTCGAGACCGTCCGCGACCTGGGCGGGGTGGCGATCGTTCCCCATCCCTTCCAGCGCAGTCGCCACGGCGTCCGGAAACGCCACATCGACGACGCCGACGCGATCGAGACCTACAACTCGATGGTCTTTACGGGCTACCGCAACCGGCGGGCCCGCACGTTCGCCAGCCGCCGGGACTATCCCCAGATCGGTGCCAGCGACGCTCACTACCTCCCCAACGTGGGTAAAGCCTTCACCGAGGTCATCGTGACGCCCGACACGGCGGCCCCGACGAAGGCGGATATCGACGGCGACGAACTCATCGAGGCCATCCTCGAGGGGCGAACCCAGATCCGCGGCAAGCGCACGCCGATTCGCAAGAGCGCCGTCCAGTACGGGAAGGGAGCGGTGCGCAAGACGGCGTACATGTTCACCTCGCGCGCGCCGCTGGTGCCGACGGTGCCGGCATCGATGGACAGATCGACCTGAATCGACGGACGGTCCGCTTGACCGTCGTATCACGTCCGTAGTACCCGCCGAGCGCCTGCTCAGGCCGGCGAAGGGTGCGCCGAGTCCTCCCCGACGACTCAGACTGACTCCGCTCCGTCGGCTCCGGCGCACCCGCGACCCGGCAGACGAGTGCGCCGGGACGTCGGTACGGCAGGCCGTCTCAGAGATCGGTTCGTCCGAACCGGTAGTAGCCGATCGCGACGGGGACGGCCAGCCAGAACAGCAGGACGACGACGCCGAACCACTCCTGCAGATAGAACGGCACGTCGCCGGGGTAGCGTTCGGCCGGCGTCATTCCGTACGCCTCCATCGACTGGAGCCCGTACTGGAACTGGAAGGGATAGACCAGTCCATCGACGACCACGCTCGAGAGGTTCGCGTACGCGAAGATCGGATTGAGCTGTTGGAGGAAGAGATACCACGTTTCGGCCGCGACCGGCGGCCCTTCGTCGTAGAGGAGGTAGTAGGGGCCTGCGGTGAGCAGTTCCCACAATGCGATGAACACCATGTAGAGGCCGACGACGATGGCCATCGCCTTCCCACGCGTGGAGACGGCGGCGGAAACACCGACGGCCAGGCCGGCGAAGGTCGTCCCGAAGAGCAGCGACACCGCGGCGAATCCCAGCCAGTCGACGAACGGAATCGAGCCGAAGAGGAGGCCACCGAGGATCAGCGAGACGAGGAACGCGAGGGCGACGGCGAGGCCGACGACACCCGTTCGACCGAGCAACTTGCCGAAGATGATATCGGTTCGGTTCGGCGGCAGGCCGAGCAGGAGCTTGATGCTGCCCGACCGGCGCTCTCCCACGACGGCCATGTAGCCGGCGATTAGCGCCGCGACCGGGAGGATCACCTGCAGCGGCGTGCCGAGGAAGCTGAGCACCTCGGCCGCGCTGACGTCGTCCATCGTGTACCAGATCGCGACGTAGCCGATCGCGACGAGTCCGACGAGCAGCCCGATCAGCGACCAGAGGAGCTTCGACCGGCCGGCGTCGTCGAACTCCTTGCGGGCGACGGTGGTGATGTGCGAGGTCATCGCGCCGCCTCCGTTTTCGTCTCGAGCGCACCCTCATCGGCCGTCCCGGACCGCGTATCGGCTCCGTTCCCGGTTTCGCTCCCCTCGCCGTTCGTCAGCGCCGTGAACAGCGACTCGAGCGAGACTTCCTCGATCCGGAGATCCTCGATCGTCGCGCCCGCGTCGTCGAGCGCGGTCACGACGCCGGCCTTCGCGGTCGGATCGGTGATCGTACACTCGAGGGTTCGCCCGGACGCGGTGACGTCGGTGAGGCCTCGAACGTCGGCGGCCACCGCTCGCAACTCGGCGGCGGGACCCGAGAGCGCGAGCGTCATCGTGGCGCCGCCGCCGATCTCGTCGCGGAGTCCTTCGATCGTGTCGACGGCGACGAGTTCCCCCTCGTTCAACACGCCGATCCGGTCACAGACCGCCTCGACGTGCTCCAAGATGTGACTCGAGAAGAAGACGGTCGTCCCCCGTTCTGCCTCGCTGCGGACGAGTTCCTGCATCTCGCGTATCCCGTGGGGGTCGAGCCCGCTCGAGGGCTCGTCCATGATCAGCAGGTCGGGGTCGCCGACCAGCGCCATGCCGGTCGCGAGCCGCTGGCGCATCCCCTTCGAGTAGTCGCCGGCCGGCCGGCCGGCGTCCTCGGCCGAGAGACCGACCCGCTCGAGGATTTCGTCCGGATCGTCGCCGGCGGCCTTCGTCTTGCTGGCGAACTCGATGTGGCGCCGACCCGAGAGGCGCGGGTAGATGTCGAACCCCTCGGGGAGGACGCCCACGCGGGGACTGATCTCGTCGGCCTCGGTCTGTGCGTCGTAGCCCAGCACCGTCGCCGACCCCGCCGTCGGGCGCGCGAAATCCAGTAGCATGTTGATCGTCGTCGACTTCCCCGCCCCGTTCGGGCCCAGAAAGCCGAACACCTCGCCGTCGTCGACGGTGAGATCGAGGTCGTCGACGGCGGTGAGGTCGCCGTACTCCTTCGTCAAGCCTGACGTATCGATCGCGGTCATCTCGGTGGCTACTACACGGCGGGTGCACATAATGCAACAATCACGATTTCACGGTCAGAAACTGTGGGATCTTTTATATCATCCGTTCGTACGAACGATCGAATGACCGACGATGAGGAGCGAGAACTGCTCGCGTTGCTCGATGACGAGTACGCGCGCCGCATCCTCATCGCGGCCAGCGAGGAACCGATGTCCGTCGAACGCCTCACCGAGCGCTGTGACGCGTCGCCGCCGACGGTCTACCGGCGGATCGACCGGCTCACAGCGGCGGGCTACCTCGACGAATATCAGGAGTTCGATCCCGATGGACACCACTACAAGACCTACAGCACGCGACTCGAGCGCGTCGCGATCGAGATCGCCGAGGGCTCCATGGAGCTGGACGTGTACCGCCTCGACGAAGATCCCGCCGACCGGTTCACCCGGCTCTTCGAAGATCTGTGATCGCGATGCTCGGGACCTCACTCCAGACCGGTACGGGTGGCGGAACCACGATCGCGATCGCCGTCCTCGTCGGACAGGCGGTCGCGTTCGTGATCGCCTGCTGGATCGCAAAGCGGTCCTACGACGGCTACCGGGACGCCCGCCGATCGCCGTTGCTCTGGCTCGCGCTCGGCATCGCGCTGCTGGCAGCGGTACCGACGGTCGTCCGATTCCTCCTCCCGACGCTGCTCGGCGCGTCGTCGCTGACGACGACCGTCCTCGCGACCGCGAGCGAAATCGCCGGACTCGCCGCGATCCTCTACACCGTCTACGGTCGACCGTGACACGATCGCACCGATCGAATCGAACGCGTCGAGTACACCGATCACGCCGGGTGCGAGAGTACCGATTATGCCGACTCCGACAACGACGACACAGATGAGACCCGTTCCGTTCGACGCCGCGTACGCCGACCGCCCGAGGTGGGATCGATGAGCGCGAGCAGCGGTGCGCACCTCGAGGCCGACCGCGTCGTCACGCTCCTCCTCGAGACGACGGCGCTGGGCCTCGACGAGGCGACGACGATTTTCTTCGTCGGAATGGCGAGCGCCGCGCTCGGCTCGGTCGTCACGTGGACGGCGTATCGGGGTTACGCCCGCAACGACAGCCAACCGATGCTGTTCCTGGCCGTCGGGGTCGCCTTCCTCACCGCCGTCCCGTTCGTGCTCGCACACCTGATCGACTGGACGACCGACGCGACGGACGCGGCGGTGTTGCTCGTCGTCACCGTCTGTCACCTGCTCGGACTGCTCGCGATCGTTCGCTCGTTCAAGAGACCCGATTCGAAATGAGAGCTACACCCATGCCTTCCCCACGATCCACGGCTGGAACCGCACTCGAGCGCATTCGAACCTGGTGTCGCTGGTTCTTCGGCGTCGCCACTCGGCGGCAAACCTACGCCAACGTCGCGTATCTCTTCCTCGCGTTTCCCCTCGGTATCGGCTACTTCACGGTCCTCGTTACCGGCTTCGCGATACCGGTCGGCCTCCCGTTCGCGCTGGTCGATATCGCCAGAACTGAACCGGGTGCGCTCCCGATCGTCGTGATCCCGTTGGTTCTCGTCATGGCGTGTATCGGGCTCCCGAGCGCGCTCTGCGCCCTGTTCGCCTCGATCGAGTTGAGCGCGCTCGAGCGACTCCTCGCCGGTCGGTTGCTCGACGCGGAGATTCCGACGTCCGAACCCGCCGCAACCGTCCGCGAGCGGGCGCGACGGCTCGCCTTCGATCGCGGGACGTGGAAAGGGGTCGGCTACCTGTTCAGCAAGTTCGTGCTCGGGACCGTTTCGTTCGTCCTCCTCGTCCTCGGAATCACGTTCACGTACGCGCTGGTCGCCGCACCGCTTCATTACCGGAACGAGACGGTCGGTATCCACATCGGCGATCCGATCGAGTTCGTTCCGGAGTTCACGTACCAGCACGATGGCTGGACCGTCGACATCTCCCCGATCACGCTCTCGATCGCCGACGGCGAATTGCTCTCGCTGTACGTCGACTCGCTGGCGGCGGCGCTGGCCGTTTCGGCGGTCGGCGTCCTCGTCGGACTCGTCGTCTTGCACCTGTTCAACGCCGTCGCGTGGCTCTTCGTGCGATACACGGAACTCATCTTACGGAACACACAGCCGTCGATCTTCAGCGAACCGCCGGGACGGGACAGTAGTCGCCGACGCGATTGACGCGCTGACCGCATCGCTCTCAGCTCCTCGTCGATACCAACACAGTTTGGGGATACCGGTTTCCGGGAAGCGCTCGAAGCAATTATTGCGGCAGGGGCACCCACCAGGGCACCCCACCACTCTCCCCCCCCTGCCGTTCACTCCCCAACCTCGTCTCCACCCCATCTCCCCCTTCCCGACCCCCCTTCCCGACCCCCCTTCCCGACCCCACCCCTCTTTCCGCCTGTCCCGTCAGATCGGCACGTTACCACCGAATTTCGGACCCGAGCCGGCGCTCGGTCAGGCCCGAACAGGCAATACGGGCCGGTTCGCAGCGATCCCGGAAAGATCGGCCACGGTCGGACCGAAGGAGTGTTTTGTGTGCGGTCCGTCCTAGTCACCAATGAGTCAACAGAACCTCGAGTCGCTCGACGTCGAGGCGATCCGGGAGGAGTTCCCGATCCTCCAGCGGGAGTTCGACGACCAGCAGGTCGTCTATCTCGACAACGCGGCGACGACCCAGACGCCCGATCCGGTCGTCGACGCGATGAGCGACTACTACCGCGAGTCCAACGCCAACGTCCACCGCGGGATCCACCACCTGAGCCAGGAGGCTTCCATCCTCTACGAGGAAGCCCACGACCGCGTCGCCGAGTTCGTCGGCGCGAGCGGCGGCCGCGAGGAAGTGATTTTCACGAAGCACACGACCGAAGCCGAGAACCTGGTCGCCTACTCGTGGGGCCTGAACGAACTCGGTCCCGAAGACGAGATCGTGCTGACGGAGATGGAACACCACGCTTCGCTGGTCACGTGGCAACAGATCGGCAAGCGCACCGGCGCCGACGTCAAGTACATCCGAATTACGGACGACGGCACCCTCGATATGGATCACGCCCGCGAACTCGTTACGGACGACACCGCGATGCTCTCGGCGGTCCACGTCTCGAACACGCTCGGCACCGTCAACCCCGTCTCCGAGCTGGTGGATATCGCCCACGACCACGACGCGCTGGCCTTCATCGACGGCGCGCAGGCCGTCCCCAACCGCCCCGTCGACGTCGAGGCAATCGACGCCGACTTCTACGCCTTCTCCGGCCACAAGATGGCCGGGCCCACCGGTATCGGCGTCCTCTACGGCAAAAAAGAGCTGCTCGAGTCGATGGAGCCCTACCTCTACGGCGGCGGCATGATCCGCAAGGTCACCTTCGAGGACTCCACCTGGGACGACCTCCCCTGGAAGTTCGAACCCGGCACGCCGCCGATCGCCGAGGCCGTCGGCCTCGTCGCCGCGATCGACTGGCTCGAGGAGCTCGGGATGGAGCGAATCGAGGCCCACGAGGAGGAGCTGGCGCGCTACGCCTACGAGCAACTCGCGGCGGAGCCGGACGTGGAGATCTACGGCCCCGAACCCGGCCCCGAACGCGGCGGCCTCGTCGGCTTCAACCTCGAGAGCGTCCACGCTCACGACCTGGCCTCGATCATGAACGACCACGCGGTCGCGATCCGCGCCGGCGACCACTGTACCCAGCCGCTCCACGACAAGCTGGGGGTCGCAGCGTCCGCTCGCGCCTCGTTCTACGTCTACAACACGAGAGAAGAGGTCGACGAGCTAGTCGCTGCGATCGATGATGCGCGTCGGCTGTTCGCGTGAGCGGATACTGACTGCCGGGGCCGACGCTGCGACAGTGGCCAACGGAAGAGACTGTTCAATGCGGAGATCCACGGTGTTTTACCGGCGCACACGAAACGTGGTATAGATGGCCACGGAAGGCGAGGAGTTGAACGAACCGATCGATATTCTATTAGTCGAGCCGAACCCCGGCGATAGTCGTCTCTTCGAAGAAAATTTCAGAGACGCGAAGCTCCTGAACACAGTTCACACCGTCGGTGACGGCCAGTCAGCGCTCGATTTCGTCCACCAGCGCAACGAGTACTCGAGCGAACCGCAGCCGGATATCGTCCTGCTCGAGCCGCAGTTACCCGGCAAGAGCGGAATCGACGTTCTCTCGGAACTGAAAAACGAACCGGAACTGGACGATATCTCGGTCGTCGTCCTCACGAGTTCGGACGCCGGAGAGCGAATCGTCCAGTCCCACGGGCTCGAGGCGGACACCTACATCCAGAAACCGATCGAACCCGAGGACTTCGTCGAGTTCGTGCAATCGATCGAGGACTTCTGGTTCGCGATCGTCGAGAAGCAGTCGCAGTGACCGCGCTCTCGAATCCGTCTCGACTGCGCACGTAATCGCTCGAGGACGGCGCTTATTACTCCACCGTCGAAACGAGAGTGACAATGCTCGATGCAGTTCGGGACCGTGCGCGGCCGTACTTCGCGGACGCGCCGCCGGCCCACGACTGGCACCACGTCCAGCGGGTCGAGGCGCTCGCCGAGACGCTCGTCGAACGGCAGCCGAAACCGGTCGACGAGCGCGTGGTCCGACTCGCCGTCGTCCTCCACGACATCGGTCGGGCTCGGGAGGACCGCGGCGAGGTCGACGATCACGCGGCGTGGGGCGCGCGGGAAGCCGGGAAAATTCTGCGCGAACTCGGCGCGAAGGCGGACACGATCGAGCGCGTTCAACACTCTATCCGCGCACACCGGTATTCGAACGACATCGAGCCCGCGACGCTCGAGGCGAAACTCGTCTCCGACGCGGACGACCTCGACGCACTCGGCGCGGTCGGCATCGCTCGGACGTTCGCTCACGGCGGCGAGACGGGGTCGCCGATCCACGATCCCGCCCGGCCCGCCGCCGAGGACGACACCGAGGCCGGCGCGACCCAGTACAACCACTTCTTCGCGAAGATTCTCGACCTGCCGGAGCGGATGTACACCGACGCGGGTCGCGACCTCGCCGTCGACCGCGCGGCGTTCGTTCGGGAGTTCCTCGAGCGCTTCGACGGCGAGGTGGCGGGCGACGCGTGACGAGTACGGAATCCGAGCGCCGGCTCGATGCGTGGGAGTGCCCGACGATAGCACAGAACCCGTTGAAACCGGACCGGAGCGGCCGTTTCGCCCCCGGAACCCTTTTACAACTCACTGGCCTATCCGTATCCAACGATGGGACTGGGCTCCGATATGTACCGACAGCAGATCCTCGACCACTACAAGAACCCCCGCAACTACGGGAAACTCGAGGATCCGACGTTCACCCACGTCGGCGAGAACCCGATGTGCGGCGACGAGATCCGGATGGACGTCACGCTCGCGGACGACGACGAGACGATCGAGCGGGTCGCCTTCTCCGGCGACGGCTGTGCGATCAGTCAGGCTTCCGCCAGCATGCTCTCGGGCGAACTCGCCGGCAAGAGCCTCGAGGAACTACACGAGATGGATCGCGACGACGTGATCGACATGCTCGGCGTCGACATCTCTCCGATGCGAGTCAAGTGCGCCGTTCTCGCCGAGAAGGTCGCACAGGACGGCGCGGAGATCTATCAGGGCGAACTCGACGTCGACAAGACGACGACCGAGGACGACTGAGGACGACCGAGGCCGCTTCACCTCCGACGAACCCCGAAACGCAGGAGCCGCGTTCTCTGCTACCGCTCGTCGATGAATCCCTCGAGCGTCGCCGTTACCGCTCGGGTTCGACCTCGGAGAGCGGGTTCGGCACGGTTCCGTGCTCGACCGCGTGCGGTCGCTCCGGGAGGTCGCCGTAGCCGATATCGAGTATCCGGTTGCGGTTCAGCGTCAGCTTCGGGACCGTCGGCTCGAGCAGGTCGAACAGCTCGAACCGCTCCTCGAGGTCGGGGAAGCGCGCCTGATAGTCCTCGATCGCAGTCCGAACCTGTCCCCAGAAGCGGTCCTCCGAGTAGTCGTGGTGGCGGACCAGCAGGTCCGCGAGGTAGCGATAGACGCCGACGAACAGGCCGTAGACGACGAACAGTCGCAGCTCTTCGGGCGGCACGGACAGCAACACGTCATCGAGGTCGTCGGGCAGTCCCTGCAGCTCCTCGAGCGGCGCCTCGGCGACGTTGACGTCGTCGACGAAGTCCTTGACGGCGAGCCGGGACGGCCGGTCGTCCTCGAGGACGAGGATCGTGTTCTCCCCGTGTGGCGAGAACGCGGTTCCGTACCGGTAGAGGTAGTGTAGCAGCGGCGGGAGCATCGCGGCGAACAGCTCGTCGAGCCACTCGGAGAGCGCGAGGTCGGAGCGCTCGACCAGCTTCGAGATCACTGGCTCGCCGTCTTCGACGTGCAACAGTGCGGAGAGGGTCATCGCCCGCTCGCCGTCGTCGATGAGGTCCGTGACGCTCTCGCGCCAGACGCAGCCCAGCAGTTCGTTGTACTGGTAGGCCGGGCCCTCGAGCGCGTCAAACGTCGGGTGATCGAAGTTCACGCCGGCGATTTCGCCGGGCAGGACGACCTCGCAGTCGTCGCGCAGGAACGGGTCCGAGTCGCGAACGTCCTTCACGTACTCCGTGACGAGCGGTGCGGCCTCGGTGCGCTCGCCGGGGAGGCCGCGCCAGACGAGCGTGTTGGTGATCATCATCGGGAGCTTCACGTTGCGTTTGGCGGGCTCGTCGGCGTTGACGAACGTCCGGACCGACTGCATGGGCAGGTACTCGTCCGGCCCCGCCCCCAGCGGCACGATCTCGTCCGTCGCGAGCTGTTTGCCGAACATGGGGACGATCGCGTTCTCCCACTGCCAGTCGTGGACCGGCACGAAGAGATAGTCGTCGGGGTCGAGCCCGCGCTCCTCGAGTTCCGCGCGGAACTCCTCGGCGTGACTCCCGAGCTCCGACTCGAGCAGCGCCTCGTGCTCGAGGTCCTCGACGCTGACGAACTCGGCCGCCGCCCGGGAGACGGCACACCACGAGAGCCGGATCGGCTCGGCGCGCTCGGGCGCGTAGTCCCGGTAGTCGTCGTACCCCCAGCCGACCCGGCCCTTGTTGAACGTGAGCCACGGGTGGCCGGTCATCTCGCCTTCGATTTCGCCGTATGACATGTCGAGCACGGACCGGTCGGCGTCGGCCGAGTCGATGTGGGCGTCCGCGAGCAGCGTGTTCGTGTACTCGCGGACGAGGTGGCCGGCCGTGATCGAGTCCATCTCGACCGCCTGCTCGAGGTCGACGACGAACTGCAAGGGGTCGTCGGCGGGCCCGAACCCGTCGCCCGCGTCGCGTTCGATCGACTCGACGCGAACGCTGAGGCTATCCCAGAACCGCTCGACGGCGTCGAAGCGGTAGCGAGTCCCCTCGAGATCGATCTCGTAGGTTGTCCACTCGCCGTTCGATCCGTCACCGGATCGGTCGTCGTCGACCGGTTCGGGTTCGATGACGTCCTCGTAGGTGAACTCCTGCAGGATCTTCGCGAGCAACTCCTGCCCCGCGTCGTTCCAGCGGTCTTCGGTCAGCACGTCGTCTAGCGCGTCGATTCCGTCGAGTCCGTACTCCGTCTCCGTCGTGTGTCGTGCGTTTTGCATGAATTACTCCGTGGTGAGTGACGGCGATTGCGCCGCACCGGTCCGAACCGGCGCGTGGTCGGCGAACGATTCGACGTCGAAATGCTGGAAGACGGTGTCGCGATCGATGGGGTACACCTCGCGGCCGACGAGTCGGTCGATGATCACCGTGTTCCGGTAACAGCCCAGGCCGAGGTCCGGCGCGCCGACGCCGTGGGTGTGCACCTCGGCGTTCTGGACGAACGCGCGGCCGCCGTCGTCGTCCGGACTCCCGAACTCCCCTTCGAGGCGGTAGTCCTCGCTCACGCGGAACCGGCCCCGGTCGTCGAACGCGATCCGATCGGCGATCGGTTCGAGGAACGTCGGCGTCGGCCGCTGATACCCCGTCCCGAAGATCACGGCGTCCGTCTCGAGCGCGAACGCCGTTTCCTGCTGGCGCTGCTCGCACTCGAGCCAGTAACTCCCCTCGAGGCGCTCGAGGTCGCGGACCGCGGTCGTCGCGAGCATGCCGAAGTCGGGCTCGCGGTCGCCGATGGAGCGCTCGTAGAGGGTATCGTAGATCCGCTCGCTGGTCTCGGGGTCGATCCCCTTGTAGAGCAGATCCTGCTCGGCCAGCAGGTCGTCCTTGCGCGACTGCGGCAGGTCGTAGAAGTACCGCGCGTACTCGGGCGTGAAGTGCTGGAGGCCGAGCTTCGAGTACTCCATCGGGAAGAAGCCGTCCGAGCGGGTGAGCCAGTCGAGTCGGTAGTCGTGGACGGACTGGCGCTCGAGCAGGTCCAACACGACCTCGGCGGCGCTCTGTCCGGAGCCGACGACGGTGATCGCGTCGGCCGCGAGGGCGTCGTCGCGGCGCTCGAGGTAGTCGGCGGTGTGGAACAACGGCTCCTCCCCGTCGGCGCGGTCGCGGGCGAACTCCGGCAGCGCGGGCCGGGAGCCGACGCCCATGACGAGGTCGTCGGCGCGATAGCGGTAGCGCTGGCCCGTCTCGGGGTCGATAGCTTCGACGACGAACCTCCCGGCGTCCGTTCCGTCGGTGCCCGTCTCGTCGGACTCGTCACGCCCACCGCCCGCGTCCGCCTCGACGTACTCGACGCTCGTCACTTCCCGTCCGAACTGCGTCGTCGGGACGGTCTCGGCGACCCAGCGCAGGTACTCGTCGTACTCGCGGCGGGGGAGCTGGAACGTCTCGTAGAAGTAGAACTCGTAGATGCGGTCGCGCTCGCGGACGTAGTTGAGGAAGCTGTAGGGATTGGTGGGGTCGGCCATCGTCACCAGATCGGCGAGGAACGGCACCTCGAGCGTGACGCCCTCGATCAGCATCCCCTCGTGCCAGGCGAACTCGGGCTCGCGCTCGAGGAAGACGGCATCGCACTCGAGGTCGGGGTCGGCCCCGTCGAGCAGCGCCGCGAGCCCGAGGTTGAACGGGCCGAGGCCGACGCCGAGCACGTCGTACGAGCCGCGGTCGATGATGGAATCGGCGTCGTCGCCATCGAGGACGGCAGTGTCGTCGACGCCGTCGGTGCCGCCACCGCCGTCACCGCTATCGAGATCGGTGCCGATGTTGTCCTCAGTCATCGTCGTTCACCTCGGCCGAGAGCGCGGCCGTTTCGTCGGCAGTCGGCGGCCAGATCTCGCGTTCGAACCGGTCGCGCTCACAGATGGCGAGCTGTGCCGTTTTCCCCTCCTCTTCGAACGCGAACTCGCGGCGAGGCTCCAGACCGCACCGCTCGGTCACTGCGAGGACCGCGTCGTTACGGGCGTCGGGTTCGCCGACGACCCGATCGGTTTCCGGGTGGCTGAACTGGAGTGCCATCATCGCTCGAAACAACGGCACCGCATAGCCTTCGGCGAGGTACTCCTCGGGTCCGATCAGGAGATGGATTCCCTGATCGGCCGGGTCGGCGTCGTAGTACGCCGCCAGGTCGTCCTCGGCGACCCAGTAGCGTTCCCAGTAGCTCATCGGGACGTGATCCAGACAGCCGATATACAGCGTCTGGTGATCGTCCGCGAGTTTCTCCCGAAGCGTCTCCCGAAACTCCGGCATCGGCTGGTCGAGATCCCAGTAGGGCTTGACGTGATCCGAGCCGAGCCACGTGTGCAGGCGGCCGAGGTCGCGCTCGAGCGAGACCGGCCGGAAGCCGATGTGGCGATCGATCGTCTCGTCGTAGTACTCGAAGTCGTAGTCCGAAACGACCGTGGCGTGTGGGCCACGGGACGGCTCCCACGCCGTCATCGGTTCACCTCCGACTCCACCGTCTCGGACGGGTCGGCCGAACCGACCGAATCGACTCGATCGACCGACTCCGGCGCGTCGACGAGCGGATTCCGCACGTCGGCGTAGACCGACTGCTCGTCGATCGAGGGAGCCTCGAGTTCGTCCAGCCCGCGGAACCGAGTCAGAAGATTCGCCTTGCAGGGGACGGTCGCCGACTCGAGGAGCGGCTCTAAGATCGCCGTGCCGGGACGGTCGAACTCCCGGAGTGACTCGAGTTCGTCGCGGAGGACGGCGAGCAGCCGATCCTCGTCGACCAGCCCCGCGGTTCCGAAGGCGTTGATCACGCCGAGAGCGTTGTTGAGCACGACGTAGTAGCGGATCCGTTCGTCGGCGACCGCGTCGGGACAGACGCTGCCGGCCCGTTCGCCGACGCCGGGGAGGACGGCCTCGATTCGGTCGTACGCGTTCTCGGGGAAGTAGTAGCCCTGGTTGTCCCGATAGCGGAACTCGTCGGGGTAGCCCGCCTCGTCCAGTGCGAGCACGCTGTTTTGCTGGTGGGCCTCGAGCCCGATCCCCCGCTCGAGGTAGAGCCACAGGAGCGGCCGGACCGAGACCGCGAGATAGCGGCGGAACCACTCCTCGCTGACGGCGGCGGCGTCGCGGCCCTCGCGCTCGGCGATCGAGCCGACGATGCGGCCCAGACGGGAGGTCCCGTCGCCGATCGCGTCCTGACAGAGCGCCGCGACGGGCGTCGTCCGCCGGGCGTCCGCGCCCCGGAACGGGTTCTCCCGGAGGACGACCTCGAAGCCGGACTCGTCGCCCTCGACGCCCAGCGCGTCCGGGTCGATCGTCAGGTAAGCCGGATCCCGGATCACGTCGAACGCGGGGAATCGCTCGCGCAGGTCGTCGCCGAGTTCGGTCGCCAACAGGTCCGAAATCGCGACCCCGCGCTCGAGTTCGGGGCGCTTGTTCGTCCGCAGCGAGTTGGTGATCTCGACGGCGAGCGATCCCTTGACCATGAACGGCGACTCGGGCGCGTACAGCGTCCGAACGGACGTCGTCGGGTGGAACTCGCGGCCCAGCGGGCCGAGCGACTCGAGTTTCCCCGCCGAGACGAGAGCCTGTACGTCGGGGCGCTCGAGCAGCCGATCGGCCTGCCACGGGTGAACCGGCAGGAGGACGTCGTCTTCGTCGCCGTTCGCGAGGTGGCCCTCGAGGGCCGACTCGTCGACGGTCGGATCGTCGCGCAGCGCCTCGCGAACCCACTCCTCGGCGGAATCCTCGCGAGCGGACTCGCTCTCGACGATGTCCGGATCGGCACGGACGTAGTGGAGCCGGAACGAGCCCTCGAGTTCGGGCGCGTAGCGCTCGGCGTCGCGCTCCATCCCCCGTCGGCTCTTCGGCGTCGGATGTCGGAGGTGACCGAAGACGAGCGATTGTTCGGCTTCGCGGAAGGTGAACTCCGGACCGTACAACGTTTCTTCGTCGTCCGCGCGGGCATCGACGTACCGCTCGACGTTTCGGCACGAGCGGACGACCCGCTCGAGGAGGTCGTCGCGGTTCCCGTCCGCGCCGCGCTCGATCTCGAGTTCCTTCGTGAGGAGCGTCGCGAGCGTGGTGTAGTCCAGTTCGACCGGATCGTCGTCGCTTCCGGCCCGAAAGTACGCTGGCAGGTCGAACAGGTGGCGACCGGTCGGGGAGCGGTAGTCCACGGGAGCGAACAGGTCGATCCCCTGATTCGGCAGCGAGCAGGAGAACACGAGCCCGGTCGCCGGAGCGCGGTCGCCGGGGACGGGCGCGTCCGCGGTCGCGACGAACTCGCCGGCACCGGTCTCGTGGCAGTAGCAGTTCAGGAAGCTGTGCACCGTCGCATCGCGTGCGATCCGCGTCGGATCGACGCGACGCTCGTCGGTCGTCGCCGTCGGTGTCGTGGGTTGTGGAGTCATGCGGAATCACCAGGTTCGCGTTCGAGGGCCTCGCCGCGGTCGATAACCGCCTCGAGGGCCTCCCGGAGGTCCGAAAGCGTCGTTCGAGGATTCAGAAGGGTGACCTTCAGCGCGGCGGTGCCGTCGACTTCCGTCCGAGCGAGGACGACCTCGCCGTCGGCCAGTAACTCGTCGCGGATCGCACGATTGACGCGATCGACGCCGGCCGACGCGTCGGAGTCGACCCGCTCGGTCGGTCGGTTCGATCGCTCGAGGCGGTCCGGCCGATACCGGAAGACGACCGCGCTCAGTTCGGGCTCGCAGCACAGTTCCAGCGCCGGTTCGGCCCGGATCTCGGCGGCGACCGCGTCGGCCAGCTCGCAGACGTACTCGACGCAGTCGGCCACGCCGGTCCGGCCCAACGCGTTGAACGTCACGAACGGCTTCAGCGCGTCGAACCGGCGGGTCGTTCGCGTGGACTTCGAGACGAGGTTCGGGACCCCCGCCGCGTCGTCCCGTTCGGGGTTGAGATAGGACGCGTTGCGCTCGAGAAACCGATAGCGGTCGCCGTCGCGCAACAGGAAGGCCCCGCAGCCGATCGGCTGGTAGAACAGCTTGTGGAAGTCGACGGCGATCGAGTCGGCGCGATCGATCCCCGCAAGTTTCGGGCGGAGGCGGTCGCTGATCGCACACGCCCCGCCGTAGGCGGCGTCCGCGTGGAACCATAGGTCGCGCTCGGTGGCGCGATCCGCCAGGGCCTCGAGCGGGTCGATGCTCCCGAAGTCCGTCGTGCCGGCGGTGCCGACGATCGCGAACGGGTGGCGGCCCTCGGCCTCGAGGCGCTCGAGGGTCGAATCCAGCGCCTCGAGGTCGATCCGATGGTTCCCGTCGCTCCGGACCGTGACGACCGCGTCCTCGCCGAGCCCGAGGTGGTGAGCGGCCTGCTTGGCCGTGAAATGGGCGGCGTCCGAACAGAGCAGGCGGAGATCCGTCGCCTCGGGTGGCAGTCCCGCAGTCTGCACGTCTCGGTCGAATCGCGTCTCGCAGTACCAGTCGCGAGCCAGCAACAGGCCGAGGACGTTCGACTCCGTGCCGCCGCCCGTGAAGACGCCGTCCGCGCCGGTCGGATAGTCGAACAAGTCACAGCAAGCGTCGACCACGCGCTCTTCGAGGACGGACGCCGCGGGAGCCTGATCGAACGAGTCCATCGACTGGTTCGTCCCCGACACCAGTAACTCCGCGGCCAGCGCCGGGATCGCCGGCGGACAGTGAAGGTGGGCGACACAACCCGGATCGTGGACGCGAACCGAATCGGCGAGCACCTCGTCGGCAACCGTCTCGAGGACCGCCTCGAGCGACTCGCCCTCGTCGGGGAAGACGGGCAGGTCGTCCATCCGCTCGCGGAGCGTCTCGTGATCGGTCCCCGCATAGGGACCGTTGGCCGTCGCGAACGACTCGAGGAGACACTCGCGCGCCCGATCGATCGCGTCCGTGTAGGCGGCGTTTCCGTCCGGATCGCCGAGGAAGGCGCTCGAGGCGTCCGGCGGCGTCGGCTCCTCGGGCGGTGTTGACCCGTTGATTTCAGAACGGTACTGACCGGCCAGTTCGTTGCCCGTCATGCCGGCGCCTCCGCCCGTTTTCGATCGCCCGCGACGACCGACCGAACGCTCTCGTGAACGATTTCGCCGACGTCGTCGATCCGCGACGCGGAAATCGTCAGCGGCGGGAGGAACCGGACGACGCTCCCGTGGCGGCCGCCGGTCTCGACGACGAGCCCGCGATCGAACGCCGCCGACTGAACGGCCGAGGCGAGGTCGCCGTCCGCGGGGTGGTGCCCGAGCGAGTCGGGCTCGCCCTCGGGATCGACGAGTTCCATCCCGAGCAGCAGGCCGCGGCCGCGGACGTCGCCGACCGCATCGAACGTCGCCGCCGTCTCCTCGAGCCGGCTCCGCAGTCGATCGCCCATCGCCGCCGCGCGGTCCGCGAGGTCGTGTTCGAGGACGTGTTCGATCGTCGCGGTCCCGGCGGCCATCGCCAGCTGATTCCCGCGGAACGTGCCGGCGTGCGCGCCGGGCTCCCAGACGTCCAGCGACTCGTCGTAGACGACGACCGACAGGGGGAGCCCGCCGCCGACGGCCTTCGAGAGCGTCAGCACGTCCGGGACGATATCGGCGCGCTCGAACGCGTACAGTTCGCCGGTACGGCCGAGCCCGGTCTGGATCTCGTCGACGATCAGCGGAATGTCCCGTTCGCGGGTGACTCGTCGCATCTCGCGGAGCCACTCGTCGGGTGCCGGCACCGCGCCGCCCTCACCCTGTACCGGCTCGAGGATCATCCCCGCGGGGTCGACGATCCCGTTGGCTGGATCGGAGAGGGTCCGTTCGACGTACTCGGCGCTCGTCCGCCAGCAGTCCTCGCCGCCGAGTCCGAACGGACAGCGGTAGGCGTGGGGGTAGGGGAGATGGTGGACGTCGGACTCAGTCCCCGCGACCGCTTCCCGCGGCGCCGTGTCGCCCATCAGCTCGAGGGCGCCTCGGGTCATCCCGTGGTAGGCCCCCTGGAACGCCAGCATCGATCGGTTGCCCGTGGCCGTCTTGACGAGCTTCAGCGCGGCCTCGACGGCGTCCGTGCCGGCGGGACTACAAAACTGTACGTTCGCGGTCTCGGCGAACTCGTCGGGGAGGCTCTCGAGCAAGCGATCGACGAACCGTTCCTTGACCGGCGTCGTCAGATCCAGCGTGTGAATCGGCCGGTCGCGCTCGAGCAGTTCTTCCATCCGCTCGACGACGGCCGGATGGTTGTGCCCGAGCGCGAGCGTTCCCGCCCCCGCCAAACAGTCCACGTACTCGTTGCCGTCGACGTCCTCGAGGATCGCCCCCCGTGCGCGTTCGATCGCGAGCGGCAGCGAGCGAGGATAGGTTCGCGCATTTGACTCGCGACGCGCCTGCTGTGCGAGGAGTCGCCGGGCCGACGAATCGTCGTCGGTCACGACCGTACACCTCTCTCCGACGACCGATCATCGATCGAATCCAATGGTAATTGTTCCTTCGGCATGCATGTTTTAGGCCAACCTAAACCTTGAAAAGCGTATCGGTTTTTAGGCCAACCTAAAGCTTATAACCGCGTCGCTGAAAGAAACAAATTTGGTGCGTAGCGAGGCTACGCACCGAGGGTGATCGCACGATCGGGAGACGCACCGATCGGTGACAGCCAGCGAAACGGCTGACTGACGGCGTTCGGGTGGTACGGAAGGGACTCGAGAGCCGATTCGAGAATGGAAAACGAGAGGTGGCTGACGCAGCGCGCACTCGTTCGGGAGCGCGGGCTACTCGCGCTCGATGAAACGACGAGACCGATCCGGGAAAACGAAATCGGAGACCGTACGGCGTTTGCGTTCTACTCCGGCTTCAGGCCGCCGTCCTGGACGCGCATGACGGCCTCGCCGTCGGCGAGGTTCGGCGCGTCGACCAGTCGGACGATCCGCTTGTCGCCCTTGGACTTGCGGAGGTAGATCCGGAACGTCGACTTGTGGCCGAGGATGTTGCCACCGATCGGCTGGGTCGGATCGCCGAAGAACGAGTCGGGGTTCGACGCGACCTGATTCGTGACGATGACGGCGCAGTTGTAGAGGTTGCCGACCTTGTCGATGTCGTGGAGGTGCTTGTTGAGCTTCTGCTGGCGGTTCGCGAGCTCGCCGCGGCCGACGTACTCCGCGCGGAAGTGCGCGGTCAGCGAGTCGATGCAGAGCAGTCGGACGGGGTACTCCGAGTCCTCGTGTTCGCTGGCGAGTTCCTTCGCCTTCTCGGCGAGCAGCATCTGGTGGTTGGAGTTGAATGCCTTCGCGACGTGGATCTTCTCGAGGACGTCTTCGACGAGTTCGTCGACCGCCGCCTCGTCGTCGGCCGTTCCCTCGATCTCGCGGTCCTCGAGCGTCGCGTTGATGGCGTCGTCCGGCAGTCCGCGGACCATGTCGTCGATCCGCTCGGGGCGGAACGTGTCCTCGGAGTCCACGAAGATCGCACAGCCGTGGAGGCCGCCGACCTCCTTCGGAAGCTGGACGTTGACGGCCATCTGGTGGGTGACCTGGGACTTGCCGGCACCGAACTCGCCGTAGACTTCGGTGATCGACTGGGTCTCGATTCCGCCGCCGAGCAGGTCGTCGACCTCGTCGTTGTGCCAGCTCAGTTTCCCGATCTCGTTTCGTCGCTCGAGCACCGTCGAGCCGGTTTCGAAGCCGCCGATGTCGGCGGCGTCGCGGGCCGCACTGACGATGTCCGCGGCGGTGGACTCGCCGACGTCCGCCGTGTTCGAGAGCTCCGACGGCGCGGCGACGGCGAGGCTCTGATAGGAGTCGAACCCTGAATCGTGAAGTTTGTCCGCAGTTGCCGGTCCAACGCCGGGAAGTTCCTCGAGATCTGCTTCGGGCATACTCCCTCGTTGTGCCGGACCCACCATAAACCCTCGTTAACAGGGGAGTGGAAGTGAAAGTGGGAGAAGGCGATGGGGTAGTTCGACACGAGAGCGACGGGTTTAGAAGAAAAGGCGCGCGTCGACGGAGCCGAACGACGAGCTGCGATCGCCGACGAACGCCGAGCGCCGGCGAACTGCGACCCCGGTTCAAAACCCGGTTTCGTCCGCGTCCCACTCGATGGAGTAGAGCCGTTCGTTCTCGGAGCCGACGTACAATCTGCCGGGAGCGACCGCCGGAGTACCGGTGACGGCGCCGCTGAGCGCGACGTGCCAGCGCGGTTCGTGGTCGTCGACGTCGATTCCGTAGAGGGAGCCGCTGGCGTCGCCGACGCAGAGGACGTTCCCGACGACGACGGGGCACGAACGGACGGGACCGTCGAGTTCGACGCCCTTCCGCGAGAACAGCCAGCCGCGCAGTTTTCGCCGGCCGACGGTCGTGTCGGTGACGTGGACGTAGCCGTCCGCGGCCCCGGCGAACGTCGTCTCCGCGTCCGCGAGCACGGTCGGGGAGGTGGTGAACCCGTCTCGGATCTCGTACGTGAACCACGACTGGCCGGTGGCGGCGTCCAGCGCGAGCATCGTCCCGGCGTCGTCGGCGACGTAGACCCGGCTCTCGGCAACCGTCGGGCCGGCCGCGACAGCCCCGCCGGTCGGCGCCGTCCAGACTTCTTCGCCCGTTTCGGCCGCGAGCGCGAGCACCGTCCCGTCCGCGGTCCCGGCGAACACCCGCTCGTCCGTCCACCGCCGCTCCGGCTCTCGCAGCCGTTCGTCCTCGAGCAGGGCCGGATCGTCCGCCTCCGAGAGCGGGTTTCGCGACGATCGACGTCGATCCACGTCCCGCCCGTCGGCGACCGCCGGACAGCCGACCGCGGCCGAGTCGGTTTCGTGGGTCCACAGCTCCGCGCCCGTCTCGGCTGCGAGCGCGGACAGCCCGTCCGAATGGCCGGCGTAGAGCCGACCGTCGGAGAGCGCGAGCGCGGTCTCGAGGGCGGCCGGAAGCTCGACTCGCCACTCCACCTCGCCGGTCGCGGGATCGAGCGCGCGGACGACCCCCTCGGCCGTTCCCGCGTAGAGTCGGTCGCGGGTGACGACCGGCGTCGCGTCGGTCGCCGCCGCCGTCTCGAACACCCAGCGACGGCGACCCGTCGCCCGCTCGACCGCGTAGCAGTTCCCGCGGCTCGTTCCGACGTAGACGGTGTCGCGATCGAGCACCGGCGAGCCCGGCGACCCGGCGAGCTCGGCCGTCCACGCCTCCGCGGGGTACGACGGCCCCTCGAGACCGCGCCGGAGCCCCGAGTTGTGCGGATCGCCCTTGTACTGGTTCCAGTCGGTCACTGCCTCCGGATACCGATCGAACCGCTATAATAGTGGGTGGATGCACCGGCTTTGGCTGGAAAAACGAGATCAGTAGCAGGGAGCAACGTGTTACTCAGCCCGGCCGACCGACGTGCGGTGGCGCGCGCTGTCGGCGAGGCGCGATTAGTGCGAGACTTCCGGTCTCGCAGACCATGCGAACGGCGGCTCCGCCGCCGTGAGCAGACGGGCGCGCAGCGCCCGTGAGCAGAAATCGGCTGGGGAGGGCGTGGCGATTCACTGTTGCCGCGATAGCAGGACGCTTTTTCGTGACGACTCAATCAGAAGTACCTGTTACACAAACAACTGGAGTAGACAACCGTTTCACACACGTTCCAGTACCGGAACTGACGGCGTACTCCGGTACCGAGCCGACGGCTCGTCGATGAGAGAGGGGAGCGACAGGAAGAGGAAGCAACTGGTGTATGGCGCAGTTGTGAAGTGGTGATGATGTGGCTTCCTGCCGCGTGCTTCTGTATACCCGGAGAACTGCAATACCGGTGACTCCTACACAGTTTGGGAGTCCGTCGAACGAGCGACGAAAACGGAATCGCGAAGCGACAGCACAACGGACGACGCTACCAATAACCGGCCGGTAAGGGCCGCTACGCTCACTCCCAGGGATGGGTCCCGCGCTCGCTGGGCCAGAGCGGATACCAGTACTCCTTCTCGCGTTCGATCTCGAGTTCCCCGTCTAACGCCGACTCGAGGGTGAACTCCGAACTCGAGTCGCGCTCCCGACCGTCGCGCGGGACGAACGGATAGAAGCGCCCGCGACGGAAGGAGTAGATCCAGTAGGCGGTCCCGTCGCGATCCTCGTAGGCGAACACGGCGGCCAGCAACCGCGAACCGTAGCCGTGTTCGATGAACGTGTCAGCGGCGAAGTGCATGCTCGTAATCAGATCCTCGGGGTCGTCGTCCGCGAGGATCACCCAGTGATAGCCGTGATCGTCCGCGGTGACCGAGAACCCGGTTCCCGTTTCCTCCCGGCCGGCCTCGAGGATCGCTTCGACCTCGTCGACGGCGTCCCGGAAGTCGCTCGAGTCGACGCCGGAGAAACAGAGCGCGCCGACGTCCAGCGACTCGTAGCCCAGATCAGCCTGCATCGTGAGGTAGGCGGTGCTCATCCCGAAGAGGTCGTCGGGGTCGGCGTCGCGTCCGGCGTCGGCCTCGGCGCGCGAGCCGAGGATGGAGCGGAGTCCGTCCAGCAGTCCCATGGGTGGAGTGACGGGGCCGGTTCCTTAGAAGGATTGCATCTCGCGCTCGAGCCCCCGAAGCTGCTCGACGCGCTTCTCCGTCGGCGGGTGCGTCGAGAAGAGCCGACCGACGATGCCGGACTTGATCGGGATGATGAAGAAGGCGTTCATCTCGGCCTCCTCGCGCATGTCGTCTTTCGGGACCTTGTCCATCTCGCCGGAGATCTTCAGCAGCGCCGAGGCGAGCGCCGACGGGTTCCCGGTGATGGCGGCCGCGCCGCGGTCGGCGGCGTACTCGCGGTAGCGGGAGAGCGCCCGAATGAGCAGATAGCTGATGATCCAGACGACCAGCGAGACGAGGATCGCGACGACGATACCCCCGCCGCCCTGACGGCCGCCGCCGCGGCTGTGTCCCCCGCCGAAAAAGGCCCCCCAGCGGACGATCATGAACGCGATCGTCGAGAGGAAGGAGGCGATGGTCATCACCATCATGTCGCGGTTCTTGACGTGGGCGAGTTCGTGGGCCAGGACGCCGTCGAGTTCGTCCCGCTCGAGCGTGTCCATGATTCCGGTCGTCACGCAGACCGCGGCGTTTTTCTGGTTGCGCCCGGTCGCGAAGGCGTTCGGGACCTTCGAATCGACGACCGCCACCTTCGGCTTCGGGAGGTCGGCCTGCTGTGAGAGCCGTTCGATCGAGGCGTGTAGCTGCGGGTACTCCTCGGCCGAGACAGTTTTCGCGCCCATGCTCTTGAGCGTGAGCGTGTCGCTGAAGTAGTACTGGACGAGCGAAAAGCTCGCGAACAGCAACGCGAACAGCCACAGCCCACCACCGATGTAGAGGGCGAGCGCGCCGGCGAAGACGATGTACAACGCGAACAGCAGGAACATCGTCACGAACATCCGCGCGCGCAGTCCCCAGTCCGCCTGCCAGTTCATACCCGAAACGAGGGGCTCCGGCGAGATAAGTGCCCTGACGGGACGCTCGAGAGCGGACGCGATAGTGATACCGCAGCCGACACTGGACGTATCAGATCGAGACAATACGGTCCGCGTTCGCTGACCGGTCAGTGATCGCGGCGGCCGGCCCGCCGAACCCCTTCGTTTCGGCTGGAGACCGCGTGACGTGGTCACGTCTGACAACAGGACTCTGAGACGATGTCTGACGCGCGTCTGACGACTTCGATTCGGCACCCCTTCGTTTCGGGTAGAACGACCCGAACGCCGGGAAACGGATCCGGTCGTGGATCGTGAGCGACCGATGGAGAACGCCTCGAGCGACCGCGGCGAAACGTCGGAACGCGTCCCTTAACTCCGTGAGCACCAAAACGGGGCCTATGAGTGAGTCGCGTGCGTTCTGTCCCCGCTGCGGGGACGCGGTGCCCGAGCGGTCGGCGAGCGACGCGAATAGCCCGTTGCGGCCCGGCGCGGAGGTCGAACTCTGCGATTCGTGTTACTTCGAGGACTTCGACTTCGTGGACGCGCCGGATCGGATCGACGTTCGCGTCTGCGCCCGCTGCGGTGCGGTTTACCGGGGGAACCGGTGGGTCGACGTCGGCGCGGACGACTACACCGACATCGCCATCGAGGAGGTCAGCGAGGCGCTGGGCGTCCACGTCGACGTCGAGGACGTCGCCTGGCAGATCGACCCCGAACAGGTCGATCAGAACACGATCCGGATGCACTGTTACTTCACGGGCGTAGTGCGCGGAACGCCGGTTGACGAACAGGTGACCGTCCCCGTCAAGATCGCCCGCCAGACCTGCACCCGCTGCGGGCGGATCGCCGGCGACTACTACGCCAGCATCGTCCAGATCCGCGCCGAGGAGCGCACCCCGACGAGCGAGGAGATCGAACGGGCGAAGGAGATCGCGAACGCGATCGTCGCCGACATGGAGGCGACGGGCGACCGCAACGCCTTCGTCACGGAGACGAGCGAGACCGACGACGGACTGAACATCAGGGTCTCGACCAACAAGATCGGCAAGAAGATCTCGAACAAGATGATCGAGGAGTTCGGCGGCACCGTCAACGACGCCGAAACCCTCGTCACGGAAGACGAGGACGGCAACGAGGTCTATCGGGTGACCTTCGCCGTCCGCCTGCCGCCGTACACGCCCGGCGACGTCATCGACCTCGCCGAGGACGACAGCGGTCCCGTGCTCGTCCGCAGCGCCCGCGGCAACCTCAAGGGCGTCCGCGTGACGACCGGCGAGCGCTACGAGGCGAGCTACGAGGAGGGGAACTCGCCCGACGCGCGCAGGCTCGGGTCGCTCGAGGACGCGACCGAGGCGACGGTCGTCACCGTCGAGGACGACAACGCCGTGCAGGTCCTCGACCCCGAGACCTTTCGGGCCACGACCGTCGCGCGGCCGGACTACTTCGACGCCGAGGCCGAGACCGTGCCCGTGTTGAAGAGCCGCGCCGGATTGCACGTGCTACCGGACGAGAGCGATGACTGAGGACGCGGACGGCGCAGACGGGGACGACCGGGCTGCGGACGGGGAGTCCCGTGCCCTCGAGCCCGCGGCCGACGACGTCCTCGAGCGAGCGGGGGCCGAGGCCCCGCTGGCCGCGGTCGTCGACAAACCCCGCGCGGAGACCGCCATCGAATCGCTGCGCGCCGAGGGCGTCTACGACGACTCGAGGCGCGTGCGGGAAGCCCGAGGGCGGAGCGAAGCGACGCCCTCGAACCCCACCGCAACGCGAGCCGGAGGCGACCGGGAGGACCCCACCGCAACGCGAGCCGGAGGCGACCGGGAGGACCCCACCGCAACGCGAGCCGGAGGCGACCGGGAGGACCCCACCGCAACGCGAGCCGGAGGCGACCGGGAGGACCCCACCGCAACGCGAGCCGGAGGCGACCGGGAGGACCCCACCGCAACGCGAGCCGGAGGCGACCGGGAGGACGGGTCCGAGCGGGTCGCGCTCCCGATCACGGAGCCGCCGACCGAGACGCGGGTGCGAGAGGTGGTCCGCCAACTCGAGCCCGAGCCCCGAAACCCGGACCTCGAGGACCTGCTTGCCGAGCGGGGCTGGAGCGACGCAGACCTCGAGTCGGTTCCGGGCTCGTGGGCGGTGATCGGTTCGGTGATCCTCGTGACGGTGCCCGAAGACTGCCCTGACGAGGCCGCGCTCGGGGAGGCCCTGCTCGAGTTACACGGCGAGGCGGACAGCGTGCTGGCCGACGAGGGGATCGAAAACGAGGGTGCGGCGGGCACCTACCGCGAGCCGCGGACCCGGCTGATCGCCGGGGAGAGTGAGACGGAGACGATCCACACGGAACACGGAACCGAGTACGGACTCGATCCGGCAAACGTGATGTTCTCTCCGGGAAACCAGGCCGAGCGCGCCCGAATGGGCGACCTCGGCGATCCGGACGAGCACGTCTTCGACATGTTCGCCGGCATCGGCTACTTCACCCTCCCGATGGCCCGCGCCGGCGCTCGGGTGACCGCCACCGAGATCAACCCGACCGCGTTCCGATACCTGCTCGAGAACGCCGTCCTCAACGACGTCAGCGATCGGGTCGACGCCTACATGACCGACTGTCGCGACCTGGCGAGCGAGATCGACGCCGATCGCGTCGTCATGGGCTACTACGGGAGTTCGGACGCCGTGGACGCCGACGGAACCGACGAGGTGGACCACGGAACGCGAACCGACGAGGCTCGCGACTTCCTCCCCGACGCCCTCGAGGCGCTCGTCCTCGGCGGCGTCGTCCACTACCACGAGGCGACGCCCGAGTCGCGGCTCTGGGACCGCCCGCTCGAGCGCCTCGCGGCGGCCGCCGACGAGGCCGGACGCGAGCTAGAGGTGCTCGAGAAACGGCGGGTGAAGAGCCACAGTGCGGGCGTCGACCACGTCGTCGTCGACGCGCGGTTCGAGTAGCGAGACGGGGAGACTCGCGTTGTAACGCGATCCGCGTCGGCCGGCCGACTCCGGTCGTGACATTGATAGTTGCGGGCCGTCTGACATCGACCATGAACAGGAATCAGATCATCGCGCTCATCTTCGCGTTCCTCATGATGTCCTCGATGGTCGCGTGGAGCGCGATGTCCCTCTTTTAGGGACGGTCGGTCGAGCGAACGTGAAGACGCTCGAGGTGCTCGCGCGGGTTTCGAACCACCGCTGGCGATACTCATATTTGCCGTTTCCGAGAATTTCGTCACACTCCCGCGTACCCGATTTCTACTCGTCCGTGTCCCAGACGTCCGCCAGTGGACTCGAGCGGGACGACCGCCGCGACCGCCGCGACTGCGACGATTCCCGATCGGTTCCGTCGCCGCCCCGGGTGCCCGTCGTCCCGCCTCGTCTCGTTCGCGAGGATCCGTCAGCGGCACTGGCCCCGCCGCCCGACGCCGTCCCGCCGAGGGCCGCCCGCGGCTCGAACGCCGGAAGCTCGGGCGTGGCCATGCGATCGACCTGCGCCTCGAACCACTCCGGCATGTCCGTCCGGGCGCGCTCGAAGCAGTCGACCAGACTCGAGTCCGCCAGATACGTCGCCCCGTAATCGTCGGGCGCGCGAACGACGCGACCGCAGGCCTGAATGACGGTCCGGAGCGTCGTCCGGTAGTACCACGCCCACTGCCCCTCCTCCAAGCGATGTGCCACCCGCGAGTCGCCGGTGTTGAGAAACGGCGCTTTGCAGAGGACCTGCCAGCGACAGAGGTCGCCCTTGAGATCCAGCGCCTCCTCCATCTTCACCGAGAGGAAGACGTCGGGCTCGTCGCCGGCCTTCCAGGCCTCGAGTTCGGCGTCGCGGCCGTCGCGGTCGTGCGTTCGAATCCGGTCGTCGACGCCGAAGTCGGCGAGGAGGTCGGCCAGCCGTTCCTGAATATCGTAGGAGTGGGCGTGGATCAGCCCCTTCTCGTCGGGGTGGTGTTGCATCAGCCGGACGATCGTTCGGGCGATCTTCGGCGTCGTCTCGTCGCGCTCCTCGTAGGTCATCTTCCCCTGCGTGACGTCGTACAGCGGCCGGTTCTCGACGGGGAAGGTGTGGTCGACGTCGACCAGCGCGACGTCGTCGGGATCGAGTCCGACCTGTCGACAAAAGGCCGCCTTGTTGAGGATCGTCGCAGAAAGCAGGGCGAACTTGTTCCCCCGGTCCCAGACGGTGTGCTGGAGGTACTTCTCGGGGTTCATCGGCTTGATCGTCAGCGGGCCGCCCTGCGGTTCGTCGCCGTCGGCGTCGCTGGCGTCGGAACCGGCGTCGCGACCGCGCGACTCGGACTGGTCGACCAGCCACGTCGTCGGGCTCTGCGGGTCGCGGTAGTCCGAGACGAACCACTCGAGTTCGCCGATGAGTTCCTGCAGGCGGTCGCGTTCGCGCACCTCGGCGGGGGAGAGCGGGTCCTGCTCGAGCAGGTCGTCCTTGCGGCGCGTACAGGTCTGTGCGAGGCTCTCGGCGTAGCGGACGGCTCGCTCGATGGAGTCCGTCTCGGGGACGCGCAGCTCGTCCCAGAACGGGACGGTTCGGGGCCCCAGTTGAATGGTCGCGTACATCTCGGCCCACTCGGCGAGGCCGTGGGCCTCGTCGACGACCACGACGTCGCGTTTGCGGAAGACCTCGCTGCCGGCGGTCTGCATGAAGTAGGCGAGCGTCATCGCCGCGATCTCCCGATTCGACGCGATCGCGCGGTCGGAGAAGTACGGACACCGGTGTTTGACGGAACAATCGTAGCCGCGCTCGCGAACGCAGGGTGCCTGATTGACCGGCGTGTTTCGCTCGTTGGGCAGGATACAGGAGTAGTTGGATTTGCCCCGGATGACGTTGAGATCGGCCAGCAGGTCGTCGGCCGCCACGTCGTCGAGCTGGGAGACCTGCGGGGTCGTGTAGTACGCGCCCGTCGCATCGCTGGGGTCGCCCTCGTCCGCGCGGCGGGCACACCCCGCGATAGCGCGGGCGAGCAGGGACTTGCCGCTGCCCGTCGGCGCGCGAACGAGCACGACGTCGTTGCCGGCCGCGAAGGCGTCGCGAACGTCGCGGAGGGCCTGCTGTTGGGTCCCGCGGTAACTCGGCGCGGGGAACTCCTCGAAGATCCGCTCGGTATTCACCGTTCGACTCACGGCGCGGCCGCGTCCTAAAGGCTGCGGACCGTCGCTCCCGATGCGAATCCGCCGACACGTGTGCGATCGCGATCGACACCGAAATCGCCCGCTATCGGTCAGTATCGACGCCCTACGAGAGCCCCCAGCGGGACGGCGGCTCGGTAGCCGGCCGATTACAAATACGATATCCGCCATCGGTCGGAGACGCGGAAGGGTCGCTCAGCGGTAGAGCACCGCGGTGCCACCTGGTTCCGCGGCGGCATCTCGCCCCGTGGCGTTCAAATCCCACCCCTTCCGCTCGCGGTTGCGGTCGCGCCGTGATCGTCGCTCGTGCTCGCGCGTTTCACGGCCGGTACCGCCACCGTCTCTGTCACATCGCCTCCACTCGAGACCCCCATTTTTCGCGCTCGTCCCGACCCGAACTGGAGTGCCAGGAGAGCGACGCGGCCTCGGTTATAGCGCCCCGATCCGCGAGGTCTCGTCGTCCACCCGTTCGAGTCGCTCGACGTCCTCGGTCGTCGGATAGTCGGGGATCGCTTCGAGACACGGATAACAGAGCAGATGCGACGAGCCGTCCTCGAGCTCCAGCGTGATCGCGGTTCCGACGGTCCCGGCGTCGCTGCCAAAGGACCAGAGGTTGGCGATCCCGCCGGAGACCGTGACCGTCCGACCGCAGCCGTCACAGGAAGTCTTCGACATACGCGCCAGTGGGTGCCGGACGATGAAAGTCGTTCTCCCGGGCGATCGGTTGCTCGACGCGAGGGAGACAAACGTCCGGGTCAACGGCGAGTGCTCGAACGGCGAAAGTCCGCACAGCGGTTATACGACCGAGCGTCGTACCGCCGGCTATGGAGGTGAACTGCGAGGGCTGTGCCGGCTGTTGCATGGACTGGCGATCGCTGCTCGAGGACGAAACGGGACCGACCGCCGCTCGAGACGATGAGGGCCAGCCCGAGACCGATCCCAAACATCGACACCGCCGACAGCGCGATCCGTTCGGCGGCGAGGACGCGGCGCCATCGTCTCGAGAGCCCCTCGACGACGACGTCACCTTCGTCCCGCTGACTCGCGACGAGGTTCGAGGGTTCCTCGAGGCGGGGATGGCCGACGCCCTGACGCCGCGGTTCTGGCACGCTCGAGACGAAGCCGAGGGCGTCGGGATCGACGGGGTGAGCGTCGCCGCCGTCGCGGGTCGACCGGTCTTCTTCGTGGGTCTCCGGAAGCCGCCGAAGCCGGTCGCCCCGTTCGGCCGCGAGGAGCCGACGTGGCTGCCGACCTGCGTCTTCCTCGATCCGACGACGCTGCAGTGTCGGATCCACGAGAGCGAGCTGTACCCCGACGAGTGCGGCGCGTACCCCGAATACACCCTGGCGCTCGCACGGGAAACCGAGTGCGAACGCGTCGAGTCCGCGTTCGGCGGCGACCGCCTGCTCGAGGCCGATCACGACGATCCCGACGGCATGCTCCTGGGCCCGCAGGCGATCGGGGCGAAGCTCTTCTGTCATCCGCGGCCGGCCGATCTCGAGGGTGTGGTCGACCGAGCGGCGAGCGACGAGCTCACGCGACCGGACCGCGCCGAGGCGATCGCGGTCGCCGCGGCCTCGAGCCCGGGGACGCTCGCGATCTCGGACCACCACTACGACCGGGCGAAAGCGCGGCTGCTCGGGGGCGAAGAGGCGGAATCGAAGTCCGAAAACGACGCGTCGTGGGTCGGGCCAGCGATCCGCGAGTGGCACCGGCGCCGCCGGGCGGCCGGCGAGGCGGTACCGTCACCGGCCGTCGCCGACGCTATCGAGACCGATCGCGGTGCGCCCGAAACGCCGGGCTGGGACGCCCTCGAGTGAGTACCGATAGCGATGGCTCGATCGGCTCTCCGAATGGAGGAAGAACGGCCGACTCGTGTCCGCTATTCCGACTTGATCTGTTCGAACGTGTCTAGCAACGCTTCGGCGGAGTCTCCGGAGTCGTACTCGACTTCGCCGTGGTAAATCGTCCGCTCGTCGTCGAAATCGGTGTCGACCTTCGAGGCCTGTTGTTCGCGGCGCTCGTGTTCGTCCTCGTCATAGGCACCCATTGACATGGTAAGTGTGAACACGATAGGGGCGGCGCAATTATGAATGTAACGGTTGCACACACCTATCGGTCAGCTGCGTCCGTGTAACCGAGACAACCCGTCACGTTGCAGCCGTTGAACCGTCACCGATGTCGGGAGCCATCGAGTTCGTCGACCGCATCGGGCCGGGACGGAGACTCACGTCCGGCGCGTTGACAGCGGACAACGAACAGTATATGCATCCCCGTGCCCTAGATCGATCCGTGGCACGGCCGCTTCGCTTCCGTTACTCGCCCCAGTCCTGGAGCGACGGGCGAGTACAACACGAGATTCTGCAGCCGCTGCAGTCGAACATCGGCGCGCAGTCCGTCACGCCGTGGTTCAAGATCGGCGGCGACTGGCAGACGCACCGCTTCGAGATGCAAAACGGGGACGTCGCCCTCTTCGCACGCACCGACGGCGACGCCTACTGGATGGGCAACACGGAGACGCCCTCCGCGCTGTGGAAAACCGACAAGTTCGGCTGGCGGGAGGTCCCCCATCGCGTCTCGCGGTGGGCCCAGCGCGAACTGACCGCGACGCTCCACGAGGAGGATCCCTGGCTCGCCGACTACCCGCACCTCTCGTGGTTTTTCCTGCCGGTGTTCATGTCCAAAGACGGCCGCGACTCGACGCGCGCGTTCTTCCGCGAGCACGCCGCCGGCTTCCCCGACGCGGGCCGCCGGGAGACGACCCGCTTCTTCGAGGAGTTCCTCGAGACCGGCGTGCTCGACGAGTACCGACACGTCATGTCGGGCAAACTCGGCACCAGCAACCACGTCGACCGCGTCCGAATGAGCGCCGCGATGGCGGAGTTCATCGCCGCGAAGCTCCTCACCGACGCGGGCTACGACGTGGTGCCGGAGATCGAGGTCACGACCGGCCACTCGCTCGACTTCCGGGCCGAAAACGACGAGACCAACGTCCTCGTCGAAGTCACGCGACCCCAGCCGCCTCAGAACCGCGCCGCGGCCGGTCCCGTGGCCGCCGTTCGCGACACCGCCGAGACCAAGACCAACGGCCAGTTGGCCGAACACGGCGGCGGTGCCGTCCTCTTCGTCGACTGCTCGAGCTTCCGGGACGACGCCTGGTCCGCCGTTCGGGGGGAACAGCCCGACGTTCGCCACCGCCCCGCGGTCGTCTACCGCGTCCGGCCGAACGGGCACGCCGAGGGCTACAGGAAAGGTGCAGTGCCCCTCGAGTTGGGCGACGCGATCGAATTTCTGGAGTAGCGCGGCCGACGCGACGACGACCGTCCCGCTTCCCCTCTCGATCAGTCGCTGCAACGGAGTACGAGCTATTTGTACCGTGCCATAGTGCAACACACACACATGCGCGCAGCTGTCCTCGAAGAGCACGGCGAACCGCTATCGATCGAAGACGTCGACGCGCCGGAGCCGGCACCGGACGGGGCCGTCGTCGAACTGGAAGCGTGCGGCGTCTGTCGGAGCGACTGGCACGGCTGGCAGGGTGACTGGGGGTGGCTCGGCCTCGAGACCCAGCCCGGACAGATCCTCGGCCACGAACCCGCCGGGCGCGTGGCGGCCGTCGGCGACGAGGTAGAGGGCGTCGCGGAGGGCGATCACGTCGCCGTCCCGTTCAACCTCGGCGACGGAACCTGTCCGCGGTGTCAGCGCGGCCACTCCAACATCTGCGAGAACGTGATGCCGCTCGGATTCATCGAGCAAGCCCAAGGTGCGTTCGCCGAACAGGTCCACGTCCCCGTCGCCGACCACAACCTCGTGACGCTCCCAGACGGGGTCTCGTCGGTCGACATGGCCGGTCTCGGCTGCCGATTCATGACCTCGTTCCACGCGCTGGCCCACCGCGCGGACGTCGGCGCGGGCGACTGGGTGTCGATCCACGGCTGCGGGGGCGTCGGCCTCTCGGCGGTCCACATCGCCGACGCGCTGGGCGCGAACGTCGTCGCCGTCGACCTCAAAGACGAGAAACTCGAGAAGGCCGAGGGACTCGGCGCGGTCGAGACGGTCAACGCGGAGGACGCCGAAGACGTCCCCGGCGAAGTCCAGTCGATTACGGACGGCGGCGCTCACGTCTCGATGGACGCGCTCGGCATTGCGACGACCAGTCAGAACTCCGTCTCGAGTCTCGACGCTCGCGGCCAGCACATCCAGGTCGGTCTCACGACCCAGGACGAACAGGGCGTGATCCCCCTTCCGTCCGACGCGATGGTCATGCAGGAGATCGAGTTCATCGGCTCGCTCGGGATGCCGCCGACCCGCTACGACGAGATCTTCCGAATGGTTTCGACCGGGAAACTCGAGCCCGAGAAGGTCGTCTCCGAGACGATCGGCCTCGAGGACGTCAGTGACAAACTCGACTCCATGACGGACTTCGAGACCGTCGGGATTCCGGTCATCGACACCTTCAACTAAATTTTGCTCTGCGGGCGCGGCTTCGCCGCACCCTCGGCAAAATTTAGTTCAAAAGCACTCCTCCTTCCGTTCGCTCGCGCTGCTCGCGGCGAAGCCGCTCGCTTTCGCGGCACTACGTGCCGCGCTCTCGCTCACATCAGTCGTCGGCCCGCTCGCTCCCTACGGTCGCTCACGGGTGTATTAGTGGACTCCGCCCGTGGAGTGCAAGTGGCTGTACCGAGCGCGCCGTCGGCGCGCTCGGCCTTTTTCATCAAAGTTTTTGCGCGGGGTTCGACCGAGCGAAGCGAGGGAGGACCCCGCGTAAAAAGTTTGGTTAGAAGGAAACGGCGTCGGGCGCGTACGGGCTGCCGACCGGGGTCGGATCGCGGTCGCTGTAGCCGACGCGGCCGACGGCCTTGTCGCTGACGGCGGAGTAGACGGCGAAACGCGCCTCTTCCGGATTCTCGAAGGTTTCGGACTCGAGGCGGGCGAGTACATCGCCGACCGTCTCACTGCCGTTGGGGAGTTCGAGGGTTCGATCGCCGTACTCCTCGATCAGTTCCTCGGTCGTCGCTGGGTACTCGTGGTCGTCGATGACCTCGCCGGTGCCATTGAGCAGCATTACGCCCTATCCTCCGTGAACGATAATTATAAACATTGTCCATCTATGTTTCCTAGTAGCACTGTACTCCTAATATTCCTAGTATCACCCTAGAGATCGTGGACCCGGGGAGCCGGTCCGGAGAAACGCCTTTCAGAGCGGGGGCGTTCGAATACCGTATGCCATATGCCGATTTGCACGTCCATACGATGCGCTCGGACGGCAGCCTCGCGCTCGAGGCGGTCCCCGACGCCGCTCGACGCGGCGGCGTCGACGTCGTCGCGGTGACGGATCACGATCGAGTACAGCCGTTCGACGGGCCGGTCGTCGAACGCGACGGCGTGACGCTCGTCCACGGAATCGAGCTTCGCGTCGAGACGACGGGCGGGCAACGGATCGATCTGCTGGGGTACGGTCTCGAGCCGAGCGCGGATCTCGAGGCCGTCCTCGAGCGGATTCAGGAAAACCGAATCGAACGCGGGCGAGCGATCGTCGACTGCGTGGAATCGCGGCTGAGCATCGATCTCGACGTGACGGTCGACGGCGGGTTCGGACGGCCCCACATCGCGCGGGCGATCGAGGCCCATCCCGAGGCCGACTACGACTATCAGGGCGCGTTCGATCACGTCATCGGTTCCGACTGTCCCTGCTACGTGCCCCGAGAGGTCCCGTCGTTCGAACGGGGGCAGGCGGCGCTGGCCGAGTCCTGTCGGCTCGTGTCGCTGGCTCATCCGCTTCGGTACCGCGATCCCGAGGATGCCCTCGCACACGCGGCCGAGCTCGACGCGGTCGAACTGCACTACCCCTACGGCCGCGAGGTCGACCGCGAATCAGTCGAGCGAGCGATCGAGCGAAACGGCCTGCTCGCGACCGGTGGCAGCGACGCCCACGACGAGCGCCTCGGCGTCGACGGGCTCTCTCGGCGGGCCTACGACCGACTCGAGTTGACGGCCGAGTGCTCCGAACGTTGACCGCTAGCGGAGGGTTCAATGCATCGTAGTCCTAACGAACGAGTATGAACTGCCACTACTGTGACCGCGAGGCTGCGTTCGCCGCGGAGTCCGACGGACTCAAAGTCGGCCTGTGCGAGGAGCACTTCCGGACCCGGTTACAGGAGCTCGCCGAAGCGGACGGTCTCGAGAGCCTGAAGGAGAAAGTCGACGTCGATCGCGCCGAATAGGATAGTCTCGCGTACCGTTATGCGGTTCGTCCGGCGTCGACGTCGATGGCGTCGACCGGGCAAACGTCGACGCAGAGCATACAATCGATACACTGTGCTTCCTTGGCTGGATCGGCCTTTTCTTCGCTCTCCGGATGGCCGGGCGTGTCGATCCACTCGAAGACGTCGACCGGACAGTCCTCGACGCAGGCTCCGTCCGCGATGCAGATGTCGAAGTCGACTGCCACGTGCGTGCCGTGAATGCCCAGTTCTTCGGGCTCGTCGACGGGACCCCAGACCGAGTGCCCCTCGTGTTCGTCGACCTGGTCGCGATTCTCGTGGAACTGTGGGTCTATGGCCATTGCTAGCAGATTAAATGAGAGACGCGTACTTAAAAGTGCGTACTCGCTGCAACGCCGGCACTTCGGACTCGGAGGAGAAGATCGGGACGAGCGTTCTCCTGGGGGCAGCCGACTCCGTCGAAGGGGGACCCTCACTCGTTCGTCGACCGGCCCCCCTCGCGGCCCTCGAGTCGATCGTCGAGGAGTTCGCGCGTCCAGACGGCGAAGCCGTGATCGCGGCCGTAGGTCCAGACCGCCATCTCGTCGACCACGTCGGGGAGATTGCTCTCCTTGATTCCGGCCGCGACGATCGCCTCCTGATCGACCATGAGCAACTGCGCCGGCCACTCGTCCTGGACGTTGTTGGTCGTCTGGAGGTCGGGTGCAACGACGATTTTCGCGTCGGGAGCCGCCTCCGAGAACGTCTCGCGATCGTCCTCGGTCGGGACTTCGACGTACACGTCGACGCCGCGATCGGCGGTCGACCCGAGGGCCGAGAGGATCTCCCGATCGACGACTTCGGTCGCCGGAACGAGGTAGTGGACGGTGTCGTCGGCGTCCTCGAGGAAGAGGACGACGCGCTCGGTGACGTGTTCCTTCTGCGTGATTTCCCACATTCCCTCGTCGTCTCGCGACTCGGGTTCCTCGAGTTGGCCGAGCGCGTTCTCGGCGGCGTTGATCCGGGAGTCGAAATCCTCGCGAAGTCGCCGACAGGCCGTGTCGACGGGCACGGCCTTGTACTGTCGGGGTTCGGTCTGCTGGACGCTGACCAGGGCCTTCCGGTCGAGGCGCTCGATAGTGTCGTACACCCGCGAGCGAGGGACGTCCGCGACCTGACTGATCTCCTTGGCGGTCCCCTTCGAGACGCGGACCAGGGCCACGAGACAGCGGGCCTCGTACTCCGTCAGCCCGAGTTCCTCGAGGGTTGTAACTGCTTCCTCGGCGTTCGACACGGTTGACACACAGCCAGAGCGGACGAAAGGACGCGGCTTTCTACCGCCACGCCGTTATACGACGGTCAGGAAAACGCGCGGAACGAGTCCCCGCCGCAGGGACAGCCGCCGGTGCTCCCGATCGGCCGGATCTCGCCGGGAGAGAGCCAGACTGCCAACGCTCTTCCGCAGTCCGTGCATCGTGCCGCGCCCTTCCGCCGTGACTCTGCTGCCATGGAGCGAGCTACCCCCTGAGAACATATAAGCCGGTCGTGAGTTCGACGGGAATGCAGAGTCGTGTGCTCCAGCCGTAACAACGATGTTCGACCCGCGGAGTTCGGATCAGTAACCCAGCGAGAAGGCCCAGTTGACGGCCAGCGCGACGAAGACGAGGGCCAGCAACGCCGCGAGGAATCCGAAGGAGACGCCCCAGCCGAACAGATCCGCCAAGGTTCCGGTGACGACCGAGCCCAGCGCGCCGACGACGCCGTAGACGGTCCGCACGAGACCGAACCCCGCGCCGCGTTCGGCCGCCGAGAGGTGGTCCATGAAACGGGGCAACAGCGCCGCACCCCAGCCGAGACCGATCCCGAGGAGCACGACGCCGGCCGCGACGGCGACTGTCCCCGGGACCGCGACGAACAGCGCGAAGCCGGCGACCGAGAGAACCATACAGGCCGCCGTCGTCACGTCGCGACCGTAGCGGTCCGAGACCGCACCCACGCCGACCTGCGTGATCCCCTGGACGACGAAGTAGCCCCCGAAGACGAGGCTCGCCGTCGTCGCGGACTGGCCGCGGTGGGCGACGAGGAAGGTCGGCAGAAACGAGGACGTCGCCTGCCAGACGAAGTCGCCCAGAATCGCGAGCGCGCACGTGAAGGCGATCTCCGGCCGGGAGAGCAGTTCGACGACCGGCTCGAGTTCGAACCGTTCGGCCATCGGCTGGTCGGGCCGCTGGGGTGCGGTCGGCCGGACCGATCGGGCGAACAGGACGAAGATGGGAACGGCGACCACCGCACCGACCGCGATCGCGGCCCGCCAGCCGTACCGGACCGCAACCCAGGCGGCGATCGGCGGCGCGACGAGTCCAGCGAGGGGACCGCCGCTGTTGTGGACGCCGATCGCGGCTCCGATCTCGTCGTAGGTCCGGGTCAGCAGCGACGTGGCGACGCTGTAGTGGAGGCCGGCGACGGCCCCGAGCGCGATGGTACCGACTACGAAGACGGGGAACAGCGGTGCGATCGCGAGGAACGCACTCGCGACTGCCGTCCCGCCGACGGCGACCAGAATGACGCGGCGCTCGCCGAACCGGTCGCCGAAGACGCCGCTGGGGAACTGCGAGCAAAAGTACGCCGTCCACATCCCCGTCAGCGCGAGCCCGATCACCGAGTTCGAGACGCCGAACTCGGCGGTGATCCGGGGGACGACCGGGCTGATCACCAGCCTGGCGGCCATCGTCGCCAGGAAGGCGAGCGTACACATCGCGAGGACGGTCTCCTCGTATCGCCAGCGCATTAGTCGAAATTCATCATCGGATCGTTGCTCGGCGATCGGTGCGAAAACTCACTCGACAGTCACCGGCCCCGACGGATGAGAACACTGCTACCGGCAGCCGCCGCTCCGAACGAAAGCGAAGGTGTGACGAAGTACCAGCCGGAAACCGGGGGACCTCGAGCGCGACGAGCCGACGCGAGGCGGTTCGAACGACGAAGTCACGACTCGGACACCGCGTCCGCGAACGCATCGCTTTTGCGACTCCCGTCGAATAGACGGCTATGGATCTCACTCATCGCCCCCGGCGGCTCCGACAGGACCGGGTTCGCGGCCTCGTCAGCGAGACGAGCCTCGAGCCGTCCGATCTCATCGCGCCGGTCTTCGTCGACGCGACGACCGACGAACGCGTTCCGATCGAGTCGATGCCCGGTCACGAGCGGGTCCCGATCGACGAGATCGTCGCTCGCGTCGAGGCGGTTCTCGAGACGGGCGTCGAGGCGATCATGCTGTTTGGGATTCCGGAGTCGAAGGACCCCGAAGGGAGCCGCGCCTGGGCCGAGAACGGCGTCATTCAGGAAGCCCTCCGCAGGGTCACGAGCGAGACCGACGCCTACGTCATCACCGACGTCTGTCTCTGCGAGTACACCGACCACGGCCACTGCGGCCCCCTCGAGGAGGAGCTCCGAGCGGAGGGGAGCGTCGTCGAGGCGGACGGACCGGCCTGCGAACCGACGATGACCGTCGACAACGACGCGACGCTCGAGGCGCTCGAGCGCATCGTCACCTCACACGCTCGCGCGGGCGCGGACATGGTCGCGCCGAGCGGGATGATGGACGGGATGGTCGGCGTCATCCGATCGGCGCTGGACGATGCGGGCTACGAGCAGGTCCCGATCATGAGCTACGCGGCGAAGTACGAGAGCGCCTTCTACGGCCCCTTCCGGGACGCCGCTGACGGTGCGCCGTCATTCGGCAACCGCCGTCACTACCAGATGGACCCCGCGAACTCGCGGGAGGCCATGCGGGAAGTCCGACTCGACGCCGAGCAGGGCGCGGACGTGATGCTGGTCAAACCCGCTCTCCCGTACCTCGACATCGTCAGCGCCGTTCGTCGGGAGTTCGACCACCCGGTCGCGGCCTACAACGTCTCCGGCGAGTACGCCATGCTCCACGCCGCCGCCGAGAAAGGCTGGTTGGATCTCGAGGATGCGGCGCTCGAGTCGTTGCTTTCGATCAAACGGGCAGGTGCGGATCTGATTCTGACGTACTTCGCCGAGGATGTCGCCGAGGGGCTGACCGGCGATTGATGGCCGGAAATCCCTAACCGAGCCGCGGGAGAATCGGTGAGAGCACCGTCGAACCGACCGACTCCGCGCGAACGGGCGGTTGCATTCGGACGAACGTCCACACCGTACCCAGCAATGTCGGACAACTGGCAACATCTGCCGCGCGCGAGGCGCGTCGGGCCGTTCGAGGGGGTGTAATGGGTCCCTACGGCGGAGACCCGCATCGACTCGAGTTTTTCCGGGTTTACAAAGAGAGAATATATAACCACGGCTCGAAAAATTCGCAAGATCGAATTGCCTTATACACCTTAGATCACCTTTAGATTTGTTCGGTTGCCCCTATTACTCGAGAAATATCGACCAATCGTCAACACTAACCATTATATGCAGCAAGTCCATCGGCATCAGACGTGATTCAGAAGACAACCATGCGCTCGAGCAACTCATACATGGACATACGTCTACAATGTATCGGTAGCGAAACGACCGAAACGGGGGTGGCCGTCTGATGGAGCCGACGCTCTTGCAATCCGGAGAGGTCGCCGACGTTGGCGTCCTCGTCGATGCGCTCAATTACACGTGGATCCTGGTGGTGTGTTTCCTGATCTTCTTCATGCACGCGGGCTTCGCGATGCTGGAGGCCGGTCAGGTTCGCTCGAAGAACGTCGCCAACCAGCTGACGAAGAACCTGCTGACCTGGTCGGTCGGAGTCGTCGCGTTCTTCCTCGTCGGAGCCGGTGTGAGCAGTCTCGTCGGCGGAGGCGGCTTCACTTGGATCGCCGGTGAGGATCCCGGCTCCTGGGCCAGCGGTTGGTTTTACGGGGCCGTCTTCGCAATGACGGCGGCGACGATCGTTTCCGGTGCCGTCGCCGGACGCGCGAAGCTCCGCGCGTACGTAACGTATACCGTCCTGCTAGCGGCGGTCATCTACCCGGTCGTTACCGGGATCACGTGGTCCGGTGGGTACATTCTCGAGTACGTCGGAACCGGCTTCCAGGACTTCGCCGGCGGGATGATCGTCCACGGCATGGGCGGCATCGCCGGGCTCACCGCGGCGTGGGTACTCGGTCCGCGCATGGACCGGTACAACAGCGACGGGAGCGTCAACGTCATTCCCGGTCACTCGATGACGTTCGCGGTTCTGGGAACGCTCTTGCTCGCCTTCGGCTGGTACGGGTTCAACGTCGGGACGGCCTCGATCTTCGTCGAGAACGCCGACGGCGAGATGGTGTTCAACGCAGCCGTCCTCGGCCGCGTTGTGCTGACGACGACGCTAGCGATGGCGATGGGTGCCATCGGTTCCGGCTCAGTCGCCCTCCTGAAAACCGGCAAAGTCGACACGCTCTACGTTGCGAACGGCCTGCTGGCCGGGCTCGTCGGCATCACGGCGATCCCCGACGTCACCGCGTGGTGGGGTGCACTGGTCGTTGGCCTGCTCGCCGGCGCACAACTGCCGATCGTCTTCAGTTTCGTCGAACAGCGACTCAAGATCGACGACGTCTGTGCGGTCTTCCCCGTCCACGGATCCGCGGGCGTTCTGGGAACGCTACTGTTCCCGTTCGTGGCCGCTCCGGGCGTGGTCGATAACATCGCCAATGCGTTCATCGCACAGCTCGCTGGCGTCGTCGTCATCACCCTCTGGACGGTCGTCGCAACCGCCGCAGTCTTCGGCGCGTTGAAGGCCATGGGACAGGCTCGCGTCACGCCCGAACACGAGCGTGACGGCCTCGACGTCTCCGAACACGGCGTCGACACCTACCCCGAGTTCGGACAGCCCGACGTCGCGACCGACGGCGGCAGCGATGAGATCATCCGCGCCGACGGCGGTGAGCGATCCACCGAATCGCGATCCTCGTCGAACCTCCGTTCCGACGGCGGCGAGCCGAACGACGGCGAGATCAAGATGGTCACCGCGATCGTCCGTCCCGACCGTCTCGGCGCGATCAAGCAATCGCTGGCCGAATCCGGCGCGCCGTCGCTGACCGTCACCAACGTCTCCGGCCGCGGCTCCCAACCCGCGAAGAAGGGGCAGTGGCGCGGCGAGGAGTACACGGTCGACCTCCACCAGAAGGTCAAGATCGAGTGCGTCGTCGCGGACATCCCGGCCCAGGAGGTCGTCGATGCCATCCGCGACGGCGCGGAGACCGGCGAACCCGGCGACGGCAAGATCTTCGTTATGCCCGTCGAGGGCGCGACCCAGATCCGCACCGGCAAAACCGGTCGTGATGCCGTCTGAGTTCGGGTCACGCGGTCGACCGATCGCGGTCCGCACGCCGACGGACCGCGACGGAAGCTGACTGAGACGGTCTGCTGTCAGTCAGTTCCGGCGCGGCGCATGCCAGATCGCGGTCGCGCCGGGACATCGGTACAGCGAACCGTCTCACGCGACCCGCGTTCCACGGTGTCTCGCGGGCTGGGTTCGGCGACTCGAGGCCCGTCCGAACCGGGCGTCACGTCGGCTGTGGCCACTCCCGGCTCGCGGCCGACACAGTGCAGTCCGCTGTGGTTTCGATCGGGCATCGCCGTCCCGAACTCACGCGGCGTTCGACGCTTTTCTCGCGACCCGCTACTCACCGATAGTTGACGGAATCTCGCACGCGATCGAGGGGACTCGAGCCGAATCCGTTCGACGCGGGACCGCCGATTCGGCGCGGCCGGCCAGCTGTTCGGCGGCTGGCCGCAACGGTTCGGCGATCGACCTCGGTACAACTTTCCCGCCCGAAATCCAACCTCCGCCCATGACCGAGGACAACTCACGCGAACTGTACGATCGGGCGCTATCCGTGCTGCCCGGGGGCGTCAACTCCGCGGTCCGCGCGGCGATCGAGCCGTATCCGTTCTTCGTCCGGAAGGGCGAGGGCGGCCACGTCATCGACGCCGACGGCAACCGCTACATCGACTGGGTGATGGGACTCGGCCCGCTGTTGCTGGGCCACGACCTCCCCGAGCCCGTGCGGGCCGGTATCCAGCAGAAAGCCAGCGAGGGGCCGATGTACGGCACCCCGACGGAGGTCGAGGTCGACCTCGCGGAGTTCGTCGTCCGCCACGTCCCCAGCGTCGAGAAAATCCGGTTCGTCAACTCGGGCACCGAAGCCACGACCTCCGCCGTCCGACTCGCGCGGGGATACACCGGCCGGAACAAGATCGTCGTCATGCAGGGCGGCTACCACGGCGCACAGGAGTCGACGCTGGTCGAGGGCGACGCCGAGAATCCGAAGCCCTCCTCGGCCGGCATTCCGCAGTCGTTCGCCGACCACACGCTCCCCGTACCGTTTAACGACGAGGACGCGATCCGCGAGGTGTTCGAGGAACACGGTGACGACATCGCGGCCGTCCTCACCGAACCGATTCTGGGCAACTACGGCATCGTCTACCCCGAAGAGGGCTACCACGAGTTTCTCCGCGAGATCACCGACGACCACGGCTCCTTGCTGATCTTCGACGAGGTCATCACCGGCTTCCGCGTCGGCGGCCTCGGCTGCGCGCAAAGCGAGTTCGGCGTCACCCCCGATCTGACGACATTCGGGAAGATCATCGGCGGCGGCTTCCCTGTCGGCGCCATCGGCGGCCGCGCAGAAATCATCGAACAGTTCGCACCGACGGGCGACGTCTTCCAGGCCGGCACCTTTTCGGGCCACCCCGTCACGATGGCCGCCGGCCTCGAGACCCTCAAATTCGCCGCGGAAAACGACGTCTACGACCACGTTAACGGGCTCGGAGACCGACTGCGCCGCGGACTGACCGACATCGTCGCCGATCAGGCCCCCAGCTACACGGTCACCGGCACCGACAGCATGTTCAAAGTGATATTCACCCGCGAAGGACCCGGTCCGGACTCGCTCGAGGAGCAGTGCCCGGCCGGCTGTCGGCAGGACCCGACCTGTCCGCGCTACGACTACTCCCCGAAGAACGCCGGCGACGTGAAAAACGCCGAGACCGAGCGCTGGCGGCGAATCTTCTGGGGGAAGATGAAGGACCAGGACGTCTTCCTCTCGCAGAACCAGTTCGAGTGCCAGTTCGTCAGCTACGGCCACACCGAGGAAGACGTCGAGCGAACGCTCGAGGCGTACAAGGAAGCGCTGTGAGCGGGTAACTCGCGGGTGGCGGACTCCACCCACTACTCCAGGACGAGCGCCGTCGTCGTCGCGTCCGCGAGGGATTCGTCGTCCCGTCCGCTCGAGGCCGTCGGGAGTTCGATCGCGAAGCGACTTCCTTCGGGTCCGGTTTCGGTGAGTTCGACGCGTCCGTCGTAGCGGGCGACCAGTTGGGAGACCAGATAGAGGCCGAGTCCGTGCGTGCTCCCGTAGCTCTCGACGCGCTCGAAGAGGGAGTCGACCTTCGATTCGGGGATCCCGGGGCCGTTGTCCGCGATTTCGAACCGGACGGTTTCGGGGCCCGGTTCGACCGTCACCTCGACGCGCGGCGTCGCGGCGTCGTTGTGCTCGATCGCGTTCGAGAGGAGATTGGCGAAGATACGGGCGAGTAAGTCGTCCGCGCGGACGAAGACGTGATCCGGGATCGAGGTCTCCACGTCGATCGGGCCCCACTTGTGCTCCAGCTTTCGGACTTCGTCGGCCAGCACTCGAGCGGCGTCGACGCGTTCGGGCCGGTAGCTCCCTTCGGTCGTCTGCAGCAGTACGCGGACGTCGTCGATCACCGTCGACATCTCCTCGGACTCGTCGATGACGATCTCGAGCCAGCGACGGCTGCGATCGTCCAGCGCCGACTCCGTCTCGAGAACCTGCGACGCGTAGCCGTTGATGATCGTCGCCGTGTTCAACACCTCGTGGCGGAGGATCCCGTTGAGGTAATCGAGGTAATCGCGTTGCTCCTCGAGATGTTCTGAGTGGAGGACGGCGCGCTCGGCGTGCAAGGCGCGTTCGACGGCGCGGCCTTCGATGCAGCCGATGAGCAATCCGGTCCCGGCACCGAACGCCACGGCCCACCGAACCCACGCCCCGATCAGGGCCCACGAGTCGGTCGGAAGGACGAACATGAGCGCGACATTGACGCTCAGAAACACGGTGAGAGCGCCGAGAAACCACCACGCGATGCGGGGGTATCGAGCCGGCGAGAGCGAGGACGACCGGAGCCAGCGGCCCGCGTACGCGATTCCCACGAGAAACGGAATCGTCGTTACGACCCCGATCAGAAACCCGCCCTCAGTGACTGCGGCCGAGAGGAACGTCACTCGGAGCGCGATTTCGGCGAGTAACACGAACGCCAGTGCCATTCCGAATCCCGTCAGGGACGCCGGCAGTCGATCCGCGGCGATCGTTCTGGCGTTCTCGGCCCATTGCATACCCCGTTACTACCCACCGGATCGGTTAGTAGTTCCGGCCATTCCCCCTCTAACGGACCGTCAACGGCCGTTCGTGACCCGAAAAGAAAACCGATTCGCCGTATACGGACTGTTGTCAGTCGTTTCCGGAGCACCCGCAGGACGGTTCGCGGTTGCTCCGGGACATCGGTACAACAGACCGTCTCAGTCGTCGTCGCTGACCGATTCGAGCGACTCGCGATCCGCGATGAGCCGGTCGGCGATGACGTGACCGCTCGTCTCCGTCGCGGTCGCCTTCCGCTGGAAGAGGAGCTTCGCGGCGACGTCCCAGGCGAAGAGAACGGCGCCGGCGATCAGGAGCGTATCGCCGGGCATGCGTAGCCAGAACAGCGTCTGGATCAGCCCGCCCTCGTAGAACTCGAGACTGCGCGAGGCGGCGTACCCCTGGGTGAACGCGGTCTCGAGCTGGAGGAAGCCGATGGGGAGCAAAGAGAGGAAGATCATCAGCGCCAGCCCGACGTTACAGAGCCAGAACGACCAGCGCAGCCGCCGGTTCGTCCAGTGGGTGTCGCGGGTCGTGAGCCGGAGGATGTAGACGGCCATCCCCATCGCGAGCAGGCCGAAGGCGCCGAACATCGCGCCGTGGGCGTGGGCGACGGTGAGGTAGGTCCCGGTCTGGTAGTAGCTGATCAGCGGGAGGTTGATGAAGAAGCCGATGACCCCCGCGCCGAAGAAGTTCCAGACGCTCGAGGCGACGATGAAGTAGAAGGCCATCCGGTAGGGGAAGTCCGTCCCCGCGGTGTCCATCGCGCGGTACTGGCCGAGCGCCTCGTAGAGGATGAAGAGGAGGGGAATGAACTCGAGCGTGGAGAAGACGCTGCCGATCGGGAGCCAGGCTTCCGGGAGGCCGACCCACCAGTAGTGGTGCGAGACGCCGATGATCCCGCTGCCCATGACGAGTGCGGCCTGGAAAATGACGGCTTTCTCGGCGGACTTCTTCGAGAGGAGGTTCATCGAGACCAAGGTCAGGGCGATGACGACGACGATGAAGAACTCGAAGACGCCTTCGACCCACATGTGGACGACCCACCAGCGCCAGAACTCGGTGGTGACGATGTTGGTCCGGGGCGTGTAGAGGAAGCCCGCGACGAACAGCAGTCCGATCGAACCGCCCGCGTAGACGATCATGTGGGCCAGCCCGAAGCGGGGCTCGCGGTCCAACAGCGGCTTGAACCCGCGGGCCACGAGTGCGGTCCAGCCGAGGAAGCCGACCAGCAGGCCGAACTGCCAGACGCGACCGATCTCGAGGTACTCGAGGCCCTCGTTGCCCAGCAGCCACCACAGTTGGCCGTCGAAGACGTTGTTCGTCCCGAGCCAGATGCCGGCCAGCCCGCCGACGACGATGACCAGCAACGCGCCGATCAGCCCCTTCACGTAGCGGGCCTGGTCGGGAGGTTCACGACCGGTGAGTAACGGCGCGAGGAACAGCCCCGCACCGAGCCACATCGTCGCGATCCAGAGGATTCCGAGGTCGACGTGCCAGGTCCGGGCGATCGACCAGGGCAGCCACTGGAGGATGTCGAATCCGATCAGTTCGCGGAGGCCGAAGAAGCCGTCGCGCTCGACGTAGTAGTGGGCGAGCAAGCCGCCGAGGAACGTCTGGGCGGCGAACAGGAGCGCGCCGATCAGGACGAAACGCGTGCTCAACAGCTGGCTCGGGGTCAGCTCGATCTCGGAGGGATGCGGGATCGAGACGCCGGCCGCGTCGGGCTCGGGGATCTCGACGGACTGGTAGAGCCAGATCGCGACCCCCGCACCGCCGACCAGCAGGACCATCGCGATGACGCTCCAGGTCATCACCGGCCCGCCGGCCGCGTTCCCTGCGGCGGGCGAGTACGGCCAGTCGTTGGTGAACGACGCCTCGGATCCGGGGCGGTCGGTGTGGGAGATCCAGGCGGTCCACAGCGCGAAGTCGGCGAACTCCTCGGCCTCCTCGGCGCTGGGGACCTGTCCCTCGGGGATCCCGCGTTCGCGGTCGCCTTCGTAGTAGCGCTCGACGTACTCCTCCCGAACCTGCTGGTGGGCGTAGACTTCCGCGTCCGAGTACTCGACCCGGTCGGGTTCGTACCGGCTCGACTGGAGCTCGTCGCGGACCTCCCGGTCGATTCCGGCCTGGACCGACGCGTTCAGCGCCGTGTAGTTCTCGTCGTGGCGCTCGCGCGCGTAGTACTCGCGCATGTGCTCGGTCTTGGACTCGAGCGCGTCGGCGGTGTAATCGGTGTCGTAGTAACTGCCGTGGCCCAGAATCGAGCCCTGGTTCATCAATCCGTTCTCCTGAAAGACCGCCTTCCCGGAACGAACGTCGTCGCTCGTCGCGACCGTTTCGCCGTCCGGGCCGACGATGGTGTCCGGAATCTCCGGTTCGTTCGCGTATGAGAGCCACGCCCCGCCGCCCATGACGACGAGATTCACGACGAAAATCGTCGCGAGGAACGTGGCGAGTTGCTTTCTGGATAGCTGCATGACGACTACAGTTCGAGCCGAAAGCCCCCTCAAGCGACCCGTGAATTCCAACAATCTGGAAAAAAGGGCGAACGGATTCGCGACGGCGATTAGGGGGCCGGAACTCGTAGCCGTCGCATACCCGTTACCTCTCACGACGAAAGAAGAGCGTCGCGTCTCGCCGTCACGGACCGATCCGCCGGCGCGCTCAGACGGTCCGCTGTCAGTCAGTTCCGGCGCGAGCGCGATCCGGCCCGCGGTCGCACCGCGACAAGGTCACAGTAACCCGTCTCAGTCCGCAGCCGTGACGATCGCGCCCTGGTAGCTCGCGATTTCCTCGAGCACCGCCTCACGATCGCCCTCGCCGACGTCGAACTCGGCGAGCGCGTCGTCGAGGTGGGTCGCGATCGCTCGAAAGTCCGACGGGGTGATGCCCATGTCCGCGTGGACGGCTTCCATCTCTCCGCCGGAGTACTCGACCGGGCCGCCGGTGACCGAGCTGATGAACTGGGCCTGGTGTGCGCGCTGTTTCTGCATATCGACATCGTCGAAGTAGCCTGCGACCTGTTCGTCCGCCGTGACGCGGTCGTAGAATTCGTCTACGACGGCCGTAATCGCGTCTTCGCCACCGAGTCGCTCGTAGAGGGTTGTCGCCATTCGATCGGATCTATCCGACCCAAGTAGTATAAATAGCATGCCGAACGTGTGCCGCAAAAATATTGTGTGTGATACCCACACAATCGAAATTTCGCGTCGGGTTCGGCCTGACTCGCCACGGAACGATGTTCGTGACAATAGCCCTCGGTGTCGGCGGTCCACGCTCCTCTCGCGTCGGACAAGCGTGCGCTTTTCAACTCGAGGCACCGACTGACTCTCATGAGAACGCGCGGGACGCTACGACTGGCGACGAGGGGGTCCGCACTCGCCCGGCGACAGGCCGCCTTGGTACAGGAAGCCCTGGAAGACCGCCGGTACGAGGTCGAACTCGTCACCGTGGAGACGACGGGCGACCAGATCAGAGACGAGTTGATCCACCGGCTCGGGAAGACCGGCGCGTTCGTCCGCGAACTCGACGAGCGCGTCCTCGAGGGCGATCTCGACGGCGCGGTCCACTCGATGAAGGATATGCCGACCGAACAGCCCGCGGAACTCGTGACCGCCGCGGTTCCCGAACGAGGGCGACCGGGCGACGCGCTCGTCACGCCCGACGGGGCGACGCTCGAGGAACTGCCCGACGGCGCGACCGTCGGCACCTCGAGCCTGCGCCGGCGCGCGCAACTCCTCTCGGAGCGACCGGACCTCGCGGTCGAGCCCCTGCGCGGAAACGTCGACACGCGCCTCGAGAAACTGCTCGCGCCCGCGCTCCAGGAAGAACATCAAGAGCGGTCGGAAGCGGACAAGGAGCGGAAGGGAAATACCGGGGACGAGGACTTCGAGCCCGAGTACGACCGCACCACCGACGAGTGGTTCGACGACCTCTCGGAACTCGAGAAGGGCGCGCTCGGCCGCGAGGTCGAGACGGCGTACGATGCGATCGTCCTCGCAGAGGCGGGCCTCGAGCGCAGCGGGCTCGCCCACTCCATCGACTATCAGGAGCTGCCGACGGCGACGTTCGTTCCCGCGCCTGGACAGGGAGCGCTCGCGGTGACCGCGCGGGACGGCGAGACGGCGCGCGATATCCAGACCGCGATCGACTACCCGCGGAGCCGCGTCGAGACGACCGTCGAGCGGACGATTCTGGCGGAGCTCGGCGGGGGGTGTATCGCTCCGGTCGGCATCTACGCGATCGTCCAGGGCGAGCACGTTCACGCGACCGTGAGCGTCTTCGACCGCGACGGCGAGGAATCGGTGACCGGCAGCCGAGATATGCCGGTCGAAACCCACGTGGAGGCCGCTCGCGAGTTCGCGCGCGATCTCGCGGACCGCGGCGCAGCCGAACTGATCGAGGCGGCCCGCGACGACGCCGAGAGTGACGACGGCGGTGTCTCCGAGGAAGATAAACCCGAGGGGAAGTAGCTAGCGAGTACCGAATGTCAGGAACCGATATCGAGGCCGACCCCGGCACCGTCTACCTCGTCGGCAGCGGCCCCGGCGATCCCGACCTCCTCACCGTCAAGGCGAAACGCCTGCTCGAGGCCGCGGACGTGGTCCTCCACGACAAGCTTCCCGGTCCCGAAATCATCGACACGCTCCCCGAGGACCGCCGCGAAGACGTCGGGAAGCGAGCGGGCGGCGAGCGCACGCCCCAGTCCGAGATCAACGAGCGACTGGTCGAACTCGCCCGGGAGGGCAACTCCGTCGTCCGGCTCAAGGGCGGCGACTCGTTCGTCTTCGGCCGCGGCGGCGAGGAAGCGGAGTATCTCGCCGCTCGCGAGGTCCCCTTCGAAGTCGTCCCCGCGGTCACGTCGGCGATCGCCGCTCCCGCCGTCGCCGGCATCCCGGTCACGCACCGCGATCACGCCTCCTCGGTGAGCTTCGTCACGGGCCACGAGGATCCGACCAAGGAGGAGTCGGCCGTCGACTGGGACGCGCTGGCAGCGACCGGCGGCACGCTCGTCGTCCTGATGGGTGTGGGTCGATTACCGGACTACACGAGAGCACTGCTCGAGGCCGGACTGGCTCCCGAGACGCCGGTCGCGCTCGTCGAACGAGGGACCTGGCCCGGCCAGCAGGTCGCGACGGGCACCCTCGAGACTATCGTTGACGCCCGCGATGAGGCGGGCATCTCGCCGCCCGCGGTGACGGTGATCGGCGACGTGGCGGGGACCCGCGAGACGGTCGTCGACTTTCTGCAAAATGACTATGGTGTGGCAAATGACGGCGAAACGGCCGAGAGTGGGGAATGAGCCGATGAGCGACGCACCGACAGTGGCCGTTTTCCGGCCCGACGACGACCGCCTCGAGCGAGCCGTCGCCCTGCTCGAGGCGCTCGGAGCCGAGCCGGTCGCGGATCCGATGCTCGCGGTGGAAGCGACCGACGCGACGCCGCGAACCGACGCCGAGTACGTGATTTTCACGAGCAAGACCGGGGCCGAACTCGTCTCCGAAGCGGGGTGGGTGCCGGACGGCGAGACCGTCTGCGCGATCGGCCCCGCGACGGCGGACGCGCTCCGAGCGGAAGGGTACGCGGTCGATATCGTTCCCGAGGAGTTCACCTCGAGCGGGCTGGTCGCCGCACTGGAGCGAGAGATCGACGGCGCGCGCGTCGAGGTCGCCCGCAGCGATCACGGCAGCCCGGTGTTGCTCGAGGGGCTCGAGGACGCGGGCGCGTACGTCCACGAAACGGTCCTCTACCGGTTAGTTCGGCCCAACGGGAGCGGCGAGTCGGCCGAGCTGGCTGCCGAGGGCGGGCTCGACGCCGTCTGTTTCACGTCGTCGCTGACCGTCGATCACTTCCTCGAGGCGGCCGCGGAGGCGGGCGTTCGGGAGGACGCACTGGCGGGACTCGCGGACGCGACCGTCGGCGTCATCGGCCAGCCGACGGCGGAGACCGCCGAGGAGCGGGGGATCGACGTCGACGTGGTGCCCGAGGATGCGACGTTCGACGCGCTCGCCCGGGAGACGGTGGCGGTAACGTCGGCGCGCGAGCCGTAACGATACCTCGACAATCGCTTTTTCGCCGCGTTTCACAGCTCGTCCTCGAGTAATCTGACGGCGAGTAGGGAGGGGAGCGCGAACCCGAAGGCGTTGACGCTCCCGTGCCAGCGGATCATCTCGGGGATCGTGACGAGCGCCGACGTTCCGGGAAACGAGGAGAACGCGAAGGCGAGCGCCAGCGCCATCGTCCAGCAGATCGACAGCGCGGCGACGGCGAGCAACAGTCCCGGCAGTCGCGCCACGGCGGGAACGACGTCACGGAGTATACGGATCGCGAACCCGGTAACGGCGATCGCGAAGGCGACGACGGCGACGACCTCGAGCGGCGGGGAGAACGTGATGCCGACCGCGATCAGGAGGATGCCGACGACGATGACGACCGTCGCCGTGGCCGTCGCTCGTCCCGCGATCGTCGCCGGGAACCTCCCGTCGTCTCCCGCCAGCGTTCGACCCGCCAGGCCGACGACGAGCGGCAGCGCGAATCCGGCGTAGTGGAAGTGGACGCCCGTCAGAAGGACGATTATCGGCGCGAACCGGAGACTGACGCCGGCCGCGTGCATGCAGAGAAACGCGGCTGCGACCGGCACGTACAACAGGCCGGCGTCGATCGCGAGTTCGGGCAGCGGACCGCCGCCGCGGGCGGCGAGCCGCCCGAGTCCACAGAGCGCGATCGCACCGGTAACGCAGAGCCACGGAAGGGTGAGTGCGACCGCAATGAGCGACCCCTGCGGTGCGGTGAGCGCGGCGACGAGTGCCAGCGCGGCCGGCCCCTGTCCGAAGCCGGCGACTCGATACGGGATCGTCACGGCGGTCACGTCTCGAGGAATCTCGACCACCCCGAAGCCGAGCGGTACGAGAACGAGCGCGGCGAGCGCCGCGTACAGCGCGACGGGAGCGATCGGGATCGCCCCACCGATCGTCCCGGCGACGAGCCCCAGCCAGACGACACAACCCGCCACCGCGCTCAGGTCGGTAACGCGCCGACCGGCGAGTCGAGGGCGGGGGCAGGCACTCGTCGACGGGGCTGGCTCTCGACCAGCGGTCGTCTCGATATCACTCACGCGCTCTCACCCGGCAGGTCGATTCCGCCGAGGGCCGCCGGCGGCGCTGCGTCGTCCTCGAGCGGTCGAAACTCGGTCTCGAACGCGCCCTCGTATTCGAAGACGGTCCCGAGGACGGGATTGGTGATCGCGGCCGAAACGCGAAACCGGTCTTCGCCGTCGTCGTACCAGTCACGAAGGTGGCCGCCGGCCGAGACCGGAGCGGGAATTTCGAGGTACCGTCCGCCGACCCGGAGCCACTGCGTGCCGATCGAGAGCGCCAGCGCGCCGTCCTCGGCAGTGATGTGGAGGTCGGCCGCGACGTGTCCGTGCCGACCGAACAGATCGGTGAGACACCCTCGAGCCGGGTTCCACCGGAGCGTATCCACGAACGTCCGGGGCGGCGACGTCTCGAAGCGCCGGCGAAGAACGAGCGCTTCGTTGCCCGCATCGTCGACGAACGGCTCCGTGACGATCGCGAACGGGACGTCGGTCCCCCGCTCCGGGAAGAGGAAGTCGTCGAGCGTTCCGAGCCAGAGGGCCGGCACCGCGAGGGGGCTCCGGTCGAGTTCGTGCATGCGACCGACGCCCACCGCCTCGCGGCCTTCGCCCGACTCGAGGCCGTACCGATCGCGGACGCGGGGGTGGAGCGTCCGCCACGCGTCGCCGACCTCGCGCTCGAACAGCCCGGTCACGGCTGTCCCTCCGTTCCGCCGGTGAACGCCGTCAGTCGGTGGGTCTCAGTACGTTTCGGAATCATGTCTCGATCGGTGCCGTGTCGCTATCGGTTCTCGTCGGCCAGATACGCCGACAGCGTCCGGAGCGAATCCGGTGACACGCCGAATGCCGTGATGTCGTTGTCCGCGGTCGTGTTGTCCAGCCCCAGCACGCGATACTGGTCGCGGCCGAACGGAATCCAGGGGACGGGGTCGACGAGGATCGCCCCGATCGCGGCCAGCCCCATCGGGATCGGCACGACGGCTCCGCCGCCGCGGATCCGTCCGACCGTCTCGGCGAGCGTGAGCCGTTCGGGGCCACCGATCTCGTAGCACTGGCCGACGTGGCGGTCGTCCTCGAGGCCGTCCGCGAGCATCGGCGCGAGGTCGTCGACCCAGATCGGCTGGAGCCGCGTCCGTTCGCCGCCCGGCAACGGGGTGACCAACGGCGGTGATAGCCGTTCGACGAACGAGATGAACGCACAGCCGTCGCCGAAGACGACCGACGGGCGATAGATCACCCACTCGAGGTCGGCGTCGCGGACGACGCGTTCGGCCCGCCGCTTCGCGCGGAAGTAGGCCGTATCGACACCCGACTCGACTCCCAGTCCGCTCAGCTGGACGAACCGCTCGACACCGGTTCGCTCGGCGGCCGCCACGAGGTGACGGGTCCCCTCGAAATGAACCGCTTCGTGGCTCCGTCCTCGCGGCTGGACGTGCGAGGGAAGCGCGACGAGATTCACGACCGCATCGCGGTCGCCGAAGACGGCGTCGAGTCCCGGGACGGTCACGTCGACGGCGACCGTGTCGACGGCTGCCGGCAACCCGGCCGTGCCGGGCGTCCGCGAGGCGACCGTCACCGCGTGCCCGCGCTCGAGCAGGACGCGACACAGCGCCCGACCGACGAATCCCGAGCCACCGGCGACCAGGACGTCCATACCGATCTCTTTCTATCACGGGGTTGTAACTTGTACGGTTCGTCGAACAGAGACGGTGAGCGGTACGACGGACCGAGGAACGACGGCCCGACGGGCTATTTGAACCTGGAATTCGAACTGGGAATCGATGCGCCGACCCGAACGGACTCGAGCGATCGCGAACCGAGCTACTCGCGGGGATACGCGAGTCAGGATATCGGATCTATGAACGGGAGCCGTCGGCGGTTTCTGGCCGTCTCGGGAACGGCAGTGGTCGGTGGCTGTACCGTTCCCGGAGCCGACCCGATCTCTCCCGACGATCGCGACGCGTCCGCCGACCGCGAGCGCACCGAAACGACGATCGGGTTCGCCGGCGATACGATGCTCGGACGGAGCCTCAACGGACACTACGGGCGAGACGACGTCGATCCCGCGACCGTCTGGGGCGACCTCCGTCCCCGGCTCGCGTCCCTCGACGGCGTCTGCTGTAACCTCGAGTGCTGCCTGTCGACGCGGGGCGAGCCGTTCCCCGGCCGGACGTACCACTTCCGTGGCGATCCCGAGTGGGCCGTGCCGGCACTCGACGCCGGGAACGTCCAGTTCGCGTCGCTGGCGAACAATCACGCGATGGATTACGGAGCGGTGGCACTAACGGACACGATCGACGCGCTCGAGGCGGCGGACATCGACACCGCGGGCGCCGGTGAGTCGCCGGCGGCGGCCCGCGAGCCGGCCGCGTTTTCCGTCGGCGCCGTCGACGTCGCCGTCGTCTCCGTTGCGGATCGCTACGCGGGCTACGCCGCCACCGACGATCGGCCCGGAATCGCCCACATCACGCCCGATCCGACCGATTCCGACACTCAACGGGTCGTCGGAGACGCGATCGAGCGCGCGCAAGCGCACGATCCGGATCTGCTCGTCGCGTCGGTCCACTGGGGGCCGAACTGGGTCGAGCGCCCCAGCGGGCTGCTCGTCGAGTTCGGTCACTGGCTCGTCGATCGGGGCGTCGACCTCGTGCACGGCCACAGCGCTCACGTCGTTCAGGCGATCGAGCGCTACGGCGACGGGGTCGTCCTCCACGACACCGGCGACTTCGTCGACGATTTCGGGATCAAAGGCGATCTGGGCAACGATCGAAGCTACCTCTTCGAGGTCACGCTCGAGGAGGGGCGTCTCGAGGCGGTCCGGCTCGTTCCGATCGAAATCGACGACGGCGTCTCCCGGGCCGGCAAGGGGGCCGCGGCGTGGCTCCGGGGGACGATGCGCGCTCGGTCCGCTCCGTTCGAGACGACGTACGAACGGGACGGCGACGGGCTCGTGGTCTCGCTGTGAGTCGTTCCGTTCTCGGGCGGACGAGCGAACGGGACGATCCGCGGGTTTATGGGCGAAGCCGACCCACCATTCCTCGATGGCAGGGCCGGTTCCCGAACTCGAGGATCGTGCGGTAGCGTGCGCCGAGCGGCTGTGCGAGGCCGACCGAGTACTGCTCGCCTCGCACATCGACGCCGACGGACTCACCAGCGCGGCGATCGCCGCGCAAGCCCTCGAGCGGGCCGGAATCCCGTTCGAGACGGTCTTCGAGAAGCAACTCGACGAGGACGCGATCGCCGACATCGCGGCGACCGACTACGACACCGTCTGCTTTACGGACTTCGGGAGCGGCCAGCTCGATATCATCGGCGACCGCGAGGACGCCGGCGACTTCACCCCGGTGATCGCGGATCACCACCAGCCCGCCGACCGGGAGACCGAGTATCATCTCAATCCGCTGTTGTTCGGAATCAACGGCGCCTCCGAACTCTCCGGTGCCGGCGCGAGTTACGTTCTCGCTCGGGCGTTAGCGGACGTTTCGGACCGCGATCCGGATCCGTCGGTTGCGGCGGACGGGGGTGAGCAAACCGCGGGTTTGCGATCTACGTCGGAGCCGCGCTCCGACGGCGGTGAGCGGTCCGACGGACTGCGATCCTCGTCAGAGGCTTGCTCTGACGGCGGAACGGTCACCGCGTCGGGGGCCGCGAACGCCCGCGCCGACAACTGCGACCTCGCCGCCCTCGCGGTCGTCGGCGCCGTCGGCGACATGCAGGCCGCCGGCGGCGAACTCCACGGCGCGAACGCGGCGATCGTCGAAGAGGGCGTCGACGCCGGCGTCCTCGAGACCGGCAAGGACCTCGCGCTCTACGGGAAACAGACCCGTCCACTCCCCAAGCTGCTCGAGTACGCGACCGACGTCCACATTCCGGGCATCTCGAACGACGCGAACGGCGCGCTGCGGTTCCTCGACGGCCTCGACCTCGAGTTGAAACGCGACGGCGACTGGCGGCGCTGGGCCGGACTCACGAACGAGGAGAAACGGACCGTCGCCAGCGCGCTCGTCCGGCGGGCCGTCTCGAGCGGCGTCCCCGCGACAAAGATCGACGGGCTCGTGAGCACGGCCTACGTCCTCAGCGAGGAGCCCGTCGGCACCGAACTCCGGGACGCCAGCGAGTTCTCGACGCTGCTCAACGCGACCGCCCGCTACGAGCGGGCGGACGTGGGACTCGGCGTCTGTCTCGGTAATCGGGACAGCGCGCTCGAGCGCGCCCGGCAGCTCTTGTGCGAGCACCGTCGGAACCTCTCGAACGGTATCGATCTGGTCACTCGAGCGGGAGCGACTCAGGAGGAACACGTGCAGTGGTTCCACGCGAGCGACGAGATCCGCGAGACCATCGTCGGCATCGTCGCGGGAATGGCGATGGGCAACGCGGGGATCAGCCGCTCGAAGCCGATCATCGCCTTCGCGGACAAGAACGCGGAGGAGGTCAAGGTCTCCTCGCGGGGCACCCACTCGCTCGTCCGGCAGGGGCTCGATCTCTCGGCCGTGATGGGCGAGGCGTCTCGAGCCCTCGGCGGCGACGGCGGCGGACACGACGTCGCAGCGGGGGCGACGGTCCCGAAAGGGGAAGAAGAGGCGTTCGTCGAACGCGCCGACGAACTCGTCGGCGAGCAACTCTCCTAACGACTGTCCGGCGGGTCGCGGGTGCGCCGGAACTGACGAAGCGTACTCCGTCTGCTGGCCGGACCGGTCGCTCTGTCGCGCTATCGCAGCGCTCGCAGAAACGCCACCCTTCTCGTAGTTCGCTCGCCTACTGCATCCGCAGTAACTGCGCGTGCAGCGTCGTTCCAACCTCGAGGACGTTCGCCTCGTCGACGAACCCCTCCTCGACGGCGAGTTCGACGGCGCGGGTGCCGACGATGTTGGCGACGGCCGCCCGTGCGAGACTCTCCACGACCGCGTTCTCGTCGACCTCGTCGCCGCCGTAGAACTCCTCGGTGACGGTTAGGGAGAGCTCGCCCTCCTCGAACGTCTCGCCGAGGACGTCCTCGTCGCAGACGGCGACCAACACCCCTTCCTTCGTTTCTCGTTCGTTGACGATCATTCGATTACTCGAGTTCCCACTCGCGCTCGTCCTCGTCGTCCGCCGCTCCGTCGTCGAGACCGAGATCGGCGACGCCGAGATCGTCCAGACCGATATCGTCCCGTCGCCGGGGCGGCGACTGACCGCCCATTCCGCGACCGCCGGCGCCGCCACCACCGCGACCGGCTCCCGGACGGCCGCCCGCTCCGCCCCGCCCCTGTCCGAGCATCTCCTCGCGGTCGTCCATCATCTCCTGTTCGGCGTCTTCGCGCATCCGGTTTGCCTCCTCGGCGATCTCCTCGGCCTCGTCGAACTCGCCGAGCTCTTCGAGGATCTCGGCTTTCGTCTCGAGCACCTTGGCGTTGCGCAGGCCGAGCCGAATCGCGTTGTCGACGCAGTTGAGCGCCTCCTCGGAGAGCCCGCGCTCCGAGAGGAAAAACGCGCGGTTGAACCAGCCCGCGGCGAAGCGCTCGTCGATCTCGATGGCGCGTTCGGCGTGCTCTAACGCTTCGCTCGTCCGGCCGAACTCCCAGAGCGCGTAGGCGAGGTTCGTCTCGGCGGTCGCGGCGTGCTCGCTCGAGTCGTCGATCCGCAGGGCCTCGCGGTGGGCCCCGATCGCCTCGTCCCACTCCTCGAGTTCGCCGTGGGCGACGCCCTTGTTCACCCACGCTTCCTGTGCGACCCCGTCGTCCTCGGCGAAGTGAGCGGTTCGATCGAAGGCCTCGGTGGCCTGCTCGTAGCGGTTGATCTGCATGTAGTTCAGGCCGACGTCGAGCAGTTCGTTCGCGTCGACGTCGTCCTGATCGATGTTGTGCTGGTCTAACGTGTCGGTGACGACGCGGGAGTCGACGGGGTCGACCTTCGACGGGTCGACGCCGAGTTCCGGCGGGTCCAGGTCGAACTCCTCGTACGGATCGCCGAACCCCTCTCCCTCGGAGAAGCGATGATCGCGGTCGTCGTCTCGGTCAGTCATTACTGTAAATTGGCGGCGACGACTGTTAAGACCTGCGACCCGGGTAGCGGCGGTGGCAGTAGAGCGGCGGTCGAGCCGCGTTTCTCAGCCCCGCTCGCCGAGGCGACTGGTGAGCCCTCGGAGGGACTGCGTCACTTCCGCCGGGTGGGGCAATCCGAGACGGTATCGGACCCGGTCGTGCCGCTTGAACGGCTCGAACACCGTCGGTTCTTCGAGGTCCCAGATATCCGCGCGGCCTCGGGCCCCGCGTCGGTCGAAGATCGCGTTCGCCGCGCGGCGGCCGGCCTCGTTGGCCGACTCCATCGAGGCCAGATCGGAGTTCGTTCGCACGTAATCACTCGCCAGCGTGAGATTCTCGACGGCCACGTCCGCCGGTGGCCGGTTCCGGAGCGATCCCACGGTGTTGATCAACAGCGGCGAGCGGTTTTCCACGCCGCCAGCGTCGACGGCTTCGCCGTCTGTTCGTTGCGTCGGAGACGCAACGCTCTCGACGAGCGACGGATCGAGGAACCAGTCGACGAGCGTCTCGTCGGTCAACCGCTCGTCGGCCCCGTTCAGGTGCGTTTTCAGCTGCGCCCAGATCTCTTCGGCGATCTCCTCGCGCGTACAGTCCCTGGCCGGCTTCTCGTGAACGATCCCCGGCGTGTCCCAGTCCGAGGCGATCACCGAGAGCACGCCCTCGACCTCGTCCGGTCCGCGCCCCTCGAGGTCGTAGTCCGTCCAGAACTGGCGCTGGGAGATCGAGGTCAGCGCCCACGGTGCGTCGGCGTAGACCTGGTGGCCGCGGCTGAGGTCGACGTCCTCGGCGAGGTAGAACTGGATCCCGTTCATCCAGGCCGTGTCGAGCCATCCGATCCGTCCCAGTTCCGGTGCCGCTCGGCGCAGCTCCGGCGTGAGAACTCGAGGCGCGACTTCGACCGGCACGGCCAGCACGAACTCGTCGGCGGTGACCGTCTCTTCTCCCCCTACCTCGACGCCGGTAACGCGTCGCCCATCGAACTCGAGACTCCGGACAGGGGTGGTCGGTCGGAACTCGACGCCCAGCGTCTCGAGGTGGCGGACCCACGGATCGATCCACGCCTGGTTCGTCGGAGCGTTTAGCACCCGCTCGGTCGGCCGGGTCGGATCGAGCTGGCCGAACAGCAACTGCAGGTAGATCGTCCCGACCGTCCGGGCGCTCCCGACCTGCGGCCGGAGCGCGACGAGCGCCTGCGTGGTGTACGCGACCCGGTCGCGAAACGCCTGCGAGCGGTTCTCCGCGTCGATGAACTCCCACCAGGAGACGTCGTCGAGTTCGCCATCGCGCCGGGACTCGCAGGCGGTCAACAGGTACAGCAACCGCTCGAGCAGGAAGCGAACGTCCTCGCGGGGCAGGTCCTCGGCGAACGCCGGGCGAAGGGCTTCGAGCCAACTGCGGATCGTGTCGGGGGTGCGGGTCTCGGCGATCCGGCCCGGTCCGTCGGCACTCGCGATCAGCGTCGCTTCGGTCTCGACGAGGTTGTCCGCGACGGTGCCGTCGCCGTCGGGGATCCGTTTCATCGTATCGATGACGTGCCGGTAGAACGCCGGGAAAAAGCGAAAGCCGTGCTCGCCGTGGAGCGCCGCCGGCCCGTCAGCGATCGGCATCGATCGTGCTTTCCCGCCGAATCGGTCGTTCGCCTCGAAGACGGTCACGTCGTACCCGCGCTCGGCGAGTTCGTGTGCCGCGGTGAGGCCGCCGATTCCGCCGCCGAGTACGGCAACGTCGGTCATTATGCCGTCTGCGGGATCGACCGATATAACCGCCGTCCCTAACCACGAACCGCGGCGGGTCCGCTCGCGGCCCTCAGCAGCTCTCGATGCTAGTCTCGAGGTGCTCGAGGACGGCGTCGGCCGTCACGACGTCGCCGTATTTCGCGTCGATGTCGAAGAGGTTCGCACGGTGGGGTCCCTCCGCTCTGTCGCCGACGGCGTCGGCGGGGACGATCGTTCGATAGCCGTGCTGGAGGCTGTCGACCGCAGTCGCGCGGACGCAGCCGCTGGTGGTCACGCCCGCGATGACGAGTGTGTCGACGCGGTTGGTGGTCAGTTCCGATTGCAAGTCGGTGCCGAAGAAGGCGCTGGCGTACTTTTTGAGGACGACGCGCTCGTCGTCGAGCGGTGCGATTCGGTCGTCCACCTCGACGCGTTCGGTGCCGAGTCGGAGTTCCCTGAGCGCGGGTACCTTCTCGATGAACACTCCCGCATCGCCGTAGGACTCCTCGAACGCGACGGTGGTGAAGTACCGCGGCAGGTCGTACTCGCGGAACGCCTCGAGGAGGCGTTCGGTCTGCTCGAGGACGTCGTCGACGTCCGACCCGAGATTCGAGTCCGGGTCGGTGAACGCGTTGATCAGGTCGATGACGACCAGTGCCGGCCGCTCTCCCATACCGACGGTCTCGCCGAATTCTCGTTCGTCGTAGCGGTCTTCGGTGGCTTCGATCCAGTCCATGAATTGTGTCTGTCAGATGCGTTCTGAGTCTGTCGGATGCGTTCCCGTCCGATGGTTCCCGGGCTGTCTGATGGTTCCGAGAGCAGTCGGTGGCCAGTTCAGTTGTGACGGTCGTCGAACTCGCGGCGTTCGGCGGCGATCCGATCGGCGAGTTCGGCCTCCTCCGGGAGGGGGCCGTAGTCGAACTCCTCGAGATCGTCCCGTTCGTCGCGTCCGGTTTCGCGGGCCTCCTCGGTCGCGGCCCGATCCACCGTTCCGTCGTCGCCGACGATGACGCCGTATTCCTCGCGCGCGGCATCGGTGGAGACGAGTCCCTGCCGGACTTCCTCGGCGACCAGTTCGGGATCCCGCTCGAGCGGATCGCCCAGTCCGCCGCCGCCGGCGGTCCGGAAGACCAACTTGTCGCCAGCTGACACGGCGACGTTCTCGACCTTGGAGGGAAGTTCCTCCTCGGTCCCGTCCGTTCGGACGAGGTTTTTCTCGCTGGTCTGTGCGTGGTTCCCGCCGTCGACGCCCCACGGATAGGTGTGTGCGCGGTCGTCCTGGAACGTGATCGCGCCGTCCTCCTCGAAGGTGTATACCTTCGTGATGCCGTGGCCGCCGCGGAACTCTCCCGCACCGCCGGTGTCGGCGCGCGTGCTGTACTCGTCGATGGTGAGCGGGTAGTAGGCCTCCTGATACTCGGCGGGAACGGTTCGGAACAGCGGCCACCAGGAGTGGCCGTCGAGGCCGTCGCCGCCCGGCCGCGCGGGGATGCCGCCGTAGAGGATCTCCAGCATCTGGAAGTCGTTGCCCTCCGAATCCGTCCCGGCGTACACCAGGTTCGGGGAGGTCCCGTAGCTGCCGGCGACGCTGAAGTCGTCGATGAGCTTCGAGAACGTCGCCTGCAGGACGTCGAACTGGCGGGCCATCAGTGGCAGGCGGTTGCCCAGTGCGGCCGGGAACTCCGGTTGGACGACGGTCCCCTCGGGCAGGTTGACCTCGAAGAGATCGTAGTAGCCGTCGTTGAACGTCAGCAGCGGATCGAACGCCATGATGAGGAAGACGCCGGTGAACATCTTGAACATCTTCTCGTTCAGCAGGAAGTTCACCGTCCCCGGAACCTGCGCGTCGGTCCCCTCCCAGTCGAGGTGGACCGTATCGCCCTCGCGGTAGATCTCGAGGTGGAGCTTGATCGGGCCGTTGCCCATGCCGTCGTCGTCGACGTAATCCTCGAAGGTGTAGCGTTCGCCCTCGGGCACGAATTCCCGGATGAGATCGATCATTCCGTCGCGGGTCCGATCGAGGATGGCGTCGCACCCGTCCAGGTAGGTCTCCTTCCCGAAGCGGTCACAGAGTTCCTGCACCCGGGCTTCGGCGGCGGCCGTCCCGGCCGCGAGCGCTTTGATGTCCGCCTCCGCGTGTTCGGGAAGGCGCGTATTGTGCGCGAACGTCTCGAGGAGTTCGCCGTCGAACTCGCCTTCCTTGTAGAGTTTGACCGGCGGGAGACGCATGCCCTCTTCGAAGATAGTGGTGGCCTGGACGGGCATGCTGCCGGGCGTTTTCCCACCGACGTCCATCAGGTTACCCCACTGGCTGCCGAAGCCGACGAGATCGCCCTCGTAGAAGATCGGTCGGAGCAACAGCATGTCCGGCGTATGCGAGACCGCACCGGCGCACATGTAAGGATCGTTGGTGGCGATGACGTCGCCGTCGTTCAGTTCGCCCCAGCCGAACGGCGCGTTCTCGATTATCGTGTCGATCGCGCTGCCGAACTGCCCCATCACCATCCGGCCGTTCCGGTCGGCGATGAGCGGAAACTGATCCGACTGCTCCCGAATGACCGGGCTGATGGCCGTCGTCTCGAGGACGCGATCCATCTCGTAGCGCGTGTTCGAGAGCGTGTTCTCGATAATATCGAGGGTCGTCGTGTCGATATCGTGGTCCCCCACGAAGTCGGGCGTGGCGTTTGCGTGCTGGCTCATGTGGAATCACTCCGCGTTATCTCGAGGTTCGCGTACCGATCGACCGTCGCCGCGTGATCGGGCTGGACGACGACGGTCGAGTCGTCGTCGGTGACGATCGCCGGCCCGCCGATCACGTTCCCGGGCCGCATCCGTTCGCGGTCGTAGATCGGCGTGTCGTGGGAGGCATCGTCGAAGAAGACGTCCTGCGTCCCGACTCGAGCCTCGCTGGCGTCCTCGTCGCCGAGCTCGCTCGCTTCGAGCGTTACCCCCTGCATCGTTCCCTTGCCGATGACGCGGAGGTTCGCGATCTCGAGTGGCGCGTCTAATGAGAAGCCAAAGCGCTGCTCGTGTCGCGCCTCGAAGTCGTCTTTGATCGCCGCGATGCCGTCCTCCGTCCGGAGGGTCGACAGGTCGATCGGGATGGACATCTGCACGTCCTGCCGGTAGTACCGGCAGTCGGCGTAGTACTCGAAGGCGTGGTTCTCCTCGGCGACGCCCTCGGACGCGAGCCAGTCGGTCGCCTCGTCGTTCAGTTCCTGGTACGCGTCGTACACTGCCTCCCCCTCGACGTCCCGATCCGTCTTCAGGTAGGTTTCGGAGAACTCGTTCTGAACGTCGCTCGTCAGGAAACCGAAGGCGCTCATGACGCCCGGCCCCGGCGGGACGATCAGCGGGTACGCGTCCATCACGTCCGCCAGCGCGTTGGCGTGCATCGGACCGGCACCGCCGAAGGCGACGATCCCGAAGTCGCGCGGGTCGTAGCCGCGCTCGACGGAGACGACGCGGAGCGCGCTGTACATGTTCTCGTTGACGATGTCGAGGATCGCCTGGGCGGCTTCCGCCACGGTACTGCCGCGTTCGTCTGCGACCGTCCGGATCGCGTCGCGGGCCGCATCGCGGTCGAGGTCCATTCGACCGCCGAGCTGGACGTTCGAGGGAATGCGACCGAGGACGACGTTCGCGTCGGTCACGGTGGGCTCGTCGCCCCCCTGCCCGTAACAGGCCGGCCCCGGATCCGCCCCGGCGCTCTCGGGGCCGACCTGGAGCGAACCGGACAGCTGCACTCGAGCGATGGAGCCGCCGCCCGCACCGACCGTGTTCACGTCCACGGCTCGGGATTTGAACTCTCTGTAGCCGACCTTCGTCTGGCGAGTCGTCCCCGGCTTGCCGTCCTCCACCAGCGAGACGTCCGTCGAGGTGCCGCCCATGTCCAGCGTGAGCACGTCGGGAACCCCCTTCTTCTCGGCGATGGTCGCCGCACCGACGACGCCGCCCGACGGCCCCGACAGGGCGAGCTCGACCGGCCGGTGTTTCGCGGCGCCGGAACTCATCAGCCCCCCGTCGGAGCGGACGACGTTCATCTTCGCCGTCGAGCCGGCGTCCTCGAGCGAGGCGTCGAGGTCGTCGAGATAGTCGATGACCTGCGGTCGCGCGTAGTCGTTGATGACCGTCGTCAGCGTCCGTTCGTACTCGCCGTACTCCGGGACGATTTCGGCGGAGATCGAGACCGGAAGCGCCGGACACTCGTCCCGAATGATGTCCCGAACCCGCCGTTCGTGCGTCGGATTCAGGTACGAGTTCAGGAGGGCGACGGTCAGCGACTCGACGCCCGAATCGGCGAGCTCCCGCACGGCGGCACGTACCTCGTCCTCGTCGATCGGCTCCCGCTCGCTCCCTTCGGGCGAGTCGATTCGCCCGCCGACGCTCCGCGTGTCGACGAGATCGGCCAGCGGAGCCGGTTTCTCCATGTCCATCCACCCGTAGAGCGGCCCCGGCGTCCACGCTCGAGCCAGGTGGAGGACGTCCTCGTGGCCCTCGCTGGTGATCAGACCGACTCGCGAGCCGGTCTCCTCGAGCAGCATGTTCGTTACGACGGTCGTGCCGTGGAACAACAGGTTCAGGTCGCCGACGGTCGTGCCGGCTTTGTCGACGGCTTCTCCGATCCCGTTGATGACGCCCTCCGACGGGTTCGACGGCGTGGATAGCACCTTGTCGATCGTGAGTTCGTGGGTGTCCTCGTCGAAGACGATGACGTCGGTGAACGTCCCACCCACGTCCACTCCTAGATTGTGTGGCATTTGTTATCGTACGTGTATCACGACCACAGCACCTCGAGTAAACGTTCTCCCAACCAGTGGTGGCTGTTTATATACGTCCCTCGCTCTCGAGCGATATCGCGACGAGAACCGGTTGCGGTTCCGACTGATGGTCCCGGCCGAGGGTGTCGTTTGATTCGTCTGGGAGCGGTGATTTCGGGATTTTCGGGTTCCGTTGTTCCGACACGTTCCGCCCCGACTGGTCCGGCGGGGTATATAAACAGCCAACACTGGGTGGACCAACTGTCTTTCGTCGACGCGTCGTAGCACACGGAAATGACAGCACGAGAACGAACGGGTCCGCTCGACGGGCTCCGGGTCGTCGACATGTCCGGGATGATAAGCGGCGCGTTCGCGACGACGATGATGGGCGATTTCGGCGCGGACGTCGTGATGATCGAACATCCCCAGACCGGTGACCCCATCCGCGAGTGGCCCCAGAAGACCGAGAGCGGGGAATCGCTCGCCTGGAAATCGCTGGGTCGAAACAAGCGGTGTATCACGCTCGATCTCGGCTCCGAACGCGGTCGCGAGATCGCCCTCGTCCTGATCGAAGACGCCGACGTCGTCTTCGAGAACTTCCGTCCGGGGACGATGGAGCGCTGGGGACTCGGCCCCGACGACGTTCGCGACGTCAACGAGGAGGCGATCATGGTTCGGCTCTCCGGCTACGGACAAACGGGCCCGAAGTCCCAGAAACCCGGATTCGGGACGATCGCGGAGGGTATCTCCGGCTGGGCGCACGCGAACGGCTTCCCCGACCGCGAACCCCTCTTACCGCCGATCAGTCTCGCGGACCTGACGGCCGCGCAGTTCGCCCTGCAGGCGACCATGATGGCGATCTTCGAGCGCGACGTCGGCCGCGGCGGAAGCGGCGAGGGACAGGTCATCGACGTGTCGCTGACGGAACCCCTCTGGCGGCTGTTCTTCGGCGAGGTCGAGGCCTACGACCGGATGGAACACGTCCGCGAACGGACCGGCAACCAGCACCCGAGTACGGCCCCCCGGAACATCTACGAGACCGCCGACGGGCACATCACCATGTCAGCTTCGAATCAGAAGATCTTCGAGCGCGTCGCCGAGGCCATCGACAAGCCCGAACTCGTCGACGATCCCCGATTCGAAGACAACTCGGCCCGCGTCGAGAACAACGAACCGCTCAACGCGGCGATCGAGGCGTGGACGAAACAGCGGACGACCGCCGAGGCGACTGAGACGCTCGAGGCCCACGACGCCATCGTCGGCCCCGTTTACGACATGGCGGATATCTTCGCGGACGAGCAGTTTCGGGCCCGCGATAGCTTCGTCGAGGTCGACGACCCGGACGTCGGGTCGATCAAGACGTTCGCCCCCGTCCCGAAGTTCTCCAGAACGCCGGGCGAGGTGGAGTTCCTCGGCCCGCAACACGGCGAGCACAACGAGGACGTTTACCGGGACGAACTCGGGATGACGGCCGAGGAGTACACGGAACTGGAAGCGGAGGGAATCATCTAGATGCAACTGAACGACGTGACGCTCCGGGAAGGCGACCAGATGCCCGGACGGGAGTACACCGCCGAGCAAAAGATCGAGTGCGTCCGCGCGCTCGACGACCTCGGCGTTCCGTTCGTTCAACCGGCGTTTCCGGCTACGGGCGAGAAGGACAGGACCGTCGTCGCGGAACTCAGCGGCACGACCGACGCGGAGATCATCGCGCTGGCGCGGGCGCTCGAGGGCGACATCGACGCGGCGGTCGACGCCGGTGCCGACGTCGTCGAAACGTTCGTCTCGGTTTCGGACAGACACCTCGAGCACCTCCTCGGGATGTCCCGGGAGGAGATGCTATCGATGCTGGCCGAGGCGGTCGACTATATTTCCGATCGCGGCGTCACGCCGCACGTCACGCTCGCGGACGCCTTCCGAACGGATCGCGAAGCGCTGATCGAGGTCTTCGAAACGATCCCGAACGTCCCGTTCGTCACGCTCGCGGACTCCGTCGGCGCACGGACGCCCGCGACCGTCTCGTCGACCCTCGAACGGCTCTCGGACGACGTCGACTTCTCGCGCGTCGGCGTCCACTTCCACGACGATATGGGCTGTGGCACGGCGAACGCGCTGACGGCGTACCACGCCGGCGTCCAGAAGGCCGACGTGAGCGTCGCGTCGCTGGGCGAACGGGCGGGGAACAGTTCGCTCGAGGAAGTGGTCGTCGCCTGTGCCGTCGATCTCGGCGACGACCTCGGCATCGAGACGGACGAACTCGTTCCGGTCTGTCGAACCGTCCTCGAGACGCTCGGGGAGGAGTACGGCGATCGGAAGGCGATCCTCGGCGAGGCGATCTCGGAACACGAGTCGGGGATCCACACCGCGGCGATGCTCAGCGATCCCGCCACGCTCGAGCCGTTCGATCCCGCCGCGTTCGGCGGTGAGCGCCGGCTCGTGTTCGGCACGGCGACGGGGAACGACGGCGCGCGCAAACTCCTCGAACGCGCGGGTGTCGAGACCGACGACGAGACCCTTTCGTCGTTCAAATCGGCGTTGGCCGAGCGCGGCCCGTTCGATCTGGACGAGGCGCTTGCCCTCGCGACGCGGGAGTTCGGGGACTGAGAGACGATCGGTCCGCCGCTCGAGCCGTTACTCGGCCCTCCGCCGGTCGGTCGTATTTCGGCAAGGGTTATGTCGTGCGAACGGATACCATACGGACACCGACCGGCACCGATGTTTCAAGCCGAGATCCACCTCCAACAGGAGAAAGCGTGCGTGCTCAACGACTTCGCGGAGTACTTCGACACGTCGTTCGACGTCGACATCGAGGAGCTCCACGACCACCTCGTGACGTTTACGATTCGGATGGAAGAGCCCCGCGACGAGTACGTCGAGTTCTTCACGGACTCCGAGCAGGTCGAGCACGTCGAGCGACTCGACGAAGCGAACTACCTGATCACGAAGACGTCGTGCGGTGCGTACTCCGCCATCGACCGCAACCACGGCGTCCTCCGACGGCAGAGTCGCGTTCTCGCGAACCGCCGCGTCTACACGGTTCTGTTCTTCCGCCGGGAGGACCTGCGGGCCATGATCGACGATTTCAATCGGATCGGCACCGTCACGCTGGGCAAGCTCACGGAGTTCAACAAGTCGAAATCGATGCTCACCGACCGGCAACTCGAGGTCGTCACCTGCGCCCTCGAGGAGGGATACTTCGAGTGGCCACGGCGAATCAGCAGCGAGGAACTCGCCGACGAACTGGACATCAGCCGGACGACGGCGCTCGAACACCTCCGCAAAGCGCAGTCGAAGCTCCTCACCAGCGCCATCGAGGAGAACAACCACCTGAATCTACCCGAGCGCGCCGAACCGTAGGGTTCGATACCGTTCGGTCGACAGCGGTACTCTCAGTTCGGTCCGTTCCACACGCCGAACGTGATGAGTCCGTTGCCGGGCACGTGCCACCCCGTCGTCGACCGAAGCCACACGTTCAATATTCGGTCGGTCGAAGCACTGCGTATGCGACTGTTCGTCAGCGTCGACCTGCCCGACGACCTCGCCGAACCGGTCGCCGATCTACAGGACGAGTTCGCGGACGCGAGCGGGCTCGATTTCACGGACCCCGAGCGGGCCCACATCACGATGAAGTTTCTCGGCGAGGTTGAGGAGGATCGGCTGCCCGCCCTCGAGCGAGCGCTCTCCGCGGCCGTCGCGGACGCCGGTGTCGACCCCTTCACCGTCCGCTACGGCGGGCTGGGGGTCTTTCCGAGCCTCGAGTACATCAGCGTCGTCTGGCTGGGCGTCGAACGGGGCGGTGAGCGGCTCGCGCAACTGCACGAGGCCATCGAGAACCGGACGACAGCGATAGGATTCGACGCCGAGGACCACGACTTCACGCCCCACGTCACGCTCGCGCGGATGGAACACGCCGGCGGCAAGGAACTGGTGCAAGACCTCGTCCGGGAGCGCGAACCGACGGTCGGCGAGGCTCGAGTCGACGAGATTCGACTGACAGAGAGCACACTCACGGACGAGGGACCGGTCTACTCGACGGTCGAGTCGTTCCCGCTCGAGTGAGCATCGCTCGCTCGGAACCACTGGTAACGTCGAGGGACGGCCCGATACCTCCTCCACCTCTCGTTGCGGACCCCTCGCGGCGGGTTCGGTTGCGATCGTGTGGCGATTCGCGGTGATCGGTCGTCTCGCGAGCCGTTGTCCGGGTATCCCTGCAAGATGGACAAGATTTTAAGCCACCGCGGGCTACGTCCGGCTACTATGGGTAAGAAAACGAAGGGCAAGAAGAAGCGTCTTGCCAAACTCGAGAACCAGAACAGCCGCGTGCCGGCCTGGGTTATGATGAAGACGGACATGGACGTCCAGCGCAACCCGAAGCGACGCAACTGGCGGCGTAACGACACCGACGAATAACGATGAGCGCAACTGATTTCGAGGAACGCGTCGTTACCGTTCCGCTGCGCGACGTCAAGAAGGGTCCCAACCACGAGGCCGCCGACTACGCGATGCGACTCGTCCGCGAACACCTCGCGAAACACTTCGCGGTCGACGAGGACGCCATCCGACTGGATCCCTCGATCAACGAGACGGTCTGGGAGAACGGTCGCTCCAACCCGCCGCGAAAGCTGCGCGTCCGCGCAGCCCGCTTCGACGAAGAGGGTGACGCCGTCGTCGAAGCCGAGGTCGCCGACTAAACTTGCAACGCCTCGCCTTCGCCGGGTCGGCGTACGTCGGCGTCTTCGCCCGTGCGACCGACTCGTGCGTGCTCGTTCGCCCCGACGTCGACGACGATGTCGTCGCCGACCTGACCGACGAACTCGAGGTGCCCGCCGTCCGGACGACCGTCGGCGGCTCCTCGACGGTCGGTGCGTTAGCGACCGGTAACGAAAACGGCCTCCTCGTCAGTTCGCGCGTCCTCGAGTACGAACGCGAGACGCTCGAGGAGGAGATCGACCTGCCCGTCGCCGAACTCCCGGGCAGTATCAACGCCGCCGGCAACGTCGTTCTCGCGAACGACTACGGGGCCTACGTCCATCCGGACCTGCCCCGCGAGGCGGTCCAGATCGTCGCGGACACCCTCGAGGTGCCCGTCGAACGCGGCGACCTCGCGGGCGTTCGCACCGTCGGGACGGCCGCGGTGGCGAACGACACCGGCGTGCTCTGTCACCCGAAGGCGACCGACGACGAACTCGATCGCCTCGAGGACGCCCTGGACGTCCGGGCCGACGTCGGGACGATCAACTACGGCGCGCCGCTGGTCGGCTCCGGCCTGATCGCCAACGAGGCCGGGTACGTCATCGGCGAGGACACGACCGGCCCCGAACTGGGTCGGATCGAGGACGCGCTGGGCTACCTGGACTGATCGGCGGCCATCCGATCGCTTCGACCTCTCTTTCCGTTCGGTTCGTGACGGTTCTCGAGCGACCTAGTCGGCGCGTCGACCGTCGATTCGACGTTACTGCTGTGGCCTGATCACGAGTTTTCCGACTCGCTTCCGAGCGTCCATGTCCCGGAACGCCCGCGTCGTTTCCTCGAGCGGATACTCAGCCGCGACGACCGGCTTCAGTCGGCCGTCGGCGACGAACGAGACCAGTCGCTCGAGGTCGGGTTGCGTGCCGAGCGTACTCCCCAGAATGCGCTTGTGTCCGAAGTAGAGGTCTCGAGCGTCGAACTCGGTGTATCGGCCCGCAGTGCGCCCGCAGACGACCATCGCGCCGTCGGTCCGGAGGACGTCGACGCCGATTCGGGTGTAGGGTCCGCTCAGGTGGTTGATCGTGACGTCGACGTCGCCGATGGCCGCGACGGCCGCTCGGATCTCGTCCGGATCGCCGGAGTGGATCGCGTGATCGACTCCCGCTCGCTCGACGCGAGCGAGCTTCTCCGCGGACGTGGAGGTACCGATCGTCTCCGCACCGAGCAGCCCCGCGAGTTGCACCGCGGCGAGTCCGACGCCGCCGGTCGCGCCGGGAACGAACACGCGGTCGCCCGCACGAACCGTGCCGCGCTCGAGCATCCGGTAGGCGGTCGTGTATGCGATGGGCAGCGCCGCCGCGTCGACGACGTCGACGGCGTTCGGGAGGACGATGAGCCGACTGGCGTCGACCAGCGCCCGTTCGGCGAACGCCCCGTCGTAGCTGCTGTATTGCTCGCACATGTTCTCGGGACCCTCGCGGCAGTACCGACACTCGCCACAGCTCTCGAGCGGGCAGAGAACGACGCGATCGCCTGTCTCGACGGCCGAGACGTCGGATCCCGTCTCGAGGACGCTTCCGGCGAGGTCGCCGCCCGGGACGAACGGAAACTCCTCGTCGTCGAGTCTGTCGCCGTCTTCGATCTTCCAGAGGTCTCGGTGGTTGAGCGCCGCCGCTTCGACGCGCACGACCGCCTCGCCGCGGCCGGGCGTCGGGTCGGGACGGTCTCGAACCTCGAGTTCCGTCGAGCTATCGTCGCTGGTGAAGGCTGCGACTCGCATACATCGTCCCATCGATCGGCGGCGGTATAGGTCTACGTCCACCGGCCGATCGGGCCGACTACCGCCGTTCGAACCGGTGTAACACGACCTCGCTGTCGTCGTCCCACTCGAAGTTCTCGTGGGCGCGCTCGAGGAGGCGTTCGTACGCCTCGAGGTCTTCCATTCCTTCTGCCCGGGCGTCCTCGTCGGTCAACTCGCCGAGGGTGCGTTCCCGGACCGCGGTCACGTCGAAGGTCGTCCCGTCGATCGTGAACGTATCCCCTTCCTCGGCGTACCGGTGACCGCGGTGGATCTGGGTGACCTCGCCCTCGAGGGCCTGACGTTGCATTCGGTCACTGGGCAACAGGTCGCCGGGGTCGCGTTCGCTCATGCGTGCTGGTTCGGTGCGACCCGGTAAAAATTGGTGACCCGTCGCTCGTCGGGAGATCGGCGGCACACGATGGGTCTCTCGGCCCGTCCTGTCGGTTGCGAGGGGTCGAACGGGAAGGGAAGATTCTTCCGACTCCCTGCCGGATGGTGATGTATGAGTCAATTTACGGTCAGTGGTCGGTTCAAGAGCCGCGACGGCTTCGCGGAGTTCGAGACGACCATCGACGCCCAGAACGAGAACGTCGCCCGCGAACACACGCTCTCCCAGTTCGGGAGCCAACACGGACTCAAGCGGAGCGAAATCGAACTGGACGAGGTGTCCGAACAATGAGTCAGCAGCAACTCCAGCAGCTGTCCCAGGAACTCCAGGAGATCGACGAACAGATCGAGGGCCTGCAGGCGAACATCGAGGCCGTCCAGCAGGAGAAGACCGAGGTCGACGAGGCCATCGAAGCCATCGAGACGCTCGAGACCGACTCGACCGTACAGATGCCCCTCGGCGGCGGCGCGTACCTCCGAACGACGATCGAGAACATCGACGAAGTGATCGTCGAACTCGGCGCCGACTACGCCGCGGAGTTCGAGGAGGACGACGCCGTCGACGCCCTCGAGAACAAGAAAGACCACCTCGACGACCAGATCGAGGAGCTCAACGAGCAACTCGCCGAGCTCGAGACCGAGAGCGACGAACTCGAGCAGCAGGCCCAGCAGCTCCAGCAGCAGGCGATGCAACAGCAGATGCAGGGGATGGGCCAGGGTCAGGGCCAGCCCGACGAGTAACGCGCCGTAGGGACTTTCATCACCCATGTTCGACAACCTGAAGGACAAGCTCGGGAGCTTCCGCGAAGACGCCGAAGAAGCCGCCGAGGAGAACGTCGAGGCGGTCGACGAGGAAGACGTCGACGAAGAGAACGTCGAGGCGGCCGACGCCGACGCGGCGTCGGCGGAATCGACGGACCAGGCGGCAGCGGAAGCTACCGAAACCACCCCGGAGACGACCGAGCCGTCGACGACTGCGACGACCGAGCCCGAGTCGGCGGCCGTCGAACCGGACGCCGAAGCGCAATCGGAGCCGGACGCGACGACCGAATCCGCCACTGCGGACGCGGCCGAGTCCGCCGGGCAGGAGCCGGCGACCGATTCCGACCCCGATTTCCTCGAGTCCGACGACTCCGATTCGGCCGCCGACGAGTCGGCTCCCGATGCGGAGCCGGCCGAGACGGTGACTGCCGTCGAGGAACCGGCCGTCGACGAGGGCGGAGCCGCCAACGAGGCTGAGGAAGCCAACGAGGCCGAGGAAGCCGACGAGGACGGGGATACCGACGACGACGGCGGACGGACCGGCCTCAGTGCCAGAGCGAGGTCCCTCTTTGCGGGGTCGTCTGACGACGCCGAACCGGAACCGGAATCGGACGAGGCGGCTCCCGAGGCGGAGCAGGCCGCTGGGGCGACGCCGGACGAGGAGCCGACCGAGACGGCGTCGCCCGCCGGGGAGTCGGTCGTCGAGGCGGACTCGGTCGACGGGGCGGCCGGTGACGAGGTATCGGCCGTCGACGAGGACGAACCGGCCGTCGACGACGAGACTGAGGATACCGAAACCGATGATGGCGACAACTCGACCGGGTTCGGCACGAAGGCAAAATCCCTCGTCAAGGGAAAGTTCGTCATCGAGGAAGAGGACCTCGAGGGACCGCTCCACGAACTCGAGATGGCGCTGCTCTCGAGCGACGTCGAGATGGGCGTCGCCGAGGAGATCCTCGATAACATCCGCGACGAACTGGTCGGCGAGACGCGGACCTTCACGACCTCGACGGGCGCGGTCGTCGAGGAGGCCCTGCGCAACGCGATCTACGACGTGATCAGCGTCGGCCAGTTCGACTTCGACGAGCGGATCGCCGTTGCGGACAAGCCGATCACCATAATCTTCACCGGCGTCAACGGCGTCGGAAAGACGACATCGATCGCCAAACTGAGTCGCTACTTCGAGGAGCGGGGCTACTCGTCGGTGATGGCGAACGGCGACACCTATCGTGCGGGAGCGAACGAGCAGATTCAGGAACACGCCGACGCCCTGGGCACGAAGTGCATCAGCCACGAACAGGGCGGCGATCCCGCCGCGGTGCTGTACGACGCCGTCGAGTACGCCGAGGCCAACGACGTCGACGTCGTGCTGGGTGACACCGCGGGCCGACTCCACACCGACGAGGGCCTGATGGACCAACTCGAGAAGATCGGTCGCGTCGTCGATCCCGATATGACGCTGTTCGTCGACGAGGCCGTCGCCGGGCAGGACGCGGTCAACCGGGCCCGCGAGTTCAACGACGCGGCAGAGATCGACGGCGCGATTCTGACGAAAGCCGACGCCGACTCCAACGGCGGCGCGGCCATCTCGGTCGCGAACGTCACCGGGAAACCGATCCTGTTCCTCGGGGTCGGACAGGGGTACGACGATCTGGAACGGTTCGATCCCGACGAGATGGTCGATCGGTTACTGGCCGACGAATAGGCCGCCGGCCTGCGATCATCGACTCTCCAGTTCGGTACTATTTCAGAAGACACTTATTGACCGTCTGAGATCTTTGCGTATGAACCGCCCTCGGTCTCGACGTGCGCTCCTCGCGTCGGTTGTGACCACGGCGGCGGTCGCGACGGGCGGTTTCGAGCACGTATCGAACGCCGCGAACAGACCGCCGCTCGAGTCGGGAACCGTCCCCGCCGACTGGTACGACTGTCGGTCAGTGACGCGTCCCGAGCCGGTCGCGCCACCGGATGACGGCGCGCTCGAGCCTCGGCCGTATCCGTCACCGCCGTCGGGGAGCAGTTCCGAGGAGGCGAGCGAGTCGTCGGACCGATCGCCGTCGCTGGTGAACAACGCGGCCGGGTACGTGACCGAGTTCGAGCGAGCGTACCGACGGAACGCGTTTATCGCCCAGTTCGGAAACATGACGCGGACGTTCGACCTTCGCCGTAGTGACCATCGAACGGCTGCGATCGGATCGTCCACGAACGCGGACGCGGTCATGGTGGCGCTTCGCTACGACCTGACCCTCGGAACCCAGCAGTCGATCGCCGATCCGCGCGACGAGTGGGATATCCGCGTCACGTACTACGTCGACCAGAACATCGTTCTCCGGGCGCGATACGACGGCGTCGCCGAGAACCTGTCGCTCGATCCCGACCCGCGACGGCAGGGGGATCTCGTCGCCTGTTTGTAGTCCGGTCGGCGGGGGCGTCTCGTCAGCGCGCTGGTCGAATCGGCCCGACGCCGCGATCACGCGTTATCGGATATAATTGCCGGTATAACCGGCGGGACCGTCGCCGGCCTCGGCTCGAGTCGGTTCGTATCGAACTGTTGGCCGTCCGACTCCGACAGATCCGATCATCCATCGCCGCACGTTGAGGCAATATTTACTGGAGTGGCCGACCCACGTCATGATTCGCCGAGTTGCGGGGGTGTATAGGTGTGGGGTGTTATTACCCGCTACCCAATGGTCCTTCACGATAGTATGCAAGGTCGAGTAGTTGCCGAGGTCCCTCAGCGGCGGTGGTTCGCGTGAATACGACGGAACAATACAAACAGAACAAACACCCGCTCGACGTCATCGACGACGTCTACGAGTACGCCGAGGACGATCTCTCCTTCGAGGAAATCGAGGAGCGCGCCGGCGGCGGCGAGTGGGAGCGCCTGAAGTGGGCCGGGATGTACGCCCAGAAGCAGGAGGGCTACTTCATGATCCGGACCAAAGTGCCGGGCGGGAAGCTCACGCCCGAGCAGGCCGAAGTGATCGGCGAGGTTACCGATGACCTCGCGGTCGCTCCCGAGGAGTACGGCGGCGAGGAGCAAAACGAACTCTGGGGAGACGCCTATCTCGACATCACGACCCGACAGGACATCCAGAAACACTGGATCCGCGTCGAGGACGTCCCCGAGATGTGGGACCGCTACGACGAGGTCGGCCTGACGACCGTTCAGGGCTGCGGTGACTCCGCCCGGAACGTTCTGGGCTGCCCCGCTGCCGGACTCGACGACCACGAGTGCTTCAACGCACAGCCGGTCATCGAGGCCGTCTCGGACTTCTTCACCGAGAACCGCGAGTACGCCAACCTCCCGCGGAAGTTCAAGATCACGATCACCGGCTGCGCCCACGACTGCGCGCAGTCCCAGATCAACGACGTCGGACTCGTCCCCGCCAAAAAGGAGATCGACGGTGAGCACCTCTACGGCTTCCACGCTCGCGTCGGCGGCGGCCTCTCCGACGGTCCCCGGATGGGATCCGAACTCGACGTCTTCATCCAGCCCGAGGACGCCGTCGAGTTCTGCCGCGCCGTCGCCCAGACGTTCAAGGAGATCGGCGACCGGAACAACCGCGGCGTCTGCCGCATGCGATACCTCGTCGAACAGCTCGGCCCCGAGAAGTTCGAGGAGGCCGTCCGCGACCGCTGTACGATCGATCTGCCCACCGGCGGCCAGAACCTAACCGTCGGCTACCAGGGCGACCACGTCGGCGTCAACGAGCAGAAACAGGACGGGCTCAACTACGTCGGCTTCAACGTCATCGCCGGCCGCATGGGCGGCGACGAGTTCGCCGCTGCCGCCCGCGCCGCCGAGAAGTACGGGACCGAGGACGCCTCCGTGCGCCTCGCGACCGACCAGAACTTCCTCATCACGCACATCCCCGAGGAGAACGTCGACGACCTCCTCGCCGAGCCGTTCGCCCAGGAGTACAGCCCCGATCCGGGGCCGTTCTCGCGGGGCGCGGTCGGCTGTACGGGTAGCGAGTTCTGTAACTACGCCATCATCGAAACCAAAAAGCGCACCAAGCGCTGGGCCCGCGAACTCGACGATCGAATCGACGTGCCCGACGACATCGAGGCCATCCGGATGCACATGTCCGGCTGCTCGGCCTCCTGCGCCCAGCCCCAGATCGCCGACATCGGCTTCCGCGGCGAGACCGTCAAACTCGAGGACGAGAACAGTACCAACGCCGAGGGCGACAACATCGTCGAAGGGATGGACTTCGGCCTCGGCGGCTCGCTGGGTGCCGACAACGAGTTCCTCGATTGGGTCGAGAACGCCGTGCCCGCCGACTCCGTGATCCCCGCCCTCGAGCAGCTGTTCGAGGCCTACTCGGCGGACCGCGACGAGGGCGAGAAGTTCTACGAGTGGTGTCGCGGCGTCGATAACGGCGAACTGCGGACGATCATGCAAGACGCAGATGCGCCGGTCGCACGAGGTGTCGCTCATGGGGACTAACGGCGAGGACGAACGCAGTGAGTCCTCGGATCGAGCGAGCGGCGAAGCCGCGAGCCGCAACGAAGACGAGCAGCGCTTCCCCCGCGTTCCCGACTCGAACGACGATGACGACGCCGTCATGGTCCCCGAAGCCAGCGGCGGTGCGTCCCGTTCCCGCGAGAACACGGATCACGCTCGAGAGGGAGCAATTCGCACCGACGGCGGTGAGGGAACCGACGGTTCCCGATCCTCGTCGGAGCGCAGCTCCGACGTAGGGAGTGACGGCGAGAGCTGCTCGCCGAACACCTGCACCTGCGGCGAGAAGACGGCTGCCGACGCCGAGCCGGAGACGCAGCCGGTCGCGACCGACGGCGCAGGTGTGGCAAACGTCGACGAGATGGGAGAACTCGGCGACCTCGAGTTCACCGAGCCGGCCGAGAACGTCAGCCAGGACGTCGACAACGGCTCGCCCGACGCGCGCGTCGGGATCCCCGAGGGCGTCGACCTCGAGACGCCGGAGTACTCGATCCGCTCGCGGATGAACGACATCGAGACGCCGGACGAGAAGACCTGGTTCATGGAACTGGACGAGGCCGTCATCGACGAGGGCCGGTGTATTCAGTGTGGGACCTGCGTCGCCGCCTGCCCGTCGGACTCGATCGGCATCGGCGACGACGGCCACCCGGAACTCGTCAAGATGTGTACCGGCTGTTCGATGTGTTGGGACTTCTGTCCCCGCGGCGGCCTGCGCTACGAGCGCCAGTGGAAGATCACTGGCGGCGAGGACAACGTCAAGGGCGCGGGCGACCCGATCACGGAGTTCTCGGCGAAGGTCGAGGACGACTGGACCGATCAGGCCCAGGACGGCGGCGTCGTCACCGGCGTCCTCGCCACGCTGCTCGAGGCGGGCGAGATCGACGGCGCGCTCGTCGCGACCGAGAGCGAGGAAGAAGAGTGGAAAGCCGAGAGCTACCTCGCGACCACGACCGAGGAACTCATCGAGAACGCCGGCACCGTCTACAACCAGACGATGGCGCTCGGCAACCTCGATCTCGGACAGTGGGAGCACAAGCTCCCCGACAAGTCCTGGGACGAACTCAGCATCGCGATCGTCGGCACGCCGTGTGAGATCGAGGGCATCCGCGCCCTGCAGGACTTCGAGTGGGACTACCAGGGCCACGACGAGGGCATCCGCGCGGTCGACTACACGATCGCGCTGATGTGTACGAAGAACTTCAACTACCACAGCCTCATGGGCGAGCAGTTGGAGGAACAACGCGGCATCTCCCCGTCGGAGATCGGTAAGATGGACGTCCTCAACGGCAAGATGATGGTCTACGATCACGACGGCGAGATGATCGTCGAGGAGGACATCGAGAACTTCCACGACGCCGCGCTCAAGGGCTGCGACGAGTGTGCCGACTTCACCGGCTTCTGTTCGGACATCACCGTCGGCTCCGTCGGCTCGAGCGACGAGTACTCGAGCGTCATCATCCGGACCGAGCAGGGGATGAAGGCCTGGGAGCTGACCGAGCCGAACCTGGACTACCACGACTTAGAGGACAAGTCCGCGGTCGGCAAACTCCAGGGCTGGGACAAGAAGAAGGCCTTCGAGAGCCTCGAGCGGCCGTTCGATCCCGACGCGCCGCGATTCATCGAGTACACCGACCACGCCGAGAACTACGGGACGGCGCTCAACCCCCACGACCAGGGGCACTGACCGACGTCGCCTCCAGCCGCCGTTCTCCGCTGTTGCGTTCGTTCTCCATCGCCTTCTCGAGCCAGCCGCTGCTCGCGGTCTCGTCCGGGAACGACTCGCGAAAAGGGGTGGGAAGCACCGGTTCGCTGCCTCAGTTCGTCTCGGTAGCGGATTCGGAAACGGTGGGTCGACCCGATCCGCCCCCGGGGCGGTAGTAGACGCCGGAAGCGGAGCGGTCGAACGTGCGCGGAACGTTCGAAGAGGCTTTGGGCCGACCTATACATACGGACGATACCCACACTACTCTCTCTCGAGATCTCCGGTCCACAACCGTTTCGGGCTAACTTATTTATGTCGTATCGTGCTAGATATTATCACACTTGCGGGGTCGCATAGCGTGAATGAGCTCCCGGATGCAACGGTCCCGCTGCGGTGCATCGACGGTGTACGGCGACCCCGCAAGTGTATCCACCCCTCCCATTTCTCGAATCACCGTCCGGGTGTGACGGGCCGTTTCCCGCCGAGCAGGAGCCGTTGACGAGCGCTAATCGGGTCCCTCAGAGTATCACACCGGACTGTAGTATCGCGATCAGGACGGTCAGCACCGGAATCGCGAGCAGCGTCGTCACGAATACGCCCGTCGAGACGTATTCGGTGACGAGCACGCCCTCCGAGCGGGCGCTGCCGGCGAACTCGATGACGAGGATCAGCGGCGTCACGGCGGCCGGCATCGCAGTCTCGAGCACGAACACGCGCGCGACGGTCGGGTTCTCGAAGCCGATCAGAAGCGCGATCCCGAGGCCGACGACGGGCGCGACGCCCATCTTGAGCGCCGTCGCGGGCCAGGCCCGAGAGACTGCGGATGCGGTATCGGCTCTCGCGAGCTGAATGCCGAGAATCAAAAGCATGAGCGGGATCGAGGCGTCGCCGACGAGTTGCAGCGTCTCCATCGCCGCCGTGTCGGCCGGCGGGACGATATCCAGCGCTCGCGCGCCCAGCGCGGCGATAACGGCGTACGCCAGCGGGATGTAGAACACGCGGCGAACGCCCTCGAGGCCGGCGGAGCCGCTGCTCCGGGAAGCGACGTAGACGCCGACGGTGTACATCAGCACGGACTGGACCGAGAGGAAGAGGACGGCCGTCTGGCGGCCGACCTCGCCGAACGCGAAGTCGGAGACGGGGATGCCGAGGTTCCCCGAGTTACAGAAGATCGCGACGAGGACGAGTCCGCTCAACGCCGGCTCTTCCTCGCTGATGGCGCGACCGGCGATTTCGGCGATCCCCCACATCGCCGCGGTGAACAGACCGATCCCGGCGGTGACTCGCAGGAGCGTCGCCGCCTCGAGTTCGGTGACGGCGAGGCTGTGGAAGACCAGCGCGGGCGCTAACACGTAGACGACGGCCGTGTTCAGCGGCTCCGGATCGATCTCCTTGACGGTCGCCAGCACGTAGCCGACGGCCGCGATGGCGACGATCGGGCCGATCGCGGAGCCGAAGATACCGAGGAGATCGGCCATCAGTCGGCGCTCGACCTCGCAGTGGGCTGGCGACTCGAGGGATTCAACGGCCGGGCAACGGTCGCGTGTTGCATTCGCAGCCAGCTACTCCCCGCGCCTGATATGGGAGTTGCGATTCAGCGACGGCGACCGCGTCCACGCCGACAAACGATCGGGAGAACTGGCGTTCTCGATTCTCGCTGACGATGGCTCGGTCATCGGCTCCCGCTCGAGTCGCTTCAGCGGACTTATTTCGGGGACGCGGCAACCTCGACCATGGCATCCGACGCGCTGATTCGCGTTGCGACCCCGGCGAACGCGACCGCGGTCCGCGACATCTACGCGCCCTTCTGCGAGTCGACGGCGGTCACCTTCGAAGAGACCGTCCCGTCGACGGCCGAGATAACCGATCGGATCGAATCCACCCTCGAGACGTATCCCTGGCTCGTCTGCGAGGTCGACGGCGCGGTCGTCGGCTACGCCTACGCGGGCCGACTCCGGAAGCGTCGGGCCTACCAGTGGACGGTCGAACTCTCGGTATACGTCGCCGACTCGGCCCGCCGGACGGGGGTCGGCCGCGCGCTCTACGAGTCGCTGTTCGCCGTCCTCGAGCGACAGGGAATCCGCGACGCCTACGCCGTGACGACGGTCCCCAATCCCGAAACGGAGCGGTTCCACGAGCGGCTGGGGTTCGAGCGACTGGTCGACTTCCCGGGGATCGGTTACACGCAGGAGGAGTGGCAGGACGTGGCCTGGTGGCGGCGGCCGCTCGCCGAGAAATCCGCGACGCCCGAGCGACCGCGCCCGTTCCCGGCGGTCCGCGAGGACGACGATTGGGAGTCACTCGTTCGGACGGGCGAGGACGCGCTCGAGCTGTCTTGATTCCGGTCGACCCGATTCAGCCGTCCTACGACTCAACAGCCCAGTCGATCCGCCAGCTCCTCGAGCCCCTCGGTGATCAGGTCCGGCTCCGCGCCGAAGGGTTCCCAGGGGTTTCCCTTCCGGTCGAGCCAGACGCCCTGCATTCCCGCGTGGATCGCGCCCTGCACGTCGAACCAGAGCGCCGAGACGTGGACGAGTTCGTCGATCGGCGTCCCCGTCCGCCCGGCGGCGTGGCGGTAGAGTTCCGAATCGGGTTTGAACGTCTCGAGTTCGTCCGCGCTGATGGTATCGACGAGGAGGTCGTCGATTCCGGCGTGCTCGACCATCGACTCGAGCATCGCCGGATTGCCGTTCGAGAGGACGTACGCGTCGTAGCCGGCCTCGTGTAATCGCTCGACGCTCTCCCGGACGTCGTCGAAGACCTCGAGTTCGTGGTAGACTTCGAGGATTTCCTCTCGCTCGTCGGCGGAGAGGTCGATTCCGTGGGCCGCGAGGGCGTACGCGAGCGCGTCCCGGTTGATCTCGTAGAACGTCTCGTAGGCCTCGAGGTGGTTCGCGACGAGCGTGTACTGCATCGATCGTTCCCGCCAGGTCTGCGAGATGGGGGTGGGATCGTCGACGTCCGCGTGCTCCGCGAGTGCGGCCGCGGTCGCGTCGACGTCGACGAGCGTGCTGTAGGAGTCGAACGTGACCGTCGTCACGCGGTCGGGGTCGAACGCCATGCCTCCCCTACGATACGACGGGCAAAGAACGTGGACCGTTCGTTCCGTCGATGGACCGGTCGAACACCGGTCCGAGACGAGCAATCGACCGAAGCCGCTTAGTGCGAATACCGACTAATATCTCCCGTGAATCCCTCGAACTGGCGGACCTACCTCGTCACGCAGGCGTCGTTGTCGGGCGATCGGACGACGCCCGAGATCGTTCGCGCGGCCGTCGACGGCGGCATCGACGCCGTGCAGTTGCGCGAGAAGGAAACGAGCGCCCGCTCGCGGTACGAACTGGGGCTCGAGTTACGCGAGCTCACGGCCGAGGCGGGCGTCGACCTACTCGTCAACGACCGCGTCGACATCGCGCGGGCGATCGACGCCGACGGCGTCCACGTCGGCCAGTCGGACCTGCCGGTCGGGGTCGCCCGCGACCTGCTCGGTTCGGATGCGATCGTCGGCTGTTCGGCGTCGACGGTCGCGGAGGCGCGGGCGGCGGAAGCCGAGGGGGCGGACTACCTCGGCGTCGGAGCCGTGTACGGGACTTCCTCGAAGGACGTCGACGCGGACGAGGACGGTATCGGTCCGGAGCGAATCGCTGCGATCGCCGACGCGGTCTCGATCCCGATCGTCGGGATCGGCGGCATCGCGGCCGACAACGCTCGGCCGGTCGTCGAAGCGGGCGCGGCCGGCGTGGCCGTGATCAGCGCGATCACGGCGGCTCCGGATCCGGCGGCCGCGACCGAGTCGCTGACCGCCGCCGTCGAAACGCCGAAGGCGATCGATACCGGAGGACGAGGCGAATGAGCGTAACCGACATCGACGCCGCCGACCTCGCGGAATCGGTCCGGACGGTTCGGGAGACGGAGCCGCTCGTCCAGTCGCTGACCAACACGGTGACGATCAACGACGTCGCGAACGTGACCCTCCACTGGGGCGGGCTCCCGGTGATGGCCGACTCGTTCGGCGACGCCGGCGAGATGGCCGATCTCGCGCGAGCGGTCCTGATCAATACGGGCCAGGTGCCGGACGGCCGCGTCGAGGCGATGCACGAGGCCGGGAAGAAGGCGAACGAACGGGGCATTCCGGTCGTCCTCGATCCCGTCGGCGTCGGCTCGACGCCCTCGAGAGAGGCGGTCACCGAGAGCCTGCTTTCGCAGATCGACTTCACCGTGATCAACGGCAACTACGGTGAAATCAGCGCGCTCGCGGGCGTCGAGGCCGAGGTCAAGGGCGTCGAATCCATCGGCGACTACGAGGCCATCGAGCGGACGGCCGGCTCCCTCGCCGAGTCGACCGGTGCGACCGTCGTCGCTTCGGGCGTCGACGACGTCGTCGCGGACGCCGACGGCGCGGTCCGGCTCACCGCCGGCCACGAGATGCTCGGCGAGGTCGTCGGCACCGGCTGTATGCTCGGCGTGACCGTCGCGACCTTCTGCGGCGCGCTCGAGGACGACTCCGAAGCCGCCGTCCACGGCACGCTCGCGTTCGGTCTCGCCGGCGAACGCGCAGCCGACATGGGGTACGCTGGTCCGGGCAGCTACCGGACGAACTTTCGCGACGCCGTCGCCAGCGTGACGGGCGATTCCGTCGCGGATCTCCCCCTCGCGGACCGACTCGAGCGAGTGAACTGAATCACGCTCGAAGAGGTGCGCCGACTCACGCTCGAACAGGTTGCGCTGACCCGGCCGAATTGCGCCGGTCACCGTTCCGATACCCGAACTGTATTGAAACCGTTTTAGTCCCCACTGGTGAACAGGAGCGTATGGCTCGAGACGAACTCCAGAGTACGGCCGACTCGATCGAACGAGCGGCCGACGCGACGGCCGACGACGAGGTACAGGAGCGACTTCAGACGCAGGCGGCGAAGTTCGAGGACTACGCGACGGCCGATCACGGCCCGGATCACGGCCAGCTCGCGCGCCACGAACACATTCTCAACGAGATCGCCGACGACGAGGGCGGCGACGTCGCGTCGAATCTCGAGGACGCGCTCGCATCGATCTCCGAGTTCCGATCGGACCTCGAGGGCGTGTAGGGCTCGAAAACAGTCGTTTTCGAGAGCCGGCGTCCGTTTTCCACGCTCCGTGGACGTACACCGACCGCGACGGCCTCGACGCCCTCGCTGGACACCGCCGCCACGAGCCCGCGGCTTCGATGGATCCATCGTCGCGTTCCCATACCCGCGGCGGAGTCGAGACATGTCTCAATTGGCGTCCCACGTTGCAGCGTTGCGAGGCAGCCGAACCAGTGGGTCGGCCGTCTCGCGTCCGGACAGGTGGCTATCGCTCGAGTCGTATATTTGCAAACCGCTCTGATAAATTACCACTTTACTCGAAACTATATATTGCATATATGGTGGAATACTATCGATGTCGGATCGAATTTCCGTTTGACCAGTATATTGCCGGATTTCATTCCCAAATAAACGATAGAAACTGCATAAATAGATCATAACGCCATTTATCCGGGAAAAACTCGATGGCAGCTACTTAATTCCTCTCGCGGTTCGTCTCCACTACCGTTCGGACCTGCCGAGAGATATCTGAGCAGAAAGTCCTCTTTGGCCCGGGAATACGGCGTATTGCCCTCGTTCCTCGAGCAACGCGAGTTGGTCGGGCGGAATCGGATATTTTGATGATATTGCACACTACTACGGCGCGTACCATCTACATACATCATTTAAAATATATGTCTGGCGCGGTGTGGCGTGAGGGTGTCGGACGGGTCTCAGTCGAGCGAGCCAGCGTTCCGTACCGCCGTCGGATGGGGGCTCCGACGAGGACCGCAGTCTGTCGAACTCCCCCCCGCTGGCGGTAGCCGGACGGTTTGCGGAGCGCGGTGACCGGACCGCCGCTCGCTTCGTCGGTTGCACGGGACCACTAGCCGTCTACTCGTCGCTCGCGCGGCACAACCGATCCGACGGAGTCCGCTCGCTTTCGAGCGGGGTCCCGTCCGAGCGATACGTCCGTCGCCGCCTCGAGACGGCCGGTTGTTCCGGTCAGTTTCAACGACTGCTGGGGCGGTCAGTCATTCCGACGGCGTGAACGCTTCGGCCCCCGCACCCGCGATCGCGACGTCTTCCGAAACGTCACCGCCGCTGGCACCGACCGCACCGACGACCTCCCCGTCGTACTCGAGGGGGATGCCGCCGCCGAACGTGACGACGCGATTGTCGTCCGTCGACTGGAGCCCGTATACGTCACCGCCCGGTTCGGACCCCTCCTTCAGGTCTTCCGTCGGCTTCTTTACGGCCGCCGCGGTGTAGGCCTTGTCACGCGCGATACTCGCCGCGACGAGCTTCGCGCCGTCCTGTCGGCGAAACGCGAGGAGGTTTCCCTCGTGGTTCGTTACGGCGAGGTTCATCGGGACGCCGAGTTCGTTCGCCTTGGCTTCGGCAGCGTCCAGGATCTCTTTCGATTCGTCTAACGAAACCGAGTGGTGGGACTGCATTTCACCCGAAAGAGGTCGGCCCACGTATAAATCAGCTTCGGCTCGGCGAACGTGGCGCGGGCGCGGACCGGTCGGATACTCGTCGTGGTCCGACCACGTCACTCGCCGAGGACTCGCGGGACGGTTTATCGACGGATCTCGAGCGGGCGGGGTGATGGGGTGTCATCGATGTCGATCGATGCTGGTCGCACGGACCGCGCCGCATTACGCCGGCGGGGAGTCCCACGTCTCGCCGTTGTCCTGGGGCTCGTAATCGATCGTCTCCCGGGCGTTTTCGATGCTGTACCAGCGGCGATCGTTATCGCTGACGCCGCTGAAGATTTCGAAGCCGGGGTCGTCGGTCTGGAGACAGCAATCCATCATGTGCGCGAAGTCCCGGCGGGACTGCCACATGGCTTTCATCCGTGCGACCTGCCGTTCGTACTGGTCGCTTCCGCGTTCGCATTCGCCGTCGTCGACGTCGTGTTCGGCGTCACCGTAGGGATGGTCGTACTCGGGCATCCGCACGCTACAGATCCGGATCGCGTGGGCTCGTTTCGGGTACTCGTAGTTCTCGACGTAGTACCGACAGAGGTCTTCGCCGAAACTCTTCGAGACGCCGTAGTACGAGTCCGGTCGGACCGGATCCTCGTGGGAGAGCTGGAAGGGAGCCTCGGATCCGAAGTAGAGTTCGGGGGCGTTCTCGGACTCGTACATGCCCATCACGTGATTCGAGGAGGCGAACACGACCGTCTCGAGTTCCGCAGTCCGTGCGGCCTCGAGGGCGTTTAGTACCCCGATGACGTTGGGCTGGTGGACGTCGTCCCACGTGCCGTCGGTGAAGGGATAGCCCGCGAGGTGGATCATCGCGTCTTGATCGGCGGCCGCGCTCCGAACGGCGGTCGCATCGGCGACGTCGCCGACGACGGTTTCGTACTCCCCGTATTCGTCCCCGTCGTCCGGATCGTTCCGGTCGAGATAGGTGAAGTCGTAGTCGGGGTCGTCGTGAAGGTGGTCGATGATGGCGGTTCCACACCGTCCGTACGCACCAGTCAGTAGGACGTTCACAGGTGTTGGGTCTGCCGCGTGTGATATAATTGTTCGGATCACGCACCGGGATCCGGGGCCGCGACCGTGGTATCCGAGGAAGTCCCGTGACGGGTCGACGTTACTGACCGTCAGCAAACTGCGACGCGGCCAGCAGGAAAAAGCCCTGTCCGTACGACGTCGACGTCAGCGGTGCGCCGGGACCGCCCGGCGGCCCGGCGACGCGGCGGACGGCCCCCTCGTCGTCGACGAGGCCGATCGCCACGTCCATCGCGTCTTGCGCCGCCCGTTCGTATTTCTCGTCCTCGACGATACCCAGTTCGAGTGCGCGCTTGAACGCGTAGGTGTACATGAGCGTGCCCGAACTCTCGAGGGGGGTGTGGGGATCGTCGACGATGTTGTACCACATGCCGCTGTCGTCCTGTCGCTCCACGACCGCCGAGGCGACGTCCCGGAAGATTTCGACGAGTTCCTCGCGATCGGGATGGCCGTCGGGGAGGAACTCGAGAACGTCGACGATCGCCGCCTGTATCCAGCCGTTGCCGCGGGCCCAGAAGGTGCTCTGGGGATAGCTGTTGGGCTGTTCGTGCCAGATGTGGCGGAACAGACCGGTGTGTGGATCCTGGAGGTGTTTCGCGTGAACGATGAGTTGTCTGGCGGCCTCGTCGAAGGCCTCGGGCTCGTCTGCGGCCGCCCCGTACCGGGCGAAGAACGGACACATCATGTAGACCGAGTCGATCCAGAGCCCCTTCACGCCCGACAGCTCAGGGACGTGGTGGGGGATACCGCCGTCTTCGGTCCGCTCGACCGACTGGAGGTTCTCGTACTCGCCGCGCGCGGCCTCGAGGTAGCGCTCGTTGCCGGTCCGGCGATAGAACTCGAGGACGCCGTGGCCGATCGAGGTCGTGTTGTTCGTGTTCATCGCCTTCCGTTCGTCGATCTCCCAGTGGGCGTCGTACTCCTTCCCGTGCTGGAAGACCTCGATCGGGTAGCTCGGGCCGTAGGAGAGCTGGCCGTTGCTGTCCTGGGTTTCGACGGCGCGGTCGACCAGTGCCCGCGCGGCCTCGGTACAGTCGTCGCGGTCGGCGGCGAGCAGCCCGTTGATGGCGATGCCTTTCTGCCAGACCTCGTTTTCCATGTCCTTGTCGATGGTATACGCTGCGACAGTCGAGATCGTCTCGTCGAGGGACGGAGTCATGACGGTAGCTAATCCTCCGCTGGACCGGTGATAAATCTTGCTGACGGGTCACACGCAGCGTCGCCGCCGCATCGGTGATTCGCTGATTCGTCGGATCGTCGAGAGCGAGAATGACGATACGTTTATGAGTCAGCCCTCCGATCTCGCATCCATGGCGTCCGAGAAGCTACAGGACGGTCTGCGAAGCGTCGCAGCCGGACTGCTGACACCGTTCGACGACGACGGAGCGATCAATCACGACCAACTGGCCGACAACGCCGAGGCCCTCTCGAGGGACGGACTCAGTACGTTCCTCGCGTGTGCGAACATCAGCGAGTACCACTCGCTGTCCCACCAAGAGCGGATCGACATCACCGAAACGGGCGTATCGGCGCTGCCCGACGACGCGTGCGTCCTCGCCGGCGTCGGAGGCAGCACGAAGACCGCACGCGATCTCATCGCCGCCTACGACGAGATCGGCGTCGACGCGATGATGATCATGCCGCCGGATCACACGTACGTCCACGAACAGGGGCTCCTCGAGTACTACGAGGCGCTCGCTGACGCGGCAGCGGTCGGCATCGTCCCCTATATCCGCGGCTTCGAGCCGTCCGTCTCGTTTCTCGCGTCGCTGACCGAGATCGAGGGCGTGGCCGGGATCAAGTACGCCATCCCGGACGCGGTCAAGTTCGGGCAGGCGGTCGCAGCCGGCGACGACGATGTCGTCTGGGTCGACGGCATGGCAGAACCTCACGCGCTATCGCTCTGGGTACAGGGTGCCGAGGGATTCACCGCGGGCGTGACGAACTTCGAACCGCGGCTCGGGCGGGCGTTGCTGACGGCGCTGCGCGACGAAGAGTGGGAACGGGCACGCGACCTCCAGAACGCAGCGGTCCCGTACCAGCAGTTCCGGAACGGCACCGGCGAGGAAAACACGCTCGCGGACGCGATCAGCGTCCCGGCGGTCAAGTACGGGCTCGAGCTCGCGGGCTACGATGGCGGCGCCGTCCGCGAACCGATCGTCGGTCTGTCGGCGGCCGACCAGCGACGAGCCGAAACGCTTTACGAGGAACTCCAGTCCGATCTCGACCGGCTTCTCTGAAGCCGGGCTGCGACTGCCGTCCGTTTTTCCGACGCGATTTCTTCGAACCGTCCGTTTCGCCACACGACCGAACGCGTTGTCGCGTCCTCGCTCTCCGCGGTCGTCCGTCATCGTCGGAAGCCCGTATTTCGGTGCCCGAGGCGGGCGAACATCGACTCTCAGGGGCGCGTTCGGTTCGATTCTGCAGCGAGCGACGAACCAGCGTCCGGTCCCACCGGACACCAAGACACGACCGCCGATTGATTCCTGCCCCAGAGTTACACTCCTATGGATGTAATTTAGAGCGACACTCCGTATATGACCGGTCGAAACGACCGGTTTCAGCGGAGAACGGCCCGTTTCGTTCCGTTCCGTCTCGCATCCGGTGATGCCGAACGAAATATGCGGTTCTCTGGCACGATCCGTCGCCGAAACCGACTGGATTTCCAGTGCGATAGCGCCGCCGCTGCCCCATCGAACGAACGCAAAACCCGGTCCACGACCCGCTGACTCGAGTCGGCGAACGCCGATGGCCCCGTTAGATCATTCGGTACACTTCGTCCATCCACTGATCTGAGTCGTCGTCGACGGTGATTCCCTCCATCTCCTCGGCCCAGCGGGCCTGCGCGTCGCTCTCGTCCATTACTTCTTGAATCGCGTCCGGCTCCTCGAGTTCGAGGAAGCCGAAGACGTGGCCGTCGGACTCGAAGACGCTGTAGGTCTCGAGCCCGGCGTCGGACTCGAGGTAGGCGTCCTCGAGCCACTGGGGAACGTTTTCGTGCGCCTGGCGATACGCCTCGCGCTGTCCGTCAGCGATTTTCAGGTGGAACGCAATGCGTGCCATACGGATATCGCATCGAACGCCTCCCTCATAGCTATTCCCCCGTCTCCCGCTCGAGCGTTCACACGAGGCGGTAGCGGTCGACGACCGATTCGTCGACGTCGATCCCGAGGCCGGGGCCCTGGGGCACCGCGAGTTCGCCGCCGGTCGGATCCAGCGGGGACTCGAGCAGGTCGTCTCGGAGCGGATTCTCGCTGCGGTCGAACTCGAAGAGGACGGGATCTGGCTCCATCCCCTCGGCGTGGGGGTACGTCGACAGGCTCGCGGCGAACTGCAGCGCGGCCGCGGTCCCGACCGCGCTGTTCCAGACGTGGGGTCGAACGACCGCGTTCGCCGTCGTCGCCAACTTCGCGAGGAACCGGGCCTCGGCGAAGCCGCCACAGCGCCCGAGGTTCGGCTGGACGACGTCGATCAGTTCCTCCTCGAGCAGTCGCGCGAACTCGAAGCGGCCGTAGTGGGCTTCGCCGGCGGCAAGCGGGACATCGACGCGCGACCCGATCTCGCGGTACCCCTCGTAGTTCTCAGGCGGGACCGGCTCTTCGACCCACGTCAGATCGTATGGCTCGAGTTCGCGGATCGACGCGATCGCCCCTCGCGGCGTATAGTTGCCGTTGAAATCGACCATCAGGTGCGCGTCGTCGCCGAGGATCTCGCGGGCGATCTCGACGCGCCGGCGGTCGTCCTCGCGGCCGCCGCCGAGCTTGATCTTCGCCGCGGTAAACCCCTCCGCGACGGCGTCTTCCATGGGGTCGGCCGGGTCCTCCCCCCACTCGGTGAGGTACATCGTCGACGCGTACGGGACGACCGACTCGACCCGACGGCCGCCGAGCAGTTCGTGGATCGGTTTCCCGACTGCCTTGCCCCGGAGGTCCCACATCGCGACCTCGATCCCCGAGAGCGCGGACTGTGCGAGGGCCTCGCGAGCGGCGTGGTAGCCGCCGATGTCGCCGGTGTAGACGCGGTCGGCCAGGGATTCGGCCGCGATCGGCGAACTCCCGAGTACGGCGTCGGCGAACTCGTCCTCGATCAGCGCCGCGACCGCCCGCGGCGAGGCGAACGCTTCGCCCCAGCCGACCGTTCCGTCGTCCGTCTCGAGGCGGACGAGCGTCGTCGATCGCGACTCGGTCATCCCGCGCGAGCCGCCGAACGCACGCCCGTCTTCCAGCTCGTGTGACAGCGGAATCGCCGCGAGGTCAGTGATCTCCATGACACGTGTACCCATTTCGGGCGCCCTGAAATACCTTCTCCGTCTCGCGTCACCGCCCCCGCCGCCGGTCCGCGACGACTGCGCCTCGAGATGGGCTACTGGGTCGAACGACGGCGTCCGCTCGAGCGCACCCGGCTCGGCCAGGGGTTCGTCCGAGGCCCGGATACCGAACGGCTGATACGGGAGGGCGGTGCAGATAGCCGCCATGCAACGAGACGGGATCCAGTTCCACAACGTCGGCGAGGTTCTGCCGGCCGACGGGCGGGACGGAGCGCTACTGCAACGCGTTCCCGAGGCCGTTCGGACCGAGCTTAACGACGGCGCGCAGTCGCGGATGCGCCACCCCGCGGGCGTCGAACTCCGGTTCGTCCCCGACGGGCCCGCGCGGGTCACCCTCTCGACGGTACCCGGCGGGAGCGCCGGAACCGGGACCGTCCGGGTCTTCTGGGGGCCGATTCAAGGAGCGAGCGAGGCCGTCGGAACCGATCCGGTGACGCTCGAGCTCTCGCCGCCGAGCGAACTGATCGACCTCGAGCCGGCGGTGAGCGACTCACTCGCGTTCGATCCACAGGTCTGCCGGCTCCGCCTGCCGGGCGAGCACCGCGGGGGGCCGATGGTCTACCACGGTGTCGAGGGTGACGTTCGCCCGCCGCGCGCGGACGAACTACCCGACCGGCGCTATCTCGCCTACGGGACCTCGATCACCGAGGGCGAGGCACCGCTGGGCGAGCACCTCACCTACGTCAGTCAGACGGCCCGACGGCTCGACGCCGATCCGATCAATCTCGGCTCCTGTGGCACCGCCTACTGCGACGCCGCGATGGCCGACCACATCGCCGAGCGCGACGACTGGGATATCGCGACGCTCTCGATCTCGGTGAACATGATCGGGACCTTCGCTCCCGACGAATTTCGCGGCCGCGCCGCGCGGATGATCGATCGGATCGCGAGCGCCAACCCCGACAAACCGGTCGTCGCGATTACGATCTTCCGCAACGCCCGAGACGTCCGCCGGAGCGCCGATCCGGAGGGGCCGTCCGAGCGGTTCCGCGAGGAACTCCGCGCGGTCGTCGCCGAGACGCCCCACGAGAACGTCCACCTCCTCGAGGGGCCGGAACTACTGCCGACCGTCGCGGGGCTCACAACCGATCTGGTCCACCCCGGCGACGACGCCATGATCTCGATCGGCGAGCGCCTCGCCGCCGAACTCGAGGCGCTGCTCGAGGGCTGACTGGCGGGAGACGGCGCACGGAGAGGACGGATCGAGAACGACGATACCGAGAAAGCGACCACCCGTCCGACTACCGAAACTGCGGCATGACTTCGTCCGCGAACAGTTCCATGCCGCCGGTGTCGGGGAAGTCGACGAACCAACCCTGAAACTTCGTGACGCCGGCGTCGATCCGCCGCTCGATCGCTTCGGCGCACTCTTCGGGCGTTCCCATGATGAAGTAGTCGCTCGCGATCTCCTCGGTCGTGATGTCAGCCTGATCGACGTACTCCTCTTCGAACTGGATCGGGATCATGAGCTCGAGCAGGCGCTCGTATTTCTCGGGATCGCGCGTACAGATGACGTGTCCGTCCCAGGAGTACTCGATCTCGTCGGGATCGCGACCGACCGTCTCGCAGTGGTCTTCGATGACGCCGATCTTGTGTTCGAGGGTCTCCGGCGTCCCGTTGAACACGTCCGTGTTCCAGACGTCGGCGTGTTTCGCGACGAGTTTCAGCGTCACGTCTTCGCCCTGCCCGCCGACCAGGATCGGCGGGTGCGGGTCCTGAACCGGCCCGGGCTCGCAGTGTGCGCCGTCGATCTCGTAGCGCTCGCCCGCGAACGAGGCGGCCTCGCCGGGCTCGGTGGCCCACAGTTCCTTCATGAGCCGGATTCCCTCGTCTAACCGCATCAGCCGCTCGAAGCCGTCGCGGTACTCCCAGCCGTAGGCCTCGTACTCGGGTTCGTGCCAGCCGGCACCGAGTCCGAGCTCGAGGCGACCGTCGGAGATGACGTCCAGCGTCGCGGCCATCTTCGCGACGAGCGCGGGGCTGCGGTAGTCGTTACAGAGAACGAGCGAGCCGAGATTGATGTCGTCGGTGAGGCCGGCCAGTGCGGACAGCAGCGTCCAGCACTCGTACTCGGCGTGATCCCGGCCGAGCATGAGGTGGTCCGGTGCCCACGCGGCGTCGAAGCCGAGTTCCTCGGCTTTCAGAACGCCTTCCTTCGTCGTCTCCCAGTCGAGTCGCTCGTAACACGGCGTGTCGCGGTGGACGGGATCGGTTCCCGACTCCGGCGCTCCCGCGAACACCGGGACGTTGTATTCGAACGTGATATCGCTCATGGATCACTCCACGCTGTAGTGCTCGAGGGCCTCGGGGTTGGTCGCCGAACTCAGCCCGACGGTGTCGGGCAGGGGGACGGTCCCGTTTTCGGCCTGGGGCGGATTCGCGTAGATCGCGTCGGCGTAGGTCGACTCCTGCTCGCCCTGCCGTTCCTGATACCACTCCGGGATGGGGAAGTACTCCGCCATCGGCGCGTTGGTCGAGGCGGCGATGAAATGCAGGGTCGGGTTCGTCCCGGAGTGGGGGATCACCGGCACGTCGCGAGCGCTCGCCATGGCGTCGATCCGCCGGAGTTCCGTCAGGCCGCCACAGCGGTGGATGTCGGGTTGGAGGATGTCGACTGCCTCGCGCTCGAGCAGTTCCTTGTGGCCCCAGCGGGTAAACTCGTGTTCGCCGCCGGAGATGGGAACGTTCGAGGCCTCGCGGACCTCCGCGTAGCCGTCGATGTCGTCGGGGATAACCGGCTCCTCGACCCACTCCATGTCGTAGCGCTCGAGGCGCTTGAGCATCTTCTTGGCGTATCGGACGTTCCAGCCCATGTACGCGTCGCCGGCGATCGCGATCTCGTCGCCGACGGCGTCGCGAACCGTCTCGACTATCTTCTCGTTTTCCTTCATGCCCTGCCGGCCCGCCTCCGGGCCGTACCGGAACCGTAGCTTCATCGCGTCGAAGCCCTGCTCCGCGTAGTCCTGCGCCTCGCGCGCGAGCGTTTCGTGGTCGACCGGGTGGAGGTTGCTCGCGTAACAGGGGATGTCGTCCGTGACCGGGCCGCCCAGCAGTTCGTAAACCGGCTTCCCGGCTTCCTTGCCGGCGATGTCCCAGAGCGCGAGGTCGACGGCGCTGATGGCCTCGATGGCCGCGCCCTTCCGACCGAAGGGGATCGTCGCCCGGTACATCATGTCCCACAGTCGTTCGCGCTGGTGGGGGTCCTCGCCGACGACGAGCTTGGAGAGCGTCTCGTTGACGATCGTCTCGATCGAGCCCGTCGCCCAGTTGCCGACGCCGATGCCGGTAGTACCCGCGTCGGTCTCGACTTCCACGACGACGTCGCCGACCGGTCCCATCCACTTCCGACGGGCCTCCGGGTTGTCGCCGTCGGCGTTGTTGTACTCGTCGAACTTGCTCATAACGGTGACGAGCGGGAACTCGACGAACTCGCCCCAGGAATCGGTGCTGACCTTCGTGACGGTGATATTCGTTATCTCCATAAGTTTGAATTCACTTCCGACGAACTCAGTCCGACGTGTGTCTAACAGCCACATAAGTGTTTATGGTGTCCCGACCGCGAGACGACCGCGCTGGATCGTCTCTCGCGCCGTTCCGCCCGTCTCGAGCCCATCGACGCCGTGTACGACCGCCGGCGATCGCCAGCCGGACTCGAGCGGCTCGTTTCCGCCCGACCGACCGTATTTCACACCTAAAGTTATATGTAGGTGAGTCACCCACCTACTGATAGCTCGATCAGAGCGAGGTAACCCTAGATGAAGGCTATAGTACATACCGGCCCCAGATCCATCGAGATTCGCGAACGTGAGAAGCCAGTTCCCGACGTCGACGAGGTGCTCGTTCGCGTTCATTCGGCGGGGCTATGCGGCAGCGACGCGCACGCGTACACCTACGAAGACGGCTACGAGTGGATCCCGATCCCGCGGATCATGGGCCACGAGTACTCCGGCGAGGTCGTCGCGGTCGGCGACGACGTCACCGACTTCGCGGTCGGCGACCACGTCGTCGAGGAGCCGATCCACGACTGCGGTTCGTGTTTCCAGTGCAAGAACGGACAGCCCAACGTCTGCCAGAACTTCGAGATCACCGGCATGCACAACGACGGCGCGTACACCGAGTATACGACGGTCCGACCGCGAGATCTACACCTGATTCCGGACGACGTCCCGCTCGGACACGCGAGCATCACCGAACCGCTCAGCATCGCGACGCGCGCAGTGTTCGACCAGTCCACCGTGACGCCCGGCGACACCGTCCTCGTCGAAGGGCCCGGCCCGATCGGCGTCCTCGTCGCGGCCGTCGCGGACTCGATGGGCGCGAACGTCGTCGTCTCCGGCCTGGGCAAAGACACCGAGTATCGGCTACCGCTCGTCGAACGGCTCGGAATCGAGACGGTCGACATCGAGACGACAGATCTCTCGGACGTCGTCGAGGCCCGAACCGACGGCATCGGTTTCGATACGGTGTTCGATACGACCGGCCACTCCAGCGGCGTCGAGATGGCCATTGACAACGTCCGCAAGGGCGGGCAGGTCGCCGTCGTCGGTCTTCCCGGCTCGCCCAGCGAAGTGTTCATGACGCCGGTCGTCCGCGGCGAGGTCGACGTGAATACCTCCTACGGCTCGACGTGGCAGAATTTCGAACAGGCCATCCGACTCCTCTCGGCCGGCGCGATCGACGCCGACGCGATCATTGACCGCTCGTTCAGCGTCGACGATCCGACCGCCGCGTTCGAGGCGTTCCTCGAGTCGGAGACCTGCAAGCCGGTCTTCTCGTTTTCCGAGTGAGGCGAGGCGGCGGTGACCGCTCGGTTCGCAGTACGGTCCGATGACGCGAGCGCTGCCGACCGGACGACGACTACCGGACGACGACTCCGCGAGAGAACGAGGCGAGCGGTATCCGACCGTTCCGTTCGTTCGCTTTGCCAGTAAGACCGATAACGGATTTATCACTAACTAATATATAGCTGCTCCTGTAACAGTGTGATTGCCACACGCGGTGGTAATTACCCATGACAGGAGACGAGACTCCGTCAGACGGAGACGAATCGAACTGGACGATGCCCCGGCGCGGGGCGCTCGGATTGCTCGGTACCGCCGGTCTCGGGGCCGTACTCGCCGGTACCGCATCGGCTCAGGGGAACGGCAACGGCGATCAGCCGTGGGACGAGTGGGACGCCGACGTCGACGCCGGCGGCCACGATCTGACCGAACTCGGCGCGCTCGCGACGGTTGCAACCGACGCGCCGATCTCTGACTTCGCCGGGCAGAACCTTCGCGTCGACGACGACGGGGTGCTCAACGCCGAGAGCTCCCCCGACTCGGTCCACGTCGTCACTGAGTACCCCGGCGACACGCTCGATCAGAAGATAGCGAACGTCCTCGAGGCGCTCCCCGAGGGCGACGGCATCCCGACCCAGCAGCCGGGACACAAAATCGTGATTCCCGCGCCCGATCCGGACGATCCGGCTGCGGCCGACGGCCTCCCGGCCTGGCGGTTCGAGTCCCCGGTCGAGATCGGGAACAACACCGGCAAACTGGTGTTCGAGATGGGATGGACTCTGATCTACGCTACGGAGTCGATCGAGAGCTTCTTCGTCATCGGTCCGGACGAGAAGACCGAGAACATCAACCTCTACGGTGGGATGTTCTACGCCAAGGGGAACGTGGAGCGGTCGTTCGTCGACATCCAGGGCGTCGGCCACATGCACGTCTCCCGACTGTATCTCCAGAGCCTGACGGATCGAAACGCGGTGCCGGCCGGGATCAGGCTCGCGGACTACCACGGCTCGAGCGAACTGACGATCAAAGACACCGAAGTGACCGGCTGTCGCGACGGCTTCCGCGCCGAGTACGGGAGCGACGACGTGCCCTACGGTCCCTCGTTCGATCTGGACATCTCCAACTGGCGCGGCGGCGGGGGTGAGCACAGCATCCGGATCGACGGCGGCGCGTCGATCACGCTGGACTCGATTCAGGTCGGCGGTCACCCGCTCCAGTCGGTCAGCGAGGATATCGTCAGGCTCGAGAACTCGGTCAACGAGACCCGGAGCGTGTCGATCTCGAACGTCCACGAGCGCCACAACGCGATGGACTACCACAGCGGCGTCAGGGTCGCCGACGTGACCGACGGCGAGGGCCCCCGGCACAACGGGATCTTCGTCGAGAACGTCGACCTGTTCCACGCCGAGTACAGCACCGACGTCGAGTACGCGTCGTACTTCGATCAGCAGAACCTGCGCCCCGCGCCGAAGGTGAGCGACGACGCGGCCGGGTCGACGCGCTGGTTCGACGACGGCGTGCAGAAACACGAGACGCACAGGTCCCACGAGTTCCACGCCGGCGGGTCACCCACGCTCGCCGTCGGCGAGGACGACGTGCGGATCGCCGGTGCCGGCGACGGGGCCGTCCTCACGACGCCGGACGGCCAGCGCCGATATCGCGTTCGGATCGACAACGAGGGGACCCTTCTCACCGAGGAGGTAAAAGACGGCGGCGACCGCACGGGGATCATCGAGAGCTTCGAGGACGGTGATCTCGACGCATACGAGGGCGCGACGGACGCCTACGTCGTCGACGACGCCGACCCGGTCGGTCATGGCGACAACAGCCTCAAGAACACCTCGGGTGACGCCGCGGTCGTCGTCTCGACGAGCGGGCTGGCACGGTACCCGCGAGCCGGAGACGCGTTCGCCGCGCAGGCGGCCCGGACCGGAACGAACGACAACCTCGGGATCGCCTTCGGCGCACAGGATACGGAGAACTTTTACTTCGCACGGATCTATCCGGAGAGCGAGGGCGATCGCCTCCAACTGTACAAGCGCGTCGACGGCGCGTACACCGAACTCGCCAAGGCGAACGTCTCGGTCGAACGGGGCGCGCTGTACGACTTCGTCATCGACTGGGGCGAGTTCGGCGAGATCGACGTCGAGGTTCGCGGCCCGTCCGGCGACGCGATCGGCTCGGTCGCCGCCACGGACGAGACGTTCACCGAGGGCGGCATCGGCGTCCGCAGCACCGGCGCCCTCGACAACGTGCGGTTCCGCTGAACGCGCGTCGCCGCGTGTCCACCGATCGGTCACCGATGCGCTCGAGGTCGCGGTTTCGCGCGGGAACGGATCGAACCGGCGGGTCCCATAGCAACCCCCGTTTCCCGCTCGCGGCCGTGATCCCCTGGCTGCGCGGATTCCCGTTGGCACGATCGGACGATCGCTGCGCTCCGCTCGCGTGCAACGCAACGTTTAGTATCGCCCGACGCGTCGGGTTTCGCACACGATGGTGCTGGACACTCACACGCACGCGTGGACGCGGTCGACGCGAGACCAGCCGTGGGTCAACGGCCCGCTCGTCGAGACCGTCGACGAGTTCGACGTCGATACCGTTTACACCGCCGAGAAGCTCCTCGCGGACATGGACGCCGTCGGCGTCGACGAGGCGATCGTCGTCGGGTATCCGATCTGCGAGTGGACCGACAATCGGTACACGGTCCGCTGTGTAACGGATCACGACAGGCTCTCGGGGATCGTCATGCTCGATCCCTTCGCCGACGGCGCGGCCGACCGGTTGCGCGAGGCGATGGCCGTCGACGGCGTGCTCGGCGTTCGCCTCGGGGCGATCTGTCCGTACGATCGAATGTGGGAGGCGTTCGATCCCGACGCGGACTGGCTCCGCGAGGCGATCGACGAGACGGCGTTCTGGGCGGCCGCCCGCGAGACCGACGCGCTGGTCCAGATCCTCGCCGACGTCGACCAGCTCGAGCAGGTGATCGACCTCGTCGAGACCCACCCTGACCCGTCCTATGCGCTCGATCACTTCTGTCACGCCGGCCCCGACGTCCCGCCCGAAGAAGCGCTCGCCGCGCTCGAGCCCCTCGCCGGCGACGAGTACGACGTCGCCGTGAAACTCTCCGAAGTCGTCCACCGCTCCGAGGAAGCGTTTCCCTACCGCGACATGCACGACCACGTCCGCTGGCTGCTCGACACGTTCGGCCGCGAGCGCGTCGTCTGGGGGTCGGACTTTCCGAACGTCAGCGACGAAGCGACCTACGAGGAGAGTCTGCGGTGGCTCGAGCACGTCGACTGTCTTTCGAAGAAAGACCGAGAGTGGATCACCGAACGCTCGATGCGGAGGCTGTGTGGACGCTGAGCCCTACTCGCTGACGACGTGATTCTCGAGCGTCCCGATGCCCTCGACCTCGGCTTCGACCGTGTCGCCCGGCGAGAGCAGCTCCGGCGGATCGCGGAAGATACCGACCCCGCCCGGCGTGCCGGTCGAGATCACGGTGCCCGGCTGCAGCGTCATTCTGTGACTGAGGTACTCGATGGCGTCGCCGACGTCGAAGATGAACTCCGCCGTCGAGGACGCCTGTTTCACCTCGCCGTTGACCCGAAGTTCGACGTCGACGTCGTCGGCATCGATCGCTTCGGGTGCGGTCAGAGCTGGTCCCATCGGTGCGAACGTGTCGTAGCTCTTCCCCCGGAAGAACTGCCCGTCCTCGAACTGGGCGTCGCGCGCGCTGACGTCGTTGACGACCGTGTAGCCCGCGACGTACTCCTCGGCCTCGTCGGCCGAGACGTCGCAGGCGGTCCGACCGATGACGACGCCGAGTTCGACCTCGTAGTCGACCTGCTCGACGTCCTCGGGATGGACGATCGGCGCGTCGGGATCGGTGACGCTCCCGGGCGACTTCGCGAAGAGCATCGGCTTGTCCGGGATCTCCTCGTCTTGCTCTTCGGCGTGGTCGTAGTAGTTCAGCCCGACACAAATGATCTGTTCGACCGACGGGATCGGTGCCAGCCGGTCCTCGGGCTCGTCGATTTCCGGCAGTTCCCCCGTCTCGACGGCGCGGCGGACCCGCCGACGGTAGCCCGGCGTCGCGAGGTCTTCGATCGTCGGTTCTCCGAAACGGTCCAGCGCGTACGACTGGTCGTCGACGGTAACGCCCCAGCGGACGCCACCGCTGGTCGCGAATCGAACGAATTGCATCATCTCAGGATTCCTGTCCTGGGTCTTGAATCTTTCTCTCGGATCGTGGAGACGGACCGCACTCGCCCCGATCACCAGGACTCGTCGGGTGCGACGAGCGAGATCGGATGGCGCGGCCGACGGGCGAGGAGCCCGTCCAGTTGCTCGAGGCACGAGGTCCCGCTCGCGACGACCGTTCGATCGGCGGCCTCGGGTGCCTCGAACTGTTCCCTGAGCCGGTCCCCGACGTCTACGCTGAGTTCGTAGTACTCGCTCTTGTAGCCGAAGCTCCCCGCCATGCCACAGCACTCGACGTCGGAGGTGAGGACGTCGTACCCCAGTCGCTCGAGGACGTCCGTCGTGTAGGCCTCGAGTTCGAGCGTGCGCTGCTGGCAGTGGGAGTGGTAGGCGACGTCCGATCCGCCGGCGTCGGTACCGTCGACGCCCCGCAGCGGCGCGGGATCGGCCCCGTTCTCGAGCAGGCCGTAGACGTACTCGAAGACCTCGTAGCTGCGCTCGGAGAGCGCCTCGTAGCGCTCCGTCTCGAGGAGGCGCTCGTACTCGCCGCGGAACATCGCGAGATCGCTGGGTTCGATTACGACGACGTCGTACCCCGCCTCGAGGTGGGACTCGAGGTCGGCGGCGACGTCGCGGGCATGACTCTCCGCGGTGGCGATCATCCCCTGGGAGAGCGGCGCGCGGCCGGAGGAGGCGACGTCGGGAACCTCGACTGCGACCCCCAGCGCCTCGAGCGTTCGGACGGCGGCCTTCCCGCGGTCGGTCCGGATGTAGTTCGTGTAGAGGTCGGGGTAGACGACGGCGTGGTAGTCGGCGTCGACGGGTCGGGGCTCGTCCCGGCTTCGGAACCACTCGACGAACGTCTCGCGCTCGAATCGGGGCAGGTCGCGGCGGCGGTCGACGCCGATGACCCGTTCCATGAGCAGCCGCGATGGGAGCGTGTCGGCGGCCCAGTTCGACACGGGCGCGGTCGCGGATCCGAGTTTCGCCAGCGTCGAGAAGTTGCCGAAGAAGCGCTTCTGCAGGTCGAGTCCGGCGGGCTCCTCGTCCGGCGTGAGCCCCTCGACGAGGAAGTCGAGGTCGCCCTCGTCAGCCCCGCGATTGCGCCGGTCGCGGACGACAGTATTGATCCACGGGATGTCTATCTTCACCGGACACTGGTTGACGCACCGCGAGCAGCCGGTACAGAGGTCGTTGAACTCGTCGGCGGACTCCTGGCCGTGGACGCCGGCCTCCCAGCCGGTCGCGATCCCGCCCGAGTAGGTCTCGCCGCCGAAGACGTGGCCGCCGACGGACTGGAAGTTCGCACACGAGTTCGCGCAGGCCGAACACCGGATGCAGTACAGCGTCTCCCGAAGCTGGTCGTCGTCGCGCATGTCCATCCGGCCGTTGTCGAGCAAGACGAGGTGGAACTCCCGGTCGTCCGGGTCGTCTGCGATCGGTTCGTCGTCGTCGAAATCGACCGTCGGCGTCGCGACCGGCGGCGAGAACAGCGAGACGTAGGAGGTGATGTCCTGTCCCGTTCCCGAGCGCGCGATCAGTTCGACGAACGGCTGGAGGTCCTCGAACGTCGGGACGATCTTCTCGACGCCCGCCACCGCGACGTGCGTGTCGGGCACGGCGACGGTCTTGCGAGCGTTTCCCTCGCTCGTGACGAGCGCCATCGTCCCCGTGTCCGCCGTCACGAAGTTCGCGCCGGTCACGCCGACGTCCGCGTCCTCGATCCGCTCGCCGAGGTACTCCCGCGCGAACGCGGTCAGCTCTTCCGCCGTCTCGAGTTCTTCCTCGGGCTCGAAGTACTCGTTGAACAGGGCGGCGATCTCCTCGCGGGACTGGTGGATCGCCGGCGCGACGAGGTGACTGGGCGCTTCGTCGGCCACCTGCAGGACGAACTCGCCGAGGTCGGTCTCCCAGACGTCACAGCCCTCGGCCGCGAGGGCCTCGTTGAGGTCGATCTCCTCGGTCGTCATCGATTTCGACTTGACGACGGTCTCGGCCGCCCGCTCGCGGGCGACCTCGCGGACGTATCGGTTCGCGTCGACGGCGTTGTCGGCGACGTAGACGGTCCCGCCGTTTTCCTCGACCGCCTCCCGGACCCCCTCGATCAGCTCGGGGAGGCGTTCGATCGCGTCCTCCTTGATCGCGCGCGCTCGGTCCTTGTACGCGTCGTAGTCCTCGAGTCGGGCGACGGACTCGTAGCGTCCCTCGTTGAACCCGCGGGCGTTGCGCTCGACGCTGTCGCCTTCGGTCTCCATGATGTGGCGGATCCGTTCGGCCTTGGCCGTCCGGGATCGTTCGCTCGCCATTACGCCTCCAGAACGATCGCGTGGGTCTCTCGCGGGCCGTGGACGCCGTAGACGAGTTCGCCCATGTCGGCGGTCGCGCTCGGGCCGGTGGCGATCACGGCGTCGTCGCTCCCGGCGCGGAACCGCTCGCCCAGCCGCTCGAACGCCGCGGCCATGTCGGGGACGAGGTCCCGTTCGCGCACGACGATCACGTGGCGATCGGGAAAGAGGCCGGCGAGTTCGGCCCCCTCCGGCGTCGACTCGAGGACGACCGAGCCGTAGTCGGCGACGCCGAGCGCGGCGGCCGTCACGCCGCAGGCCGCTTCGCGGAGCTGGTCGGGCCTCGGCTCGAGGACGACGTCCGACCCTGCGAGCGACGCGTCCTCGAAGGGGAGGGGCGCACCGACGGCGGGCCGGTCGACGACGTCGGCGAGCGTTTCCTGAAACGCGGCCGGCGAGGTCCGAGTGACGGCGGTCCGGACGCTCTCGAGGTTCGTTTCGAACGTCTCTAGCTGTGTTGCCATTGCGTGGTCGTCACTGACTCGTGCCACGGATTTGGATCTTGTCATTGACCACCACGTCGTCGCGGACGAAACCAGTGCGCTCGTCGGTGCCGTCGGTGGCTAAAAGAACCGCTGTGCCGGCCGTCGATCGCTCGGCAGCGGTCGGCGGCGGCGATCGCTATGGGACGGCGTCTCTTCGGTCCTCAGTAGTTGTCGTAGACGGTCTTCTCGATCGTGTAGAACTCCAGACCCTCGTCGCCCTGTTCTCGCCAGGTCTCGCTCGAGGAGTCCTTCATCCCGCCGAAGGGGACATGGAGTTCGAGGCCGGTCGTCTTCGCGTTGACCTTGGCGACGCCGGCCTCGATCTCGTCGACGAAGCGGTTGGCCTCGGTGTGGTCGTCCGTGACGACGCTCGCGGAGAGGCCGTAGTCGACGCCGTTGGCGACCGCGAGCGCGTCGTCGAAGTCCTCGACTGCGAGGACGGCGAGGACGGGACCGAACACTTCCTCCTGTGCGAGGCGCATCGACGGCTCGACGTCGGAGAAGACCGTCGGCTCGACGTAATAGCCGTCGCGGTCGAGCGCCGACCCGCCGGTCTTGAGGGTCGCGCCTTCATCCCGGGCGATGTCGACGTACTCGAGGGTGCCCTCGAGTTCGGACTCGCTGACGTGGGGGCCCATGTCGGACTCCTCGAGTCCCGGACCGGACTCGATCGCCGCGGCGCGGTCGACGACCGCCTCGACGAACTCGTCGTAGACGTCCGCGTGGACGATCGCGCGTGAGCAGGCGGTACAGGCCTGGCCGGTCACGCCGAAGGCGCCCGCGGCGACGATGTCGGCGGCCTCCTCGACGTCGGCGCTGTCCGAAACGATCGTCGGGTTCTTGCCGCCCATCTCGAGCTGGACGCGCTTGCCGTCCTCGGTCGCCTGGTCGTAGACACTCGTACCGACCGCGGTGGAGCCGGTGAAGGAGATCGCGTCGACCGAGTCGCTGGTAACGAGTTCTCCGCCGACGCTGCTGCCGGGGCCGGTCACGAAGTTGGCGGCGCCGTCGGGGAGCCCCGCTTCGTCGAGCGCCTCGAAGATCGCGTGTGCGACGCCGGGGGCGATCGATGCCGGCTTGAGAACGGCGGCGTTACCGGCAGCGAGCGCGGGTGCGAGCTTCCACGCCGGAATGGCGATCGGGTAGTTCCACGGCGTGATCAGGCCGACGACTCCGAGGGGCTCTTTGACCGTATACAGGGTCGTGTCCCGACTGCTCGGGCTCTTGACCGTCCCGCCGAGGTCGTGCGTCTTCGAGCCGTAGTAGCGGAAGATGTCGATCGCGCGTTGTACCTCGCCAGCGGCCTCGCCCCTCGTCTTCCCCTCCTCGCGGACCAGCAGCTCCGTCAGTTCGTCTTTCCGATCGGCGAGGATACGACCCGTCTCCGCGAGGATCCGTCCTCGCTCGGGCCCCGGTGTCGCGCCCCACTCGTCCGCCGCCGCCGCCGCGGCCTCGATGGCCCGTTCCGCGTCGGCCGCACTCGATTGCTGGTAGCGCGCGACGACTTCGTCCGGCGCGGCCGGGTTCTCGACCGCAACGGTGTCGCCAGTTTCGGATTCGATCCACTCTCCGTCGACGTAATTGCGTTGCTCGACAGCCATCATCGAATAGTACTCGAACTGATGCATAACGATTTCGGTCGTCGGAAGCCGTTGCCACCGGCTCGAGTCGCGATCCGCTTCGGCGCCGGAATCAGAGCGGCGGGACGTTGCCCGCGGTCCGGTATCCGCAGTCGCCGTCGATCACAGTCTCGGCGGCGGTGCAGTCGTTGATCGCGAACAGGCGCGCGTCGTCGCAGGCCGCCGTTGCGAGGAAGGTCCCGGTGTCCGAACCCGCTCGACAGTTCCTGATCGTACTCGCCGTCGTTCCCTCGAGGGAGATCGCGGCGGCCGTCCCCCCGTCCCCCGCCGGCCGCGCCTGCCGTCCCTCGAAGCCGTCGATCGTGACCCCGTCGACGTCGACGCAGCGAACGCCGTGTGCGAAGTAGTCCGGAAGGTCGTCGCCCCACTCGAGCGCGACGTCGGCCAGTTCGAGACCGGCGACGCGCTCGCAGTGAACCCCCGAGATATCGGTCGCGTAAATCGGGGCCGTGACCGCGGTCGGTTGCAGATCGACGTTCCCGCCGACCGCGTCGGCGTGACGGCCCGCCTCGATCGACAGCGAGACGGAGTCGAGGCGAACGTTCTCGAGCGTCGCGTCCGCGTGGCCGTAGACGAGCGCGCCGTTCTCGGCGTCGGCGACGACGTTCGAGAACCGGACGTCCCTGACCGCGCCGAGGTCGGTCTCCCCGTCGCGCGGGACGGACGTTACGTAGATCGGTTCGGCCTTCCCCCACCACGGCCCCGGCAGCAGGCGCGTCTCGAGGGTGACGTTCGAGAACAGGACGTGCTCGATGGAGCCGCCGTCGCGGTGTTGGATCCCCAGCCCCCGATTCGAGCCGTAGACGACGCAGTTGTCGATCGTACAGTGGCGGATGTCGCCGCTCGTCTCGGAGCCGAGTTTGATCGCGCACGCGCTCGAGGCCAGCGTGCAGTTGGTAACGGTCACGTGCTCGCAGGGCCGGTCGCGGTCGTCGTGGGAAACGATCGTGATCGCGTCGTCGCAGGCCTCGATCGCGCAATCGGAGACGCGGACGTTCCGGGAGTTGCCGATCGCGACCCCGTCGCAGTTCGGGATCCGCATGTGGTTGCGGATCGTCACGCCGCGGACGTTGACGTCGACGCAGTCGTCGAGGCTGAGCGTCCATGCGGGCATGTCCCGCAGCGTGACGTCGCGGATCGAGACTCCGTCGCAGTCGACGAGGTGAACCATCGGTCCCGGTCGGAACGACGGCTTCGCGACCGGCCACTCCTCGGTCGCTCCCGATCGATCGAGGTAGCCGTCGCCCTGCCGAGCGCGGTGGGGCGCGTTCGACACGAGCGGGTGACCCTCGCTCTCGCCGGAGTGCTGGCGGATCGGTTCCGCCGTGTCCGCGATTTCGCTTCCGCGGCCGTCGATCGTTCCCTCGCCGACGAGCGCGACGTTCTCGACGCCCTCCGCGAGCACGAACGGCCGCTCGCCGTCGGGGCCGACGTGGCGGTCGACGAACGCTGACTTCGACTCGGCGGGGAACAGCCGGGCCCCCGCCTCCAGGCGGAGCGTCACGTCACTGCGGAGGTGGACGGTCCCGAGGACGTACTCCCCGCTCGAAACGGTGACGGTCCCGCCGCCAGCGGCGTTGCAGGCGTCGATCGCGTGCTGGACGCGCTCGGTCGCGAGGGGGGTCGTCGCCTTCGCGTCGCCGCTCGATTTGGCGAGGGGTTCGATCCGGAACGGCGGGGTCGACTCGGTACGATCGGTCATCTCGTCCGAGTCATCGGTACGAACTGTCTAAATCCCTCCGCTCGGCGCCACTCCGTTTGGCCGGTGATCGACTTCCGCTATAGCTGATGGTAAAGAACTAAGTTCACGAATGATGACTGTCATCGTGTCGCAATGGCGCGACGGTGTTTGCTATGAGCAACGAGAGCGATCAGCGGCGAACGGAACGGCCGTCTCGAGCGGAGACCAACGCCTCGACTTCGATGGGGCGACGCGGAGCGATGGCGGTGCTCGGTGCCGCCGGACTCGGAACGGCCCTGACCGGCACGACGAGCGCACGGAGCACAAACGAAAGGGAGGGCTCGGAGACGGGCAACCAGCCGTGGTACGAGTGGGACGCCGATGTCCACGCCGGCGGGAACGGCCTCTACGGACTGGAGGCCCTCGACGTATCGCACACGTATACGGACGCCGGCGAGGCGGATGTCCTCGTCTGGCGCGACGACGACGGCGTCTACTACGCGGACGGCGGGGACGAGACGATCGCGAGCGGCGAGGAGCCGATGTCGGTCGTCCAGTCGGCCGTCGACGGACTCGAGGCCGATCGGACGACGAAAGCCACGGTTCACGTCGCAGCGGACCTCGCGGTGAGCGAGGACCACGAGCGAACGAGCGTCGACGTGCCGAGCCACACCCGACTCGACATCGCGGGCGCGGTGACAATCGACGGCGAGACCGGCGCAGTTCTCTCGCTGCAGAGCGTCGAGAACGTCGATATTCCGCGTCTCACCGTGACGGGCGCGGCGAGTCAGGCGATCTTCGCCGACGATTGCTCGGACCTGACGATCGGTCGCCTGTGGATCGACGGCGTCACCGTGCAAGGAGTCCGGATTCAGGGCGGTAGCTCCGATATTCAGATCGACACCGCGTACGTGACCAACACCGGCCACCACGGGATCGAGACCTACGACGTCGAGCGGATTCAGATCGGGCAGGTGACCGGCGTCGATCCGGGGAGTTGCGTGTTGCTGTTGAACGAAACGTTCGACGCGACCGTCGGGCAGGTCGTCGGCCAGAACCCGTCGTTCGACTATGCGACGTTCCGCCTCGCGAACGGCTGTCGGAGCGTGTCGGTCGGCCGCGTCGTCAGCCGCGGCGGCGTCCGCGGGCTGTCGATCATCACCGGGACGCGGGATGTCACCGTCGGCGAGGTCAACATTCGGGGCGGTTCGAAAGCTGGTATCCTGCTGGTCGACGTCAGGAACGTCAAGATCCTCGGGGGCACTATCAAGAACTTCGACGGCCCCGGCGTCAACTTCTGGTCGCTCGGGCTGCAGGGCTCCGCCTCGGAGATCAACGAAGGGATCACCCTCGCAAACCTGCGGATCACCGACGACCGCGACGATCCCGCCCAGCCGTGGGCGATCAGGGAGGACGGCGCCTGTCTCCACAACCAGTTCATCAATAACGACGTCCGCGGCGGCGGGACCGAGGGGTCCATCCGGGTCGCCTCCGAGACGACCGTCGTCCACGGCAACGTCGGCGGCGGCATCGATCAGGGGACCGTCACCCTCGAGTCCGGTTTCTCGCCGGCCGCCCGCGTCACGGACGTCTCCGGGCACTATCGTTCGACGATCGAGGCCCGCACGACGCCCGCCGGCGAGGCGGGCGCGGCGGTCGCGTGGGAGCAGTACCCCGAGTGGAACGGCGACTCGTGGGACCTCGTCTTCGAGTGGCGGACCGATCCCGGCGCGGACGTCGATCTCGATTACGTCGTCGACCGGCCGCGCGCGACGATCGGCCGATCGATCGACCGAGACGCCCTCTGGGAAGAGGCCGTTCAGTCGATCGAATCCGGGACCTACCGGATCGTCGCCGAACACAGCGACAAGGTCCTCGAGGTCGCGGACGGCTCGACGGCCGCGGGCGCGCCGATCCAGCAGGGCGAGTGGGCTGACGAACCCCATCAGCGATGGGTGGTCGACGGCGGCATGGACGGTCGACAGGGCACCTTCACGCTCGCCGCGGCACACAGCGACAAGGGAATCAGCTTCTCCGGCGAGCGAGCGGTACAGGGAAACGTCGCGGAGTACCGGATGGAGCGATACGAGACCGGCTTCCAGATCGACGTTCCGGGGGGCCGGCTCGAGGTCGCGGACGCCTCGACGGCCTCGGGCGCACCGGTCCGCGCCGGCGACTGGGAGGGCAAAGCCAACCAGATCTGGCGATTCGAACGGCTGTAGCTGGCAGCTGGAGATCGATTTCCGACCACCGACGGTCGACGCTCTTTTTCGCGATCTACGCGACTCACTTGAGAAGTGACGTATCGAGAGCTGGCGCGTGCTGTGGGACCGCGACGTTTTGATGACGAACGGAGCGAAACGGCGACGAAAACCGGGGTCCGCTAGATGTAGTCTTCCGGATCGGGGCGGTCGTCTTGCTCGTCGTCGCGCAGGTACCGCCGTGCGGCCGGAATGAACTGGTACCGCAGATCGACGTAGAACGAGACGATTCCGTAGATCCAGAAGAAAAACAGCGCTACTGCGGCGACGATGAACAGGACGCCGGTAGTCGTCACCATCGGTCTCTCACCCCTGAATCTCTTCGGAGGAGCTCGCTTCGGTATCCATCGCGATCTGCTCGACGAGCGAGTGGGCGATCGCGTCGCCCGTCGCCTCCTCGAAGAGGTGGACCTTGTCCCGATCGAAGACGACCTCGACCAACTCGTCCTCCTCGATCTCGGTGTCCGGATCGATGGTCACGAGCAACTCCGCCTCGTCCGTGCCCATGAGTTCGCCGTCGTCGTCATCCGACGTGGCGTTCCGGGGAACCAGATAGGCGTACGTCTGATCGCCCACCGGCTCGAGCACGTCGACGACCGTCTCGAACGAGGCGCTGGCCGTCGCGGGTTCGTCGTCGCTCTTGGCGAGGTAGACGTCTTCCGGCCGGATGCCGACCCTGACGTCGCTGCCGTCGTGTTCGGCCCCGAGCGCGTGTCGGAGGTGGAAGTGCTCGAGATCGATGGCGTCCCCGTTCATACTGCCGTCGAAGATGTTCATCGACGGGCTGCCGATGAAACTCGCGACGAACTCGTTTGTCGGTCGGTTGTAGCACTCGAGGGGCGGTGCACACTGCTGGAGCGTTCCCTGGTTGATGATGGCGATGCGGTCGGCCATCGTCATCGCCTCCTCCTGGTCGTGGGTCACGTACACGGTCGTGATCCCCAGGTTCTTTTGTAGTCGCTGGATCTCCGTCCGCATGTGGACCCGCAGCTTCGCGTCGAGGTTGGCCAGCGGCTCGTCCATGAGGAACACTTCCGGTTCGCGGACGATCGCGCGGGCGATCCCGACGCGTTGCTGTTGACCGCCGGAGAGTTCGCTCGGGCTTCGATCGAGCATCCCTCGGAGCTGGACGGTCTTCGCCGCCTTCTCGACCCGGCGGTCGATCTCGTCCTTGTCGAAGTCCCGCAGCCGAAGCCCGAAACTGATGTTCTCGTAGATGTCCATGTGGGGGAACAGGGCGATGTTCTGGAAGACCATCGAGATGTCCCTGTCCTTGGGCGGCTCGTTCGTTACGTCCTTGCCGGCGATCTCGACCGTGCCGCTCGACGGCAGCGTTAGTCCCGAGACCATTTCCAGCGTCGTCGACTTTCCGCAGCCAGACGGGCCGACGAGACAGAGGAACTCGCCCTCTTCGATCTCGATGTTCATCTCCTCGACCGCGACGACGGCGTCGTATCGCTTTGTCGTATCTCTTAGGTTAACGTGTCCCATGTTGTCACTCCTTTAGTCCGCCTTGAGTTAAGCCTCTAACGATATGTTTCTGTGCGAAGACGACGAGCAGCGCGACGGGGATGATCCCCGCGATGCTCGCCGCCGCCATCATGTTGTACAGCTGTCCGCCCTGTTGCTCGAACTCGAGGATCCCGTACACGAGGACCGCCCAGTTGTCGGCTTCACCGTCGGTCATCATGAACGAGAAGAAGAACTCCCGATAGACGCTGATGAAGACGATGATCGCCGCCGTCGTGACGCCGGGGGCCGACAGCGGAAGGATGACGCGGAATAGCGCCCCGAGCCGCGTCGTCCCCTCGACTCTGGCGGCGTCTTCCAGCCCGTCCGGGATCTGGCTGAAGAACGTCGTCAGGATGAATATCGTAAGCGGAAGGGTCAACATCGTGAACGGGAATGCCATCGACCACGGCGTGTTGTAGAGGTCCGGCGTCATGAACGGACCGACGGTTAGCGTCCCCGTCAGCATCTCGTACAGCGGGATCAGGTACGCGATCCCGGGGAAATACGAGACGACGAGCAACAGCAACATGAGCGGCGCCTTGCCGCGGAAGTCGACGCGCCCGAACGCGTATCCCGCGAGACTGCCGATCAGCAGGCAGATGACCACCGTGAGCAGCGCGATGATGATACTGTTGAAAATGTAATGGTGAATTGGGTACTGCTGGAAGATTTCGACGAACACCCCGATATTGGTCCCCTCGGGGAGGATCCCCATCCCGTATAGCCGATTGCTCGGCGTGATCGCGAGGACGAACAGCCAGTAAAACGGGAACAGCGTGACGGTGATGAACGACGTCAGGCCCACGTAAAAGAGTATCCTGTAGGTGTCGTGGGGGTTGTTGATCAGCAGGTCGACAACCCGACCCACGCGACTCCGCGATTCGTCTTGAACGTTACTCATTGGTAGTCACCTCGTTGCGGAACTGGATGAGATACACCATCACGATGCCCGCGATGATGAGCGCCGTCAGGAAGGCGATCGCGGACGCGGTCGCCCACCGCTGCATGCGGAACGTGTCGATGACGAGGCAGGTCAGCGTCGGAACCGTGCTACAGCCCGCGGAGGCCTCGACGACGCCGTAGACCTTCATAGAACTGATCGTGTAGAAGATCATGCCGATGAACACGACCGGTTTGATCAGCGGGAACGTGATCAGCTTGAACTGTTGCCACTTCGATGCGCCGGCGACTTTGGCAACGTCGTAGAGGCTCTGGTCCACGCTGGCGAGTCCGGCGAGGATGATGAGCGCCATAAACGGCACTCGTCGCCAGACGTCGACCAGCATGATCACGAGCATCGAATCGCGCGTACTGACCAGCGGGTTCGCCGACAATAACCCGAGGTTGTGCAGCGGCTCGACGAGGAAACTGATCGAGGGCTGGAACATCAGGTAGAAGATCATCCCCTGAATGACGATCGGGATCGACCACGGCAGGAGGACGATCATGCGTGCGACCGCACGCCCGCGGAACTCCTTGTTGAGGAGAAGCGCCATCCCGAGACCGAGCCCGGTTCCCATGCTGACGCTCACCGCCGTGATGAGCAGCGTGATCACGAGCGCGCTCGAAAGCGGATCGCTCAGGCTGATGAACGGATCACTGAGGATGATGTTCATGTCGCCGTTGAGTATCGCGACGTACGTGTCGAGCCCGACGAACTCGCCGACCGGGTACTCGCCGTAGAGGTCGTCGCTGTGAAGCGAGACCCACAGCGTTCTAAGGAGCGGATAGAACGCGAGAACCGAGAGGACGAAGAGCATGGGGCCGATGAGGAGATAGCCGTATTTGTCCTCGTCTAACCGTTCAATCCTGTACAGGATGGGCGATGCCGCGCGGGATACCTTCTCTAACATTGTGGTGGCCTACTTCGCATGAGATTCGCGAACAATCTTGTAAGTTTCGTTATTCCGGTTTCGAGGGTGAGCGCCGAATCTCGACTAGAGGTCGGAGTTTTCGATTTTCTCGACGGCCTCCTGTGCGTTCGCAGCGGCCTCTTCGGGCGACTGCTCCTGGTTGAGACAGGCGTGGAACTCGTCGGCGATCGCGTCCTTCTGCGAGCTCCAGATCTGGTTGATCGGGTGAACCCACTGGTTTTCCGACTGGAGCTGCAACGTGTCGAGATACCGGTTCATCACCGGGACGTTCTGTGCTTGGTCCGACTCGTACAGTTCGGGTTTCGGTGGTGTCGATCCGGCGAGTTCGAAGATATCGAGGTAGAACTCGTCGGACGTCATCGCCTTCAGCACTTCGACGGCTGCCGGGAGCGTCTCGGAGTTGGGATTCAACGAGAGATGCCAGCCGCCGAGCGTCGACTTCGTTCCGCCGGTGCCCTCGTACTCCGCTTCGTCTTCGGTCACGCCGTAGGGGAACGGCATGAGCCCGATGTCGTCGCCGAACGCGTCCTCGCCCGCGAACTGTGCGATCGCGTACGACCAGTTCCGATGGAAGACCGCCTGGCCGGCGGCGAACGATTCCTGGGACGGCTGCGTGTCCCAGCCGAGCGCTTCGGCCGGGAGGATGTCACCGGTCATCCCGTCCAGCGCGTGCTCGTCGCCGGAGCCGTGCATGAACGTCCGCATCAATCGGAGCCCCTCGATTACCGCCTCGTCGTCGATCGTGATCGGCCGATCGCCGATGGGGCCGTGCTGGTTTTCCATGTCGCCGAAGTAGTTGCCGCCCATCGTGACGATCTTCTCGTAGCCGGTCTGATGTCCGATCGTCCGCTGGTTGAGCGTCGTCGTATAGCCGTGATCGACGTCGTTTGCCGCCACCGACTCGCTGACGATGTCGGCGAACCGCTCCCACTCCATCGGCTCCGTCGCCCAGTTTTCGCCTTCGGGATCGTAGCCGGCGTTCTCGACGTAGTCCTTGCGGTAGAGGATCGCGGGGATGTCGACGAACTGCGGTACGCCGTAGAGGCCGCCGTCCCACCGCATCGAATCGACCATCACCTGGTGGTAGTCGTTCTCGATCTCGTCGAGTTTCTCCTGCGGGAGCGCCTCGTTCAGGTCGACCAGCCATCCCCGCGGCGCGAACGAGGACGTGTACGAGAAGTTGGTTAACATGATGTCCGGGGTACTTCGGCCGGCTTGTAGGATCTGATTGTACCGGTCCTCTTGATCGTCCGCACCCCAGACGCCGGTCGAGAACTCGACGTCGATGTTCTCGTGAAGGCCGGCATTTCGCATCGACTCCTTTAGCTGGTCTTCGATGTCCCCGAAAAGCGGCGCGGTACTGTACTCGACCGTCGCCGGCTCGCCGTCGTACTCCGAGATGTCGATTTCGTCGTCGCTGTTGCCGCCGAGACAACCGGCGGTTCCGACGGCTCCAGTGGCACCGGCCACTGCGAGGAACCGTCGACGGGAAACCGCACTCGTGGTTTGCACTCTACTCGTTAACCTATGGTTGGGTCTACCTGCCATAGTTGTCCAATAAGTAGGCCCTTATATAAATATATCTATTCACCAGTCTCCTTATCTGTCGTTCGCTTTCAGAAAGGCGAGAAGAGCGGGTTGACGCTTCGCCGGACGGGATTTCACGTCAAACGGTCCCGCGACGGTTCCGGCTCTGTGACTCGTCGTTCGATCCTTTCGGATAAGTCCCGGTCTCACGAGGGTCGTCACGATGCGCCGAGTGGACGACGGAAAACGTCCGGCGACACCGGACAACTATTAAATAGGCCCCGTCCCAACTGTGGCGTAGATGTCGAACGAATCACGATATCCGGTCCAGGCCGCTGCGACGACGTTCCGGATCATCGAGACGCTTCACGAACTCGACGGGGCCGGCGTGTCCGACCTCGCAGACGAACTCGAGATGCCAAAGAGTACGGTTCACGATCACCTCCAGACGCTGACCGAGACCGAATATCTCGTCAACGAGGGTGGGACCTACCACGTCGGTGCACGGTTTCTCGAGTTAGGCGGGTTCGCTCGAAGCCAGATGAAACTCTACCAGATCGCCTCTCCGGAGATCAAGAAGCTGGCGGCAGAAACCGGCGAACACGCGAACCTCATGATCGAAGAACACGGCAAGGGGATCTTTCTAAACAAGGCGAAAGGGCAGGACGCAGTGAACCTCGATACCCACATCGGCAAGCGCGTTCATCTCCATACGACCGCTCTGGGAAAGGGGATCCTGTCGAAACTCTCCGAACCGGCCGTCGACGAGATCATCGATCGACACGGGCTACCCGCCGTGACCGAGAAGACGATCACCGACGTCGGTGAATTGAAGCGCCAACTGGCGACGATCCGTGAACAGGGGTATGCAATCGACGACGAAGAACGGGTGTCCGGAATGCGGTGTGTCGCTGCGCCGATCTGTGACGACGATTCGAATCCGATCGGCGCGATCAGCGTCTCGGGGCCGACGAATCGATTCGACGATGAGATATTCGCGACCGAGATTCCGAAAGCCGTTCTGAGTACTGCAAACGTCATCGAAGTGAATATGACCTATTCGTAGATCGTCCGGCGTGACCGGATAACACTGGTGGGTCGGTATCCGAAGGTGCGTCGCTCGAAAACTGCATTCTTCGTCGATCCGAGGCCGCTCCTGAGCCGGTGACCTCGTTATATTACATTCGTACCCATGTAATATTCCGCGGTCGAGACGCGCAGATCGCTTGCTCTCCTCGCGAGACGAGTACTCGCTTCCTTTGGTTTACACCCGTGTGGGTGCCAAAGAAATGCCGAACGGCCGCGAGATAGGTTTCCGGTATTACCGAACGGTTTCATGCTAACGATTACCGTGTGATTGGGCTCGAACCCCGTGTCCAACACGCCACGACGGGACGCCGCACTCCCACGGCTCCGGCCCTGGGGTATCCCGCGCGGACATCCCACGGCGGCATCCTCGGCGGTCGGTCCGCCTCGGACGACGAGCGATCGTTCAGGTAAGAATGTAGAAGATATATGCGTACTGATCGCGATCGACAGGGTGTGAACTCACCAGTCGCCGAACACTCGATTCGCGTCTCGCGTCCCAACGACACGATTATTGCCGGTCGGAGACACGAATGACATACACCGCAGGCATCATCGGCACCGGTGGTATCGCAGGAATGGGAATCCTCGGCATGCACGACGAGGACGTCATCGGAACGGAGAAGATTCGGGCCAGCCACGCCGGCGGATACGCCGCTACTGACGAGATCGAACTCGTCGCCGTCGCGGACGTCGACGAGTCGGCGCTCGAACAGTTCGGCGATGCGTGGGACGTTCCGTCGGATCGCCGATATACCGGCCACGAGGCGATGCTCGACGCCGAGTCCCTCGACGTCGTCTCGATCTGTACCCCCTCGTATCTCCACGACCAACACACCATCGACGCCGCTCGATCCGCCGCGGATCCCGCGGTCGTCTGGTGTGAGAAGCCGATCGCCTCGCAAGTCAGTGCGGCCGAGCGAATGGTCGACGTCTGCGCGGAGACGGATACCGAACTCGTCGTCAATCACTCCTTCCGATTTACCGACAAACTCCGGAAGCTTCGGTCCCTCGTTCGAGAGGAGGGCCTCCTCGGCGACGTCGCCTCCGTGAGCACACAGTATCGCATGGAACTCCTGCGGAACTCGACGCACGTGCTCGATACGCTCGTGTACTTGCTCGACGCGCGCGCGGAGCGGGTCAGCGGCTACATCACCGGAGAGAACGAGGCAGTCGACTCCCTCGATGTCTCGCAGGACATCGCCGACGCCGGGGGTGGCGGCTACGTCGTGATGGACGACGATACCTTCGTCACCGTCGACTGTACGATCCCTCGCGACATCTCGTCGATGACGCTCCAGTTCGTCGGGACGGAGGGCAAACTCTACATGAACAACGACGACGGGGAGTGGCGGTACTGGACGCTCGAGGACGGTGAGCACGTCGAGACCGACCTGCCGGGGATCGACGGGTCGTGGACGTGGGAGGACGACTACGAGGAGTCGTTCGCGAACGCCGCAGAACACGTCGAGGCCCTGCTGAACGGCGAGACCGAGAATCGATCACCGGGTCGCGAGGCGATCCGATCGCTGGAGATTATCGTCGCGTTCTACCTCTCACACCACGCGAACGGGACGATCGACGTCCCCCTCTCACAGCCGCTCCGCGAGGTCACTGTCACCTCATGGTAGCCGGCTTGCAACGGGATGTCGCCTCTCCCGGCCGAGCCGTGGACCGACGAGGGCGCCGCCGTAGCGATTCGTACCATCGACGGATGACCGCGCCGGACACGGTCACCACCGTATACCGTCGCGATATCCGTTGAGATCGGAACGTGTCTGCGTTCGACTCGCCCCCCGAGCGATGGCGGGCGAGAGGGCGGTGGCGTTTCGAACCGTTCGATTCCGTTGCGGCTCGCGACGCCTACGACCGGCGTCGGGACCGTCTGGACGGCCGTCGAATCGACACGCTGGCACCGGCACCGAAATTGGAAAAGTACCTATTTCAAATACAACTACCAATACTGATATATTCGAATTCGTCTCGTTCGGAAGACGCGTTTGCACCGTTTCGATGTCGGTCGTGCAATCGGGCCCGTCTCGTCGATAGGTGCGGTCGCGCAAGCGTACCGCCGCCGACGAGACCCCGATACGGACCCGGACGGCCGACAGCCGGGCCCTCATCGTCGAATCTTCTCGGGGTTTCGTGTCCCTCGCGAGGGATCGACAGAGCGCGTTCACCACCGACCGTCTGGGATTTCGAAAGCGAGTCCCTCGAGAAGGTGCGGGGACCCGCTCTCTCGGCGGCCACGCTGGCGTTTCGCGTTACGGTCGAGCATCAGTCCGGCTCCACGCGACCGGTTGTTCGCCCCGAGAGAGACGAGCAATTCTTCGCCTGATCGGCGTAGAACGCACTCATCAAGCAACCTGGAACTGGGCACATCGGCTGTCTGACAGCGTGCCAGACCCGCGGACATCCACGAGAGGGAAACTCTCGTGCGGCCTCTTGGAGCGCAAAGCGCTCCAATGGTCGGCGAATCTTTGATTCGCCTCGACAGCACAACGCTTCGCGTTCTGCGGACGGCGAAGCCGTCGCGGGTCGTGATTGGTGAGACTGCTGTCAAAATTAACGGTGACTGATATTGGGTATGAAATACAATATCACTGGACTCATGGCTCATTCTTGACGTCGCAGTGTTCGGACGGCGAGGCGCTGATCCAGCCGCTGTATTCCTGCATCAATTGACCGAGAAACACGATCTTGACGACACGGCGTTTCTCGTCGATGGCTATGGACATCTGACTACCGTCTCACGATCAGGATTGAGAGAGCAACTCGACTACGTCGAACAAAACCTGACCGGAAAGTGGTTTCTCACCCTCGAGGTTCGGGTTGAGCGCTTCCATAACTCGCGGGTGGGTAGTCTGGCGAGCGTCAGAGAAAATCTTGAACAGCTTGCACACTACTACAACACACAACGACCTCATCAGTCACTCCGCGGATAGATGCCTGCGGAAGCGCTAAACTAGACAGCGCCTCACGGATAATTCGCCTCTTACACATAGATATAATCTCTCTGCTAGGTTTCACTATTTATATATTTTCAAATATTTACACTGGCGAACTTTTATGGCGAACCAGACGGTAGCCGTTCGGGAACCGATCGACGGAACAGTCCTGGGACGAGACGCTCCGAGACGAAGGGGCGTCGCCGCTCCAGTATCGTCGTGGGAATCCCGGTCTCGGCCGACGGGTGGTCCCCGTCGACGAGTATCGGGGCGATCGATCGAGTTCGCTCTCGTCCGACTGCGAGTCACACTCCCGTCGGCGACTACTGCCGCCTAACAGACCGGCTTCGGATTCGCGCCCATCCCCTCGAGCGTCTCGACGTACTCGTCGTAGGCGGCCTGAATCGCGCCGCTCGCGGCATCTCGAGCGCGGTCCCAGTCCTCGTCGCTGTCACAGACCGTCTCGAGCAGCCCGGTCGCGCGCTCGAGTTGGTCGTCCAGGTCCTCGCCGAAGCCCCGGAACAGGCTGGCCGTCTGGGGGTCCGCGTCGCCGACGAAGTAGCCGACGATCTGATCCTTCGAGCGTTGGCTCGCGAGAACCCGGCCGACGAGTGCGCCGGCCCGTTCCACGGTATCCTCGCGACTTCGAAGGTACTCGTGAAGCTGGGGCACCTCGCTCGGCTCGTACTCGTCGTCGGCGAGTTTGCCGTCGACGGTCTCGTAGTGGCTTTGCTCCTCTTCGGCCGTCGTCTCGAAGGCCGCGCGCGCCTCGTCGTCGGCCTCGTCGTCGGCCCACTCGCGAAACGTCTGCCAGGCGGCGTACTCGGCGTCGGCGGTCGCCTCGAGGACGGGCTCGGTGTCGATCTCCCCGCCGGTGTCGGCGTACAGCGACTTCGAGGAGCCGAGTCGCGAGAGCGCGGTCTGGTTGTCCTCGCTGACGGCCTCGACGAACGCGTCCGGATCGGTCATGCGGAGTGCTTCGAGCGGGCTCGAGTTATGTCTGTCGTCAGCGACCCGCGACGCCGGCCGCGGGCGTCCGCGCTGGCCGTTGAGACGGCTCCCGCTCGCTCACCCTCGGCCCCGCGTTGTCCGTCGATAGGCGCCGGTTACCCGTCGCGAACCGAACGCCAACGGCGGCATAACAATTACCCTGTCCGGAATTTCCTCGATCGGAATGAAACGACGAGCGTATCTCGTGACGGCCGCCGCAGCGACGCTCGGTGGCTGTTCCGCCCTGAGCGATTCCGAAACGTCGGACGAACCGGACGATGACGACGGCAACGGCGATTCCGATTCGCCGGATCCGGTCGACGAGGATCCCGGGTCGTTCGATCAGTTCGACGACCTCTCGATGTGGACGGTGATGGAAGGCTCGCTGGAACTCGACGCCGAACGCGCATACGTCGGCGAGCAGTCCGGCCGCATGGAGGCGACGGAGTCCGAGAAACGAGTGATGATCAAACGGCGGTTCGACCAGCCGCGGGATCTCTCCGACGAGTTCCCCGCGATGGCGTTCGCGACCGAGCAGGACGTCGACCCGATCGTCCAGCTCTCCGATACGGACGGCAACCGGCTCCTCCTCCAGTGTGACGTCCCGCCGGGACTGCCGTTCGCCCGCTACGATCTCGGGGTCATCGGGACCGACGGCGACCCGGATCTGAGCTCGATCGCCCACATCAAGATCTCGGCGCTGGCGGGCGACGGCGAGTCGGTGACGCTGTGGTGTGACGACCTCCACTTCGTCTCTCGCCCGGACACCGGCAAAGTCCTCCTCCAGTTCGACGGCGGCCGCGCATCCACCGCGACGCGGGCTCGCTCGGCGCTGTCGGAGTACGACTTCCCCGCGACCGCGTTCGTTCCCACCGACTACGTCGGCGGCTCCGGCTACGTCAGTCAGGGGCAACTCGAGACCCTCCAGAGCGAGGGGTGGACGATCGCCAGCCAGGGGACGTCCAGTGGCAGTCTCGCCGGCCGGCCCGAATCGACACAGCGAGACCGCATCGAGGGCGCGATCGAGTGGCTCGAGAGCAACGGGTTCGAAGACGGTGCCGGCTACTTCGCCTATCCGCTCAATCGCTACGACGAGACGACGATGTCCCTCGTCGAGGAGCACCACGACGTCGGCTTCGTCGGCGGCTACGGCGGTCACGCCGACCTGTTGAACCCGGCGACCGCCCCGCGGACGGTCGGCCCGTCCGCCGACGAGGCGAAACAGTTGCTCGACCGGACGGCGCAGTTCCGGACGATCACCACGCTCAGCTACGCCGATCTCTCCGGCGCGACGGGGACGGCGCTCGAGGAGACGCTCTCCCATCTCAGCGACCTCGAGTCCGCCGGCGACATCGAGGTCGTCGGGCCGGACGACATCGCGTCGAACCACATTTACGAGGAGTAGACGCTCAGGCGAGCGGTCGTCCGTCAGCGTGGCTGACGCTATTTTTGCGGATGCGACAGAAATGGATGCGGTGGAACCGCTAGGTTATCCGCCGTCTCGCTGCTCAGTTGCCTTTCTCGATCGGCGCGTTGACGAGGTTGCCCCACTCGGTCCAGGAGCCGTCGTAGTTGACGGTGTCCTCGTAGCCGAGCAGTTCGTGCAGGGCGAACCAGGCGACGGAGGAACGCTCGCCGATGCGGCAGTAGGCGACGGTCGTCTCGTCGCCGTCGATGCCCTCGTCGGCGTAGAGCTCCTCGAGATCCTCGGGATCCTTGAAGGTGCCGTCGTCGTTGGTCACGGCGGCCCACGAGATGTTCTTCGCGCCGGGGATGTGACCGCCGCGCTGGGCGGTCTCCTGGAGTCCCGGGGGCGCGAGGATTTCGCCGGAGTACTCCTCGGGCGAGCGAACGTCGACGAGGGGAACGCCGCGATCGATCGCGTTCTCGACGTCCTCGCGGTAGGCGCGGATGCTCTCGCGCGGGCCGGCCGCCTCGTACTCGGCTTCGGAGAAGTCGGGCTCCTCGTCCGTGGTCGGATAGTCGTTCTCGAGCCAGTATTCGCGGCCGCCGTCGAGCAGATAGACCTCGTCGTGGCCGTAGTACTTGAACTGCCAGTAGGTGTAGGCGGCGAACCAGTTGGAGTTGTCGCCGTAGAGGACGACCGTGTCGTCCTCGCTGATACCGTGGCTGCCGAGCAGTTCCTCGAAGTCCTCCTTGTCGAGGATGTCTCGCTGGGTCTGGTCCTGGAGTTGCGTCTCCCAGTTGAACCCGATTGCGCCGGGCGCGTGTGCGTCTTCGTAGGCTTCCGTGTCGACGTCGACCTCGACCAGTCGGCGGTCAGAGTCGTCGTTCTGGAAGTCGTCGAGGTTCTCCTCGACCCAATCAGCCGTGACGAGTACGTCTTTGGCGTAGTCGTTTGCCATGTCCGTTCCTTGAACGGCGACACACAAAGGGACTACTTAACCGGTCAATTCGGACACCAGTCGACTCTGGCGGAAACAATTGCCGCCATTCGGATCGCCAATCCTCATCACCGTTCGTACACCGGCTGTATTCCTCGGATTCGCGGTGTTCTCTATACATCGTGCGAGGGACAGGTCAGGCGATCCACCAAAAACAAGCAAGAGTTGCCACTGTCCCGGTAGCCGAAATCGTGCCGAAATCGGTGCGTACTCGGATATGCGGTTCCTACTAGCCCGCTAATGGACGAATCCGTCGTCGTCTCCCCCGACTGGCTCGCAGCGCGTCTGGACGATCCGACCGTACGCATCGTCGACGTCAGAGACGCCTGGGAGTACGACGGGATCGGTCACCTTCCCGGTGCGGTGAACGTTCCCTTCGATAGCTACCGCGACGAGAGCGACGTCGACCGCGGTACCTTGCCCGGTGCCGAGGCCTTCGCCGACCTGCTCGGCGATGCGGGGATCGACCCCGAGGACACGATCGTCGCCTACGACGACACCCACGGCGTCTTCGCCGCCCGGTTCGTGCTCACCGCCCTCGAGTACGGCCACGACGACGTGCGCCTGCTCGACGGCGATTACAGCGCCTGGAACCAGGCGTACGAGACCACGAGCGAGGCGCCCGAGATCGAGGCGACCGACTACGAGCCCGATCCGCTCGAGCCCTCGGCGAGCCCGCTGGTGGACTACGACGCCGTCGCGGACGCCCGCGAGCGCGACGCCGTCTTCGTCGACACGCGCGAACTCGAGGAGTTCGAGGAGGCCCGGTTGCCCGGCGCGGTGCGCTTCGACTGGCGCGAGGTCGTCGACGACGAAACCCGGCGGTTGAAACCCGAAGGGGACCTCGAGGACCTGCTCGCCGAGCACGGGATCACCCCCGACCGGGAGATCGTCCTCTACTGCAACACCGCGCGGCGGATCAGCCACACCTACGTCGTCCTCAAAGCGCTGGGCTACGAGAACGTCGCCTTCTACGAGGGAAGTCTGACGGAGTGGCTCGCCAACGACGGCGAGGTGGAGTCGGGTCCAGTTTCGACGGCCGACGACGACTGAGACGGACTGCTGTCAGTCAGTTCCGGTGCGACCGCGAGACGGCCTGCGGTCGCACCGGTCCATCGGTACAGCAGACCGTATGGCGTTTCGCGGCCGACTGGGTATCGGTTTCCTCTCCGCCTCGATCGCGTGACTCTCACCGACTCCGAATCGACAGGGTTCACGTACGCGTGAATTGCCGTCGGCGTTCTCTGTTGCGATCGCGAAGATATTCGGCGGAACTGTACGTTGGACGCAGGAACGATGACTCGGTACTTACCGACTGGTCTCACTGGGTCCGTCCGGGTACGTCCCACAATATGACTAACGACAATTCAGATCGATTCGACATCGGCCGACGGCCGGTTCTCGGCGGTGTCGCCGGCGTCCTGACGACGGGCGCCGTCGGCAGTGCTGGGGCGACTGGAGGGGACGATCACGACGAAACCCCTGACGAATCGACGCAAGAAGAACAGGCGGATCGACCGCCAGAAGCGGTTCCGAACGAATTCGAGAACGACGTCGACATCCTCAACTACGCGCTCACTCTCGAGTACCTCGAGGCGACGTTCTACACCCGCGGGATCCGAAACATCGACGAAGCGGCCCTCGAACAGCAGTTCGAGGGCTGGGGGCCGATTCAGGACGGCGTCGTCAATCGACTCCGCGTCGTTCGAGACCACGAGATAACGCACGCGGAAGTCCTCGGACAGACGGTGGAAGCGGTGGGCGGCGAACCGGTCCAGCCGCCGGAGTTCGATTTCGGATCGGCCGTTCAGGACCCGGCGGAGTTCATCGCCACTGCCGCCACGCTCGAGGACGTCGGCGTCTCGGCGTACGCGGGTGCAGCGCCGTACATCGAGACGTTCGAACTCGTCGCGCCGGCGCTCAGCATCCACAGCGTCGAGGCGCGACACGCCTCGTTCCTGCGGGAGCTGAACGGCGAAATCGGGTTCCCGATGGCGTTCGATCAGCCGCGGTCGCGCTCGGAAGTGCTGGAGCTCGCAAGCGGGTTCATCGTCGAGTAGCGGCCGCGGTCGACTCCGGCGCAGCGCTGGTCGCTGCGGCCGCGCTTTTTTCGCGCGCACCGAACTCGTTTCCAGCCGTACTGTTCGCCGGTGAACGCCTCAGTTCCCCCTACTGACGTCCCGCCAATCGGGTGCCGTCGAGTACTTCGCGTCCGATAGCTTGTCGAACGCCGCGTAGACCACTTCGTTCAGTGCGGGGTGGACGTGGACCGGCTCCGCGACGTCGTCGACCGTGCCGCCGCCGTCCATCGCGACGACCACCTCGTGGACCAGCGTCGGGGCCTGCGGGCCGACGATGTGACAGCCCAGAATTTCGCCGTCCGGCCCCGCGATGGCTTTGACGAAGCCGTCGTCGGCCTCGAGGATCATCCCCAGCGGCGCGGCCCCGTAGGGAACGGTTACGGCCTCGTACTCGCGGTCCGCGTCCTCGAGCTCGCCCTCCGTTCGCCCGACGCTCGCGACCCGCGGGCCGGTGAAGACCGCGTGGGGCATCGCCTCGTAGTCGATCGTCTTCCCGGCATCGTCCAGCACGTTCGCCGCGACGACTTTCGACTCGTCGTCGGCCGCGTGCTTGAACGGCTGCTCGCCGAGGACGTCGCCGAGCGCCCAGACCCCGTCCACGGCGGTCTCGAGCCGATCGTCCGTCTCGACGTACCCCTTGTCGTCCGTCTCGACACCCGTGGCCTCGAGGTCGAGCGCGTCGGTGTTCGGTCGCCGCCCGGTCGCGAGCAGGAGGTCGTCGGCGGTGAGTTCGACGGTATCGTCGCCGCTCTCATCCTCGCCCGCGGGCTCGGCCGTCACGGTGACGCGGCCGCCGTCAGTCTCGGCGACCGATCCAGCCTCGTAGCCGGTGTATACGTCGCAGTAGGTCTCGAGCGACTCGGTCACGACCCTGCTCACGTCGTCGTCCTCCCGCGGGACCAACTGGTCGCTCCGGCCGACGATCGAGACGTCCGCTCCCAGCGCGCCGAAGAAGTAGCCCAGTTCGGCCCCGATGTAGCCGCCGCCGACGATCACGAGGTCGCCGGGGCGCTCCTCGAGGAAGAGCGCGTCGTCGCTCGTGAGATAGTCGACGTCCTCGAGGCCGTCGATCGGCGGGACCATCGGTCGCCCCCCCACGGCGATGACGACGGTGTCGCCGCTGACCTCCGCCGTTTCGTTCCCCTCGCCGTTCAGTTCGATCTCTATCGTCCGGTCGTCGACGAACCGGCCCTCGCCGCGGTATAGCGTGACGTTTTCGCTGTCCCGAAGGCTGGACTCCTGATTGTCCGCCTTCTCGTAGACCGTGTCGTGAACCGATTCCGTGATCTCGCCGTAGTCGATCTCTTCCAACTGCGCTGGAACGCCGACCCCCTCGGCTCCGCGAACCGCTTCCGCGACGTCCGCTCGGTGGATGAGCGCCTTCGAGGGGACACAGCCCCGCGTGATACAGGCCCCGCCGAGCGGCCCGGGTTCGACAACAGCGGCCTCGAGCCCCCGGTCGGCCGCCGCGGTCGCGACCTGACTCCCCGATCCGCCGCCGAGGACGACGATGTCGTACGTGTCCATACCGTCCGAAACTACGAACGGCCGCGTAAAATGGGGGCCTGCTATGCGAACTCCGATTAGCCCCTGCCGCGCCGGCCGACGATCGTCACCTGCGCCGTCCCGGCGAGCCCGTGATTCCCTTCGTCGTCGCGTTCCCACTCGAGTCTGCCCGTCGATTCGTCGCCGTCGAACCCGGTCTCGTCGGCTCGGAAGAACAGGAGGAGAGTCGATCGGCCGTCCCGATCCGCGCCGATGACGTGACCGTCGCCGACCGGTCGGGCACCGCCGCCGTCACCGACGACGTCGGGCGCACCGAATCGGTACCGAACCGGCTCGCTCGTCGGATCGAACTCGTCGGTCTGTCGGACGGCAACGGGGATCACGCCGCGACTGTCCGGATTGATCGGCGCGCGATCGCAGCCCGGTCGGATCTCGATCTCGAGGTCGGCCGGGAAGTGTGCGGCGGCCTGTCCGCCGAACGCTGCGATCCCGAGCGTCGTCGCAACCAGTCCCGTTCCGACTCGGAGAACGCGTCGCCGACCGAACGCGTCGTTCGTTTTCGTCGATTCCACCTGTCGTGACGGCTCGTGCGGTGTGTCTGCCATGCGACGCTTACGGATCCATCGCCGCTGGTAATATCCGATCTGGTCTCCCTCTCGAAAAAACATGTACTGATACCGACGCTCGCAGTATCGAACGCAGATCTCAGAGCCAGTCGTCGCCCGGATCGTCGTCCGTCGCGTCCGCGTACCCCTCGACCGCCGCCGCGAGGTTCGCGAGGGCCTCCTCGGGCGTCTGTCCCTGGCTCGAGACGCCGGTCTCCTCGTCGTCGGCGATGTGGAGGCCGTGCTCGTTTTGTCGCATGGTCACGTTCGCATCGGCGAGGGCCTCGTACTCCGAGGGATCCACGTCTGCGTCGGAACTCATACGTGGGGATTGTCGCGGTCGAGTGAAATACTCTCCGACGCCGGGCGATGAGCGCTCGAGCGTTCGAACCGGCTCTGTCGCGTCGGTCGTAGAAAAAGCCTTTAACGCCATCGCCCCGTAGACCCAGCAAATGGTACTCGACGATCTCGGGAGTTCTCTGCGGGGCACCCTCGACAAGCTCCGCGGGAAGTCGCGACTCAGCGAGGAAGACATCGAGGAGATCGTCAAGGAGATCCAGCGCTCGCTGCTCTCCGCTGACGTCGACGTCTCGCTCGTGATGGCGCTGTCGGACAACATCAAAGAGCGCGCCTTGGAGGAGGAGCCCCCGGCCGGCACCCCGGCGCGGGATTTCGTCCTCCGCATCGTCTACGAGGAACTGGTCGATCTCATCGGCGACTCCACCGAGTTGCCCCTCGAGGAACAGACCATCTTGCTGGCCGGCTTGCAGGGATCCGGTAAAACCACGTCCGCCGCGAAGATGGCCTGGTGGTTCTCCACGAAGGGGCTCCGACCGGCCGTCATTCAGACGGACACCTTTCGGCCCGGCGCGTACGACCAGGCTCAGGAGATGGCCGAGCGCGCGGAGGTCGACTTCTACGGCGATCCCGACGGCGAGGATCCCGTCGAAATCGCCCGCGAGGGCCTCGAGGCGACGAGCGAGGCCGACGTTCACATCGTGGACACGGCGGGTCGCCACGCGCTCGAGGACGACCTGATCGCCGAGATCGAGCAGATCGAGGGCGTCGTCGAGCCCGACACGTCCCTGCTCGTCCTCGACGCGGCGATCGGACAGGGCGCGAAGGAGCAGGCCCAGCAGTTCGACGAGTCGATCGGGATCGACGGCGTCGTCATCACGAAGTTAGACGGGACGGCGAAGGGTGGCGGTGCCCTCACCGCGGTGGACCAGACCGACTCCTCGATCGCCTTCCTCGGGACCGGCGAGGAGGTCCAGGACGTCGAGCGCTTCGAGCCCGACGGCTTCATCTCGCGGCTGCTCGGGATGGGCGACCTCAGTCAGCTCGCCGAGCGCGTCGAGCGCGCGATGGAGCAGACCGAGATGGAGGAGGAGGACTGGGACCCCGAGGACATGTTGCAGGGGCAGTTCACCCTGAACGACATGCAAAAACAGATGGAGGCGATGAACAACATGGGGCCGCTCGATCAGGTGATGGACATGATCCCCGGTCTCGGCGGCGGGATCAAGGATCAGCTGCCCGACGACGCGATGGACGTCACCCAGGACCGGATGCGGGCGTTTTCCGTCATCATGGACTCGATGACCGACGCCGAAAAGGAGTACCCCAAGGCCATCGGCGCGAGTCAGATCAAGCGCATCGCCCGCGGTTCGGGGACCAGCGAGGAGCAGGTCCGGGAACTGCTCCAGCAGTACAAGATGATGGAACGCACCATCAAGCAGTTCCAGGGTATGGGCTCCGAACAGGAGATGCAGCGCATGATGAAACAGATGCAACAGGGCGGCGGTGGCGGTGGCGGCGGGATGGGCGGAATGGGACCGTTCGGGTAGATCCCGCCCGCGTTTCGCCGATACCCGCCTCACGAAATCTCCGATACTGTCAATTGTAGAGACTTTCAAACTGCCACTACGTTAATGCCCTTCTAGACGAATCCTCGAGTACAAATGAATCGTCGGCAGTATCTCGCCCGCACCGGTATGGCCGGTGCGAGCACAGGAACCCTGGCAGCGATGGCCGGCTGTCTCGGTGGACTCACCGGCTCGTCGGACGCGGACGACGTCGCGGTCAGCGATCGGACCGGCGAACGCGCGATCGCCCGCGCGGCGGGGAGCCTGAACGAGGCCGCCCAGTCGCTGAACGAACTCGACGACCTCGAGAACCCCGAGGCGGTCGAGTTCGATCCGACGGTGCCGCGCGACCACCTCTCGGCGGCTCGGGACTACCTCGAGACCGCGGAATCGGAACTGGGCGACGACCGGACGAGCGACGTCGAGACGCTTCGCTCGTACGCGGACGCACTCGACGGCCTCATCGCGGTGACGGTTGCGGTTACCGACGATACGATCGCCGACGATATCGAGACCGTCAACGCGGCGCTCGAGGAGGACGGGGACCTCGAGGCGGCGAACGACACCGTCGACGAACGCAACGAGACCGTCACCGGTGCCCGCGAGCGCCACGAGGAATCGACGGCGACGATCGAAGCCCTGGACGGCGATCGGCTCGCCGAACTGTCCGGCATCGATCTCGCGGATCTCGCGGACGGTGCGGTTGCGCTCGGCGATGCGGTGACGTCGCTCGAGACGCTCACCGAGACGTACGATGCGACGCTGAGCGAAGAGGACGGATTCGGCGCGCTCGAGCGCGGGCGGGACCACCTGGAAAACGACGAGTACGAATCCGCGCAGGACGAGTTCGAGACCGCCGAAGCGACGTTCGTGGCGTCGGTGGACCGGCTCGAAACCGGGCAGTCGGAGTCCCCGGAGGGGTACGCCGACTACTTCGAGACGGCGTCGTGTCAGAACGGCCACCTGCGAGACGCGGCGGCGGCGTTCGGCGATGCGGCGGCCGCCGCGGCGTCCAGAGACCCGATCGCTGCCGAGAGCCACAGGGATCAGGGCGAAGCGTCGCTCGATGCGGTCGGCTCCTGTGCCGATTAGTCGGACGACCCGGTCGCCGCGGCGTCGCGCTCGCGGGCGGCCGCCGGCGGGAGTTCGTCGATCAGCACGACCGCGTCCCCCTCGAGGACCGTCGTGCCGTCGCCGTCGACCACGTCGGTTTCGATCCGGTACTTCGACCGGCCGAGATCCTCGACGACCTCGCAGACGGCGGTGGCGCGGGTGCCGATCGAGAGCGGGGCGCGGAAGCTGCTCTCCTGTGAGAGATAGATCGTCAGTCCCGGGAGCCGGGCCAGCGCCGCGCTGACGATCCCGTTCGCGAGGACGCCGTGGACGATCCGCTCGCCGAAGCGCGTTTCGGCGGCGTAGGCCGCGTCGAGGTGGACCCGGTTGGTGTCGCCGGTCACCGACGCGAAGCCCTCGACGTCGTCTTCGGAGATCGGCTTCGAGAACCGTGCGACGTCGCCGACCGAGACGGTCGTCTCGTCCGCGCCGCGGTACTCGAACTCCCAGTCGTCGCGCTCGTAGAGGGTGTCGGTTCGCACCCGTTGCTGAGGCGGTTGCTCGTGCGACTCCGTCGCGCGGTGGACGAGCTGTGGCACGTAGTAGGTGAGTTCGGTCGTCGTGACGATTCCCGCGAGCTCGCCGGTGGCGTCGTCCGCCTCCGTCTCGCTCGGCCGCTCGCTACGCGAGACGACCGGCAGGTGTTCGATGTCCGTCGCCCGCAACAGCGCCACGGCGTCGACGATCGAGGCCGTCGGCTCGATCGTCGTCAGCGGTGTCGACATGACCGCTGACAGCTCGAGGTGGCCGAGATCCCGTCGTTCGCAGAGCTGCGTGATGAAGTCACCCTCGGTGACGATGCCGATCGGTTCGTCGTCGCGAACGACGACCACCGAACTGACTGCTTCGTCGCGTAGTAGCGTCGCCGCTTCGGTGACGGTCGCGTTCGGCGGGGCGGTGACGACGTCCTCGACCATGATTTCCGCGACGGGTATCGTGTCGTGCATCTGACGGCCATACACTGTCTGCCGGTATCAGTCGTTGGGTGGTCGACGATTCTGTCGTGGAGCGGTACACGGCCGGCGAGTCGATTCGATCGAACGCGGTTCCGGTTGGGATAGCAACAATTGCCGTCGCCGCTAGCGGCTTCTCTGTGCTGGTGTATGCACCACAAGCATGGCAGAGATAGAATTTATTACCTTCGCTTGTACGGATCCGGATCGATTGGCGTCGTTCTGGGAACGGGCTATCGACGGCGAGCGCCGCGACCTCCCGCCGTCGGTCGAGTCGGAAGTCGTCGATCGGCCCGGTTCGGGGCCGGACCTGCTATTTAAACGCCAGCCGAGGGGAACCGAGCGAGACCTCCCGATCCATCTCGACCTGTCGACGGCGGATCGGGAGGCGACCGTCGACCGGCTCCGCGAGCTCGGTGCGTCCGTACGCGACACGAAGACCGAGACCCACGAGACGCACACGGCCGTCTGGACGATACTGGAAGACCCAGCCGGCAACGGCTTCTGCGTCAGCGAGTACGACCGGTGAGGCCAGCGACTCGAGGCGACCTGTGACGGCGGATCGACGGGACGGCGAAACCGAACCGACTCAGGCGTCGACCGGCCGCCCGTCTTCCGTCGGCGGGGCGATATGGTCGACGTACTCCTCGAGGCTCGGTTCGTCGACCCGGACCCGGACGGCGATCTCGCCGAGCTCGTCGGGTTTGCCGACCGAGAAGTTGACGTAGTCCTCGAAGGCCGCCTGCTTTTTCAACGCGAAGGTGAACGTCTGTCCCTCGCGGTTGGCGAAGAACTCGCCGCGGGCGGTGTCGAGGATCTCCTGGCGGTGTAACTGCTCCGAGAAGTGATCGAGCGCGTGCGCCTCGCCCCTGACCTCGCCGAACTCCTCCTCGAGTTCGGCGGTGGGAAAGACGTTCGAAACGGCATCGATCACGCGACTCGTGACCTCGGTGTCGTAGACCGGTGCCGTGATCTCCACGTCGACGCGGTAAATCTCGCTCATGGGTCCGCTTCGGCCTCGGCACGTTTCTCGTCGTCGGTTCCCCGGACGATCGACCGGATCCGCTCGTGAAAGGCTTCGAGCGAGCCGGTGTTCTCGACGACCACGTCGGCGCGCTCCATCGCGTCGTCCATCCCGAAGCCGCGCTCGCGCTCGTCGCGGGCGGCCAGCCCCTCGCCGCCGTCGGCCTCGCTCGCGTCCCGGCCGCGCTCGTCGATCCGCTCGGCTCGCAACTCGAAGGGGGCTTCGATACTGACCAGCGTGAACGCGTCGGCGAACTCGTCCTCGAAGACGTCGACCTCGGTGCCCGAGCGGATGCCGTCGACCAGCACCGTCTCGTGGGCCTCGAGGCGATCCTCGATCATCGGCAGCGATCGTTCGGCGATGGCCGCCGGGCCGTTTTCCTCGCGCAGCGCCTGCGCGACCGTGCCGTGATCCGTCGCGGGGTCGAGCCCGCGGTCGGCCGTCTCCTGGCGGACGACGTCGCCCATCGTGACCACCGGGATTCCGTCCTCGCGTGCGACGGTCGCGGCCTCGCCCTTGCCGCTTCCGGGGAGTCCGACCGTTCCGATGACGTGCATCGAGACTACGTACCGGCGAGACGTGCATAAACGCTGTGTTCGCCGTTCGGTCCGGACTGCACCGTCTCCGCTCGGCGAGCGGGCCGCCTATCGGTCCGGCACAACGGTTGTAGGATCGACAATTGCCGCGTTGTACTCCGGCTGGGCCCCCCCACGAGCCGGGTCGAACTCGATATTCGGGCTCGCTCGAGCCGGCGCGGCTTATACGCCCGCTATCGATGAGTTCGCTCGCATCGAACCGACGCGCTCGACGGTCGTACGGCACTCAACCGTTCCAATTCGAGGTAATTCGATCAAACCCTGACTGATCGCTGAAACGGAGACACGCCGTTATGTGGCAGTCCGTTGCGGAGACGGGTGCGTACTATGACAGACAAGATACTCACCAGGCGTCGATTCACGGCCGGAGCCGGCGCGGGACTGATCGCTGCAGTCGCGGGTTGTTCGGACGACGGCGAATCCAACGAGGACTCGCCGGACGACGAGTCGGACGGAACGGACGGTTCCGGGAACCCCGGTTCCGACGAGGAAGGCAACGAGTCCGACGACGGGCTCGGCAACGAGTCGGATGACGGCGGAGCGGGCAACGAAACCGATAACGAGTCCGACGACGGCGGACTGGGGAACGAGTCCACCAACGAATCCGACGGCAACGACACCGAGAACTCGAGCGACGACGATGCGGAGGTCGAGTTCTGACGCCGGCCGGTGGCGACGCGGCTACTCACGAGGACGCACTCACTTTTTCGCGCGAATTCCCGGCTCCCGTCGGGTACGGCGGTCGAATTCTGTTTCCCGTCCGATAGCGCAGCGAGCGAGCGATTGCGACGAGAATCCCAACCGCTTATGCCGTTCCGTCGAGGATTCCGACTCGAGGGCACGTAGCTCAGTCCGGAAAGAGCGTCGGACTTCTAATCCGACGGTCGTGGGTTCAAATCCCATCGTGCCCGTTGCTGTCGCGAACACTCCGTGAGCGACAGCAGTACAACGAGATGGGATTTGAACGAGACCGAGGTTCTGCGCGAAGCGCAGGTTCTCGGGCGTAGTTCATAATCCCATCGTGCCCACTTACGGTCACGACCCATTCGTGAGCGACAGCACTCGCTGAGATCGACTCTGACTCGAGAAACCTGGCCCCCACCTCGAGCGTTCGACGAGAACGACGAGCCTCGTCGGATGCGGATCGATACGATTCTCCCCCGGGTGAGGCCGACAGCTTCGCGGATCTCGCAACGATCGCGAGCGAAGCCCTCGAGATGTGGTCGAAGTCAGAGAACGATCCGACGGCACTCCGCGGGATCGAGTTGACCTGGAAGACTCCCGGTGGCGGGACTGAGACCGGATTCGTCGGTACTGTCGCCGATCGCTGAACGGGCCTGTATAGTGGCAATGCTCCCCCTTCGTTTCGTTTGTACAATCATACTTTCATTAGCAGCTGATTTTCACAAGTTGAGCTGTTTTTCGGTCGGGGGTAGCCGCGGCGATCGCCTCGACCCCATATCTCGAGTCGGTCGGTCGCTCGAGACTGCGTTCTTCTTTGGATGACCGACACGTTCCGCCTGATTTGGGCCGAAATGAGCCGCCCAGTGAGCCGAAAAAACGAGGATCTCGGGGGGTCGTGTGTACGAGTACGCGAATTAGAACCGACGGCGACTATGCGTACCGCCGAGACGCAATCGAACGCGCAGCCGACTTCTATGACCGTAACAAGACGAAAGCGGTCGTAAGCGCTTGCGATGACGTACCCAAGTTCGTCTAAGCATCACGCCAAGTCCTCGAGCGCGACGACCTCACGCCCGAGCAGCGCCGGGAGAGCTCCGAGACGCTCTCGACGAGAGCAGTGACGTTCGAAGTCGAGTATCGTCGTCAGTACAGATTCGGAAGGATCACTCTCCAATAACTACATGCGAATTGGTTTCCACTCGACGAGTGTATACTATACGGAGCCCCTTTCCCGCCCCCTTTCAGATTATTTCATCGAATCAGGTTCTGGTATATCGCATTGAGAAACTACTGAATTCTGTTCTTGGGAATATTCGAGGATACCTGCATTCTCCATCTTTGGAATGTGACAGTGGTGTAAATCGACGCGTACTTTTTTGACATCTTCTTCTGGTACTTCTCCGACATCCTGTACGTCAAATTCTAACTGGACAACTTCATCAGTTAAGTCTTCGAGCGGTATCGACGTTTGATATTTGTTGAGACAGTAGAGAGTATACTGTCGTCGTTCATGCGAAAGGACATCAAATAGAACCGTCTCTGAAACTTGCTCGTTTTCGGTTAGATGCTTGATATTGTTGAGCATACAGGCCTCATTTTGAGGTACTCCGATATAGAATTACCGTCCGCAATATCTGGTCGTAACTACGAAAATAACAATTAGAAAACACCAGAAATTAGCTATATCGATACCATATTGCGCTCTTCTATTGAAATTACAATAGCTGAAGGCGGTAAAAATATGCCGTTCTAACCTAAAGAATCGAATTAATTGGGATCTTCGCCTGTTCGGTCCCGCGGTGATCGCCGCCACCGTGCCACCGGAGCAGCGGGAACTCGCTCGAGCGGACCATCTTACCGCAAAGAATCGTGCAGACCGATCGCCCGCGTGGCTGGTAGACCACGAACCAGTATCAGCCGTCGTGACGCCGGAACTTCTCGTGATATTCCCGACAAACCATCCAGTTACCGGGCTGACCGTCGGCGTGCTCGTGCATTGTCGATTTGATCTCGAGAGACGGCCCGTTCTCGAATCTCGCGTCGTCCCGTCCCGCCCGCTCGAGATCGAACCCGTTTCTCTGCCGCTCGTTTCTCGATGGCGGTCCCGAAGTCGTTCGCTCGCCTTGATCGGTTCGGGGTCCCCGTCGTTCGTCTCGCGGATGCAGATCACCTCGACGGCGTCGATCCGCTCGAGCGACCGTCCCGGTCAGCCGATCGCCGAGCGATAGCGAACGCACCGAGGGGGACTCGATCGATGAGGGGGACTCTCGAGAGAAACTCCTATATATGACAGATAACGAGTGAATCACGACATATGGAACGAACGAATACGATTCTCGCGGTGACGCTCGTCGTGGCGCTGGGACTCGCCACGATGCCACTGTCGGCAGTGGCGCAAGAAGACGGCGATTCGATGGAGGTGGAGGCCACGATAACGGAAGACGGCGAATTTGAGAGCCTCCGAATGGTGTGGGAAACGGACGCACAGACCTACAGTTCTCTGGAGTCGACTGCATCCGAGCAGGGATACGATACCGTAGCCGCGTGGTTCGCCGAGGAGGAACTGCTGCCCGAAGAGAACGGGTACGCTGGCTACGAGAACGCCGACGATACCGAACTCGACGACGGGTATGCGATGGAAATGGAATTCACGGAGTTCAATCAGGAGAATTTCGATGACACGGAACTCACGGCGGAGAACGGAACGGTCTCCCTGCAAATCGGTAACGTCGAAGATCCCGAAGCGGACGATACGTTTAGCGAGATGACGTACGTCATCGAGATGCCCGGGGCGGTAACGGACTCGAACGCGCTGTCGGTCGATGGAAACACCGCCACGTGGCACCTCCACGAAGAGAGCCCGAACGTCCTGTCCGTGGAGTCCGAGACGGGGTCCGACACGGCGTCCGACTCCACCGATGATGACGGTGTCCCCGGCTTCGGAGTCGGTGCCTCCCTCGTCGGATTACTCGTCGCCGTGCTGGCGCTCGGATACCGACACGACTGAGCCGTTTTTTCTCGGCCCGGTCGCCGCCCGACGATGGATACGGACCGGGCTCGAGACGGGAACCGGGACCGGTCGCGACTCCCGGCGGTCACTCGAGCACGACGACCGATCGAAGGGACATACTTCTGCGCCGCATTGTCTGAAAATTGATTTGTTCCGATACACTAATGTCGGCCACCAACGTTATATAGGATGTCGGCAGGGCCAGCCGTGGCATCACAGGGGATACGGGGGACGCACCGATCATCGCGACGCACGCACGACGATCGCCATCCCCGCTGCCGACACGTGTACACCCTTTCGAACTCCGATACCTGCCCGATAGCCCTCGCCGTCGCCCGCGCTCGGTAGCCGCCGCCACGTTCGGCCGCTGGTGCTCGCTCTCTTCGCCGCTCGAGCCGACGATCACCGCTCTCATCCGGACCCGGGCTTCGCGTTCAGGCCCACGATACAACCCGCTGGATCACCTTCCGACGCTATGGACGACACCGACCGCGAGTCGATCGCGTTCACCGGCCCGGACGCGCCGTCCGAACCGAGCACGTTCGCCGACCAGGCCCGCCGACGCGCCGACACCGAACGCGAGGCCATCGAGTGGGCCGTCGCCGAACTCGAGTCGTTGATCGACGCCCGTGACGTCGACCTCGAGCCTCTGCTCGAGTACTCGCGTCGCAGTCGGCAGAGCATGCCCGACCGGCACGTACGGGCCGGCGAAGCGATGGCCGAGACGCTCGATGTCGATCCCGATATCTACGAGGTCTACGCCTTCGCGTACAGCGATCTCTGTGACGAACTGGCCGACGAGCCGGCGGCCGATCCCTCGCGGGGCTGTACGAACGCGCTCGTGTCTCCGTCGCGGACCGGACGAGACGGCTCGCTCGTGCTCAAGAACCGCGACATCGCGGGTCGGGGTGCCCGCCCCAAATCGCTCGTCGAACAGCCGGCGATCGACGGCTACCACGGCTTTCTGACCGTCGACACCTGCGGGACGGTCATGCTCTACAAGGGCGTCAACGATCGGGGGCTGGTCGCGGCGAACACCTACATCGACGCGAACCGGGACGATATCGAGCCCGAGGCGCAGTTCCGCAACGGTACCGTCGTCCGGCGCGTGCTCGAGGAGTGCGCCACCGTCGAGGCGGCCCGGGAACTCCTCGAGTCGATCCCGACGCGACAGCTGATGGCCCAGACGCTGTTTCTGGCCGACGGGAGCGACGCCGTCTTGCTCGAGGTGAACCCCCTCGAGGAGCGGATCGCGGTCGCCGACGACGGGGCCGTCGCCCGGACGAATCACTTCGTGCTGTCGCACTCGGCGTCGACCGAGAGCTCTCGCCGCCGCCGGGAGCGAGCGACGGCGCTGCTCGAGGCGGGAGGCGACGAAATCGATCGCGATTCCCTCTGGCGGATCGCGGCGGATCACGAGCACGGGCCGGGAAACGAGTCGATCTGCCGGCATCCCGAAGCCGAGACGGACGCCCACGCGTTCGGTCAGTTGACGACCGCGAGCGCGGCCGTCTTCGAGGGCGGGTCGCCGACGGTCGAACTCGTGATGGGCAACCCCTGCGAGACCGAGCCGGTGCGGTGTTCGTTCGGCGACGAGTCCGCGACCGCTCTGCGGACGGGCGGTCAGTGGCTTACGCGGCTCCGATAGCGGAACCGGGAATACGATTTCCGCAGGCAGAACGGCGGCTGAAGCCGAGTCGCTCGCCCACGAAATGGCGTTGCTCTCTGTGGGCGTCCAGACAGCCTGCGAGGGGCAGTCAGTCTCCCGGCTGCACGCGATTCCGCGAGTTGGTCGTCGTCTTGTAGACGTTACTTCGGACGCGGACTTCATCGCGCTCGAGCGGCCGATCGCGTCCGGCCGTGTTCCGGGTAGACCGGGTAAGCCGCCAGAGCGGCCGGAGGCTGCAAAAGACGAACCCGATAACGATGAGCGCAAATCCGGCGACGGTCGCGACGGTGATTTGTTCACCGAGGAGGGTTGCACCGAAGATCGTCGCCACAACGGGCGATGCGTAGTTGATGAGGCTGACGTTCGTTGCACCGATTCGATTCAGCAAGGTGAAGTAGAGGAGGAACCCGCCCGCCGTCGCGAAGATGCCGAGGTATGCGAGTGCGGCGACGGCTGACGGCGTCCACGTCACGCTCCGGAACGACGCGCCCGAATAGGCGTAGGCGATGGCGTGGAGGAATACCGCGCCGGCGATCATCGACCACGCGTGGAGGGACATCGTCGGGAGAACCGCCGTCCAGCGTTCCGTCAGCACGGAGCCGAGCGCGAAGACGACCGCGGACGCCAAGATGAGTGCGACGCCGGTAAGTTGCCCGCCGACGGATCCTCCGGCGATTGCGATAGCGATTACGCCGGCGAGCCCTGCGCCCAGTCCGATGACGTCCGTACTGTAGATGCGTTCCGTCGGGAGGATCCGGATAGCGATGATGGGGGTGATGATCGGTGAGACACTCAGGACGATTGCGGCGACTCCACTCGTGACGTAGCTCTGGCCGATGAAGGAGAACGCGAAGTGCGCTCCGATGACGAGGATACCGTTCGAGAGGATGAGCGCCACGTCCGCTTTGGTCCGAGGGAGCCACCGGAGCCGACTCAGTAGAACCGCTCCGATGAAGATGAACGCAGCGATGTCTAATCGGGCCGCTGCGAAGAGGAGCGGCGGCAGGGTTTTCAGTCCGATTTCGATCGCGGTGAAGGCGGTCCCCCAGACGAACGCGAGCGCGCCAAACAACAACGTGTCTTCTGCCTTTGTCATATCATATTTTCATATTATGTGGCTGTTTCAAAGTCGGTGCACTGTCTATACGGGGCTCAATTAAACGGTTTGCGGGGATCGTGATAACACGACTCAACAGCCGCATGGCCATGTTAATCATTCGCCAGACATAGTTGCCGGGCGCGAGTAGTGGACAGCCGTTTTTGCGCGATCGGCGACTCACTCCGAGAAACGAGGACGGCGTCTACTACGGAAACAGGGACTCCCGTCAGGCTCGAACGCGGCGGCGTTCCAGGTCGGCCTCGAGCCGATCGGCGGCTCGGAGCCGCAGTTTCTTCGCGCGCCGCTCGGTGATTCGCGAGTCGGTCATCCGGTCCGCGAACGGATCGTACTCCGCGGGCGTGAATCCGAGCCGTCGAAGGTAGTCCCTGACTCCCGCCCCCTCGAGTCCATCGTGGATGGCTACGTCCGTCACCGACTCGACGGTGTCGAACTCGGGGAGGCGGAGCGGTCCGTCGGTGGCTGTATCCGGCCAGGTACTCCGCTCCGAGCCGCCGACGACCGTCCCGTGCTCGTCCGCGCGGGCGACGATCGATCGCACCTCGGCCGCGAGCCGGAGCACCTGGCTCGGGAGGGCCGCGTCCGGCGAGCGCCACTCGACCGTTGGCATCGCTTTGCGCAACCGGACCGGGTTCCAGACCGCGTCGTAGGGACCGAATTCGTTCTCGAAGGCGGCCGGGTCGACGCCGCGCTCGACCGCCCGCTCGCGGAACGAGTCGTAAGCGTCATCGAGACGCTGCTCCCACTCGGCGACGCTGTCGACGTAAGACCGGAGCTGGCCCTGTTCCGGGCAGGTCTCGTAACACGAGCGACGGTAGAGGAACGGGCGGGCACACTCGAGGATGCGTTCGCCGCGGTAGTGGGCCGAACTGGTGACCAGCGCGAACGCCGGATCGATCGCGGTCAGGGCGTTGAGTTGGTCGGCGACGTTCGATCGCTCGAAGTGGACGTGCGTGCCGGCACAGACGCGAGCGTCGTCGAACGCCGGTCCGACGATCCGACGCTGGAGGTCGGTCCCCTCCTTGTCCCGGTATGGGACGTCCGCGGGGGAGGCGGACAGCGGCGTCGCCAGCGGGACGAGCCGCTTGTCCCGTTCGCGTGCCGCGTCGACGACGCGTCCGATCCGACCGTGCAGCTCCTCGCGGAGTTCGGCCATCGATCCGCACGGGGTTGTCTTGATCTCGAGCATCGGCTCGACGAATTCGGGATCGACCTGTTCCGAGACGTCGAGCAGTGTGTCGGGTGCGACCAGATCGCCGTCGTCGTCGACGACCCAGTACTCCACCTCGAGGCTGGTGTTCATGGATGTGTCTATTGGAGCGCGATATCCGGCCCTCGAGCAAGCCGTCACCGGGCCGCGGTTGGCGGACGGCGGTCGGCGAGCGCCCGTCGCGGCGGGCCGAGACGGGCGGGGGAGTTCGCGTCGACCGGGCCGTCCACCGACAGTTCTCCCGTCGGATATGGTAGTATGAACGAGTTACGCGAATGAATTGAGCCTGCGTGCGCAGGTCGTGCCGTCCGTTGGCAGCGCTCACGAGACCGTTCCGACGGCGATCCGTGGGAACTCGCGACACTGACACCGGTGTTACGTGGTGGCTTCGGGGTTGCTGGGGATTGATACCCCTGCAGTAACACTATGTAACTACGATGAGCGACGAGACGACTACGGACGATGCGACAGTGATCGTTGTCGGCGGCGGTCCCGCCGGACTGAGTGCGGCCCTCTTCGCCGCGAAGAACGGGCTCGAGACGACGGTGTTCGACGGTGACGGGACGTGGATGCACAAGGCCCACCTGTTCAACTACCTCGGCATCGGCTCGGTCGGCGGCAGCGAATTCATGGCGACGGCTCGCCAGCAGGTCGACGACTTCGGCGCCGACCGACGACAGGGCGAGGAAGTGACCGGCGTTAGCGAAGCCGGCGACGGCTTCACCGTCGAGACCGAAGACGGGAGCTACGAGGCCGATTTCGTCGTCCTCGCGACCGGTGCGAACCGCGAACTGGCCGAGGATCTCGGCGTCGTGTTCACCGACGATGACACCGTCGACGTCGGCGTCGAGATGGAGACGAGCGTCTCGGGCGCGTACGCGACCGGCGCGATGGTCCGTCCCGAGGAGTGGCAGGCCGCCATCGCCGTCGGCGACGGGGCCGCCGCAGCACTCAACATCCTCTCGAGCGTCAAGGGCGAACACTACCACGACTTCGACGTTCCCGACGACGCCGCGCGCGTCTTCGGCGAACACGTCGCGGAGTAGTCGCGTCGACGCCGGGTCGTCGCGGAGTCGCTGCGGAGACGCCGGACTCGTAACCGAGCGGATCGCCTTCGAACACACCTCGGTCGGATTCACGACCGATTCGATTCACCCACCATGCCTACCGAACCCACCAACCCAGTCACGCCGGAACTGCCCGACAGCCCCGTCCACACGACGGGAACCGACCACATCACCATCTGGGGGAGCAACGAGGCCGAGACGATCGAGTTCTACCAGGACCTCCTCGGCATGCCGCTCGTGCTCCGCCAGCCGAATCTCGACGACCCCTCGCAGACGCACCTCTTCTTCGATACCGGTGACGGTCGCATCCTGACCTTCTTCGTCAGCGACGACCGGCCCTCGAACCAGCGCGGCCAGCGCGGCGGGACCGGTGCCGTCCACCACCTCTGTTTCAGCATCGATCCCGACGAGTACGAGGACACGATGGACGCCCTCGAGGACGCGGGCCACCAGTACAACGTCTTCGATCGCGGCATCTTCCACTCGATCTACACCACGGACAACAACGGCCTCGTCATCGAGCTCTCGACGGACAAGTACGAGGTGCCCGACGACCGCCGCGGCGAAGTCCTGGCGAAAGCGCAGGAACTCCGCGAGGCCGACGGCGCAGACTACGCCAAGGACGAACACCTCCGCGGTGCGATCGAGGCGCTCGGCCTCGAGCTAATCGAACACGACCTGCCCGAGGCCAGCGCCGGCGTCGGTGGTGTCGAATGAGCGCGGGCGACCGCGTCGACGGCCCACATCAGGATCAGCAACTCGCGACGGGCGGAACCGCCCTCGAGGACGCCGACGCGGCGCTCGTCCTCACCCACGGCCGTGGGGCCACGGCTCGAGGAATGATCCAGTTGGCCGACGAGGTCCTCGAGAAGGGGGTCGCCGCCCTCGCCCCGCAGGCGGCCCGCCAGACGTGGTATCCGAACTCCTTCCTCGCGCCCGTCGAGCGGAACGAGCCCGGCCGGAGCTCGGGGCTACAGGCAATCAGCGACGCGATCGGTGCGGCGAACGACGCCGGGATTCCGACCGAGCGGATCATGCTGATCGGCTTCTCGCAGGGGGCCTGCCTCGCCAGCGAGTTCGTCGCGCGAAATCCGCGCCGGTACGGCGGTCTCGCAGCCCTGAGCGGCGGCCTCATCGGCGAAGACGTCGATCCCGACGACTACCTCGCGGACGATCCGGACCTCGAGGGGACCCCCGTCTTTCTGGGCTGTAGCGACGTCGATCCCCACATCCCCGAGGAGCGCGTCCACGAGACGGCCGACGTGCTCGAGTCGATGCACGCCGACGTGACCGAGCGGCTCTACGAGGGAATGGGCCACGGCGTCAACGAGGACGAACTCGAGTTCGTTTCGAAAATGGTCGCGGATCTGGTCGACGACTGATCGGGGCGCCGTCGACGATCGATCGCGGGCCTCGTCGACCGAGCCCGGCCTCCTCAACTGCGTCCCGCTTCGCTCGAGGGTCGGCTCAGCGGATAACGGTGACCGGCATGGGGGCGCGCCGGACGATTTTCTCGGCGACGCTGCCGAGCAAGATGCGGGAGAGACCGGCCCGTCCGTGGCTGCCGATAACGATGTGATCGATGTCGTGCTCTTCTGCGAACGAGACGATCTCGCGTGCGGGCCGCCCGACGACGGTCTCGGTCCGAAACTCGACGTCGAGATCGCTGGTGATCGCGTCGATTTCGTCGGGGAACTCCGCGGATATCTCCTCCTCTCGCTCCCGCAGCATCTCCTGGATGATGCTGATCCCCGCCTCGGTCGAACCGTCCGCAGCCTCGATGACGCGCAGCAACACGATCTCCGCGTCGGGATACGTCGCAAACGCGTGTTCGACCGCCTTCCGCGCGGGCTTCGAGCCGTCGTACGCGACGAGTACGTCCATACGTCTGATAGCTCTCGCGAGAGTATAAACCCGGTCGATAGCAACCGGTCTACTCGACCGACCGAGCGATTGTCCTGTCTTCAACAGTTCGCGAATTGGAGCGCCGATCCCCGGTATCGTTCCGGGCCGGCGACCGCTGTCTCAGTTCGGACTGTCCGACCGACATGCGGTGGCGCGCGCTGGGCCGCGGTGAGTGGACAGCGAACCGCGGCACGACGCTGCGCGAGGGATGAGCGAACGCCGGAGGCGTGAGCGAATCGGCTGGGGAGGGCGTGGCGTCTCCCTGTTGCCAGTGTCACTAGGGCACTTCCCGCTGCTCTCCTCACGCTACAGATCAAACCGAACTGATCGCCCGTTAGCAAGCGATTTCGAACACGCTCGAGGTCTCGCCCACTCTATTCCATACATCTTGCAGTAGTTATAAGCCAATTTAGAACAACAATTAGAACGGAAGCCACACTCCATTCGTCGCGAGGGGCATGCGCCGAAATGCCCCGGGTGCTAGAGCCACCCGAGACGTGGCTTCCAACCCACGAGGGTTCGAAAGCCATGATTGCGTATATTCTCGCGGGATATAAACGTCCCGTACGACCGCAGAATCGCCTGCCACGACTAGCGCCGGCTCCGGGATCCGGTTTCGACGGACTCCGTTCTCGGTGGTCGGAATGACCGCCAGTCCGGACGCGAATGACGAGAGCGACGACGAGGACTCGCCGTTCCCCGCCTGTCCGCGCTGTGGCGACCCGGTCCTGTTCTCGGTCGTCACCGGACCCCACGCCGGCTTCGCCTCCCCCTGTGGCTGTTCGGTCCCGCCAGGCCTGCTCGAGCGTGAGTGATATCTCCGCTGGGCACCTACGCTCTCCGTCGGACTCGATCCCCGGCGGACAGCCGGTCTCCCGTCGCCGGACGCCACCACCGAAACCACCGCGTCGACGGCGGGGGGCCGGCCCGTAACCGAGGCTCGAGTGGGTGTGATCTATGACTGTTCGAGCGGCTTCGAACTGCACTCTCCGTTGAACCTGTCTGAGCAGCGACCGCAGATGGAGACGAGTGTCCTGCCTCCGCTGGCAGCAGGGAGTCGCCACGCCCTCCCCAACCGATTCGCTCACTCCGTTCGCTCATCCCTCGCACAGGTCGTGCCGCGGTTCACTGTCGTTCACCGCGGCCCAGCGCGCGCCACCACATGTGGACGTTCAGTTCGCTAAACCGTGGTTTTCGACTCCCGATTCGCTGCAAAAGCTGAATCGAGTGAACCGAACAGTCGTTATCCCTCGAAGCCGTCCTCGAATCGGAAGGTACCGTTTCGCTGCACGACCTCCCCGTCCACTTCGATGACCGAATCCTCGCTCATGTCGACGATCATGTCGACGTGGACCGCGGAGTCGTTGGCCTCGTTGCCCTCGCCGACGGTATCGTCGTAGGCCCGGCCGACGGCCATGTGGACGGTGTCGCCCATCTTCTCGTCGAAGAGCATGTTATAGGTGAACCGGTCGATGTCGCGGTTCATCCCGATGCCCAGTTCGCCGAGTCGGCGCGCGCCGTCGTCGGTGTTCAGCACTTCGGTCAGCACGTCCTCGTTCTTCGCCGCCGAGTGGGAGACGACCTCGCCGCCCTCGAACTCGAGGAAGACGTCCGTGATCTCCCGGCCCTGATGATAGAGCGGCATGTCGAAGAGGACCTCGCCCTCGACGCTGTCGGGCTGGGGCGCGGTGAAGACCTCGCCTCCCGGGAGGTTGTGCTCGCCGTGATCGTTCAGCGTCGGGTTGCCCGCGACGGACATCGTCACGTCGGTCGCGTCGCCGCTCTTGATCCGGATCTCCTCGGCGGGATCCATGATCTCGACCATGTGCTCCTGGTGGGCGCGCTGGGCCTCCCAGTCCTTGTTGACGGCGTCCCAGACGAAGTTCTCGTAGCCGTCCGTGCTCATCTCCGCGAGCTGGGCGTTGGCCGGCGCGGGGAACTGCGTGAGACACCAGCGCTTGGAGAGGCGCTCCTCGAGAATCGGGCGATGGGCCTGCTGGTGGGCCGCGCTGATCTCGGGGTCGACGTCGCTGGTCTGGGTGGCGTTGTCCGTCGCTCGAATGGCGATGTAGACGTCCGTATTCTTCACGAGCGCGAGTTCGTGCTCGGGCGTATCGAACTCGTCGTCGGCGGCCCGCAGATACGCGCGCTGCTGTCGCTTTCCGGTTCGCTGGCTGGTCGTAATCGGGTTCGCCCCTCGATCGCCGATCACCTCGTGGAGGGCGACAACGAGGTCCTCGGCGACCGGATGGGCGTCGATGACGACGTTGTCACCGTCCTGGAGATCGACCGAGTGATTGGCGATAATCTCGGCGTGTTCGCGGATTCGCGGGTCCATACCCCGGTATTGACGGGGGGAGGAAAAAACGGTTCGTGATGGGGATCGATCGGCCGGCGACCTGCGCCCGCCTCGAATCAGCGATCGCCGCGCATTCCGTCGCGGAACTCGAGGACGGTCCGTCGGAGGAGGAGATACGCGAAGAAGACGAGCGAGAGGAGGATCAGGACGACCGCGATGATGACGGGATCGTCGGGGACGAGGCCGGTAAGCGTATCCAGCATAGTCGGCCGCTACACTGTCAGCGTGGTTAACCGTTTCGACCTCGATCGGTTGAATCCGCTCGCTAGAATCGATTACTAAAACCGATATTTCAGCTTGCGCTGAGTATAACGTGTGGCAGTTCCTCCGTTCGATTAGGCCTCGATCGCCGGCCCTCCACCGTCCGAGGCACGTCCTCGAGATCGGGGCCTGTCGCCCGTCCCCTGCGACCGCGACCGGCCGTCCGCCGCCTCCCGTCTGACAGCTCGGAGACTGCGGGCGGCCGGCCCCTCTGACATCCCTTTCGGGTCCCCGCTGACAGCACGCGCTCGCCCTGCGCCGCTTTTCCGTCGCGTACTGCATCGGTCGCCGCTCTAGCGGGGCGGACGACCGAGTCGTCGGACTCGCGTCCCGAAGCGGAGAACTGAGCCGCGACGCTCCCCGTTCAGACGGACTGCTGTCAGTCGGTTCCGGCGCGACCGCGAACCGTTCTGCGGATGCACCGCTAAACCGTTCCAGCAGACCGTATCAGTCGCCGCGCTCGCCGACCTTGACCAGTTGCTTGCCGATGTTCTCGCCCTCGAACAGGCCGAGGAACGCGTCCGGCGCATTTTCGAAGCCCTCGACGACGTTCTCGCGGTAGCGGATCTCGTCTTCCGCGATGAACCTCGAGAGGCGCTCGAGCGCCTCGCCCCAGCGGTCCTCGTAGTCGCTGACGAGCAGTCCCTCGACCGTCGCGCGGGTCTGGATGAGCTGTGCGAGCTTCCGCGGACCGGTCGGCACCTCCGTCTCGTTGTACAGCGCGATCTGGCCGCAGACGGCGACTCTCGCGTGGACGTTCAGGCGGGGCCAGACGGCGTCGGTGATCGGGCCGCCGACGTTGTCGAAGTAGACGTCGATCCCGTCGGGACAGGCCTCGTCCATCGCGCTGCCGAGGTCCTCGGTCGTCTTGTAGTTGATCGCGGCGTCGAAGCCGAGTTCGTCGGTGAGCCAGTCGACCTTCTCGTCGCTGCCGGCGGTGCCGACCACGCGCGCGCCGTTGATCCGGGCGAGTTGGCCGACGACGGAGCCGACCGCCCCCGCGGCGGCGGAGACGACGACGGTGTCGCCGGGGTTCGGGTCGCCGACGTCGAGCAGGCCCCAGAAGGCCGTCACGCCGGGCATCCCGAGCACGCCCAGCGCCGTCGAGACCGGCCCGAGGTCCGGATTCACCGGCTGGAGTTCGTCCGCGTCGGCGACCGCGTGCTCAGCCCAGAGGAGGTCGCCGGTTACCACGTCGCCTTCCGCGAACCCGTCGGCCTCGGACTCGAGGACTTCGCCGACGACGCCGGCCTGCATGGGTTCGCCGACGTTCCACGGCTCGGCGTAGGATTCCACGTCGCGCATCCGCCCGCGCATGTAGGGATCGACCGACTGATACAGCGTCTCGACCAGTACCTCGCCGTCGCCCGGTTCGGGCCGATCGACGGTGACGAGTTCGAAGTTCTCCGCGGTCGGTTCGCCGACCGGACGACTAGCGAGTTGCCACTGCCTGGTTTCTGCCATACCCCTTCATGATCGCGCCCCCAAGTCAATATTGGGCTCCCGGAACCCGGTCCGAATAGGGACCGCCGTCCTGATCGGCTGCACGCGAACACCGTTACACCGACGATCACCTCCGCGTTCGGGGGCCTCCCGATGGCGATATTCGTTCTCGGACTGAGCACGATCGCCGTGATCGATCCCGCCGTCGTCCGGCCGGTCGGACTCGTCAGTCTCCGTGCGGATCGCTCGCGTTCACCCTCGTCTCTTTCAGCCAGATCTCGGTGCAGTACCCGGAGAATACGGAACGAGCGAGCCGCGGCTGAACCCGCATATACCGGTGCGAACGGCCCTGTTCCCCCGAATTTCTCGATCGGAACGAGTCGGTGCCTTTATTACTTCCCGGCGCTTCTCTTTAGAAGCAATGGCGAAAGGAACCGTTGATTTCTTCAACGACACTGGCGGCTACGGATTCATCGAGACTGAGGACGCGGACGACGACGTGTTCTTCCACATGGAAGACATCGGCGGCCCGGACCTTGAGGAAGGACAGGAGCTCGAGTTCGACATCGAGCAGGCCCCCAAGGGCCCGCGCGCGACGAACGTCGAGCGCCTGTAAGGCGAATTCGAACTGGTATCGGCACTTGACTGCAGTATTTCACTCCCACTGAGCGCCAGCGCCGTCAAGCGCGGAACGTACATTTGGAAAAATTAATCCGCCAGTGACACGTACGTGCGGCGATGACGGATCGTCCCGACGCTGTCACGTGGTCGCGTCGCGCGTCGGCGTCGAGGGTCGGTCGGCTTTGCCTGTACCTTCAGGTCGGTTTCTTCGGTGGGGTGGCGTTACTGGTGGTGACAGTCGGAATCGCAGTGCTCGTTCTCTCCGCCGTAAACGGCGCGTACGGACAACTCGCACTGCTCGTCGTGTTCCTGCTGATCGGCGGGCCGTTCTCGTTGCTCTACGTGCTCCCGCTGGTCGACGATGAGACGACTCGCTCCTCGGTGCGGGCGTGGGCGGACCGCACCGGTTACGATCGGCTCAGTCCGCTCCCCGCGGCGGTGAGCGTCCTCGTCGGTGCCATCGCGACCGTCGGCTCGGTCGCGGTGTCTCCGCTGGCGCCGCTCGCGCTGTTCCTCGTGGTCACGTTCGGGACGTCGATCGGTACGCAGTTGGTGAACTCCCGCGGAGAGATCGATCCCGAAGGGGGAACGGTGCGCGTGGGCGGTCAATCGTTCGCGCTCGCGGAACTCGCGGCCGTCGGCGTCCGCCGCGTGCCCGGGACGGAGACCGTCGTTCTCCGTCCGTCGTACGCGACCAAGACGCCGGGGGTGACTGCACCGGGGTACGTCACGCTGCCCCGTGACGTCTACGAGGAGGCCCGACCGCTGCTCGAGGCAGCCGCGAGCGAGACCGAGCGGACGACCCGGGGGAGCCGGACCGAACGCGTCGTCCTCGTCGTCCTCGGCGTCGGCGCGCTCGTCGGTGCGACCGGCGCTGCGTTCTTCGGACTCGAGCGGGGCGGCGATGCGCTCGTCCTCTTCACCTACGTCGCACTGATAGCCGGCTGCTTCGGGGTCGGATTCCTCGCGCTGGCCGCTCGAGAACGATGACGCCGTCAACCCGGACCGTTTTATGGATCCGCCACGGACTCGAGGGTGTGGCGGACCCGGTACTGCGCCGCGGCGACGAGATCGAGTACGAGTCGGTCGACGCGGCGGACGGACTCTCGAAGGGCGTCCTGATCGCCGACGACCACGGCGCGCCGAACTTCGCGATTCGGCGGTTCGTCCTCGAGCCCGGCGCGGCGGTGCCGAAACACACCAACGACGTCGAACACGAGCAGTACGTCCTCGAGGGCGAGTACACGGTTGGCCTCGACGACGACGAACACGAGGTCGAAGCCGGCGACTCCCTGCTGATCCCAGCCGGGGCGGTCCACTGGTATCGCAACGAGGGCGACGAACCCGGCGCGTTCATCTGTGCGGTTCCGAACGGCGACGACGAGATCGACCTGCTTGAGTAACGACACGGCCCGTCGGGCGGATCGAGACGAGAGAATCGATCCGACTGCGACTGGTGCCAGCGGTTGTCATACCGTTCTGCAACCGCAACTACTAAACGTCTTTTAGGCACACCTAAATACGATGGGAGAAGCGCAGTCGGTCGAGGGGCACAGATCCGCCCGAGAGCGGGAGGGATGGGTTACCGGGCGGCTCGTCCTCTTTTGTCTGGCGAGTACGGTCATCACCGTCGTCGCCGGACTCGTACAGGTGAGCTTCGGGGAGTACTCGATGACGTTCCTCGAGGCCTGGCAGGCGGTATTCAAACCCAGCGTGATATTCAACCTCCACGCCTGGTCGGCGTTCCTCTTCGGGACGGATCTGCCGGAGATGAGCACCGCGAGCATCGTCGTCTGGACTCTCCGAATGCCGCGGGTATTCGTCGCGATCATCGCCGGCGCGACGCTCGCGATATCCGGTGCGATCTTCCAGGCCGTGACGCGGAACGAACTGGCGAGTCCGTTCGTGCTCGGGGTCAGCTCCGGCGCTGGGTTCGCCGTGCTGGCGACGTTAGTCGTCTTTAGCGGCCTCACGCCGTTCCTGCCGCTGATCGCCGCCCTGGGCGGGACGGTCGCGTTCGTGATCGTCTACACGATCGCCTGGAAGGGCGGGACGAGCCCCGTCCGGCTCGTGCTCGCGGGCGTCGTCGTGAACATGGTCTTTCAGTCGCTCCAGCAGGGGCTGTTCTTCTTCGCGGACGATCTGGGCGTCGTCCAGACGGCGATCGCCTGGCTGACGGGATCGCTCACGGGCACCGGCTGGGAAGAAGTCCGGATCGCGATCCTGCCGGCGGCCGTCGCGATCGCGATCGCGCTCGCCGGTGCGCGGCAGTTGAACGTCCTCATGTTGGGCGAGAGCACCGCTCGCTCGCTCGGGATGCGCGTCGAACGGGTCCGGTTTTCCCTCTCGGCCGTCGCGATTCTGGCCGCGAGTGCCGCGATCGCCGTCGCCGGTATCGTCAGCTTCTTCGGCCTCGTCGTCCCTCACATCGTCCGGAACACGGTCGGTGGGGACTACCGACGCCTGATGATCGGGTGTCTCTTCGCCGGACCCGCACTGATGGTTTCCGCCGACGTCGGTGCGCGACTCGCGCTGGGGGGCACCCAGATGCCCGTCGGCGTCGTCACCGGACTGATCGGCGGCCCGTATTTCCTCTATCTGATGCGGAAGCAGCAATCGATGGGTGAGCTATAATGTCACGCACACAGCAGAACGCGGATCGAGAACAGGAGCGGATCACCGACGACAACGGCAACACGGTCGAGAGCGCACTGGTCGGCGACGACCTCGAACTCAGTTATCCGACGAGCGAGGAGACCATCGTCGACTGCGCGCGCCTCGACATCCCCGAGGAAGCGGTGACCGCGCTCGTCGGACCCAACGGCAGCGGGAAGAGTACGCTTCTGAAGGCGCTCTCGAAGCACCTCGAGCCGAACGCGGGATCCGTACAGATACACGGCGAGGACCTCGATACGTTCAGTCGCAAGGAGCTGGCGCGCGAAATGGGGGTCCTCTCGCAGGAGAACGACTCGCTCGGCTCGATCCCGGTCGAGGACCTCATCTATCACGGCCGCTACCCGCATCGAGGCTTTTTCGACGGCGTCACCGAGGAGGACCATCGAGCGGTCGAACGCGCGATCGAGCTGGCGGGGATCGACCACCTCCGGGAGTCGGAACTGGGTCAGCTGAGCGGCGGGCAGAAGCAACTGGCCTGGATCGCCATGGTGCTGGCACAGGATACCGACGTCCTGTTGCTCGACGAACCGACCACGTTTCTGGACATTCACCACCAGTTCCGCGTCCTCGAGACGATCCGACAGCTCAACGAGGAGAAGGGCGTCACCGTTGCCGTCATCCTCCACGATATCTCGCAGGCGGCCCGGTTCGCGGACTATCTGGTCGCGATGTGCGATGGCGAACTCTACGACTGGGGGCCGCCCGAGGAGGTCGTGACGGAACAGTTGCTCGCCGACGTCTTCGGCGTCGAGGCCACCGTCGAGTACGAGCCCGAACTGCAAGTACTGCCGAAGCGGGCGCTTCCGGACAGCCGGACGTGACGCCGCCAGCCGGAACGTTTTTGTATTTTTAGGCCGACCTAAAGATCGATGGCCGCCGAATCGAAACGGACGAGACGACGCCTGATGAAAACGGGAGCAGCGATCACCGGGCTCGGTGTGACCGCCGGCTGTCTCGGCACGCAGGGGACGGGAGACGGCGAGAGCGAGTACTCCGTCACGATGGAGCCCGTCGGTTCCGTCGAGTTCGACTCCGTGCCCGAGACGTGGCTCCCCTATACGGGGGATTACGCGGACATGGGCGTTGCACTCGGACGAGCCGACGGGCTGGTCGGAATCGGCTTGCAGAGCCGGTACGGGACCCACTACTACGACGAACTGCCGGGCGTCTCGGTCGACCCGGACGACCTGACCGAACTCTGGGACGACGGGACCGGGCAGGAGGTGTTCTACGAACTCGAGGCCGACGTCCACCTCATCGATCCGAATTTCATGATCAACCGGCTTGGCTGGAGCCAGGAAGAGGTCGACGAAATCGCCGACAACGTCGCGCCGTTCGTCGGCAACACCGTCTTCTCGGCCAGTTACGAGTGGCACGACTACCCCCGCTACACTCTCTACGAGGCCTTCGAGAAGGTAGCGGAGGTCTTTCAGGAGCGAGAGCGCTACGAGGCGTTCGAACGGCTCCACGATGACGTGCTGGCCGACGTGCAGTCCCGACTCCCCGACGAGCGGCCCGAGGTCGCGGTCCTCGTCCCCGCCTCGGCCGAGCCGGACGCGTTCTACCCGTACCACATCGAGGACGATACCCAGTCCAAACACTGGGCCGATCTGCAGGTCGACGGCGCGCTCGCCGCGAACGGCGTCGGCGACGCGCAGGCGGCGAGTGGCACCATCGACTACGAGACGTTGCTCGAGATCGATCCCGACGTCATCGCGGTCAGACAGCAGGGGGAGGTCACCGAATCGGACTTCGAGCAGGGGATCGTCTCGTTCATGCGCGATCACGACGTTGCGAGCCAACTCCGGGCGGTCCGGAACGACCGCGTCGTCTACGGCGGCATGACCTACCAGGGGCCGATCATTCACTTGTTCCAGCTCGAGCGGGCAGCACAGGGGCTCTACCCCGATGAGTTCGGCGACGAAGAACTGTTCGACAGGCAGGCCGTCGCCGACATCGTTACCGGCGACAGCTGACACCGATCAGTCAGGCGGCTTCGGAACACTTTTACTGTTTTAGGTTGACCTAAAGGTTGATGAATGAGAAAGGGATGTGGACGCGGCGCAACGTGCTTCGAACGAGCGGGACCATCGCGGGCGTGAGCGCGTTGGCCGGCTGTATCAGCGGTGACGGATCGGACGACGAGGACGATGTCGATCCGTACACGGTCTCGATGCCGCCGGTCGGCGACGTCGAGTTCGAGTCGATCCCCGAGACGTGGGCCGCCGGCACCGCGGATTGGGCAGACATGGGGATCGCACTGGGTCAGGAGCCGCCGGTGGGACTCTATGTCGCGGGGCGGTTACATACGGGGTACTACGACGACATTCCCGACGTGAACGTCGACCCGGACGATATCGAAAAGCTTTGGGACGACGATTTCGGCCCCGAGAAGTTCATCGACCTTGCCGAGAATGTAGACGTCCTCGTCATGGATCCGAACTTCCTCACGGGACGGGCCGACTGGAGCGGCGACGCCATCGAGCGGATCGAATCGACGGGGACGCCGTTCTTCGGGAACAGTATCACCTCTCGGGGCTACTCGTGGCACGATGACTACGACTACCTCACGATGTACGAGGCCTTCGAGAAACTCGCCGAAGTCTTCCAGGAACAGGAACGCTACGACGAGTTCGAGACGCTACACGAGGAGTTCAAGTCGGAACTCGAGACCGTCGTACCCTCGAGCGACCCACCTGAGGCCGCGGTCCTGTACCCGCAGATATCGGAGGACTCGTTCCTCCCCTACATCATCGACGAGTCGACGAGTTACAAACACCTGCGGGACCTCGGAGTCGAGGATGCGCTCGCAAACTCCGACGTCGCGAACTTCCACGAAACCCGCGGATCGATCGACTACGAGACGCTCCTCGACGTCGATCCGGAGTACATCCTGCTTCGCACCGAACAATACCTCAGCGAGGCGGACTTCCAGCAGAACTTCGTCGAACCGATGCAAAGCCACAACGCCGGGCAGAAACTGACGGCCGTCCAGAACGACAACGTCTACAAGACCGTCCCGTTCTATCAGGGCCCGATCATCAACCTCGTCGCCACGCAGCGGTTGGCCCAGCAGCTCTACGGTATCGAGGACGACCTGTTCGACCCGCAGGAAGTCAGCGACATCGTCAACGGCGACTTCTAGGCGAGCGCTCGGTCGAACTCCGCGAGGCGGCGCGCGTTCGGATCGGCCCGGGACCGACGCGCTCGAGTCCGAATCGCTCAAGTACGCCACGCTACTATTCTGTCTCGTGTCGAAGCAGGTCCAGCAGGTCGATACCATCTTCTGTCACGAAACTGGTGGCGACTATCTCGTCGTCGTCCAGCGTGACGGGAAGCGACTGTTCCGCGCGAAACTCGAGCTCTCGGAAACCTCGGCCGGGCCCCGCCCCGCGAAGTTCCGACTCAAAGACGGCTCGAGCGAGGAGCCCCGGCAACCCGACGAGTTCGTCGAACTCGCCCGCCGATCCAAGCGCATCCGCATCTCCGAACAGACCTCGAGCGCGGGTCGCCGTGACCTTCAGGAAATGCTCGCGGGCTACCAGCTCGAGGACAAGGTCAAGACCGTCCGCACTTGCCGCTACTGCGCCGGTGCGGGCCGGTACTCGCCGATCACGACCGAGACCGCCGTCAAAGACGACACCGACTGGATCTGTACGGACTGTGCGAAACGGGAGCTCGAGCGCCAGCTTTCCTTTTCCGGCGGCGGCGAGGTCTCGGGTGCCGCCAAGGAACGCCTCGAAGACCTCATGCTGGAGGTCCAGGACCTAGAACGGATCGTCAACCTGCTCAAGGGACAGCTCGATCCCGATCTGACGAAGTTCGATACCATCTCGGCGACGACCGAGGAGGTCGACCCCGTTCGGACGGACTCGTTGAACCTTCACCCGGGCATACAGAACTTGCTCGAGGACCGATTCGAGACCCTGCTCCCGGTCCAGAGCCTCGCGGTCGAGAACGGCCTCTTCGACGGCGAGGACCAGCTCGTCGTCTCCGCGACGGCGACCGGGAAGACCCTCGTCGGCGAGATGTCCGGCATCGACCGCGTCCTCGAAGGACAGGGGACGATGCTCTTTCTGGTGCCGCTGGTGGCGCTGGCCAACCAGAAGTACGAGGACTTTCAGGACGAGTACGGCCACCTCGTCGACGTCTCCATCCGCGTCGGCGCGAGCCGAATCGCCGACAACGGCAACCAGTTCGATCCGAACGCCGACGTCATCGTCGGCACCTACGAGGGGATCGACCACGCCCTGCGGACGGGCAAGGAGATGGGCGACATCGGGACCGTCGTCATCGACGAGGTCCACACCCTCAAAGAGGAGGATCGGGGCCACCGCCTCGACGGCCTCATCTCGCGGCTCAAGTACACGTGCGAACGGCGCGCGAAGCGCCGCGACGACTATCAGGGGGCGCAGTGGATCTACCTCTCGGCGACCGTCGGCAACCCGACGCAGCTCACGGAAGCGCTCGAGGCCACGCTCATCGAGTTCGAGGAGCGGCCGATCCCGATCGAGCGCCACGTCACCTTCGCGGACGGCCAGGAGAAAGTGCGAGTCGAGAACAAACTCGTCAAACGCGAGTTCGACACCGAATCCTCGAAGGGGTATCGCGGGCAGACGATCATCTTCACCAACTCCCGCCGGCGCTGTCACGAGATTTCGCGGAAGCTCGACTACTCGGCCGCCCCCTACCACGCCGGTCTGGACTACAAGCGCCGGAAGACGGTCGAACGCAAGTTCGGCGATCAGGAGCTCTCGGCGGTCGTCACGACCGCCGCGCTGGCCGCCGGAGTCGACTTCCCCGCCTCGCAGGTCATCTTCGATTCGCTGGCGATGGGCATCGAGTGGCTCTCGGTCCAGGAGTTCCACCAGATGCTCGGCCGCGCGGGCCGGCCAGACTACCACGACGCGGGGACGGTGTACGTCCTCGTCGAGCCCGACACCGTCTACCACAACTCGATGGAGATGAGCGAGGACGAGGTCGCCTTCAAACTCCTCAAAGGCGAGATGGAGTCGGTGATGACCCACTACGACGAGGCCGCGGCCGTCGAGGAGACGCTCGCGAACGTCACGGTCGGCGGCAAGGCCGCAAAGGCGCTCAACGACCGCATGCTCGGCGACGTTCCCACGAAACACGCTATCGGCAAACTGCTGCAGTACGAGTTCATCGACGGCTTCGAACCCACGCCGCTCGGTCGCGTCGTGACCGAACACTTCCTCGAGCCCGGCCAGGCGTTCACCCTTCTCGACGGGATCCGGAAGGACGCCCATCCCTACGAACTCGTCGCGGACATCGAACTCCGCGACGCGGATCTCTGATCGGGCTCGCAGTGCGAGCGATACCCAGTCGACGGCGCTGGAACGCGGCCGAAATCGGTTTCGCTCCTCCTTGGTGGCCGGAACGGTAAAGGACGGGAGGGCCCAATCGATGTCCAACACGGGGCTCATCCCGGTGCTGTCACTATGGACACGACGACGCCAGCCGCTATCGATCCGCCCGCGAACGTGTTGCTCATCCACTCGGGACGGACGGGGCCGGACGCCTGCGAGGAGCTGTGTTACGACGATAGCGACACGGCACATCTCGCGGTCACATTCGCCGACGAGGTGCCCGACTGTCCAGACGAGGATGCGATCGACGGCCCGCTCGGGCAGCTCACGATCGGGAACGTCCTGACCGACGCCGACGACGAATCGGAGCCTGATTTCTCCCGGTCGATCGTCACCGATGCAGTGACCGATCCGACCGACCTCTCCGCGATCGGCGTCTCGATCAGTCGGTTTTGCAAACACTGGGACGAAACCGGCGGGGAGATCACGGTCTGTTTCGACTCGCTCGACGCCCTGCTTCGCCACACCTCGCCGAAGGAGGTCTTCCAGTTCGGGCACGTCCTTACGAACCGGCTCTCGAGCGTCGACGCCTACGCCCACTTTCACTTCGATCCGACGCGCCACGAGGACCGGATCGTCTCGACGTTCGGGACGATTTTCGACGCCGTCGTCGCAGACGACGACGCCGACGAGTCGCTCCCGGAAGCGACGGACGAGGATGTCGCCGCACTACTGGCCGAGTGGGACGAGGCGTCGACGGTCGACACCGGATCCGATGCGGTCTCCGAAGCGACCGACGAGGACATCGCGCGTCTTCTCGGAAACTGAGACGGACTCCGCTCCGTCAGTTTCGGCGCACCTGGGACCCGCCAGACGGGTGCGCCGATGTATCGGGACGCCAGACCGTCTGCGTCGACGGCTCGACGCCGATCAGCGCGACTCACGGAACGAAGGCGATACCGAACAGCGAGAGCGCGAGCACGAGCAACGAGCCCGGAACGCCGCCGATCGCGACGATCGCCACTGTCAGGGGCGTCACCGCTACTCCGACGCCGAAGACGACCTGGGCGAGGTACAACACCACGAGTCCGCCCACCGCGTTGACGATGAAGGGTCTCGCGACCTCGATAAGTTGTGCCGCCACGAGGACGAGTACCAACACGAGAATCAGCAGCAGCATCTCGAGTCCGGTCATGACCGGCGCTATTACGGCATCGGGCAAAATCGTTCGGACCGGAACGAAACGCTTTATGACGTGGGCGCGATTGGAGTAAATACGGGATCGTGGGTTAGCTTGGTATACTTCGGGCCTTGGGTGCCCGTGACCCCGGTTCAAATCCGGGCGATCCCATACTGCATACAAGTAAAGCGGCCGTCTTTGCCGCTTTACTTCAGTCGTTCTCACATCACGTAGCAGCCGCTTTCTGGTGGAGGTCGGCGTGACGGTCGCGCCCTGGCCGTCGGTCGACAACTCGACCTGTCGTAACTGCGGAGCCCACGTTACTGACCACTTCTCGCGGGTTTTCGGTGACAACTGCAACCGAGCCCACCGCTGCGGTGACTGCGATACGTACGCGGGACTGAGCCGCGGCTCCGCTGCTGGCGTCGGCGTTTCGATTCCGGATCCGGAGACATCGCCCGGTCGTCACGGAGCGGAGACCGAGGTGTCGCTGGTTCGTTCCGGCGAACCAGTTGTACGATGTCGGGAGCCGGACGCCCATAGCCCATCCGGCCCAGCAAGCGACTGACGAGGAGGTTCGGCGAGCGCTCGAGGACCGAGAGATTCGTGCCGACGGTGGACAGTCCTCGAGCGATACCCATCAGCGCTATGACGGTGTTTCTAACGTTGGAACGGGCGCTGCTGGTGCGAATGAATCGGATCTCTCTGTGCGATCGAGTCGAGGTATTTATCGATTATCTCGAATCGGACTGTACGCGAACGATTCGCGACGCACGAGAGGGCCCGCTATGAGCGTCGATATCGAGAGCGACGATCGTGATCTCGAGACCGAACTGGCGAACCCCGCCGGATGCGGATCGATACGACTCTTTCCCGGCTGAAGGCCGACAGCTTCGAGGATCACGTCACGATCACCAGTGAGACCCTCGAGAAGTGGTCGAAGTCGGGCAACGATCCGACGGCGCTCCGCGGGATCGAGCTGACCTGGAAGACTCCCGGCGGAACCGAGACCGGATTCGTCGGCGCTGTCGCCGATCGCTGAACCGGCCCGGATAGTGGTAACGTCACCCCTTCGTTTCGTTTGCGCAACCTCACTTTCGTTATCGACTGATTTTCACAAGCTGGGTTGTTTTCGGTCGGGGTAGCCGCGGCGATCGCCGCGACAGCGCCGCAACGCCTTCGGGGTCGTTTCGCGCTTCGCGCGAAAACCACCCTTGGCGGGTGTCGCCAGTGCGACAGCGCCAAAAAATCACAGCGCCCCGTCCCCACCCCCGCACGCAGAACTCCAGTTGTAGCACACGAAACGATGGTCAGTGGTTCTGTACTATCAGAGTGCGAGTCAGCGTTCAATATAGGATACTTATCTGCCGTCGCGCAGTGATAGCTACGTTGCTACCACCGAAGTTTATTCCATGAGACGTAGCTAAGGGAGCGCATGGATACTCCCGAACTTGTCTGTTCTTCGTGTGGGCGGACGTATACCGGTCAGTGGCGGTGTGAGTGTGGCGGCGTCCTTGACTTTACTCACCAACCGCTTCCGGCGTCCGACCGGCCAGATCCCGGTCAGTTCGATACGCGAGACGGACTCTGGTCGTTCGATATGTTCATTCCTGTTGAGAAAGGTCCCTCTCTCGGCGAAGGGATGACGCCGCTGATTTCGTCATCGACATGGGATGCTCAGTTTAAACTCGAATACGTCTCGCCAACGGGTAGCTTCAAGGATCGAGGTGCAACCACGACGATCAGCCATGCGATCGCGTGTGGCGCAGATCGAGTCGTCGAAGATTCATCAGGGAACGCAGGGGCTGCAATCGCAACCTACGCGGCTTGCGCTGGACTCGACGCAGAGATTTACGTTCCAGCCTCTGTAAAAGACGCGAAGCTCCGAGCAATCGAACGGGCCGGTGCAACGCCTGTTCGAATCGGAGGCGGACGTCAAGCCGTGACCGATGCATGCATCGAGGCTGTTGAATCGGGCGATGCGTGGTACGCGAGTCATTCGTGGAGTCCAGCGTTCTTTGCAGGGACGGCGACGGCCGCGTATGAAGTCGCACTCCAACGTGACTGGAACGCCCCTGATGCGGTCGTGATGCCGCTCGGCCATGGAACCCTGTTCCTGGGGGTGTACCGTGGATTCAAGGCGTTGTATGATGCGGGGTGGATTGATTCGGTTCCACGTCTGCTCGGCGCGCAAGCCGCGGGATATGCGCCGATCGCGAGCGAACTCCAGGTGGTCCCCGAGGGTGAGAACGATGTCGCAGATGGCATCCAGATTCGGGAGCCAACGCGAAAACGACAACTTCTGGATGCGATTGCTGAGACCGACGGTGATGCGATTGCGATTACGGAAGATGCGGTGCAAACGGAGTTAGATCGACTCCACGATCACGGATTCTACGTAGAACCGACGTCAGCGATTGCACCTGCGGCACTTTCGGTATATCGAGAACGGGAAACGCTTGGGCCAGATGCAGACGTGGTGATGCCACTCACGGGACATGGATTGAAAACGTAACCGGACGGAACGTTCATCGATACGTTCGCACATGCACTTACCGAGTCGTTCAAACGAGTTGTGGCTGAATAGAACCCCGCGAAATACCGTGTCGGTGTGACCGCGTGGGGTCGCACGTCGACAAATCCCGTTCCGCGAATATGCACACGAGACGCGAATCCTCGCGTGCATATCTCGAGTCGCTCGGTCGTTCGAGACCGCGTTCTTCTCTGGATGACCGACACGTTCCACTGGTTTTGGGCCGAAATGAGCCGTCCAGTGAGCCGAAAAAACGAGGATTTCGGGGGTCGTGTGTACGAGTATGCGAATCAGAACCGACGGCGACTATGCGAACCGACAGGACGCGATCGAGCAGGCAGCCGACTTCTACGACTGTAACGAGACGAAAGCTGTGGTAAGCGCTTGCGACGACGTGCCGAAGCCCGTCCAGGCGTCCCGCCAGGTCCTCGAGCGCGACGACCTCACGCTCGAGCAGCGCCGGGAGATCGCCGAGCCCCTCTCGACTCGAGCGGTGGCGTTCGAAGCGGATACCGAGATCGCCGCCACTACGGAGTGAATTCTCGTCTCGAGAAGCGCCGGCCAGGGGCCAGCGCCGGAGCCCCACCCCATAGGTGATATGTTGTGGGAGGTTTGAGATCGTTTTTGACGATTTGGCCAGTGACTTTCAAGCCGGAACGATCTCAGGGCGGCGAGGTTCCGTCTGTCTCGCAGTCGGACGGATTCAGTCGGACGACCGAATCCTCATCCCCGCCACCTACCTCTTCGAGCTACGCAGAGATAGTCTTGTTGATAATATGCCACCTACCGAAACAACCAATAGTAATAACCAAAAATTACCAATTGCCTCCGCCCCTTTCCCCTCACCATTCGGAGGCACCCCCCACCCGCCGTTTTGTCAAGAAATGGTATCGAGTGTAATCTTCGCCTGTTCGGTCCCACGGTGATCACCGCCACCGTGCCACCGGAGCAGCGGGCGATCGCTCGAGCAGCCCATCTTCTCACGGAGGATCGTACAACCTGAGCGCCCATGTGGTCGGTAGACGACGAAACAGTACCAGCCGTCGTGACGCCGGAGTTTCTCGTGGTACTCCCGATAGATCTTCCAGTTACCGGGCTGGCCGTCGGAATGCTCGTGCATCGTGCTCTTACCCTCGACGGGCGTCCCGTTCCCGAATCTCGCGTCGTACCAGCTCGCCCGCTCGAGACCGAACTCAGCAGGGGCGTGACCGTCTCCATGTCCGTGTAGTCCTCGATGGTCGTTTGGCCGTTCGTGACCCACGCGGTGATCACGGTGATCATCGAGGAACCCGCAGGTGATCTCTGTGGCCTGCGAACCGTACAGAACGCCGTCGAACCCGGTGTTGAACGGCGCGCCCAGGCTGAACGTGCCGACCGCCGCGACGGAGATCGTCGCGGGAACGAACAGCGGCGCGAGCACGCTGTCAATCAGATCTATGCCGTCTTCGCGCCGTACCGCCGATGGGACAGCGTTTGATGGGAGGCTAAGTGCCATCCGACCGGTTGTCACCCCCTCCCGTCGAAAAGGTCGGAAAACCAAGGTTCACCAACGTTTGTACCAAGGCGGGTTGCCGCCGATGCATGGCGCTGAACGAACCCAGACGCTTGGACCAGAATTCGCTCGGAATCATCCTGCCGAAAGACAGTCTCCGGGTTGAGGGGATACTTGACGAAGATGGTGGTCTCAAGGGAGAGCATTACCTGCATATCCGCCACATCGGTGACGGTGAGTGGACTGTTGAGTTCGTCGAAGGAATTGACGCGTGATGAATGATTTACTCGAGGAGGCCAGACGAGAGCAACGCTAGGCACTCGCCAGGCTCGACGAGACGAAGGCTAATCGATGAGTGAGGCTGTGGATGGGGTTCTTAGCTCTGAGCGTTTGAAGACAAAATAATCCCCTCAGAATCAACTAGTTAGTTAGATATCTGTCTGAAGGACATTCTCTTCGCCATCATCATTGATACCGATGATATTCGAGCCCTTATTACAATAGAACTCTCCGCCAACTGTGTCCGTACTTTGACCATTTGGATCCGAACACTTGACAGTTGCAGTGTTATCTCCCATCGAGGTAACCGTCACATTATAACTACTAGTACTTCCGGCACTAGTGTTGTTTGAAAGATCGAGGCCTGCCTGTGCTGGTGCGCTCTGATTCGAACCCATGTCTAGCACGAACGCCGCGATCACAGCAGCGAGAATTACAGTTATCGCCACCATCAATATCACTCCAATGACGGGTGAAACGGCTCGCTCCTCGTCGTTCCCAACCAGCTTGTTACGGTAATTTTTCAGATCCATCGTTAGATATCCGTCTGAAGGACGTTTTCTTTACCCTCATCGTTCACACCGATGATATTCGAACCTTCAGAGCAGTGGAACTCCCCACCTACTTCACTCGTCTCTTGGCCACTCAGGCTGCTGTCCGAACATTTGACAGTTTGGGTGTTATCTCCCATCGAAGTGACCGTCACATTGTAGTCAAAACTTCCGCTAGTATCGTTACTGATGTCGAGCCCTGCTTGGGCCGGTGCACTCTGATTCGAACCCATGTCCAGCACGAACGCTGCGATCACTGCCGCCAGAATGACGGTAATCGCAACCATGAGAATAACCCCGATAACTGGGCTCACTGCACGTTCATCGTCCGATCCAATTAGCTTCTGCCGCACTGATTTCCCATCTATCATTTGAATCACGCACCGGCCGTGAACGGTGAGAAGTCTTATCTACCACCTCGTGGAACCGAGGATCGCAGTTAGGGGGATTGGAACCATCCTCGCCTTACTTTCTCGAGCCGCCGTCGTCCGATGCCTAATAGCCACGAGTCAACCAGCCCTATATATGTTTAAGGGATAGTGAAGCTCATTCCCACTGAAAAGACTTTCAGAACTGAGAATCAGCGGGTACTATCTCGGTTCCAGTGGGTCCTTGAAGCCACGCAGTCTTGCGATTTTATAATTTCCGACCGAGACGATGCGAATTTGTCGGCTCGAGCACACGGTGGGGGTATGCCACCTGACGGACCGCTCGTCACCGAGGCCGACTTCGCGCGCACCGACGACGGTGGGCCTACGACGACGCATGGACGGCGGTGCAACAGTATCGACGGGTCGCCGCCTGCCGGATCGATCATTCTGACACAGGTATACGGCGATCTCGAACCGACTCGAGATCTCGCTCGGTCACGTCCGCTCGTGGATCGACTACGAGCGCACCCCGAACGTGGTGGCCGGCCTTCGGGCAGCCCGCGAGCGCGGGTGGATCGATCTCACCGACGAAGACGATTAGTTTAGCGCGCTCAACGCGCTCTTCGCGAACGTGTATTCGGGCGGTTCGATCAACAGCGAGAACTGGCAGCCGCTATTCGTGCTGAACGAGCGCGGCTTCAATTCGCACTGTTTCGATGTGCTCGAGCTCGCGGGTGTCGGTTACACGGTTCACGAGGATGCCGACGAGATACGCGGCCCTGTCGTCCGGCCTGTCGAGGATGGCGCGGTCCTCGGTCGGGTACTCCACGTACTCGGTACGCCGATCGGGAAAAATCGGAACTCGAGGGTTTTTCACTTCCGTGGCATCTCGAGGATGCGCCCATAGATGTCCGTGAGACGTTCGTCTACTGCTATCTGGTGAACTGTGCGTATACGGACCCGTCGAGCGAATCAATGCAGATTATCGAAGAACGGTCACAGTCCTACCGCGAAGAGCTGGCAGCGTTGATTCAATCGGTTGCCGGCGAACCCGTTACGGCCGGCGACGAATCGGTGACGATCTCGGCGGACGCAACTCGCTCGCTCGGTCACCTACCCGAACACCGTCTCTCGCCCGACGAAGCGGAGTGAGCGGTTTCGGACGCTATTTTCCAACTCTTCGGCCTCGAGTTCTCCCTCGAGATACTCACGGCCGCGGTCGATGATCCGGTACAGTCCCTCGTCGACGCGATCGACGAGTCCAGCATCGCGAAGCGTTCCGAGCCGCGTACTCTGATAGTGTCGCGAGTAGTCGATATTCGCCTCCAGAACGCGAGGGGAACGGATCAGATCGGTGTCCGCGAGGGTCTCGAGGATGCGAATCATTCGTTCGAATAAACCTGGGACGAACAGTCAGTTTCTAATTCGAATACTGGTGATTCCGCTGGGGTGTCAAAACGTGTCGTGAAAACTGAGTGCCGAGGATCGAGGCATATGGGTTCGGGGCGTGACGCTCTCCGGTGCTAGCCGGTGGCGGGGCCCACACGGAGTATGGTCACAATGGCCACAGGAGTTTCGTACAGCCGTAGTGATCGGTTTGGTATTCGTCGTCATCACCTCACTACCACATAGCGTACGTTCAATAATAAAGCTTCTTGTTGGAGCAATCATATCGAATATGCCAGATGAAGTGGTCAAATGGGGGCCAAACATCGAAATTTATTCGATTTCAAACGTTCGAAACGGGTCGTCACGGGGCGTTTGTGATCGCCTTCCAAATCCGCCCTCGCCGCGGAGCAGCCTCGGCCGTTCGATCGCCGCCCCCACGGAGCGCACAATACCGATCAGGGAGACGGGGTTGGCTGCTCGAGCCGAGTGAACGATCCGTCACCGCAGATACAGTCCTCGCTCGTGCCCAGCGGGCGGAGCGAACCCGCCGGCGTGACCTCGGCGACGAGAATCGCTTCACAGTTCTCACAGCGGACCGCGGCTCGCGTTTGGGTGGATCGTGTCGCCATGGAATGAGACGAAGCGGCTACATCGCTATCAGTGCGGCCCCAACGTACGAAGGTGTTCGGCAGGCCCCGATTCGGTATCGACCGGAGCAGGTGGCGAAACCGCCCGTACAGAGCCGATTCGAGACGGGATTCGAGATCGTCGGTAGAACGACGAACCGAGGCGACCTCGCCTCGATCTCTCACCCCGACTACTCGAGGAATCGATCCCCGACGTAGACCACTCCTGCCGCGACGAGACCGACGGGAATCGCCATCGCGATCAGGGGGACGAGCACGTCGCCGAGATCGAAGAGATCGGTCCCGCCGCCCCCACCGGTGCTGCCGGTGTCCGCGCTATCGGTGCTGGGTGAGAAGACGACGGTGACGAGGACGCCGACGATCGTCATCACGACGTAGCCGAGCGTCCCGCTGGTGAAGGCGGTGATCATCGCTTCGCGCGTGTCGTCGATGTGCCGATCGAGCTGAAGCCCGCTGATCGCGCCGAGTATCGGCCCGGTGAATACCATGACGCCGAACAGGACGATCGTGAAGAACGCGACGATGAATCCGCCCTCCTCAGAGCCGTCGAACAGCATCCGGGTGCCGAGCGCACCGGTCAGTCCGAACCCGGCACCGACGATGGCGAAAATCGATGTCGTATAGGTGAGATACCCCTTATTTCGATCGTCGGAGAGAACGTCCGAGACGGAACGGTTCCGTTGCTCGTGTGGTTCCCGTCTGGGAGTCGAGTCAGCAGTCGTTTCGGTCGGTGTTTCTCGAGACATGGCTGTCGGTCCAACCGCGATCAATTAAGAGTAGTGGCCATCTCGCGACCGTACTGGAGCTCCGGATTGTGAGTCGCACTCGAGTTCCGGCGAACGCGAGAGATACCGACCGACCGTGCGGACGGCTGCGACCGCCCGCAAGCCTCACGGTTTCGGCGTCAGTTCGGCTGTGAGGAGACATGGCATCTCCCGGCTCGCGGTTCCGACGCTGGCTCGTCAACGGGATCGTGATCACGATTCCGCTGGTTGCGACGCTGCTGGTGGTGTTAGTCGTTCTCAACTTCATTCGAAACGCCAGCTCGCCGGTGACCGCCGGCGTCACCTATCTCTTGGCCGACGAACCGCGCGGCTCCGGCGATCGAGTTCGTGACGCTGCTCTCGCTGCTCGAGGTCTTCCTGTTAGTCGGCCTCGCCGCGGAGCACACCCCCGGCAAATGCATCTCGAAGCGGGTGCACGCGGTGATGGAGACGATCCCCGGCGTCAAGCACCGTCTACGGGAGCGTTCGTCGGGCCAGTCGGCTGCTGGTCGATGACGACACGGACCAGTTCCAGGACGTGAAACTCGTGGAGTTTTCCCACAAAGGCGCGTACATGCTCGGCTTTCTCACCGCGGAGACGCCCGCCGTGGTCGAGGCGAGCGCGGACGAAACGGAGCTGGTGACTATCATGGTCCCGCTCGCGCCGAACCCGGCGACGAACGGCTACGTCATCCACATGCCCACCAAGAAAGTCCACGAAGTCGATCTGACCATCGAGGAAGCGTTCCGATCGATCGCGACGCTCGGCGTCGCCGCTGATAGCCTCGGAGAGGCCCCAAGCGGTGCCGACTGAGACGGTCCGCTGTCACCGTGGCCCGCCGCACCCGCGTGGCGGGTCGCGAGTGCGCCGGAACTGACTGCCAGCAGTCCGTCCGACCCCGTTGGGGCCGCCTACTCTCTTTCTCGGTCTCCGGATAGCCAAAACAGATTGGCCGTAATTACATACTGTCGGGGTCGAACGAACGACTGTGGCCGCGCGGCCAACCGGCCGAGGGGAAGATAGTACACGGCGTGTGGTCCGCGTCGGCCCGTCACAAAAACAGGGTCGACGGGTTGGACGTGGACCGAATCGGTTTTCCGATTTCTCGAGGGCGCGGACGCGGCTTCGTCTCGCATCCGACCGACGGAGCGATAGGGGCTCGAGGGCTGGGACCGGCCGCGGCTCGCCCCCGTTCAGTTTCGCCCCGGTATACGACCATTTATACCCGATGGCGGTCCTAGAACGGTGCAATGGCGCAAGCGGGAAATTCCGAACTCGTCGACTCTTTCGAGCAGTTCTTTCGCAACTACTACGACAACGAGATCAAACAGCTTGCCCAGCAGTATCCCAACGAGCAGCGGTCGCTCCACGTCGACTGGCAGGACCTCTACAAGTTCGATCCCGACCTCGCGGACGATTTTTTGAACCAGCCCGAACAGCTCCAGCGCTACGCCGAAGAGGCGCTGCGCCTCTACGACCTCCCGATCGACGTGAGCCTCGGGCAGGCCCACGTCCGAATCCGAAACCTCCCCGAGACGGAGTCCCCAGAGATCCGGGAGATCCGCGCTCGAGAGATGAACTCTCTCGTCCAGGTCCGGGGGATCGTCCGCAAGGCTACCGACGTCCGACCCAAGATCGAGGAATCCGCCTTCGAGTGCCAGCTCTGTGGCACCCTCACCCGCGTCCCCCAGTCCAGCGGCGATTTTCAGGAACCTCACGAGTGCCAGGGCTGTGAGCGGCAGGGCCCGTTCCGCGTCAACTTCGACCAGTCCGAGTTCGTCGACTCACAGAAGCTGCGCATCCAGGAGAGTCCCGAAGGGCTGCGCGGCGGGGAGACCCCGCAGTCGCTCGACATCCACATCGAGGACGACATCACCGGCGAGGTCACGCCCGGCGACCACGTCTCCGCGACGGGCGTCCTCCGGCTCGAGCAACAGGGCGACCAGCAGGAGAAGTCGCCCGTCTTCGACTTCTACATGGAGGGGATGTCCGTCGAGGTCGACGAAGAGCAGTTCGAGGACATGGACATCACCGACGAGGACAAAGAGGAGATCGTCCGGCTCTCGAGCTCCGAGGGCATCTACGAGCAGATGGTCGCCTCCATCGCGCCCTCGATCTACGGCTACGATCAGGAGAAGCTCTCGATGATCCTCCAGCTGTTTTCCGGCGTGACGAAGCAGTTGCCCGACGGCTCGCGGATTCGGGGAGACCTGCACATGCTGCTTATCGGTGATCCTGGTACAGGCAAGAGCCAGATGCTGAGCTACATCCAGAACATCGCCCCTCGAGCCGTCTATACCTCCGGGAAAGGCTCGTCCTCGGCGGGTCTCACCGCCGCCGCCGTTCGCGACGACTTCGGCGACGGCCAGCAGTGGACCCTCGAGGCCGGCGCGCTCGTCCTCGCCGATCAGGGGATCGCCGCCATTGACGAGCTAGATAAAATGCGATCGGAAGACAGGAGTGCCATGCACGAGGCCTTAGAGCAACAGAAGATATCGGTCTCGAAGGCGGGGATCAACGCGACGCTCAAGTCCCGCTGTTCCCTGCTCGGCGCGGCCAATCCCAAGTACGGCCGCTTCGACCAGTACGAGCCGATCGGCGAGCAGATCGACCTCGAGCCGGCGCTGATCTCGCGGTTCGACCTGATCTTCACCGTGACGGACCAGCCCGACGAGGAGAAAGATCGCAACCTCGCGGAACACATCATCACCACGAACTACGCGGGCGAGTTGACCACGCAGCGCGAGGAGATGACGTCGATGGACGTCAGTCAGAGCGAGATCGACGAGATGACCGAGCAGGTCGATCCGGAGATCGACGCCGAACTCCTGCGCAAGTACATCGCCTACGCGAAACAGAACTGCCATCCGCGGATGACCGAGAGCGCTCGCAACTCGATCCGAGACTTCTACGTCGACCTGCGTGCGAAGGGGTCCGACGAGGACGCGCCGGTCCCCGTGACGGCGCGAAAACTCGAAGCCCTCGTTCGACTGTCGGAGGCCAGCGCTCGCGTGCGGCTCTCGGATACGGTCGAGCAGGCCGACGCCGAACGGGTTATCGAGATCGTCCGATCGTGTCTGCAAGACATCGGCGTCGATCCCGAGACCGGCGAGTTCGACGCGGACATCGTCGAGGCCGGCACCTCGAAGTCCCAGCGCGACCGGATCAAGAACCTCAAACAGCTGATCGGCGACATCGAGGAGGAGTACGACGACGGCGCGCCGGTCGACATCGTCCTCGAGCGAGCCGAGGAAGTCGGCATGGAGCAGTCCAAAGCCGAACACGAGATCGACAAGCTCAAACAGAAAGGCGAGGTCTACGAGCCGAGTACGGATACGCTTCGGACGACGTAGGACGAGTAGCGGATCGAAATGCTTGGAGTCGACGCTAGAGTTCTCTGAGATTCATGACGGTCGATCGGATCGTGACGGCAGCGACATCGGCCACCTCGGCTGCAGCGGTCTGGGTTAGCGAGGGCCACTCGTCGCGTTCGCCGGTGGCCTTGTAGAGACAGCCCGCGGCGACCCCGCTCGGATTACGCCCGCCGATCAGCCCGGCCTCGAGCAGGGCGTCGACGTGCTCTCGCGCACGCCGTTCGACCGCCTGTCCGAGGTCGAGTTTCGACGCGTACCGGGGGAGATACTGCGTGGGATCGATCGGCCCCGTCGGCAGACCGAGTTCACGGTTCAAGGCGTCGTAGGCGACGGTGAGTTCGTCGCCGTCGGCGCGCGCGACGGCGGCGATTTCGTCGGTCGTCCGGGCGATCGAGCGCGTCCGACAGGTCGCGTAGATCGCGGCGGCGGCGAAGCCTTCCAGCGACCGGCCCTGCAGGAGGTTTTCGGACTGGGCGGACTCGAAGAGTGCGCACGACTGTTCTCGAGCGGAGTCCGGTAATGAGAGTAAGGCGGTGATTCGCCTGATCTCTGCGAATCCGTACACTTGATTTCGTTCTGCCTTGGAGGAGATTCGAGCGCGGTTGTGCTCTCGGCGCAATCGAGCGATCTGCCGTCGTTTTCTGCCGGTCAACCGAGAACTGTACCCCGAACTCGAGCCGGAGCCGTATCCGATCTCCGTCGAGAGCCCGCGATCGTGTCTCGAGCGGGTCAGCGGGGCTCCGGTACGTCTCGGGTCGGTGTCCTCGTCGTCGAACGACCGCCACTCGGGGCCGTGATCGATCGCGTCCTCTGCCGAAACGAGCCCACACTCCTCACAGACTATTTCAGTATCCCTCTTTCGCAATCTGCCGTCACATTCGGGACAGACCACAGACGTATCAGCATTCGCCATTGGTTATTTCATTCCCTATCTACCACTGGCTTCCGCTTGATATTTAAACTGTTGGATTGTCTAAAGGAAATCGGGAGGGCGGCGGGAAAGAACGGGGGAGGCTATCGGTCGACTAATCGCGCCAGCAGGGACCGTAACTGCGATTCCGACTCGCGGGTCGCCGTCTCGTCGTCCGCTCGATCGGCCAACAGTCGTTCGTACTGATCGATGACCGCCTGTCGGCGTCGTTCGCTGGTTTCGACCAGTTGCTCGAGGGCGGCGATCCGGGCGTGAAGCCGCGCGCGTTCGATCTCGTAGGCGAGGCGCGGTTCCCGCCGATCCGAGGTCGGGGAGGGCCGTTGCAGCGGGCGACCGTCTCGGCGGTCCGATCCGGCGGGTCGGTTCGGGTGACTGTGTTCGGTTCGTTCGGCACTGATGCGGACGGGCGTTGGACCTCGTTGCTCGGCGGACATGGCTCGCCAACGCCTACCATACCGTTCCGGAAAAAGGTCAGTCAGTCGGGCGTCAGACGCGTCTGACGCGGGTCGTCCGTCCGAACGACGCTACCCCTGCAGGTGCTCGAGCACTCCCCGCGTCTCGGCCGGCACGGGCTCGGGTTCGCTGCCCGCCGCAGCCGCGGCGTCGGGATCCTTGAGCAGGTGGCCGGTGGTGAGGCAGGCGACGCGCTCGTCGTCGTCGACGACCCCCTCGGCGCGGAGTTTTCGGAGGCCGGCGACGGACGCGGCGGAAGCCGGTTCGACGCCGATCCCTTCGCCGGCGAGATCGCGCTGAGCCTCGGTGATCGCTTCGTCGGAGACCGCGACGGCGGTGCCCCCGGTCTCGCGGATGCCGGGCAGCGCCTTGGGCGCGTTGACCGGGTTCCCGATTCGGATCGCGGTCGCGCGCGTCTCGACGTCCTCCCAGCGTCGCACCTCGTCGGCACCGTTCTCGATCGCCTCGACCATCGGCGCGGCACCCTCGGCCTGGACGCCGGTCAGTTTCGGGACCTCGTCCTCCTCGAGTTCGCCCGCCTGGACGAGTTCGCGGAAGGCCTTGTACAGCGCCGACGTGTTACCCGCGTTGCCGACCGGAAGGACGATCCGGTCCGGGACGGTGTCGTAATCGGCGAGGAATCCCTCGAGGATCTCGAGGCCGATCGTCTTCTGGCCCTCGAGCCGGAAGGGGTTCAGCGAGTTCAGGAGGTAGGCCTCGCCCTGCCCCGCGAGCTCTTGGACGATGTCGAGGCAGGCGTCGAAGTTGCCGTCGACCTCGAGGATGCGCGCGCCGTGGAGGCTCGCCTGAGCGATCTTGCCGGCGGCGACCTTCCCGGCGGGGAGGAGCACGAGCGTCTGCATCCCGCCGCGGGAGCCGTAGGCGGCCAGCGCGGCGCTGGTGTTGCCCGTCGAGGCACACGCCAGTCGGCCGACGCCGAGTTCTTTCGCGACTCGCACGCCGACGGTCATCCCGCGGTCCTTGAACGAGCCGGTCGGGTTCATCCCCTCGTGTTTGATCCGCAGCGTTTCGACGCCGATATCGTCCTCGAGACGGGGGACCTCGTACAGCGGCGTCGCCCCTTCCTGAATCGAGACGCCCGATTCGAACGGCAGCGCGTCGGCGTATCGCCAGACGCCCTCTCCCTCGAAGTCGTCGAAGGTGGGGAGTTCGGCGTAGCGGACCTCGAGCAGACTATCGCAGTCGTCGCACGTGTATCGGACGTCGTCGAAGGGGGCGAACGTCTCGCCGCAGTCGATGCACTCGAGCCAGACGCCCTCGTCGGCGTCGGCGGGCGCTTCCGGCTGGTCGGCCGAGAGACTGAGACTCATTGTCGGGCGAGAGGGCGGCGAGGGGGAAAAAGTGAGTGGATTCGCCGGTGGGACAGCTCAGTCGGCCCGGTCGTCGAACTCGTCGATCACGTCGTGAACCGTGGCCGTCCAAGCGTCCAGCGCTTCGTGTAACAGCTCCTTTGCCTCCGGCAGCGCGATAGCGGTGTACTGGTAGATGTAGCCGCCACCGTCTAGCAACCGCCGGTCCCGGCGGACGAGGCCCCGCTCGTGCAGCGTCGACAGCGAGCGGTTGACCGTACTCCGGTCTCGCTCGAGGGTCGCGGCCAGCTCCTCGATCGTACTGCCGGGCTGGTCGCACAGCGCGAGGTAGGTACGAGTCTCGTGATTCTCGATGCCGAACACGCAACTCATCACCTCCTCGAACGACGGATTCGATTCCTCCATCAGTTCCCCGAGGCGGTGCTGGGGGGTATCGGCCATACCGGCCCGTACGGGCGAGATCGTAAAAATATCCGCCGCAGTCGGCCGATGTGGCCGTTCGCCGTCGTCAGGCGTCCTCGGCCGCCGTCCCGTAGCCCATCTTCCGGATACAGGTTCGCATTTCGCCTTCGTTCTCGTGGCGGTGGAGTCGCGTCGGCGTATCGCAGTAGTACACCGAGCCGTCGTAACGCAGCGTCACCTCGTACTCTTTGTGCGCCGCCGTCGTCGTAATCACGACCCGTCGGCCCTCCTGAATCGCGGCCATGATCGCGTCCGTCTCGAGTTCGCCGGCCGAGATACGGAGCGGGTTCGCCATCGAGTGAGACTGGGTGTGCCGGTTCAAAGAACCTTCGCGTCTGACTCCCCTCGAATGATCGGTCGACGGACGGTCCGACAGATCGAATCGAGCGCCGGGAACCGGTTGTGCGCGGCCGCTACCGAACCGGGATACCGCTACACTGGCTCGAGGTATACGATAGCACATGGCATCAGAAACGGTGACCCAGCGACCCGAACGAAGCGAAACCGTACTCGAGCCCTGGCAGGCGGGGACCGTCGGCGGCATCGTCGGCGCGCTCGTGTTCGGTGCGATGATGGCGATGCAGACGCCCGGCGTCCTCGAGGCTGCGATCCCCGCGATGTACGGCCTCGAGGGTGGCCTCGCGGGGATGGTCGTACACGTCTCACACGGGGCCGTTCTCGGCGTCGTCTTCGCGACGTTGCTGCGCGCAACGGGACGTGCCAGCCCCGGTCTCGGCACCGGTAGCGCTCTCGGAGTCGGCTACGGTGTCGCCGTCTGGGCGGTTCTTGCCGTCGTCGTGATGCCGATCTGGCTCTCCACGGTTGGGTTCGAGATGGCTCCCACTGTCCCGAACGTCGCCGTGGAAAGTCTCGTCGGTCACGCCGCGTACGGACTCGTCCTCGGCGTAGTGTACGCGCTGCTCGAGTGAGTCCGTCGCTCGAGTCGCGAAACGGATCGCCCCGCTCCCGTGATCGGTAGGCGATTACCCAGTCCCCGCTCTACAGGATGTAGAGCGCGATCAGTGCCGCCGGTCCCAACAGCATGAGGAGCGTGGCGAGTATCAGTCTGAACGACATGATTCGATCGGAGCGTTGACGAAGCTGAATATAACTACACTAGATAGTTCAATCGGTAGAACATGAGTTTTCGCTAACCAATACGTGGTTAACCGGGGAAGCAATCGATTTACTCGAGCAGCCAGCTCAACAACGCCTTCGTGGCCACCTTTTTTCCGTTCGGGTCAGCTGCGCTGACCACTCACGCAAAAAATCTGGACCGAAAAATCCGATCACTCGCTCCGTTCGTGATCGCCCGACTACTCGAGCAGCCAGCTCAACAACGCCTTCTGGGCGTGGAGTCGGTTTTCGGCCTGATCGAAGACGATCGAGCGCTCGCCTTCGATGACGTCGTCGGTGATCTCCTCGCCGCGGTGGGCCGGGAGACAGTGCATGACCGACGCCTCGGGGGCGTGCTCGAGGAGGTCCGAACTGACCTGAAAGCCCGCGAAATCGTCCATGCGGACGTCGCGTTCGTCCTCCTGGCCCATGCTGATCCAGACGTCCGTATAGATGATGTCGGCGTCGGTGACCGCCTCGACGGGATCGGTCGTGGTCGTCGGATCGCCGCCGAGGTCGCGGGCCCGCTCGAGGACGGGGTCGTCGACCTCGTAGCCTTCGGGCGTCGCGATCGTCAGATCGACGTCCGTCAGCGCACAGCCGAGCGCGAACGACTGGGCGACGTTGTTGCCGTCGCCGATCCAGGCCGCGGAGACGTCCTCGAAGCCGTCCTCGTGTTCGCGGACCGTCAGCAGATCCGCGAGCGTCTGACACGGATGGGCGTCATCCGTGAGCCCGTTGACGATCGGAACCGAGGAGTACTCCGCGAGCACTTCGATGTTCTCGTGTTTGAAGACGCGAGCCATCACGGCGTCGACGTACCGCGAGAGCGCACGCGAGGTATCTTTCAGCGGTTCGCCCCGCCCGAGCTGGATGTCGTCTTCTCCGAGGAAGATCGCGTGCCCGCCGAGTTGGGTCATGCCCGTCTCGAAGGAGACTCGGGTACGGGTGCTCGCCTTCTGGAAGAGCATCCCCAGGGTCCGTCCGGACAGGTCCGCGTGGTCCTCGCCGGTTTCGACCGCGCGTTTGTACTCGGCGGCTCTGTCGAGAACCGCGAACAGTTCCTCCTCGGAGAGATCGTCGACGTCGAGGAAGTGCCTCGGCTGCGTCTCGTTCGTTGCTGTTGTCATGATCTGATAGCTCGTCTGAACATTCTATTGCTCACTGAGCGTCCGCGCGACGCGCTCGAGAACCGATACCGACTGGTCGAACTCCGACAGTGGAAGCCGTTCGTCGGGCGCGTGATCGAGGTCCGAGTTGCCCGGCCCGTAGGTGACCATCGGACAGTCCCAGGCCCCGGCGTAGATGTTCATGTCGCTCGTTCCGGTCTTTCGCACCAGGCGGGGATCGCCGCCTTCCTTCCGGATCGCGACGCGAAACGCTCGTGCGACTTCCGTTCGCGAACTCATCATCACCGGCGGAACCTTGTCCTTCCAGGTCACGGTCCCGACCTCGAGTTCGGCTTCCGCGGCTTCGCGGACGGTTCCGACGTCGAGGGCCGGCGGCACGCGCAACTGGACGTCCATCGTCGCCTCGACGGAGAGGCCGTCCTCGCTGACGCCGCCTTCGATGTCGACCGGCTTGGTCGTCACCTGCTCGAAGACCGGTTCGTACTCGTCGCCTTCGAAGCGGTCCTCGACGGCCGACCACCAGCGGACGGCGTGTTGGATCGCGTTCGGGTCCGGCCGGGAGGTGTGCCCGGACTCGCTGGTCGCGACGTACGTGCCGGCGATCAGTCCGCGATATCCCAGCGTGATCCCGTCGGCGCCGGAGGGCTCGCCGTTGACGACGGCCTGCGGCGGCTCCTCGCGGTCGTCGACCAGGTAACGCGACCCCTTCGAGTCGATCTCCTCGCCGACGACGCCGACGAAGGAGACGCCGGTGCGGACGGCGGCGGCCGCCATCGCTGCAAGCGGTCCCGTCGCGTCGACGCTGCCGCGGCCCCAGAGGATCTCGTCGTCGCCGGTCTCCTCGACCTCGACGGGGATGTCCCCCGGGACGGTGTCGATGTGCGAGGTCAACAGTACGGCGTCGTCCGCCGGGGCGCGGACGTTCCCGACCGCGTCGATCCAGACCTCTCGGTCGTGGGCCTCGAAGAAGTCCACGAGGCGCTTGGCCGCCTCCCGTTCCTCGCGGGTGGGCGAGGGAATCGAAACGAGATCGATCAACAGCTCCCGGGCAGCCGCCGCGGTCACGTCCGCCGATTCGCTCGAGCTCGCGTTCATGATTATGAGTCGGTGTCTGATGCGACGACCGCGGTCAGCGCGTCCACGAGTTGGTCCGCCTCCGCCTCGTCGATTACGAGCGGCGGTAGCAGGCGCAACACGGTTCGACCCGCGGGCAGCGCCAGTACCTGCTGGTTCATCGCTAGATCGCGGGCGACGCGGTTCGCGCCGCGTTTCAACTCGATGCCGACGAGCAGTCCCTCGCCGCGGACCTCGCGGATCTCGTCGCCCAGTGCCGCCTCGAGTTCGGTGACGAGATAGTCGCCGACCTCGGCGGCGTGGGCGGGCCGCTCCTCTTCGACCAGCGTCGAGACGGTCGCGTGGACCGCCGCGGCGACGACGGGGCCGCCGCTGAACGTGGCGTTGTGCGAGGCCGCGCCGTCGGCGATCCAATCGCGGACCGCGACCGCGCCGACGGGCAGGCCGTTGCCCAATCCCTTCGCCGTCGTGAGCACGTCGGGGGTGACGCCCGCGTTCTGGCAGGCCCACATCCGGCCCGTGCGGCCCATGCCGGTCTGGACCTCGTCGAGGATGAGCGCCGCGCCAGCGTCTGCCGTGAGTTCGCGGGCGGTCTCGAGGTAGCCCGCGGGCGGGACGTTGATCCCCCCCTCTCCCTGAATGGGCTCGAGGATGACGGCCGCGGTCTCGTCGCTGACGGCGGCCGCGAGTTCCTCGCCGTCACCGTAGGGGACGAACTCCATGTCGCCGGCCAGCGGCTCGTAGGGCTCCTTGTACTTGTCCTTCCACGTGGCCGCGAGCGCCCCCATCGTCCGCCCGTGGAACGAGCGGGTCGCGGCGACGATCTTCGAGTTCCCCGTGGCGGACCGGGCGAACTTCAGCGCGGCCTCGTTGGCCTCCGTCCCGGAGTTACAGAACCAGGCACTCTCCAGTTCGTCCGGCGTCGATGCGACGAACGAGGCGTAGGCGTCCTCGCGAGCCTGTACGGGATACGAGGAGTCGACGAACGTCAGCTCGCCGACTTGCTCCTGTACCGCGTCGACGACCGCGGGATGGGAGTGTCCCAGCGGCGTGCACGCGAAACTCGCGCCGGCGTCGACGTATTCCGTGCCGTCGGTGGCGTGGAGATACGGCCCCTCGCCGCTCTCGATACTGATCGGCTTACCGCCGGAGATGAAGTCGAGGTCACTCATTTTGCTGCCTCCGTTTCCGCGTCGGCTTCGTCCGCGAGCGCGCCGGACTCGAGGGTCGTCCCCTCGCCCGCGAGCGCGCTACTGATCGGTTCGTCGGCGTTGGCCGTCGCGACGATCACCGAGGCCGCGCCGCCCGCGAGGGCCTCCTCGGCGGCCATGACTTTCTTCGTCATGAACCCTTCCGCAGCGTCCTTGACGGCCGCGAACTCTTCGGGGGTCGACGCCGAATCGATCTTGGTCGACTCGTCGTCGGGATCCTCGTAGATCCCCGACACGTCAGTCAGCACCACGAGGTCGGCCTCGAGCGCGCCGGCGATCGCGGCCGCTGCGCGGTCGGCGTCGGCGTTGACCGCGGTGTAGCCGCCCTCCTTCTCCCGGCCGAGCACCGGGACGGAGACGACGGGCGTGTAGCCGCCTGCGAGCACCGTCTCGAGCAGGTCGGCGTTGACCGATTCGATCGTCCCCGAGTGGTCGCCGCGCTTGATCTTCTTCTTGCCGTCCTCTTTGACGCGGACGGCGGACTTGCGCTTGCCCTCGAGCAGTTTGCCGTCGGTGCCCGAGAGGCCGATCGCGTCGACGCCCTCGTTGTGCAGGCTCTCCACCAGATCGGTGTTGAGCTTGCCGGGCATGACCATCTTGAAGACGTCCATAGTGCGTTCGTCGGTGAATCGGCCGACGACGCCGCCGGGGGTCTCGACGTAGGTCGGTTCCTCGCCGAGTTCCTCGAGCGTCTCGTCGACGGCGGTCGAACCGCCGTGCGTGAGGACGACGTCTTCGCCGTCCTCGACGAGCGAAGCGACATCGGCGAGTGCGCCTTCGGGATCGACGGCTCGAGCGCCGCCGATCTTGACGACCGTGGTCATCAGGGTGCCCCCACGGGGTGGAGCCCCGTAAACTCGAGTCCGGCCGTCTCCTCTAAGCCCAGCGCGACGTTAGCGGCGTGGACCGCCTGGCCCGCGGAGCCTTTCATCATGTTGTCGATCGCCGAGAAGACGACGATGCGCTCGTTCGAGGGGTCGAGTTCGAAGCCGACCTCGGCCAGGTTCGTCCCGGCGACGGCCTTCGGTTCGGGGTAGCGGTAGACGCCGGAGCCGCCGGCGGCCATGCGGACGAACGGCTCGTCCTCGTAGCAGCCGCGGTAGGCCTGCCAGAGGTCGCCCTTCGAGACCGGCCCCGACGGGAAGACGTGGTTCGTCGCGCTCGCGCCGCGGATCATGTCCACGGCGTGGCAGGTGAAGGCGACCGAGGTGTCGAGGAACTGCTCGATCTCGGCCTCGTGGCGGTGGCCCGTCGGCGCGTAGGGGCGGACGACGCCCGAGCGCTCGGGGTGGCTCGAGGCCTCGCCGCCGCCGGCTCCCCCTTCGGAGGAGCCGACCTTCACGTCGACGACGATCTGCTCGCCGCCCTCGAGAATGCCGTGTTCGAACAGCGGGTAGAGGCCCAAAATGGTCGCGGTGGCGTTACAGCCCCCGCCCGCGATGAGGTCCGCCCCCTCGAGGTTCTCGCGATTGATCTCGGGGAGCGCGTATTCGGCCTTCTCGAGGTACTCGGGTGCCTCGTGGCCGTCGTACCACTCCTCGTACTGGGCCTCGCTCTCGAGGCGGAAGTCCGCCGAAAGGTCGACGACGGTGTCCGCAATGTCGAAAAAATCGTCGATCCGGCCCATGGAGACGCCGTGTGGCGTCGCCGCGAACAGCACGTCGACGGACTCGAGGTCGTCTGGCTCGGTAAAGCGCAGGTCCGAGCCGCGCAGCGGCGGATGGACGGAGCCCACGCTCTTGCCGGCCTTCGAGCGGCTCGTGACCTCCGTAATCTCGAAGTTCGGATGGCCGGCGAGCAATCGCAGGAGCTCGCCGCCCGTGAATCCGGAGCCGCCGATGACGCTCGCGGTGACCGCCTCGGCGTTTTCGTCCGCGCCGGTCTCGGTGCCGACCGCCATCAGGCGCTCACCTCGAGTTCCTCGTCGGCCGCGGCGTCGGCTTTCGCCTCGAGCCAGTCGACGACGGTTCCCGCAATATCGGTCTCGACGGCCCCGTCGAGGGCCTTGAACTCGACCGTGTGGTTGACCTCGTGGACCGTATAGGAGTCACCGGTTTCCATGAGGTCGACGCCGAGCAGGCCGCCGCCGACGGCGTCGCTCGCCGTCTCGACGAGTTCGCGCGCTTCGTCGTCGACGTCGAACGGATCGACCTCGGCACCTTTCGCCGCGTTGGTGATCCAGTGATCCGAGGAGCGAACCATCGCCGCGATCGGTTCGCCGTCGATCGCGACCACGCGAATATCGCGGCCGGGTTTCTCGACGAACTCCTGGACGTAGAACACCTTGTGCTCGTAGTGGCCCAGCGTGGCCTTGTGCTCGAGGATGGCCTCGGCGGCCGACTCGGAGTCGATCTTGGCCATCAGCCGACCCCACGAACCCACGACGGGTTTGAGGACGCAGGGGTAGCCGAAGTCCTCGATGGCCTCCATGGCCGTCTCCTTCGTGAAGGCGACTTTCGTCGCGGGCGTGGGCACGCCCGCCTTCTCGAGCGCGAGGCTGTTTTTCACCTTGTCGGCGCAGATGTCCGCGGTCTCGTGGCTGTTGACCACGGGGATCCCGTACGCTTCGAAGAACTGCGTTGCGTACAGGCTCCGGCTCGTGGCGAGACAGCGGTCGACGACGATGTCGAGGCCGTCGAACGCCGCGGGGGCCTCGGAGATGTCGAAGGTCTGCTTGCGAACGTCGATCTTCGTGACCTCGTGGTCGCGCTCGCGAAGTTCGCTGAGCAGGAGTTTCTCGTCTTTGCGAATCCGCGAGTAGAGTATGCCGACGTTCACGCGAGACACCTCTGCGTACGGGTGGCAGCGCTACGCGCTCCGCGAACCGGGCGAGCAGCGGACGGCGAAGTCGCGCCCGTCTGCAAGGTCACTCACCCCAGTCCTCTTCGAGCTCGGGGGCCCGCTCGAGGACTGGCGGCTCCGTGTCGACGACTTCGAGTTCGGCTCCACAGGTCGTGCAGTCGACAATCTCTCCGACTTCCAGATCGTCGTGCAGGGACACCTCGGCCCCACACTCGACGCATTCGGTCATTGTACTCGCACGTGGGGGCCGGGATCCCTTAAAGCCTTCGAACTTAACAGCAAAATTATACTAACTGCACGCCACTCTATCGGTCCGTGGGGGCTACGTTACCGCAGGTTTACTTTGACATATCATGAAGTAGGCAACTTGTCCCCCCGCGGGGACCGTCGCCGACCCGGTCGAGCGACGGCCCGCGATTTCGGGGGGCGACCGCCCCGTCTCGCTCGAGCGACCGCCTCAGACATAGCCGTTCACCTCCGAACGGAGCGCTTCGTGGGCCGCCTCGATCGCGTCGGCCGCGTCCGCGAGCGTCTCCTCGTCGGCCGCGAGCGCCTCGCGGGCCGACTCGAGCTGGGGTGCGACCGCCTCGGGCGCGGGACCACCCCGCGAGTCGCGGCTCGCGACGCTCTCGACGGGGTCGAGCGCGTCCTCGACGGCAGCGGGGTCGACGTGGGCCTCGAGCGACTCGCCGAGCACTTCCTGCGCGGCGGCCTCGAGGGCGTCGTAATCGGCCCCGTTTTCGGCAGCGACGGCGACCAGCTCGTGTGCGGTCCGGAACGGCAGTCCGTTCGCCGCGAGCAGGTCCGCGACGCCGGTCGCCGTCGAGAAGCCCTCGCCGGCTTCCGCGGCCAGCGTCTCCTCGTTCCAGTCCGCCGTCGCGACCGCACCGGCCGCGACCTCGCTGGCTTCCGTCACGGCGTCGACGGTCTCCCACGCGTGGGTCGTCGCCCGCTGGAGGTCGCGATTGTACGCGCGCGCCAGCCCCTTCAGCGTCGTCGTCAACCCCTGGACGCCGCCGGCCGCGTCGCCCGCGACCGCGCGGACGAGTTCGAGCGTGTCCGGGTTCTTCTTCTGGGGCATGATCGACGACGTCGAGGAGTAGTCGTCCGCCAGGTCGACGAAGCCGCGGTTCGCGAAGATGATCACGTCCTCCGCGAGTCCCGACAGCGTCGTCGCGTGCGTCGACAGCGCCTGCACCGTCTCGAGCAGGAAGTCCCGGCTCGAGGCGGCGTCCATCGAGTTCTCGACGACGTGCTCGAATCCGAGCAGTGCAGCCGTGCGCTCGCGGTCGATGTCGAACGTCGTCCCCGCGAACGCGGCTCCGCCCAGCGGCGACTCGTTGATTCGGCCGTAGGCCTCGAGCAAGCGTTCGGTGTCGCGACGAACCGCACCCTCGTAGGCCAGCGCCCAGTGGGCCACCGTGGTCGGCTGGGCGGGCTGGAGGTGGGTGTAGCCGGGCATGATCGTCTCGGTGTGCTCCGCCGCGACCTCGACCAGCGATTCGCGCAGCGCGAGCGTCGTCTCGATCGCCTCGAGGACGTCCTCGCGCAGGCGATAGCGGATGCAGGCCGCGACCTCGTCGTTGCGCGAGCGCGCGGTGTGCATCTTCCCGCCGTCAGCGCCGATGCGCTCGATGACGGCCGTCTCGATCGCTTCGTGGACGTCCTCGCCGTCGGGCAGCGAATCGTGGCCGTCGACCTCGACCGCGTCCAGCGCGGTCAAAATTTGTCCGGCCACGTCGTCCGCGATGATGCCCTGCTCGGCGAGCATGACCGTGTGCGCGCGGTCGACCTCGAGGTCGGCCGCGAAGATGCGTTCGTCCGCCGCGAGCGAGGAGAGGAAGCTCCGGGCGGGGCCGCCGCTGAAGCGGTCCCGGCGGACGACCCCCTCGTCGTCGGAACCGCCGTCGGTAGCGATCTCCGACTCGAATTCGGCCCCGTCGTGAGCGCTCTCCTCGGTCATGATTACTCGTCGTCTCCGCTTCCGTCGGTCGCGAGTTCCGGCTTCTCGATGTCCTCGGCGTTGGCCGCGATCGCCTCGTTCGCGAGGCGGCGCTGGAAGCCGTGGTACTTCGCGACGCCGGTGGCGTCCTCCTGTTTGATCTTGCCGACCGTCTCGGTGTCGAAGGAGGCGTGTTCCGCGGAGTAAGCCGCGAATTTGCTGTCGCGAGCGACCGGACGGGCCTGGCCGCCCTCGAAGCGGATCGTGACGGTCCCCGTCACGCGCGTTTGGGTCTCGGCGATGAAGCCCTCGAGCGCGCTCACGAGCGGCGCGTCGATCAGGCCCTCGTACCCCTTCTGGGACCACTGCTGGTCGATCTGTTTCTTGAACTGGCGCTCCTCCTGGGTGAGGACGAGCCCCTCGAGGGCCTCGTGGGCGTTGAGCAGCGTCGTCGCCGCCGGATGCTCGTAGTTCTCGCGAACCTTCAGCCCGAGCATGCGGTCTTCCATCGTGTCGGTGCGGCCGACGCCGTAGCTCCCGGCGAGTTCGTTCAGGGATTCGATGAGTGCGACCGGCTCGTGCTCCTCGCCGTCGACGGCGACGGGGTAGCCCTGCTCGAAGGTGATCTCGATCTCCTCGGTCTCGCTGCCGGGCTCGTCAGTCCACTCGTAGATGTCCCGCGGCGGGACGTAGTTGGGGTCCTCGAGGTCGTCGCCCTCGACCGAACGGCTCCAGATGTTGGTGTCGATCGACCAGTCGCCGCCGCTGCCGCCCTCGACGGGCAGGTCGCGCTCGGCGGCGTACTCCTGCTCCCACTCGCGGGTGAGCCCGAGTTCGCGCACGGGGGCGATGACTTCGAGGTCCGAGCTGCGCCAGACGGCCTCGAAGCGCAGTTGGTCGTTACCTTTGCCCGTACAGCCGTGGGCGATGCCGGTACAGTTCTGTTCCTCCGCGACCTCGAGGATCGCCTCCGCGATCACCGGACGGGCGAGCGCCGTTCCCAGCGGGTAGCCCTGATAGGTCGCGTTCGCGCGAACGCTCTCGAGACAGAGTTGCGCGAATTCCGCTCGCGCGTCGACGACGTAGTGGTCCAGGCCGAGCGCCTCGGCGGTTTCTTCGGCTTCGTCGAACTCTTCGGCCGGCTGGCCGACGTCGACCGTGACGCCGATCACGTCATCGTATCCGTATTCTTCCTCGAGCAGCGGGACACAGACAGTCGTGTCCAGGCCGCCCGAAAACGCAAGTGCCACGCGGGTCATATGGTACTCGAGTAAACCCACAGGACGGACTTAAGCCCGTTGGTTTCAATTACGAAAATAAACGGTAGAAGCACTGCTAACCGAAAATTCTGCAGTTTCGGGAACGGTGGAACGATCCGGGGACGTGGGGTGAAATAAAGAATGGGCTCAAAAGGCCCGTCGCGGTCGCCGCCGAGCGAGGGTCCCGTCGGTACCGGGAACGGCGAGCGCCGTGCCGACGGAGTGGCTCATTGGTCGAACACTGCAGATGCATCGACTTAAATCCTACTACATCGCGCTCCCGACGGTCAGCGCGACGGCACACGGCCGATCTCGAGGCGAATGAGAGGACAGTACGGTAGCCGCTGACCGTCACTGCGAACCGGATCGAACGACGGCGCTGCGATCGGTACGGAAACCGTTTCAGCGGCTACTACAAACGGGTCGGCTACGGCCGCTACTCGTCCTCGGGCAGCGCCAGCACGTTCTCCCGGCCGATCCGGAACACGTCGATATCGTCGTTCTCGCGCAGGTCGCCGACGACCTGGCTCGTCTTGGCTTCGGTCCAGTCCAGTTCCGAGACGACCTCCTGTTGTTTCACTCGCCCGCCGCGTTGTTTGAGCAGGCGCAGGACCCGTTCCTCGTTGCTCAGCAGTTCCGGCGGGGGACCGTCCGCCGGCGGATCAGCGGACGGGCTCGAGTCGACGTCGGTCGAGCCGTCGGTCCGCCACGCCGTGTCGGAGCCGCCGTCGGTCCCCCCGCCGCCGCTGGGACGGTTTCGCCCGACCAACCAGCCGACGACGCCGACGGTTGCCAGCAACGCGAGCGCGAGGAGGACGATCACCCACGGCATCGCCGGTCCCTCGTCGGAGGGGCTCTGCTCCGCGCTCGAGTTCGAGTCGCTGTTCTTGGCGAGTTCGATCCGGGGCTGGTCGTCGGTAAACGAGGTTTCCTCGCCGCGCCACGAGACGGATTCCTCCGCCAGCTCGCTCGGTGACGGATCGATCTGGGGCTCGCCCTCGCTCTCGTAGACGGTGTACCCGTCCGGCCAGTGGAACTGCAACGTCGTTCCGTCATCGAGCGTGAATCCCGACAGCGCGGTGCCCGCCTTGATTCGGGTCATCTCGACGAGCGCGAAGTCCGCCCACTCGAAGGAGACTTTCGCGTGGCCGATCTCCCGCGGTTGCGCGTCCTCCTCCGTGGTGACGGACGTGCCAGAAATGTTCATCTCCCGGCTCGTCTGGTTTTCTCCCTTCTCGAGTGTGTCGTTCCAACTGTCTCGCTCCTCCTCGACGTACCACTCCGTATTATTCGAAACGTTCCCGCGCAGGGATTCCCACTCCGCCGCGGAACTGTTCTCGCCGTAGAGATCGAACTGGTAGTCGGCGATCACCCGCGCCGAGCCGTTCTCGGCGATGAAGACGTCGATGTGGATCCGATCGGCGTCCTCGAGTTGCACGCTCTCGTTCGAGTCCGTCTCGTCGTCGTCCGGTCCGTCCTGTAGCGCCGCTCGCTGTGCCCCGGCGTCAGCCGCCACAGCGGACGGGACCGAGACGAGCGCGAGCGAACACGCCACCACCACGAGCACGCAAATCAGGGCCCGTAGCCCCCTCACGTCCATTATGGGAACATGCCGTGGCCGTCTAAATAGGTCTTTCCGACCGCGGGAGCGATGGTTTTTCACACAGTCAGCCGTACGTGAGTGTATGATCGACTCGCGCGGCGAACTCGACGTCGAAACGCTGCTGAAGATCGTCCTCGCGCTGGTGGCCGTACTGCTCGTCCTCGAGATCGTCGGGGCGGTGATCAGTAGTATCGCGGGGCTACTCGGCCCGTTCGTCCTCGTCGTCCAACTCGCGATCGCCGTGATGATCGTCCTCTGGTTGCTCGATCGGATCTAACGCGGACGCGACACGGCCGTTGGAGCCCGCGAGACCACCAGACTGATAGCCGTCTCGACCCATTATCCACCGAAGTGTACAGCGTCAACGTCCCGGTCCCCGGCCGCGTCCGCCAACTCGCGAACCGGCTTCACCCCGATCTGATCGGATTCGAGACCGTCCGCGAGGACCACTCGTGTCTTCTCAAGCGCCTCGGCGAGGCCGACCACGTCGCACAGCTCCAGCACCGCGCCCACCGCGCGCTCGAGGGCGCACCCGCCGTCGAAGCCGAAATCACGGGCGTCGACTACTTTGCGGACCCGCCGCTGGGGTCGGCACCGGTCGTCTATCTGGCCGTCGAGAGTCCGGGCCTCGAGGGGATCCACGCCGACCTCACCGACGCCTTCGAGACGGTCGAGGGACTCGAGGGACGCGACTACGTCCCGCACGTGACGCTCGCCCGCGGCGGCGACCTCGAGACCGCGAAGCGGCTGGCCGACCGCGAGATCGAGCCGATCCGGTGGACGGTCAGCGCGCTCGAGTTCTGGGACGGAACCTACAAGCTGCCGGTGAGTCGGATCTCGCTCCCCGCCTGACTCGAGAGGGTCAGGGCGCCGGCGGCGCGCCGTCGTACGCCTCGTGGTCGCCGTAGAAGTTGCGCATCGCGAACTTGAGCTTCTCCGGGCCGATGTCGATCAGTTCCTCGCGTTCCTCGTGCGGGAAGGTGCCGTTGACGCTGTACTTGCCCAGATCGGACTTCGCCGAGCGCGAGTAGCGCCGATCGAGCAGCGCGCGGACGCCGACCTCCTCCGGCGAACGGATGACGCGGCCGAGCGCCTGTCTGGTCTTGCGGACCGTCGGAATCTCGACGGCGTAGCGCCAGCCCGTGTCGGTGCCGTCGAAGGCCACGTCGTAGGCCTCCTGGACCGCCTCGGCCCGATCGTCCAGGTGCGGGTAGGGAACGCCGACGACCAGTACCGTGTTGGCGTCGTCGCCGTCGAAGCTCACCCCCTCCGCGAGGGTCCCCCACAGCGAGGTACAGAGCACCGCGTCGTCGTTCGCGACGAACTGCGTTCGGAGTTCCTCGACGGACTCCCCGGGCTCGTCCAGGTAGACCGTCCGATCGCTGCGGCGTTCGAGCCGGTCGGCGTACCGGCCCGCCTCGCCGTAGTTGGGGAAGAAGGCGAGCGTGTTACCGGGGGTCATCCGGACGGCGTCGTGGATCGTCTCCGTTACCGTCTCCTGGACCGCGGGGTCGTCGCGATCCGAGGAGAACAGCGGCGGCGTCTCGACGGCGTACGTTCGACGGTTCGCCTCGGGGAACTGCAGCCCGTAGGCCATCGTCACCGCGTCCTCGAGGCCCAGCACGTTCTCGGTGACGTCGAACGGCTGGAGGGTCGCGCTCATCAGGACGGTCGCGTGGATCTCGTCGAATAGCTGGCCGGTCACCTGCCGCGGGAGACAGGAGTACAGTTCCGCGCGGCCGTAGACCTCGTCCGTGCCGGCGTCGCGGGTGACGGAGACGACCGGGTAGAGGCCCTCCGCCGAACTCTCCGCCATCCACGCGCTGACGAAGGCCGCGGCCCCCAGCGTCTGACACTCCGTGCGCGTGGCCGTTTCCCCCTCGCGGTAGGCCTCCTCGTACTGCTCGTCGAGTTCCTGGCCGAGTTTCGTCGCGGCCTCGAGGTCCTCGTCGATTCCCCGCCCGGAGTAGCGCTGGAGGAACTCGAGGGTGAGGTCGTCCTTGCGGTCCTCGTTGGCGATAGGGACGTCCTCCCAGTTCTCGCCGATCCCCTCGCGGTCGCCGAAGCCGAAGGAGTCCTCGTAGGTCTCGACGAGCGCGCGGTGGAAGGCCGAGAGGACGTTCGCGGCGTCTTCCGAGCGCGGGTCGTCGGCGTCGGCCAACTCGTCCAGCGCGGAGTCGAACGTCCGTTCGGAGCAGGTCCGGGTGGCGTGCTCGCGGGCGGCGTCCTCGACGTTGTGCGCCTCGTCGAAGACGGCGATCACGTCCTCGGGATCGCGGCCCAGCCAGCGGAAGAACTGCTCGCGAATGGTCGAGTCCAGCAGGTGGTGGTAGTTACAGACGACCAGATCGACGCCCTCGATCCCCTCCTTCAACAGTTCGTAGCCGCAAAACTGCTGTTGTTCGGCGTGTTCGTAAATTTCGTCGGGGGTGCGAACGTCCTCGAAGAGCCAGCCGAAGAAGTCGTCCGTGTCTTCGGTCAGGTTGTTCCGGTAGTAGTCACAGACGTTCTGGTCCTCGAGGTCGTCGAGTCGCTCCTCGATGTCCGCGAGTTCGTCCATGACGGCGCTGCGGGCGTCTGCCGCCGACCCGTCGCCGTCTTGGCTTTCGGCGAGCAACTCGCGCTGGCGGCGCTCGAGTTGCTCGCGGTCGCGTTCGGTGTCGACGACGGCGCGGGTGTTGTCCCGCAGGGCCTGACACTCCTCGTAGCCGACGTCGATGTGGCACATCGACGATTTCCCTTTGAACACGACGGCGCGAATCTGCTCTTCGCGCGTTATCGCGCGGGCTTCGGCGACGAACTGGCGCATCTGCTGGTGGACGTTCGTCGTGATGACGACCGTCTTATCTTGCTCGCGGGCCACCTCGAGGGCCGGCACGAGCGACGAGAGCGTCTTGCCGGTCCCGCAGGCACCCTCGAAGAGGACGTTTTGCCCCCGCCCCAGGGTGTTGTGGATGCGGTCCATCGCCTCGCGCTGATTCTCGTACGGCCGATCGTACGGGAAAAAGCGCATGTACCCGGTCTCGGACACAGTACGTGATAGGTTCGCGCTTCGATAAAAGGATTCGTCTCGATTCGATCGGCTCCTTTAAACAACCCCGGCGATCGCGTGCGGCTCGCGCGACCACCGGCCGGCGAACGCGCGGTACAGGGCCATGTGTCTCGAGTGCCTGCCCCCGGTATGGCGATTCCCGGATACGATGCCAGTAGCGTCAACGACTACACGCTCGAGAGCGCGGGTGCCAGCGTCGCCCTCGTCGCGGGCGTCGTCCCCGACGAGTTCGGCCTCGAGAAGAGCGGGCGCGAGCCGCCGGTGGACGCGCTCGCCGATCCCGTCGATCTCGTGGCCCTCGACGGACTGAAAGCGGTCGAAGCCGTCCGGATCGCGCTCGTCTACGACCCCTCGAGACTGCCCCCCGGTGCGAGTCCGACCGACGTCGCGGTCGCCGTCGAAACCGACGATGGGTGGGACCCTCTCGAGTCGACGGTGGACTTGGAGGAAACGACGGTCACGGCGGTGTTGAACGATCGGCCGCCGGGATCGACGGTGGTGGCGGGCTACGACGATAGGGACGACGCGACCGCTGAATCGACTGCATAGCACGACCGAGAGATACGTGACCGGTCAGGTTTCGATCAGATTTCGGTCAGGTTTCGGGTTCGATGTAGACTTTCTGCACCTGATTGTCGTGATCCATCAGGGCTAGCTCGATTTGGGTGATGCGCTGTTCGATCGTTTCGGTGTCGAGATCGGGCTCGAACGCAACGTCGGCGGTGACGAGCAGTTCCTCGGCACCGAAGTAGACCGTCCGAAGATCGACCAGTTCGGTCACGCCGTCCCAGTCGGCGACGATCCGTCGGAGGTCGTCCTCGGCGTCTTTCGAGAGACTCTCGCCGATGATGAGCCGCTTGTTCTCCCAGGCGAGCGCGACGGCGAAGCCCATGAGCATGATCCCGATGACGAGCGCCGCGCCGGCGTCGTACATCGGATTGCCGGTGGTTCGAGTGAGGTAGATCCCGAAGAGGGCGATCCCCGCACCGGAGAGCGCGATGGTGTCCTCGGTGAGCGCGGTCAGCGTCGTCACGTCGCTGGTCTTGCTGAACGCCTCGCGGAAGCTCGACCAGCCGTACTCGTCCATCTGGCGGCTCATTCCCTGATAGGCCTTCCAGAGCGCGTAGGACTCGAAGGCGATCGCGCCGAGCAACACGGCGTAGTTGACGTAGACCGGATCGAACGTCGCTCCGAGCAGTGTGACGTCCTCGCTGGCCCGGTGGACCCCGCCCTCCTGCAGCGCGCTGTAACCGTGTCTGGCGCTCTCCCAGCCGGCGATGCCGAAGAGCATGACGCTCACTAAGAGGCTGTAGAAGAACTGCGCTTTGCCGTGGCCGAACGGGTGAGACCGATTGGCTTCCTGCGCGCCGTACTTGATTCCGACCAGCAGGAAGATCTGGTTACCCGTGTCCGAGATCGAGTGATACGTCTCCGACAGCATCGCGGGACTCCCGGTCAACAGATATCCGCCGAACTTCAGAATCGCGATCGCGCCGTTCGCGAACAGTGCGGCGAGCACGACGGAGGTGCTACTGGCCATCGGCGACGACTACGGAGAGAGGGCCTAAAAGTGTAAGCCGTTCTAGAGCCGGTTGTGCCTCGCTACCACGTGCGGTAGCACCGTCTCTGCGCGCGATCGGGACGGTCCGATCGGTCGCATCCGAAAGGGACCTGTCAGCGGCGACCGAAGCGCGGCCATGATCGCGATCCTCTCGGACACGCACAGCCGCCGCGGCCACGAACTCGAGGGCGAGGCCCTGACCGCCGTGCGAGACGCGGACGTCGTCCTCCACGCGGGTGATTTCACGAGCGAGGTTGCACTCGAGGCCTTTCAGGACGAATGCAACCAGCTGTTCGCCGTCCACGGAAACGCCGACGAGCCGGCGGTGTGCGATCGACTGCCGACGGCCCGCGTCGTCGAGGCGGGCGGCGTCCGGTTCGCCGTCACGCACCGACGGGACGGCGGCGAGACGGGGCTCGCGATGTTCGGCCGCTCGAGAGGTGCCGACGTGGTCGTCTTCGGGCACAGCCACCGGCCGACGGTCGTCGAAACCGACGACGTCACCCTGTTGAACCCCGGCAGCCACGCCGATCCGCGCGGGAATCGGCCGGGGTTCGCCACTCTCGAGGAGCGCGACGGCGGGCTCGAAGGCTCGATTCGGGAACCGGACGGGACGGTGCTCGAGTCGCTCGAGATTCAAACGGTGTGACTCTTCGCGGCGATATCTAAGGTTGGTGAGACGATCTCTCATCGGTACCGCTCCGCCGGCGCGTCTCGACTTCGGTGACCAGTAGACGTGTGAATGGAGCAGTGAGTTCTGATGGATAGACGGTGAGAGAAGTGTCCTGCTATCGTGGCAACACGGAATCGCCACGCCCTCCCCAGCCGATTCGCTCGTTCACTTCGTTCTCTCGCTCATCC